>JANOCC010000030.1:0-90889 GCA_031411955.1 Ferruginibacter sp.
ATGTAAAAGCTTTTAGGAATATTTGAGGCAAAGTTAAAAAGCAATAAAAGATCAGCTGAATAATTTCTCTGCTACCGCAACACTTTCAGGCTTTCCCACATCAACCCATTTATCGCCAGTATGATTATAGCCAACAATGAGATTATTTGCAGCAAGCTGAAGGTAAGTATCCATGATAGAAAATTTACCCTGTTGCTTTATTAAAGAAAATATGCCGGGTTCGTATACTACTACACAACTATAGGCAAAGGGTTGCAAGCCTTCCTTCCTAATAACTATTTTTTCTTCACCGGTTGAATTATTTCTCCAGCCGCACATCCTGCCATCTTTATCCAGCAAAATATTCCTGGAAGTAGTTCTTTCTGTAACTGCAAAAGATACCAGCGATTTTTTCTCGTGGTGAAATGAGATCAGTTTGTTTATATCCAGATCTGTTAGTACATCTACGTTTAATGAAAGAAAAGGCTGATGGCCATTCAGTAAATGTTTTGCTTTTAATAATCCGCCACCTGTTTCCAGTACTTCATTGCTTTCATCACTTATGATCACATTGCTACCCCAACCCTTGTTTGTTTGAATAGCATCAATGATCTGTGCGGGAAAATGATGAACATTCACAATAACATCAGTAATATTATACTGCTGCAGGTATTCGATATTTCGCTGTAGCAGTGATTTCCCATTCACAATTGCAAGTGCTTTGGGATGTTTATCCGTCCAGGGTTTAAACCTTGTACCTAAGCCTGCAGAAAATATAATTGCTTTGAGCATAACAGTTAAATATTGATCAGGTACAGCTAAGACGCTTTTACCCAGTTCTCTTTATTGTTGTGCGTTAACTCCAGTTTCACGCCAAACTTATTCTTCAAATGCCTTGCAACTGCCTCTGCTGCATATACGCTTCTATGCTGCCCGCCGGTACATCCAAAATTAATGGCTAAATTATCAAAGCCTCGCTTAATGTAGTCCTCTACTGCAATGTCTATGATATTATATACATTATTCAAAAAATCAGGCATTTTTGTGTATTGCTCCAGGTAATCTTTCACTGGTTTATCTTGTCCGGATTGCGTTTTATAAACTTCTATTCTTCCGGGGTTTAAAATTCCACGGCAATCAAAAACAAATCCACCTCCATTTTTTGTTTCATCTTTTGGATATCCCGTTTTTAAATAAGAGAAGCTATTGATCTTTACGAGTAATGGAGTTTCAGCAGTTGCTCTTATTGGTTCAAACCGGGAAATGATATTATCATCAACGATCAGGTTTAACAACCTTTCAAATTCCTGTAAATGAATGCCGGTACTTTTATTTTTAGAGAACCATTGCAGATTTCTTAGTGCAAGTGGTATGCTGGTAAGAAAATGTGCCTTTCTTTCAAACAGGCCGCGAAAACCATAGGCGCCCAACACCTGCAACAATCGTATCAATACATAACCATTGTATTGGCTTTCGAACCGCAACCGGTCAACAGGCCTTTCTAATAATTCCTCCACACAAGCCATATAATATTCCAGCAGCATATTTTTCCAGCGATCACTAAGATCTGCCTTCGCCTGCCACAAAAGGGAAGCTACATCATACTGCAATGCACCCTTCATACCACCCTGATAATCTATAAAAAAAACATCATTGTCTTTCACCATGATGTTCCGGCTTTGAAAATCGCGGAAAATGAAAAATTTGTGATCAGCATCTGCCAGGTAGCTTGAAAGCTGATCAAAATCATTGATTAGTTGTTCTTTATCGTAGGGTATCTTTAACGTATCAAGAAAATAATACTTGAAATAAAGCAGGTCGCTCAGTATCGCCTGTTTACCAAACTCTTTACTGGTAATACAATCGTCGTAGTTTAATTTTTGGTCTCCTTTTATCTGAAGCGATGCCAGTGACTTTAGACTCTTTTGATAAAGTGAAAAAACATCTTCATCATACCCTTTTAATTCCAGCGTGTTGAGTAAGGATACATCACCAAAATCTTCCTGGATATAAATTGTTTCAGCCGTGTTGAATGCCAATATCTCCGGTACCGGTGCGCCTGCATCTTTAAAAGATTTGCTGAAACTGATAAAGGTTTTATTTTCAGCAATATTGGTATTATAGGTTGCAATAAAATTATTGGCTGTATCAAATAGTCTGAAATACATCCTGTCGCTTCCGCTTTGAGGAAGTTTCTCAATACTTAAAGGTGCGTGATTAAAATGAGCGGTATATAGTGTTGTTATTTCTTCCAGGATGGTTAACATGCTAAAACATTAGTTAACGGTAAAAATAAATTAATTATACGAAACAATCCTATGTGCATAAACAAAACGCCCGGAACAATTTCCAGGCGTTTGAAGAATTGGCGTTTATAACATAACAAATGAAATTTCTTTTTATTATTTATCATTCCCCTGTTATTTCACCGGATGATGGCCTCCTCTTTTTACCAAATGTTTTATGGGCTGTTCCATCCATTTGTACAATTTTAGGATAAAACTTACCCATTACATCTACCAGTTGCCGTTGGCTTTTCATTACCTCCTCAATATCTTTATAGGCAAAAGGTGCTTCATCCAGGCCTCCACCAAGCAATTTTACTCCGTGGGTATTCAACTCTTTTTGAAGTGCTTCCTGCGTAATGCTTGATAAAGCTTTGGTTCTGCTCATTTTTCTACCCGCTCCATGGCTGGCTGAATTAAGGCTTGCGATCTCCCCTTTTCCTTTTACAATAAATCCGGGAGCCGTCATACTTCCCGGAATGATACCGAGTACATCTTTGCCTGCAGGAGTTGCACCTTTTCGATGAACGATCACTTCCTTTCCTTCAAAAGTTTCCTTCCAGGCAAAGTTGTGATGATTCTCAATCATAGCCATTGGCTTTTCACCAATTGCGTTGGCAATTTTGCGGTGTATAGTATGATGACAGGCGCTTGCATAGTCTCCCGCTAAGTTCATCGCCATCCAATACTCTTGTCCTGCTTCACTATCCATATCCAGCCAGGCAAGATGCCTGGCTTCGGCAGGCAATAAAGTTTTTTCCTTTGCTATCTGGGTATAGTTGGCTGCAATCATGGCACCAAGGCCACGGCTACCGCTATGCGATAACAATCCTACGTACGTTCCTGCAGGAACACCGAAAGAATTTTCGTTCCCGTTAATTTCCACTATTCCAAATTCAACAAAGTGATTACCACTTCCGCTACTTCCTAATTGGTTGGCAGCCTTTGCACGCAGATTTCTAAGGAACGGGATCTCATCAAACTCTCGTCTTTCAAGCACTTCGTGTGAAGTTTTTCCATGCTGCATTTCTTTGTTATTAAAATCTCTTCCTGAACCGAACAAAGTATGTGCCACCAGTTCTCTTTGAAAATAAGAGGCCTTTTTTTCCAACTCAGTGGCCGGAATATCAAAAATACTCAGGCTCATCCTGCAACCAATATCAACTCCTACAGCATAAGGAATTATAGCATTGTTGGTAGCCAATACTCCTCCTATCGGTAACCCATAACCGTGATGCGCATCGGGCATCAAAGCTCCTGCTACAGTAACTTTTAGTTTACTGGCAATTTCCATTTGCTGTAATGCAGTTTCTTCAATATGCTGTGCACCAAAAATATTATACTTCACGCCTTTTTCATTCAAAGGAATTTCTTCAGAAACCAATGCAGGTTTATAAATAAGTTGCTCCGCAATTTTTGAAAGCTGCTTATGTTCTGTAAACTGCCCTGGTGCCGCCAGCACTTCTTTCAATAACTTAAAAGCATCTCCTTCGCTATGGTGTTTGTAGTGTGTGCACATTACCTGCATGGCGATGCTCACCACAGGGCCTTCCGGATATCCGATTGCCCTTAGTTGTTTTCCTGTTAATTTTAATTTGCTCATTTTTAATTTTTTTAGGCCTGTTTGTGCCTTGTTAATTCATCTGCAATTCATTTCTTCTGAATCCCATCACCTGTGCTCTTTTCACATCATTATATTGTTCATGTTGATTTGCAATCGCTGCAATCGTCATGGGCTCTTTTATCACGGTATCAAATCCGAATTGATCACTTAACCGCTGGGCTTTGATGATCCCAAGCTTTCCAAATTCATATTTAGCGATCAGCCTTCCCTTCCTCATCAATGCTTCATCTACCATTGAGAGTGGATGATTGAAAGTACAGATCACTTGTACACTCAAAAAATCTGACAGCAATCCGTCAGAAATATTAAGCAGATTTGATACAGCCGAATCGCTGTTAACCCGCCTGTCCAGTATCACATTCTCTGCATCTTCAATGATCACTATGCAATCCGGGTTATCAATTAATAAGTCCATAAACCCGGGATCCAATATACTGCCTGCAATAGAAGGCGACATAAACAATATTTTCTTTTTCAATTTGCCAACGAGATACCTTAGATAAGTTGTTTTTCCCGTACCAGGCAGTCCATGCAGCAGCACAATACCTTTATCTCCTTTTTTTGAAAGCCTGTTTCGGATTATCTTATCAACTGCTAAAAATTCATCTTCGTAATATAAAGCAAGATCAAGCTTTGTTTTTTTTATCTCCATTCCTTTTAATTCCAGTCCGTAATTTCCTTTCGAGATCAGGTTGATCTCAAATTCTTTCTGCTTATCAATTTTTTTAAAACGGCTCAGTTCTTTCAACAGGATGCAAGCAGTTTGATAATCTGGCTCCGCATATAAAACTTCACAATAATCACTGGCCAATTCTATCAACAGGTTATCCCTAAGCAAAACAAATGTGGTATCAAAAACCATCTTACCTTTTTTTCTTTCCAGTTTGGAATATTGATAAACTGCGGTGATTACATCTGCATATTCACTTTTTATAAATGCGAGAGCTTTAGAAACATTCACCTTGTCTACCCACATCAGGCAAGGTATCTCATCATACAGGTATATGTAGAGCGCTTTGCATTCCAGGTAGCTGTGGGCCGATAAAGGAATGGTGGTTTCTACTGTTTTATTCTTTTTCATTTCAATTTATTATTTTATTGTCTGATTAATTCTTTCAAGTTCTACCTTGTCCTACCTAACTTTGAACCTTCTCATCAAAAGAGTGTAGGCTTAGAACTCAATACCAGCATGAACTGTATTGAACATGGGTAATTTCAGTTGAACAATACAGGCTATTTCCTATTTTATTGTACTATTTTATTAGCGCAACTTGAGCTGGCAAATGCCATAGGTTTTGCTCGAAATTCAAATCCCATTCCCATTATATAGCCCATTGCTTCTTTTAATGCATCATTACTTTTAAATACGGGGTTAGTATTGATATCGGCGTGCACTTCCATCTCTACATTATACACGCTAAACAACCGGCAAAGGCTATACGCGATATCAACACTTTTAGCTACTTCCTGTAACATCCTTTGTTTAACGCTCATCTTTATGCCCACGCTGTAATTTTGTATGAACATAAACCCTCCCTTACCCTTCCTGATAAAAACAATTACAGATGCAAATTCTACCATGCCATGCTTAACCTGGCTATCGGTACCTATACAAACTTTTAATTTGTGGCCCATTTTCAGTTCCCGCACGATAGCAGACCTTACTTCTTCTGTAATTGGCTTTAACAGCCTTTCACCGCTTAATTTTCTCCATTGCTTTTCCATTGTTTTTGCTTTGTGGACGAAACAGGACTCGAACCTGTACTGTTGCGGCTTCAACGCAATGCTCTACCATTGGAGCTATTCGTCCTTTTTCTAACTGTTTGTCGCGCTTCCCGGAATCGAACCAGGATCCTACGGCTTATGAGACCGGCATGTTGCCAATTACACCAAAGCGCTTTGATCAGGTAAACCACTGCCGGTGTTATATTCTACCGGCAGGGTTAGTTCTCCTTTTTGTTTTCATTTTAAAGGGCAAGCTCATGATGAAATGGATCAGCAATACCACGATGATCATTTTCATTTTTTATATTTTTTCTTATTGTCAATTAAGTTCCTGTACCTCATTTTCTTTTAAAATTTCCTTCAGCAGGAAAAATAGTATTTGTAGCAACCCTATTATTTCCATTGTATCCTCCTTCTTTTGAACCGGGATATAAAACAAAAAGCCCGGTGAGATATTTAATCTGACCGGGCTGTAACCAAAAGAGTTGACTCTATCAGGTTTTTTTATAACGCGGCCTTGTACTTAATTCGTTCATTCGCATAGCTGTACCATTATACGAGTATGAAACATTCATACTAAATGATGGACTGCCTTGCATTGCAAAAAGGTTATCTTTTTTCATTATATTTTTTTATTGCTTCACTTTAAATTTTTGATCAATAAAAAACCCCAACTATTTGGTTGGGGCTAAGTGAATCAGTTTGGTTTGGTAAACTTCTATGATACAGCACTAAATGCCCCGGAAAGATGGTCGCCACTAAGAAAGCGAAACATACTTTTTGTTTTTATATAAAAATTAAATTGCGACATATAATGCTTGATATATTTTTGTTTTGTGATACAAAGATGAAATTATTTTTTTTACAAATCCAAATATTTTTTTGGAATCAGCATACAAATCGCTTGATAAAAAGCGACAGAATTCAATAAAATCAATACTTTCAGGGTAATAAAAATAATTTTATAAAATAGAATTTTACAACAGGACCAGGAAAAAACATAATCATTTAAAAACCCTGAGGAAAAATAATTTTTTAACCCTGATCAAAAAAATGAAGCTACAAGCCCAATCCTTCAATCTCCACCGTATTAATGCAGCAGTATTTATCTTCATCGGTAGTGAGTAAGACAAGCCATTTACCATGCTTAATTATTTTTTCGTTTAACAGAGAAAGTTGCACGCAGAAAGTTCCCCTTACTATACATGCAGGCCCGTCTGCCAGGCAACTTATGGTTGAAATATCAATGAGAGCGATATCCCTGTAAGCAGATTTAAATTTATCTATATGATCACTAAACTGTTTTATGCTCAACGGAAAATGATTATTCAACCGGATATTCCCTGTTTCAAAAAAATCCAGAAATTCTACTTCTTCTTTCTGCAGTATTAAACTGATACAATCATCTATGGCAACAGTTTCACTCTCATACAATAGATCAGGATGAAAAGAATCATAAGAAAAAGTACTCACCCAATCTGTATCGCCTGTATCATCCATCTCAAATTGAAAAAGTTCCTCGGTAATAAACCGGTAAAATTCCATCAGCGAAACATTTGGGCTATCAACTGAAACAGAAATATTATATTCTGAAAGCCAGCTTAGGAGGCTATCTACGGCCGAACCTAACTCGGCTTCTGTAATTTCGGCAACCGGTTTAAAAATAGTTGGGCGATCGATCTTATCATACAGTTTAATTTTCTTACCGGCATCAAACTGTGCTTCTATTGCCATGATGTTCTTCAGGAACTGATTTTCCATTTCAGGCGAAAAATCGGGATGCCCGCCGCCAAATTGAGCACCACGCTCCAGCATCATTTTCATTTTTAAAAAATTGTTTTCTGCCTTAATTGCGTCCTTCTTATTTAAGTGTTCAAACTCGGGGTTCATAAAAATGATTTTAGCGATCAACAATGAGAACACTAAATTAATTTTAGAATTATACTCCCGGAAGTTGTTTACCACTTCATTTTACGAGATTAATCCCCGTTTAAACCGGGTATTTAATCAATAAAAAAGCCGCTTTACCTTCATGAAAAGTGATTAGTAAGGCAATGTTAGGCAGCCAGACTGCTTCCTGATGCCGCTTATATGGGCTTCACTTAAAAAATAAGTATTGCCGTGTAACCATTCAAAACCCTCTGCCCAGGATAATGTTTTTTTAAGAAACTCAATTTCCCAGGACTGGCTAATTATGATGGTTTCATCAACCAGGTTGCCTAACAGAAAATCTTTGAGCCTGACATCGAAGTATGGTGTGGATTGGATAAAATCAAGTATCTCTTCATCTGTAGCGGTTGGAAAAGGTTCGTAATAAAATGCATTTTTTTTTGAATTACGATGGGTATCAATTGTTTTATTGATAGCCCGGAAAATAATATCTGCGAGGTATTCTTTGGTAATGGCTTTCATGTTTGTTGTTTGAGTTTAAAGATCATTGCAGCTTCAGCATCTTATTAATTTTCAATACAGATTCAAGTAATTAAAATAATTTACCCTGTGCACCAGGCACCTGAAATATACTGGTATCAAGGCTCCATTCTTCAGCATTCATATTATACAGTTTACCATATTTCTTATACTGTTGCGCAACCATATCAGCTATGCCGCCTTCACCCCGCATGCGAACACCCCAACGGGAATCATTCACTTTGCCATCATGGCTTTGCTCTATGAGGTGCCATACTTTATCGGCGTGATTAGGAAAATTTTTGTAAAGCCAGTCATGAAACAAAAATTTTATTGCGCCATTTAACCTGATAAATGTGTAAGCTGTAAAAGTTGCCCCATGATCGGCAGCAGCTTTCATGATGCGTTGCATTTCATGTTCATTTAAGCCAGGTATCATTGGCCCCATCATAACGCCCATGCGTACCCCAGCTTTACTTAACTCCTCTATTACTTTAAGCTTCTGCCTTGCGGTAGTTGTTCTTGGTTCCATGATACGCCGCAGGTCTTCATTAAAAGATGTAATGGAAACCATGGCAGATACCAGCCGCTTCTTTGCCATTTCCTGCAACACATCCTTATCTTTCAATATCCATGAATTTTTTGTAAGGATCCCAACCGGCTGATTGAATTCATTACATACTTCCAGCAACGCCCTGGTGAGGCGGTATTTTTGTTCGGCAGGCTGGTAGCAATCAGTATTGCCGCTAAGCATAATGGGAGCACATTGCCATTTGGGATGCAACAGAAATTTTCGGAGCAATTGCGGCGCATTTTTTTTAACCAGTATTTTCTGTTCAAAATCGATACCGGCACTGTAACCCCAGTATTCATGAACATTACGTGCATAACAATAAATGCAGCCATGCTCGCAGCCGGCATAGGGATTCATGCTGTAACTCATGCCAACATCTTTAATTTCCACTTTATTTACAATAGATTTAGATTGCTGTTCAATGTACTGCGTAGCCACATTCGTTTCTTCCCAGTCATCTATTGCTTCTGCATTTTCCCTGGTTGTTTCATTTTTAATAAACCTGTTCTTATAATTAAACTGAGCTCCCCGCCCATGATGGTATTGCGTTTTTTCATCCTGGCTACTGGCGCTCACTTTATGATGATCCTGCTTAAGTTTATCCTCCATAATGTTACTAATATTTTAATTACCCAAACACAGGCAACTGTAGTTATTGATACATAGCTGTTACAATCTTTTTATCATGCTTCTCCACTAATTGATAAAATATTATTTCATTTTACATGAATAGCCATTTTTTGTATCCGAATTAAGGAAAATACCGGAGTTAAAAAATGAGAAAATAAGAATGTCACTTTCTATTTGTAATTACTAAACCGATGAACTGAAGCTATAATCGTTTTTTAATAAAAAATTGATGTAGATCAACCAAACAGATCTCCCTGTTTAGTTGTGACCAGTAAATTTTGAAACTCATACCGCCCCGCAACCTGGTATTTTAAAGAACCGGCAGGCCTTTTGAATAACAACATAGCATCGGCAATGAACCGGCCTGTAAAATGCTTATGGCTATACTCCAGCCATCCCTGCTCGTATTGCCAGGGTAAAAGTTTTCTGGCAATACTGATATGCGGCTCTAAAATAAAATGAGGCTTATTGTCTGCATCCATTTTCATCAATCTTTGCGCTTCTGTTCTTATCTGTTTGGTTAGTTCCTGCAAAGGCAGTTTAGAAGTTATGTTAATGAAAATTGTGTGGCTTGGAAAACTTCCAAAATCTTTCAATTCTACTTTTACCGGATGGAAACCCATTGCAATCGTTTTAAGCCTGTTTATAATGCGTTCTTCAAACATCTCATACTGTGAGAAAGTGGCCAGGATAACCTGCGGCTTACTATATAGAGCAAAGGCATTCTTATAAATATTATGAAAATGCTGCTTAACTTCCATGATCTTATTTCGCAATTCCTCATGCGGATTTAAAACAATCGAATACTCAACGATCTTGTAGCCTGGCAAAGTATTTACGGTATTTTTCATAACCATTTTTTTTAGATAAAAAAATTTTATTGCGAAACATTTTAGCATAAATTTACTAAACATTTTAGTTTTTGTAAAATTTATTTATATGGAAGTTGAAAATTTTTTATCCTCCGGCTATAATGGCAGCAAGCGTTTTACCCAACAGCAGGTACCCACTGCCAACGCCACCGGTTTTGGTGCTGCCGCCGACGATTATATGGAAAGAGGGATAGACCTTAATGAACAATTGATCAGGAATAAGCCGGCCACTTTCTTTATGCGGGTAACCGGCAACAGCATGATCAATGCAGGAATAAGCAACGGCGATACCGTTATAGTAGATAGAAGCATTAAAGCCCAAAGTGGTAAAATTGTTATTGCTGTGATAGATGGTGAGATGCTGATACGCAGGCTGGAAAAAACGCTGAACAAAATGAGGCTCATACCGGAAACGGCTAAACTATCGCCTATTGATGTGAGCGAATTTAACGATCTGCAAATCTGGGGCGTAGTAACCTACATTATTAAAAGTGTTTGATTTTTTCAGTTTTGGCCACGGAAAATAATATTATGAAAGCTATTATAGATTGTAACAGTTTCTATTGTTCCTGCGAAAGGTTGTTCAGGCCGGCGCTGGACAACAAACCGGTTGTAGTGCTAAGTAACAATGATGGTTGTATAATATCCAGAACTGATGAAGCAAAAAAACTGGGTGTGCAAATGGCCGGGCCATATTTCCTTGCAAAACCTCTTATTGAGCAACACAATGTAGCAACATTCTCTTCAAATTATAATCTCTATGGTGATCTAAGCTGGAGGGTTATGGAAACACTTCGCATGATACTCGGAAAAGAAAATGTAGAAGTTTATTCGGTTGATGAGGCTTTTTTAAACCTGGAGGAATTTGGCAATGGGAATTTTTTTGAAATGGCACTCGGGATCAGGGAAACTGTTGAAATGTGGACTGGCATAAAAGTATCAATTGGTGTGGCACCAACCAAAGTACTTTCAAAAGTGGCAAACCACCTTGCCAAAAAAAATAAAACAGCAACCCAATGTGTAGTAGTGCTGGATAGCAGGGAGAAAATAGCAGAAGCCTTACAAAATACACCCATCAATGAAGTGTGGGGCATTGGAAGGCAGTATGCAAAAAAATTAACTGACATGTTTGCCGTATTTACGGCCTACGATCTTTCAAAAAAAACAGTTTTTTGGGCTGAAAAAAATTTAGGTGGAGTTATTGGTATCCGGTTATTAAAAGAATTGCAAGGTGATTCCTGCAATGAAATGGAAAAAGAACTGACCGTAAAAAAAATGATCGCAACTACCAGGATGTTTGGACATACGGTAAATAATATTCACGATATCAAAGAAGCAGTAGCTACTTACACATCCAAAGCTGCAGAAAAATTAAGGCGACAAAGAAGTGCTGCCAGTACCATCAGTGTTTTTGTTGTTGCAAAGCAAGAAAGCCACCAGGTTGATTTCAGGCATGGAGCAACACGAAGCAGTTACGTAACACTTCCGTTAGCTACTTCCAGTACCCACGAGCTCATAAAACCTGCAGTACAGCTGGTTGATACTTTATTTGAACAAGGGAAAGAATATAAAAAAGCGGGCGTGATGCTAACCGGCCTTGTACCCGATGAAACCATACAAGGGAATTTATTTGTACCAGGAAGAAACAGTGGTAAACGAATGTTAATGGATATGCTTGATAATGTAAATTTTTCCATGCGGGATGATATTATCAAATTTGCTGCAGCAGGTACAAAACGAAACTGGAAAATGCGCATGGAAATGCGAAGTCCCCGTTACACTACCAGGTGGGAAGAATTATTTGAAGTAAAATAAAAAATCGGCGGATCTGATTTGTAAATTCAGTTCCGCCAACTTCGTTAATTTTTTTTATCGTGCTTTTATGATCCTGCTTGTATGTATAACCCTGTTATTTTGAATGATCTTTATAAAATAAATACCTGTTCTTAAGGTAGAAAGATCTATTTCATTTTGCAGGTTACTTAGCCGGAAACTACCAAAGCTTTTTCCGGCTGCGTCAAATACTGTTGCAATTGAGCTCATATTCATTACAGGCAACCGGATTGAAATTTTATCTGCAAAAGGATTAGGGAATATTTTCAAAACTGGAAATGCTACATTAGCGATAATATTTTCTTCCGGAATATTACCTTTAGTTGCTGCCGGCGGACCTATTAACACAGTGTAATCTTCTGTTTCTCCTCTTGGATAACTACCGCATGGAATTGGGGGATTGCCACTCTTCATGATAATTCTCATCCTGGTTGAACCCAATGCTGCTGAAGTAGGCACAGTAAAATTCACAGCAATATACCCGGAGAAATCAGTATAAGTATTAAATACTAACTCTCCCGGATCGTTAAAATCATTGTCGTGATTGTAGTCAATCCAGATATAATAGTTTTCAAATTCCGGATAAGGTACAAGCCCGGATAAGTACCCATTTATATAAGAACCCTGCGCCATTGGAAAAGTAATATTGGTATAATCGCCGTATCCATTGTTATTAGTATTAAACTGAATACTTCCATTTAACCAAACCAGGTTCAAATATTCCTGTGCAGTGCTTTGTCCGTTGCTGGTGCAGTACCCGGTTCCGGTAGTAGTAATAGTTTGGGTTGTGCCATAACCAGATGGGCCGCTGCTACATACAGTTTCAACAGCATAATTATACAACGTTCCCGCAGTTAGTCCCGTAAGGTTAATAGATGTTGATGCGGTTGATAGAACAGTCCAGTTTGAAGTGGTAGCCGTTTTATAACGCAGGTGGTATAAATTAGCACCCGGTACAGCCGACCATGAAAAAGTAGCACTGTTAGCAGCAACCGTAACCGCAGTTAACCCGGTAGGAATATTGCAAGTACCCGTTGCCGCTTGATCGAGGAAATGGTATGCCGTCATGTTTGCCTGACTAAGAACAAAAAGACTGCTGTCTTTTGCAAGTGTACATGAAACTCCAAATCCTCCATAAATATTCACCGAATCAACCCATTTAGTAGTGCCGGTATTACTGTATTTCAATGTAATGAACCTCAGGAAAGAAGAGCCGGTAGCACTGATTACTTCCGGGCCGCCTTTTCCTGTTACAAAAACTTCTCCATTAGCTTTTGCTGCAATAAAAGCAGGAAGTTCATCATTTCCAGGCGTACCATTGTATCGGGCGTTCCATAACAGCGAGCCGCCTGTACTTACCTGAAAGGTTATCCAATCAAAATATGAAGCATTGATTGATCCATATCCAATTATACTGATCTTGTTTAACACGGAAGTAAGTCTTGCAGGATAATCCTGCCCGCCAAAATCATATTTCTTTGTCCATAATAATGTACCGGTTGCACTCAACTTGTATATCAGCATATCTTCTCCACTAATGGCCGTAACCTGGTTTGCGTAAGAACTAAGCAGGTAAACATTACCACTTCCATCAACTTCTACATCTGCACCGCCTCTGCCTGTAAAGGAAGCTGTCCATAATAAATTACCATTCAGATCCCAGGCAATTACCGGAGCGGCACTCAAATTTCCCGAACTGCCAGTTAAAACTACCTTATTCCCTTTCAGTCGCAAAGCGGAAAATGATCTTGGTGCATTAGCAGTATTAGACCTGGTAAATAGTAGTGTTCCTGCTGAATTAAACTTATAAAGTGTAAATCCGGAGGGATTGGCAGCTGCAGTTCCTACATAAAGATTGCCATTATTATCAACTTCGCCTCTCACATTTAATCCATTGGAAAAACTACCAACAAGTACAGATACCGGCAGGCTATTTTTCCATTGAAGCAATCCTGTTGCATTATACTTCAAAACCACAACAGCATTTGGATATTCGCGGCGGGATGAATTGGCATACCTGTAGCCAATTACAAAAACATTATTATTCTTATCAGTTGTTACCCAAACAGCCTTTTCATAGTTGCTTGCAATGCCAGATGTGGAAGTTTTCTCCCACTGCAACACACCAAATTTGTTGTACTTCCTGGTATAAATATTATTGCTTTGTATGTAGCCTGCAACAATCACGTTATCTGAAGTATCCCTGGCGATTGTGGTGCCGGTTTTTTGATAATTATCAGCTGACCTTATCCAATCTGTAGAATACTGTGCTATTGCAGTATTAAAAACTGATACAAGAAAGCATGTTAATAAAGGAATTAAATTTTTCATGATGTTGTTAATTTAAACTTTTAGTGATGGCAATTAAAACCATGTAAACCTTCATACAGGTATTGAAAAATCAAACATTAAGTTATCTAAATGATTCAATTCTACGTATGAGACAAATCAATCAAAGGAATGAACGATATCAGCTATTCAGTAAAGTACCAGGCCTTCCGTTACTCTTACAGATCTGTAATAAAAGTAATGGGGCTTTTCTTTGAAAGGAAGTGAATGTGGCTGAACGGGAATAATAGAGTAGTGAGCAGGGAATTGTAATGACTGTGCAGATTGTAAGAAAAGAGCGGTTCCTGAAAGTCAGGTTGGTTACCTGCATTAGAATCTTCACTTCTTATGCCTTAACCTCTCATATCCGGCAATATTGAGCATAAGTAAAAGCATGCCGTAAAATACATCCTCAAAAGGTATGGTATAAATCCGGATGCCCAGGTTTTCATTATTATTATATAGCACAACAGGCATAGCAGTTAGTAGCCCATTTACCAATAAGAAAGGAATCAGGCTTATAAGGAAAGCTACGAGGAAAGCAGCAACATGAAAATGAACAAAATATTTTCTGAGCAAAAAGAATATGGCAATAAACGATCCTGTAAACAGAAAAGTATAACCAGTATAATTTCTATCAAAAAACAACAATCCTGTTAAGAATAAAATGGCCCCAACTCCTATAAGAAATAGAGAGGCAGCTTTGGTATCCTTCATCAACGGAAAATAGCAACGGATACACTCGTAAATAAATACGCAGCAATAGGGAACTACAAAAAAGAAAAGTACTTCTTCTATCGGAAGGTTAAATAAATTAAGCCCGATAATAAATTGAGGGTTAAAACTCCAGACAGCAATATGTGTAAAAAAAATATCCCAACAAATATAAATCACAGCAGGAATAAGCATGGCGGGAAAAAGAAATTTCCACTTCTTATAGAAAGCAACTTTCTTATCAAAACTAAGCAATAGCGGACCAGCCAGAGATCCTGCAAGTATAAGAAAATATGAGTAGTGAGTAGAGATAAGAATGAAATTTTAAATGTGTTAGCTGTTAAAACAGGCGCTTGTAACTTTGGGTTGATCAGCATTGAATAATTCTACTGCAGTATTATCAACTACATACACTTTGCCCGTTCCCTGTCTGCCAGTACCTTTTGCCAATACTTCTTCGCAACGAATAACATTCCAAAACTTTCACTATTGTGCTTCCCAGTATTTTTATGATGCATTTTGTGTGCCCAGCGTATGGTGCGAACATATACATTTTTGCTCCTTGTAAACCATTTAAACCGCTGATGAATGATTACATCGTGAACCAGGAAATAGGCAAAACCATACATGGCAATACCAAAACCAATTGCTGCTAACCAGTATAGCCGGTATTGTAAACCATACTGGATACTTAGCCAACTTGGAATGGCAAATATCAAAAAGAAAGCATCATTCTTTTCAAAAACCCCGGGTCTGGGCTGGTGATGATCTTCGTGCAGGTACCATAAAAAACCATGCATAACAAACCGATGCGTAAGCCATGTGATTCCTTCCATAAGGAAAAAAGTACTGAGAGTAATTAATAAAAAAATAAACCCGCTCATAAAAAAGTTCTTAATAACAGGAAAAACATTGATTGAATCAATAACAAATTTACTGCGAATTTGTTATTTTTACTGAAAGGTGAAAAATGAAATACGCTTAATAACAAAGCGCTAACTACAAACCAGCACAAATAGTTATAAAAGGGAATATCTCCTTTTCCTGCCCATTGCCAGTAACCGAGTTTTACTGCTACGGGCTCAATCAGCCAATCAAACAATACTGCCACAGTAGCACCATCAGCGATGATTGAAAGTGCCTGCAACCCCTTTCTCGGACTATCGGTTTGCTCAGACAGCTTATCAAGAATCCTATTTAGCATCGTATGAATACTGATGCCTGCACAATAAATAACTATGAACCAGTTAATACCAATGATATAGGGAACTTGCTCAATAGTTGGCCCTAATACGCTTCCATAACTATATTCCCCAAAAAGCAATCCTGTTTTTGTACCAATGATCTCTACAGTAATCCCAACCACTATGCAGCAGATGGCGAAGATCAAAAACCGGATGTTGATACTGCGCTGTGTATATACCAGCAACAAAAACATGAGCAGTAAATTGATGGGAGTGGTGCGAATAAAAAAATTGCGGTCAAAAAAAAGTATGCCAACCAAACCGATTGTATGAAAAAGTATAGCAATAAAAGTTGCTACCTGAATTTTGCTTAGGCCCGGTTTAGATACTATGTCTGTTTCTGAAATGATAAAAGTTTTATTTAATGATGAGCTTTCTTAAAATCTTTGCCAATTAGTGTTGTTGCAATCATGGCACTCTTAAAACACAATGGGATACCGCCACCCGGATGAACACTTCCTCCGCAAAAATACAATCCTTTTATATAACCGGTAAAGTTAGGATGCCTGAAAAAAGCAGCAAGCTTTGAATTGGAACTGGTACCATACAAAGATCCCTTATAACTTCCGGTTTTCTGTTCGATCATCACCGGATCAAGTATTTCCTCCGTTTCAATTAAAGCAGCAATATCTGTTTTAAGCAGGCGGCTTAATTTATCGATTATCCGCACCCGGGCTTCGTATTTAAATTTCTCCCAATCCTGGCCCACATTAGCTGGTGCATTGATCATTACAAACCAGTTCTCCTTTCCTGCAGGTGCATGCCCATCTTCCATTTTGGAAGTAATATTAACATACACTGTTGGATCCTTGTAAAAATCTGCCTTATTAAATATCGAATCAAACTCTGCAGGATAATTTTCAGAAAAGAAAATATTATGCAATTCCATTTCCGGGAAAGAGCGATTAATTCCCCAATAAAAAATCAATGCACTGCTGCTTCTTTCCTGCTTCAATACTTTTTTTGCCTTAAGAGGCAAATTGAGCAGGTTTTTATAAATGAAATAAATATCAGCATTACTAACAACAACGGGTGCATAAATATTTTCTTCATTTACCACTACTCCCGCAACTTTGCCCTCGTTATGAATGATACTTTTTACTGAAGTATTAAACCGAAACTCAACACCCTTTTTTATTGCCAGTTTATATAATGCGTTTGTTATACTGATCATCCCTCCGGCAGGATAGAAAACGCCCTGGTTATACTCCAGGTGAGGAATTACGCTCAACATGCCGGGAGCTTTGTATGGATTGCTGCCATTGTAAGTTGCATACCTGTTAAACAATTGAACCGCTTCTGCTGATTTAAATTGACGGTTATTGTACCGGTTGAGATCGGTAAAAAGGTAAGGTAATTTTAAAGAACCGAGCGCCTTAAGTACACGCCGGTTTATCCAGGTTGCTGATTTATGCAAGGAGAAGTTTAGAAATATTTCCCCGATGTTTTTATATAATTTTTCAGATTTGGCAAGGTACTGCAGTATCATTTTACTGTTATCGCCGGTTTTCTCCTGCATCTCCTGTGCAAAAAGTTCTTTGCCGGTAAAGGCATTGATCACTTTTCCGTTTTCAAAAAAATATTTGCAGGCGATATCAACCGGACTATAATTAAAATAATCAGTGATAGGCTCATTTGCAAGTGCAAAAAGCTCTTCTATATTGGCCGGCTGTGTAAATAAAGATGGACCGGCATCAAACCGGTAACCGTCTTTTTCAAACATGGTTAGTTTTCCGCCGGGCCGGTCATTGGATTCAAATACAGTAACCTTAAATCCAAGCAACGCAAGCCTTGTAGCGGCAGCCAAACCCGCCACGCCAGTTCCTATTACAATTGCATTTTTTGAATACATTAAAAAAGACGGGAATTAGATGTTGGGATTATAACAAATACCTGCATCAGCTATTTTGATGCAAGATAAACTTCCAGTTTTGGAAAAGCAATTTTAAACCATGAAGTATAATTTTGGGGAGAAAGCTGTATTTGTTTACTTATATCTTCCATTTTCATAAAACAATGATCTTTCACTTCCTCAGGATCGGGCATTACAACTCCATCATATACCCCGGTGAATACGTGATCAAATTCATGTTCTGTTAGTCCGTTGTCGAAAGCTGATTGATAGGTAAAGCTAAAAACTTCTGTAAGAACTGTATCAAAACCCATTTCTTCCTGTAGCCTGCGGTGAGCGGCTGCTTCGGTTTCTTCTCCCGGCATTGGATGGCTGCAGCAGGCATTCGTCCACAGCTGTGCACTATGATATTTATGTTGTGCTCTTTGCTGAAGCAGCATTTCCCCGTGATCATTAAAAATAAAAACACTGAATGCCCTGTGTAAGAGGCCTTTTTCATGCACTTCCATCTTTTCCATTTCCCCGATAGGCTCGTTGTTGCTATTCACTAAAATTACCTGCGACAATACAAATGATTTATTGCTATTTTTAAACTATAATATATTTAACTGGCTTCTCAACCCTGCTCTCATCAAAATAAAAGCCTTTGAATAATTTGGAATACGTATCCTGTCTTCCAGCAACAAAGCAGGCCTTGCCCTTTTTATTTTTTTAAACAAACTAAGATAATATTTATAGGCTACGTACACTCCAAACCTTGCTTTCACCGGTAGCTGAAGTATACCTTGATAAGCGTTTTCAAAATCGCGGGCTATATCTGCTTCTATCTCATTCTTCATCTCCGGGGTAAAATTATTAAAATCAGCACCCGGAAAATAGGTACGGTGTAATTGTTGAAAATCGGCTTTTACATCCCGCAGAAAATTAACTTTTTGAAACGCGGCTCCTAAGGATTGCGCTGCCGGCTTCAATTTGCTATATACTTCTTTATCCCCTTCGCAAAACACATACATGCACATCAAACCAACAACTTCTGCACTTCCATAAATATATTGCTCATATCCCTGAACGTTATATTGGCTGTTGGAAAGATCAGATTCCATGGAATGGAAGAAAGATTCTATCAGGCTGTGGTCAATACCATATTTATTGACAGTGATCTGAAAACTGTGCAGAATCGGGTTTAAGCTTATTTTTCTTTCAATGGCATCGTAGGTAGCCCGTTTAAACTCTGCTAACAGCAAGGCTTTATCATGATCATGGAAGCTGTCTACTATCTCATCAGCAAACCTGACAAAACCATAAATATTATACACCGGCGTACGGAGATCCATATGCAACAATCTAATAGCACTATTAAAGGAAGTACTATATTTTTCGGTGGTTAACCGGCTGCACTGCTGGCTAAGATCGTGAAAAAGTTTGATCATGTAAGCTGCATTTTAAACTATTCCTTTATTTGTGAATTAACTATTTAATATAAGGTAAGCAATTTTACCTGTTATTAAATTCTTTTAATATTTCCCCGGCTACTACTTCACCGCTGATCAACGAAGGCGGAACTCCAGGCCCCGGAACTGTAAGTTGCCCTGCATAAAAAAGATTCTTTACTTTTTTACTTTTCAAAGACGGCTTTAATATTGCCGTTTGCTTTAAGGTATTTGCCAGGCCATAGGCATTCCCCTTAAAGGCATTATAGTCATTAATAAAGTCAGCAACGGCATATGTTTTTTTATATATTATCGCATCAACAACAGGCTGGCCGGTATGTTGTTCATATCTCTTAACAATATTGTTAAAATAATGTTCTCTCAATTCTTCTGTGTCTGCTGATAAACCTGCCGCAACGGGTATCAGAAAAAAAAGATTCTCGCAATCTTCTGGAGCAACAGAATCATCAGTAACAGAGGGCACTCCCACATAAAAAAGTGGCGCTGTTGGCCACTGTGGTTTTTCATAGATCTCTCTGCCATGCTGATCAAAATCCACATCAAAAAATAATGAATGATGGGTAATGTTCTTTATTTTTTTATTGAGCCCGATATAATACAACAAACAGGATGGCGCCATTACTCTGCTCTGCCAATATGCAGTAGAATATGATCTGCTATTTTCTGTTAACAGTTTGGTTTCAATAAAATGGTAATCTGCTGCACCTATCACTACGTCGGCCTCATATGTTACACTGGCCTTTGTTACTACTCCTGTTGCCCTATTATTATGAACCGAAATACTTGCTACATCATTTTCAAATTCAAATTTAACGCCCAGCTCTTTTGCGAGTTCATACATGGCATCTGCTATATGGTACATGCCTCCGTTAGGATACCAGGTACCAAGTTTGATATCAGCATAATTCATGAGGCTATATAAAGCAGGAATATGTGCTGCGAGGGCTCCCAGGAACAATACCGGAAATTCCATCAATTTTACCAGCTTTGGGTGTTTAAAGTACCTGCTTACATGTTTTTTCATTGAGGTAAAAACATCCAGCTTTAAAACTCCACTTGCCAGTTCCGGATCTAAAAATTCTGAGAGAGACCTTCCAGGTTTGAAAACCAATTTCTTTACACCAACCTCGTATTTAAATGCGGCTTCCTTCATAAACGCATCCAGCTTTTCTCCGCTTCCCTTTTCTATGCTGTCAAATAAATTTTTGAGCTGGCCATAATCGGCAGGAATATCCATTGGCCCATCCGGGTAATAAACCCTGTAAGAAGGATCAAGCCTTTTTAATTCGTAATAATCCGACACTTTTTTACCAAAGGAATTAAAATACCGCTCAAAAATATCCGGCATCCAGTACCAGCTTGGGCCCATATCAAACGTGAAGCCATCTGCCTTAAACCGGCGGCCTCGTCCACCAGGCATATTGTGTTTTTCTAAAATTGTTACATCCCATCCGGCTTTAGCCATAAAAGACGCTGCCGACATTCCCGCAAATCCACTTCCAATTACTACTACTTTTTTCATTCTGTTATCTCCCGGATAATTTTACTGATCTGTTCATCAGGCTCAATAAAATTATTAAAATCTTGTCATTTGCTCTTTTAATAATTTTCTGGCAAAGTGAATTCTGCTCTTTATGGTTCCTAACGGTTCGTTTAAAGATTCCGCAATTTCATTATACTTATATCCTTCGAAATACATTTGAAACGGATGCCTGAAGATATCTGGCAATTTGTGCATTACAGATTGCATATCCTTTAACCTCATATTTACCTCTGCAGCATTGGGCACAGCGGTTTGAGCATGGTTCAGCAAAAAATCGTTCGGGCTGTTGTCAAATATTGTTTGCTGCCTCGCCTTTCTTCTGTAGTTATTAATAAAGATGTTTCGCATAATGGTGTACATCCATGCTTTCACATTAGTACCCACATTGTACTTTTCTTTGTTGGCAAGAGCCTTGTACAAAGTTTCCTGCATCAGGTCTTTAGCCGATTCATTGTCTTTTGTAAGTGTGAATGCAAACACTTTTAAAAAATCTGAATTATTAACTAATAAATCGTTGAATTCGATGGTAGACATAATTTGTTGTTTAATGTTTGAAGGCATAAAGTTAAACAATATTTTTTCTCCTCCAAAAGAAATATGTTAATTTTTTTTTAGATGGGAGTTTATTTTAGAGTTGAGACAAACTCCATGGCTTCGGCGAACGACTTTTTGAAAATAATAGGGGGATGTATCTTTTTTTCGATGGTATGAGTAATTAACCCGGATATGATCACCGGCATGTGGCTGAACTTTTTCCCTATGGTAAGTAAGAATTTATTGAAATTAAAATTTTGGCCAACAGTGGTTAGATGAGTGTAGATATAATCAGGTTTCTTCAATTTTACCACGTAGTCGATATCGCTTAATGGCACATTGCTACCCAGGTAATAAACGGTAACACCCCTGCTTTTAAGCATAAAGTACATGAATAATAAACCCAGTTCATGGTATTCACCCTCGGGAAGAAAAAGCAATACCGATTTTTGTATTTTAAACAGGGCAGAAACACCATCTATTCCTACCAGCAGTTTTTGGCGGATAATATTTGTTACCAGGTGCTCCTGGGCAGGGTTTATATGATTGGTAACCCAAAGTACCCCTATTTTTTCCATAAATGGAAAGATGATCTGAGTGATGGTTCTTTCGATACCTCTGGCAAGAATGTAGGTGGTTAAGGTTGATTCAAATGCTTCTATATTCATATCCACCATGTGCCGGATCATATCATTTACGATTCTTTCCTGCTGTGCTTCCGACTGGCTTAAAGAGAGTATCTTTTCACCAATCTCCGCTGCATTCATTTTATCGATATGAGAAATCTTGTAACCATACTTATTTAATAAAGCGATATTGAGGATCGTTTTTAGTTCCTCATTACTATAGTAGCGGATATTGGTAAAGGTGCGGCTTGGCTTTAAAAAGCTATATCGTTGTTCCCAGATGCGAAGTGTATGGGCTTTTATACCAGATAAATTCTCGAGATCTTTAATTGTAAATAAATTCATTTTGCCGTAAGTGTTATTATAACAATATTACAAACTTTTATACAAAATGTTTAAAATCAGCTGTAAAACAATAAACAAAATTTAAATAACTGGCAATGGCCGCACAGGAAGGTCTTTAAAAATTCGTTGTATCATTTGGTTATTGGGGAACACAATGGACCAGGCGGTTAAGAATATGATCATGGTATCAGTGTACAAAGAGGCGTGTTGCTGGTACCATAGCTCCAGAGCCGCTTTGTAAGGAAAAATTGATACATACATCAGCCGCGGATCGCTGGCTTCAGACAATAGCTTTTCCTCGTCGCGGAAGATGAGTGAACCAATACCGGTTATTCCGGGCCTGGCGTTGTAGATAGTATTCCTAACTTCCGGGGAATATAAATTAAAACTTATTTCCAGCAGTGGCCTTGGCCCTACAATGCTCATATCTCCTTTTAAAACATTAATGATCTGTGGAATTTCATTCAGCTTGGTAATTCGCAGGAATTTACCAAACCAGGTAACTCTTGGATCATTCCTGAGGGTTATTTCGCCCGTTCCGATATTGGGGCTGTTTTTAAGCATAGTAGCAAACTTCCATATATAAAATGGCCTGTTCTTGTAACCGGTTCTTTTTTGAAAATAAAAAACTTCATGTTCACCTGTAAACAGAAGGATCACAATTATTGGAATCAAAACAGGAGATAGCAATAGCAAAGCCAGCAGGGAAAGCGTAATATCAATAAACCGTTTTATAAAACTATACATAATGTTATCTGGCGGTGCGGATCTGATTATTGGATTTGATTCAGCGCCATTATCAAACCTGCACCTGGCAACTATTTTAGTATATACTACATTTGTTTACATACCAGAGATCAGTTTATAATCCATTATTAAAGATGTTAGTTTTTACAGCATTAACCACCTTAAACTGCAAACACTTCCCTGATCTTATCGGCAACGCTTTTTAATGCTTCATCGGTAATATCTGTTGAGCATGGAATACTAAGGCAATGCTTGTAAAGCGCATCAGACCGATCTGTTTTATTGTAATAAATATTCTCTTTAAACATGCGCAGCTGGTTCATGGGCACCCAAAACGGGCGGCTTTGCATTTTATGATCGTTCAATATCTTTAATACTTCCCTTTGTTTTACGGTGCTAATAGTAGGCAGCCACCAGTTGGGATCTACATCGTTACTAACTTCCTGGAAACTGATGTCGCCCACTCCTTCCAGTTCTTTTTTGTAAAAGCTGATGATCTCTTTCTTGCGTTTAAGGAACCCGGGTAGTAACTCCATCTGGGCTACACCCATGGCTGCTGCAACATTTACCAGCCGGTAGTTATAGCCAATTTCGTCGTGTATATATTCAAAAGGGTCGCTTTTAGCTTGTGTAGTGAGATGTTTGGCTTTTTTTGCAAGTGTTTCATCATCGGTTACAATCATACCTCCGCCACCGGTAGTTATAATTTTATTTCCATTATAACTGAAGGTACCCAATAACCCAAAGCTGCCGGCATGCTTTCCTTTGTAATAGCTTCCCAAAGCTTCGGTAGAATCTTCAATAACAGTAAGATGATGTTTTGCTGCCAATGCCATTAGCCGATCCATATCACACATATTTCCCAATACATGCACGGGCATGATCACCGGAATTCGCTTACCATCTTTCTTGTAATGACAAACATTTTGCCGCTGCTCCGTTTCTTCGTTAAGAAAGTTTTCCAGCAGATCAAGGTCCATTTGCCAGTTCTTCTCATCAGGGTCAATAAAAATCGGATTAGCGCCTGTATATTTTATGGAATTGCAGGTAGCTATAAACGTTATGTTAGGTGTAATAACGTAATCATTCTCATTTACCCCCATTAAGATAAGGCAAATATGTAGCGCTGTAGTACCACTGCTGGTAGCCACTGCATAGCGGGTACCGGCAAAATCTGCAGTCATTTTTTCAAACTGGTCTACATAGGCCCCCACGCTGCTTACCCATCCGGTATCCAGGCAATCCTTTACATATTTCCATTCATTGCCACACATATTGGGCCCCGACAATAGCAGCATAAATAAAATTTTCGTTGCAAATGTAGGTAAAATCAGCGTTTTAAATTGCTGCCGGCAACAACTATGTAGCGGGAAAATGGGTAATAGAAAAAGCTGGCCGCTGATGCGAATACCACTTTGTATTTGTATAATACCATACGATATCCTGATTTACAAGGATCTTTAAGATAGTAATACATGATTGGCTGAAGGGGTACTAAATATTCCTGAATTTTTGGGCAAAAGAATCGGTAACCACGCCTGTTTTTAAAAGTTTATATATTTCCTTAACACCGTCGGGTACTTTCTTAGTGATGGTATAACCCAGTTCATTTTTTATTTTATCGAAATTAACCCGGTAATCACGGGGATCTTCGTTCATTTCTACGTAATTCACTTTTACATTGGGCACTACTTTACAAACTTCCTCAATGATCATTCCTTTATTGTAATTTTCTTCTGTAGTTCCTACGTTAAAAACATTTGCCCTCACTTTTTCATCCGGCGTTTCCAGCACCAGCAAAACAGCACGTGCAAGGTCGTCTACATGGCAATAAGGCCTCCAAAACTGGGCTCCCCAAATCTCCTGTTCGCCATTAATAGTTGCATTGCGGGTAAATTCATTTACCGTTAAATCGAATCGGATACGGGGAGAAAAACCATACACTGTGCTAAAACGAAGTGCAGTGCTGCAAATGGAAGCGTTTTTTCTTTCTTCCAACAGGTATTTTTCGAATTTTACTTTTAATTCTGCATATAGCGACACAGGCCTCAATTCGGAAATTTCTGTTACAAATGAACCGGGATCGGGCATTTTCCCATAATTGCTGCATGTACTGGCAAAAACAAAACGTTTTACACCTGCTTTTTCGGCTGCTTCAAATAATGCTACACTAGCGTTCCAATTTGTTTCGAGGGCTTCATCGCTATATTTTTTACAGGCAGGGTCGCCTACGATAGCGGCTAAATGGGCAACAGCATCAATACCAACCAGTGCTTTTTCAACATCTTCCTGGTTTCTAACATCCCCTTTTATAAAATCAAGATCGGGGTTTAGCATTACATCATACAGGGCTTCGCCGCCAAATTTCAATGAGTCGAGTACGCGTACTTTATATTTTTTATCTAACAACTGCCTTACCAAAACAGAGCCTATATAACCGGCACCTCCGGTAACTAATACCTTCATACAACAAATAATTTACGGCGCAAAGTTAAGGTATAAGTGATATTTATTTACTTTTTAAGATTCGGGCAGGGTTGCCAACAACTTTAACGTTGTCTGGTAAATCTTTTACTACTACAGAGCCTGCTCCCACGATCACATTTTTTCCGATGCTTATATTTTCCCTGATCACTGATTTGGCACCAATAAAACTATTTTCTCCAATTGATACATTACCGCATAAAACAGCACCGGGGCCTACGTGGGCAAAGTCGCCAATAATACATTCGTGTTCAATAACGGAGTAGGTATTGCAGATGGCACCTATTCCGATGCGGGCAAGTGCATTGATAGAAACATTTGGAGCGATCATTACGCCATGAGGGGCAATATTTACACTGTCGTCAATAACGGCCGTAGCGTGTATGGCATTTACAGGCAACAGGTTTCGAATTGCGAGGTTATTATATACCGCTTTCCTGATCTTATTGTTGCCAATGGCGATAAAAAAATCTTCCTGCGTAAGTGCCTTAAGCCCTACTTCAGACGTTTCGCCCTGAAAATATTTTAATGAAAAGGGATTGTATTTTTTTTCTTCGTTATCGCAGTAGCCGGTTACCTTTAAACCAATTGATTTAAGTATACCGTTTATAACATAAGAATGTCCGGAGTAGCCTATTAGTATCATAGCAACGGATATTGGATGAGGATTCCAATAAAAAACGTAAAACTGATGCAGTTATTGTACTATATAAATTTAATTGCTAATATTTCGTTGCTATACAACTCATTACAGGTAGTTAATGTATTTTTTTGACCTGATATCTTCTTCGGTAAGTTTAAATATCTTGCCTCCAATTTCCATGTAAGCCCATGGTTGCTGGTAAGTGGTGGCTTTAATTCTGCGTTCAATTTCTTTTATGTCCATATCGGGCGTTAACCGGCAAAGTTCATTTAATTCTTTTCTTAGGTAAGGTTTGCGGAGCCATTTATGGGTAGAAACCGCGATCTCTTCGCCGTTCATGAATCTATAAAAAACATCATAGAACATGCTCAGAATATGGCTGTAGCACCGTTGTGTGATAGAATAAACAGAATCTGTGTCAAAAACGGGAAAAGTTTGCACCGCCACTATTGCACCAGTATCAACTGCCGGTTCCATATGATGACAGGTTACGCCAAATTCATCTGCCTGCTGGTAGATAGCAAAATTGGTACAGCCTATACCGGGATAAGCGGGAGGGCCCGGATGAAAATTGAGGGCAGCCAACCTGGCTTGCTGTAATAGTTTTGCCGGAATGATCCATTGAGACAGGTAGGAAATAATGAGATCACCTTCCCAATTCAACAGGTCCTCAGGAAAAGGCTGCTGCCGGGCACTATAAATAATAGTTGCCTTTGGGAAATGATCTGTAATAAAAGCGGCTGCCTGTACCGAAAAATAATCATCGGCCTTGCATATAAATAAAATGCTTACTGCACCATTCTTATTTGATTTCATCTGTTTTTAATAAGCTGTTATAATTGTTCAGGATTTCTTCGTGTATACGTTCACGATCGTATCGTAATTTAATTTCTTTATAAAGTTCGCTCGCAATCTCTTTTGCTCGTTGTTTATTTTCTAATGCAAATTTTAAAGTTGTATGTAAACCTGTTTCGTCTTTTACTTCAAATATTAAACCCGTTTTATCATGTTGAATGATATCGGTATTACCAGGTATGTTGGAGCAAACAACTGGAAGTTGCATGGCACCTGCCTGTAAAATCACATTTGGAAAACCTTCGCGGTGTGAAGGATGAACAAAGATATCCGACACAGCCATGTAATATTCCACTTCATCGCTCCAGTTGATATGAATGATTGATTTATTTGTTGAAATGATTGCCATGCTGTCTGCCGACAAGGGATCAAGTGTTGGTTCAAACGGCCCTACTAACAGCAGTTGTAGTTTGTTTGTTTTCTGAAGTTCTAAAAAAACGCGGATAAGTTCTTCGATGCCTTTATCCTTTACCATTCTTCCTACACACAATATCCTGCTGCCATCAAAATCGGTAAGTTGTTCTCTTACCACTTGCAGCTTTTGCGGTAGCAGGTTTTCTTTGGAATACCGTTCAAGGTTTACACCATTGCTGGAACCATTCCCTATCACTTTTAATTTCTCATTCCCGGCCAATCTATTACCCGCAATAAAATCTTTCATCGAATTACTGTTTGGCCAAACTGTTGTTGCGCAGCGATAAGTAACCCACTCGGTAAACATCAATAATCTTCTTTTAAAACCTGTTTCAATCATCAGGGGCAACCCGGCTACGGTATGAATCCTCACTTTTACACCGGCAGATGCCGCCGCCATCATGCCCAGCAGGCCTGCCTTTGGCGTATGGGAATGAACAATATCCGGCTTATATTTTTTGATGATCTTTCTTAACTGGAAAAAGCATTTTAAATCCTGTAATGGAGTGATCTTCCTTGTCATAGGCACAATGAGGTGTTCGCATTGCTCTGCCTCTATTACATCGTTCCTTTCAATTCCATCAGCACTAACCATGATCACATTAAAACCATGCTCACGCATAAATTTTGGTTGTGCTGCCAGTAATACTTTGAAAGCCATCGGCACCGTAGTAATTCTTATGATCGTTTTTGCCATGCTATATTACTTGTTCAGATAAACTTTATTGTACCAAACTTCCATGCAAAAGATCGTCCACAGTATCTTGGCTCTTTTCTCGGCAGGCACATTGATACTGTTATTCAATAGTTTCTCAGTAAAGCCGTACTCAATAATATTTCTGTTAAAGGCGCCCGGCGATGAAATATAATCATGGATCATATCTTTCAATTCGTTGTTAACCCAATGCTTTAAAGGAATTTCAAAACCCCGCTTGGGCTGGTTGATAAGCGTTTCAGGAAGGTACTGTTTGGCCAATGTACGAAGCAGGTATTTTGTAGTGCTGCCATGTATCTTAAAACTATCGTTTATTCCTGGTACATATTCCAAAAGTTCTTTACTCATGAACGGGCTTCTGCCTTCCAAAGAATTGGCCATGGTCGCAATATCCATTTTTACCAGCAGGTCGCTGAAAAGGTTTGTATCAAAATCAAGGTTCATTATCTTTTTTAACCCCGACATGGGTGAGGAAGTAACAACGTTAAAGTCTGTACGCATCTTTGCCAGGTAGTCAACCGGCGGCTGGATGATGTTACTTTCATAATCTTCTATTATATCAAGCCCTGCGGATAAATAGATCTCCAGGCTGGATTTAGATGCAAGCGAAGCAAGCCGGTAAAGGTAATTGTAAGACGATTTTTTGTTAGACGGCATCGGCAACACACTTCTGATAAGACCTGCGGATTTACGTATCAGCAAATTCCTTTTAAAAAAGTCGAACTTAGAAAACGGAACATAGCGCCTATACCCTCCAAATAATTCATCGGCACCATCACCATTAAGTACAACTGTAACATGTTTCTTTGCTTCTCTGCTTACGTAGTAAGATGGAATGGCAGAACTATCAAAAAATGGCTCTCCGTAATTACTCAATATCTGCTCTACATCATTTTTAATATTGCTGAAAGATATCCTGATCTCCGTATGGTCTGTATTATATTTTTCTGCTACAAGTTTTGCCAATGGGGCTTCATCGTATTCTCCATCAAAAGAAACGGTGAATGTTTTCAGTTTATTTTTATGTTCACTCGCTATGGCAGTAACCAAACCGCTGTCTATGCCGCCACTCAAAAAACAACCTACTTCCAGGTCGCTGGAATCGATCCTTCTTTTAACAGCCAGTTTTAAAAAATGATCGGTCTTTTCCAGGCTTTGTTGAAAGGTATCCTTGTTGTTTTGCAGGTAGTGGTTCCTGATATCAAACCATCGCTTTTCTTTTACTGTAAGGTTGTTACAATCAATACTAAGGAAAGTGCCGGCGAGTAGTTCACTTACTTGTTTGTATGGTGTAAGGCTGCGATAAAAAACGCCCAGCCGCATGTAGTGATAAAAATTATTAGTTTCTATTTCCAGCGGAAGCATTGCTTTAAGGCAATTAAGCTCGCTGGCAAAAACGATCATTTTATTATCGTTGTAAATATAGAGTGGCTTTTTACCGGCCCTGTCCCTGGCAATAAATAATTGCCTGGTAACATTGTCGTAAATAGCGAAGGCAAACATCCCATCAAGATGCTGCAGCATATCTTCGCCCATTTTATGAAATAACAGCAAAAGTGTTTCTGTATCTGAATCGGTTTTCCCTTCCAGCAAAAACTGTTTTCTTAATGCCGAATGATTGTATATCTCACCATTGAAAATTATCGTGTATCTGTCGTGTAAGTGCATGGGCTGTTTACCTCCACCAATATCGAGGATCGATAGCCTGAGATGATAAAGATCAACATTGTTTTCAGCAAATGCATTTTGTTCATCCGGACCCCGATGATGCATTACTTCATTTATTCGTTGATAATTCAACCGGAAGTTAACTGAACCTGCGATACCGCACATTTTCACTGATTTTTATGATTGAGCAAAATAAGTTCATATTGTTGAATGCTGAATGAATATTTAAGATAAATTTGTTGAAGTGTTATGACTGTAGAATTATGAGTGATGAATGAACTGCTCCCAATCAGCTGGTTCATTTTGAAAGGATAATTGAAAGAAAATAAAAACACAGCTTACCTTGCTCCGGCTCATAACCATTCACTCGTAATTCTTAACTGCTATCTGATGAATTTTTTCGATTTTATAGTTTTCTTTATTTATGTTATCCTTTTTTATATCCTCTTTTCTTGGAGGCGAAAAAAATACAAAGATCCTGTTTTAAGAAAGTATCACCGCCAGGGCTTCTGGATAAAGGTTTTCAGTTGTTTTGCCTATTGCATGTTCGTTTTGCATTTTTCTCCTGGTGATACCAATGGGCTTTACCACCCGGAAGGTTACAACATTTACAAGCTGATCTTAAAAGACGCATCCAATATCAATTTACTTTTGGGAAGCGGCAAAGATTTTGACCAGGCATTGCTGATGAATATTGATAATTCGGGCTATTTTAATGAGGAAAGCAATTTCATGGTTACCCGTATAGTAGCGCTATTATCTTTTATCACATTCGGGAAATTTCTTGCTATCAACCTAATTTTTTCCATGGCTTCCTTTACCGGTGTCTGGAGATTATACCGGTTTTTCTATGAGCAGTACCCGCAGTTACACCGCCCGTTTGCCATCGCGATTTTATACCTTCCATCATTTGTGTTCTGGAGTTCGGGTATTTTAAAAGACCCTCTGTGTACTGGAGCAATTGGGTGGATCACTTATTCTCTTTATGGCATGTTTTATCAAAAGAAAAACCCTTTTATCTATCTGCCTATCCTGCTGATATCAAGCTATATGGTGGTAATTTTAAAAGTATATATTATTGTTTCTTACCTTCCGTTTTTAGCTTTATATATGTTGCTTAAGAATGTTACACTTATCAAAAATAAATTTGCAAAGATCCTTGTAGTTGGATGTTTTTTGATAGGAAGTGTGTTGGGGTTTCTGAACATAACCAGCGCCATGCAAAAAGCCCTGGGAAATTTTGCTTCGGCAGGAGTTTCCAAAAGCATCAAGAATTACCAGGTAAATTACGAGAACCAGGCTAACTCTGCCACTTCTAATTTTTCGCTGGGAGTAGAATTTGACGGAACAGCCAGAAGCCTCATTCGCATGGCTCCGGCCGCAGTTATTGCCACGCTTTTCCGGCCTTATATTTGGGAATCCAAAAAAGCATCCACCCTTTTATCTTCTTTTGAAAGTTTGGCGCTGATGTTGTTTACCTTATTTGTTTTAATTAAAGTAGGTATAAAGAAATTCTTCTTCACAATTATCAATAAACCTATCGTGTTATACTGCCTGATGTTTTCAGTGATCTTCGCTTTATTTGTTGGCGCAACCACATTAAATTTCGGCTCACTGGTAAGGTATAAAATTCCTGCTATTCCCTTTTACATAATCGGGCTTTACTTCATTCTTTACTTCAACAATAAACTAAAAGAAAAGCCCCGCGAAAACGCAGGGCAGATGGTTTCAGAGTTAACTGTTATAAAGAGTTAAGCAGTTGCGGGCTTTGATGGTTGATTGGTTTGATGCAGAAATATATTGTTATACAAATATTTAAAGGGAGCAGTTAATGATGATGAATACTGCTTTTCATGCTGTTTCTTCAATTTACTTAGTATCGTTACCGGCGTCATGGCAAAATCATTTTTCGCTGCATCCAACATAGGCCAGAAAAGAAAATTCAGTTTCTTAATCTTGTCTGATTTTTGAAATACCAGGATCGTTCCTGCAAACGCTATTACAAAAAGCAGGTAATGCATAGCGGCTATTTTACTGTTGGCATATTTTGCTTTGTTAATGTGTAAGCGGTTTCTTACATAGAAATACATTTTCCAGGTAGATTTAAAATCCCAGTCGTGTTTGTATGAAAATGCCGAAGCAGGATGATAATGAATACTTTTGGAAACGGTATAAACCGGGATACTGTAACGCTTTACTATACGGTAATAATATTCAGTTTCGTCGCCCCATAAAAACAAACTGGCTTTTGGTAATCCAACTTTCTCTACAATAGAACGGTGTAACAGCGTACCATTAAATGGATGAACGATGCCTTTTATAAGCTCTTCCTTAACATCGTTTATTGTTTTATAGTTATTTGTATTCCATACAAATGAACTTCTATCTTCCTTGTTTATAACGGCGCAATTTAATACACTTCTTTGGGGCGTATCAACAGCTAGTAATTGTTCTAGTGCATCTTCTTTTGGATAACCATCATCATCCATACACCACATCCATGAGTATCCATTTTTATATGCCCAGCTGATAGCGGTATTAAACCCGCCACCTGAACCTTCGTTATTTTGTGTAATATGAAAAACATCAGATTGAGCTTGCAGCCATTCCGCTGTATTGTCGGTACTGCCATTATTGATCACCAGGATTGCGTCCGGCCTGCGGGATTGATTACGGAGTGATTGGATACATTCCGCTAAAAGTGCCTGTCTGTTGTATGAAACAACCAGGGCTATCACCTTCTCCATATGAGGGTACGTTTTGGTTTTAAAGAGAATACCAGGATCAAACCAATAACGTAGGATGAGCAGGCTTATTGCCTTTAGCTGTACAAATATTAAAGTTGTAGAAAACGATAGTAGAAAAACCAGGTAGTATTACCTAAATATCTTCTTCATTGGAAAATACCGGTAAAGGCTTACCAGATTTAAGGTTGCTGGCAAACACAGCTGCCAGATCGAGTGCTTCGCCTATAACATGATGCATATCCATATACCTGTATGTAGCCAGGCGGCCGAGAAAAGAAATATTTTTTAATGTTTCTGCCTGCTGCCTGTAAAGCCGCAATATTTCTTTATCGGCATGTAACCGTTTAGGATAGTAAGGAACATCAGATGGGCCTGTTTCTATGCTAAATTCTTTGAAATAAATTGTTTTATCATGTTTTTCCCAGGGTGTAAAATGCTTGTGTTCTACAACACGTGTATAGGGCACTGCTTCGTCGCAATAATTCATTTGGGAAAGGCCCTGGTAATCACCCTCAGCATAATGCTTTTCAAACTTTACTGTACGGTAGCCTAATCTTCCGTGTTGGTAATTAAAATAGGCATCAAGTGGCCCTGTAAAAAAAACATGGCTGTATTGCGACACATCTATTGCCGCATCAAATTTCTTATTGAGTGTCACCTTTATATTTTTATGGGCTGTCATTCTATTCATCACAGCCGAGTAGCCATCCACAGGTATTCCAGTGTAAACATTGCTGTGGTAATTATCATCGTAATTAAACCTAACCGGAATTCTTTTAAGAATTGAGGCAGGTAAAGCAGTTGGTTCGCAGCCCCATTGCTTTTTTGTATAGCCATAGAAAAAAGCTTTGTACAGGTCTTTTCCAATAAACCTCAAAGCCTGTTCTTCAAAATTAGCAGGATGTTCAATGGTTTTATCGGCAATACTTTCCAGGTAAGCACTTGCTTCTGCAGGAGAAAAAGTTTTATTAAAGAACTGGTTGATCGTAAACAGATTTACCGGCATCGGGTATATATGCCCGTTACTCATGGCTTTTACGCGGTGTACATAATTTTTAAATTCGCCGAAGGAATTCACATAATCCCATATCTCTTTTTTGTCTGTATTAAAAATATGTGGACCATACTGATGAACCATAACGCCGGTTTGCCCGTCTCTTTCTGTATGGCAATTTCCACCTGCGTGGTTTCGCTCATCCCAGATCTCAACTGTGCAATCCAGTGTTTCAACCAGTTTATTTGCTAAAACGCTTCCCGAAAAACCTGCACCGATAATTAAAAAATGAAACGCCATTAGAAAAGTTATGTGATGTGTATATTTTAATAAAAATAAAGATATGTACTAATTCATCTTTAAAAAATACTGTTTAACAGAGTGCCTTATCATAAGCCGTTTTATAAATTTTTACAGCGCTATCTAAAGAATAAACTGCTTCAGCGCCTCTTCTGATGTTGACTGAATCAAAAGATTTGCCTGATGCTATTTCATTTACGGCTGCCTGCATAGCTTCCTCCGAAAAATCATCCAGCACAATTCCCGCATCATATTTTGTAACGATCTCTTTAACATCACCTACACCCGCATTGGTGATCACAGGAATTCCCATTGCCATAATTTCTCCATGCTTGGTGGGGGAAGAAGATAATTTTGAATAACATGGTTTAATAAAGAAAAGGGAAAAAGTACTAAAAGACAGTAATACCGGAACTTCATGCCGTTGAGCGTGTGTAGTGATCAGTTTTTCTGCCGCTAATCCTGCCGCAGAAGCTGCTTCAATTATCTGTTCGTGGCGATGTGGAGAGATAAAAAGAAATTTTGCAGAGGGAATTTTTTCGGATATTTTTTTACAAAACAGCATCATCTCTTGTGTGAGGTACCATCCACCAATAGAACCAAGATAACTGATTACGATATCAGATTCAACAATATTGAGCGATCTACGAAACTCATTTTTCATTGAATGATCAATATTGTCAGGATTAAAAAGATCCAGGTCGGCACTGCATGGAATAACTGCGATGGATAAAGGCTGGCCGGAAATCTGTTTCCAGGAGAGCATTTCTTTTTTTGCTGCTTCTGTTAAGCAGGTTATAGCATCTGCTTTTTCCAGGCATTCATACTCATGCTTTTTAAAAAAATTATAAATGCGTTTAAACAAAGGATTGGAAAGTTTCCACATACCGCCATCTACCCTTTCATCTGCCCAAAATCCTCTTACGTCATTAAAAAAACGGATACCATATTTCTTTTTCATCCATAATGCAACCAAAGTGGGTAAGCCCGGCCTTGTATGTACCATGTGATAATCTCTTTTTTTATGTAGTTGCTTTGCTGCCTGTTTAAGTTGCTGATAATCGTACAGTGAAGAAAGTACCGGTGGATTTTTATGGTAAGGGATGCTTACCCATTCAATAGGAAGCCCTTTCAGCAATTGCTCTACATAATCTTTATTTGCTGCATACTTATCGGGTTTATCGCAGCTTAGTATCGTAAATTTATAACCAAATTTTACCAGGCCGGAAAGGTAAGGTATCACCTGGCTTTGACCCAGCGGATCCGTCATGCCATCATAAGAAATGAAAAGAATTTTTTTCATTGAATAGATTGCTGTTTTAATAACAGGTAAATTCCCTATTTATCATTTATAAATATTGAAAGCTTCTTTTCAAATGTGCCTAAGTTATTTACTCCATCCATTCTTTGTACCACATCTGAAACATCAGGAGGTACCAGAAGAGACTGTTGTAATTTCTATCGCCTTTGTAAAAATTACGCATGATGTGTTGTACGCCTTCTCTTTTAAATAAACCATGTTTTGCAAATGCTTCATCACTAAGGTAGATATCAGCATAGTAACGAAGGTCGTTCCTCAGCCAGTCAAACACAGGTACACCAAAACCCATCTTTGGCCTTTCCATCATTTCCTTAGGAACATAATCATGCACTATTTCTTTCAGCAGGAATTTTTTATTAACGCCATTCATTTTAAATTTCTCAGGCAGTTGCGCAGCAAACTCTATTATCCGGTGATCGAGCAAAGGTTCTCTTCCTTCCAGTGAGATGCTCATACCTGCCCGGTCTACTTTCACCAGTATATCATCCGGTAAGTATGTTTTGTAATCAATGGCTAAAAGTTTATCAAGATGGCCCAGAGAATTATTGAGATCATTCTCGGAATCAAAAAAAGACCAGGGCTTTGCATCAAGCCGGGTAAATAATCCGGCCAGTTGCTCATTGCTGTATACCTGCGAAAGTAATACATCCATGATGCTGGCAGAACTGGCATCCTGTTGAAGTATTTTACCCAATCTTTGTTTTTTTATAGAAGCCGCTGTGTTGCGGGTTAAACCTATTAATAATGAATCAGGAACATACCTTAATAATTTTCCTGCCGGTTTCTTAATAAACCCCGGAATGCTATTCATTTTGCCGATGAGGTCCATTGCAATTGGGTACTTGTTATAACCTGCAAAGATCTCATCTCCTGCATCTGCACTTAAAGCTACCGTTACTTCCTTTCTTGCCAACTGGCTTACGAGTGTTGTGGGGATGATAGAAGAATCACCAAAGGGCTCATCACAAAAAAAGGGAATATGCGGAATGATCTCCTGTGCTTCTTTGGTAGTACAGTAATGTTCGGTATGGTCTGTTTTAAGAAAGGTCGCTACCTTTTTAGCATACACGGCCTCGTTATGATCTTCTTCGTGAAAACCGATCGTATATGTTTTTATTTTCTCCGGCTGGTGAGCTTGCAGCAGGGCTGTTACGGCTGTACTATCGTAGCCACCGCTTAAAAAAACACCAACAGGTACATCTGCCACCATGCGGTATTTACAGGCAGATATCAATAATTCTTCCGTGTGTTTTTTAGCTTCCTCTACCGAAATATCTAACTTAGGCTTATTATAAGCATCGTAAACATCCCAATATTTAATTTGCTCATATACCCTGCTACTGGTTGTAAATTTTAAATAATGGCCGGGTAGTAATTTATGAGTATGCTCAAAAATGGACAAGGGTGCCATTATATAACCATACTGAAAAAACTGCTGTAGTGCCTGGTGATTGATCTCCTTCTTAAAGCCCGGATGCTTGTGAAAACTTTTTAATTCGGACGCAAACAAAAACAAGCCGTTGTGCCAATAATAAAAAAAAGGTTTTACACCGGCCCTGTCGCGAAAACAATAGCATTCTTTTTTTTCAGTATCATAGATCACAAATGCAAACATGCCAATGAACCTGCTGATCATTGCGGATCCCCATTGCTCCCAGGCATGAAGCAGCACTTCTGTATCAGAATGCGTGATAAACTGGTGACCAAGCTGCTCCAGTTCTGCTTTCACTTCGGCATAGTTGTACATCTCGCCATTGAACACGATGCAAAATTGTTTGTACCACATTGGCTGGCCTGCTGCATTACTAAGATCAATAATAGAGAGCCGGCGATGACCTAATCCTGCCTGAAAATTATCATGTTGAAAGAATTCGTAGCCACCACCATCCGGCCCCCGGTGCGCCATTACATCTGTACAACCCTGTAATATCTCTTTAGAAGATTTGTTATTAAAATCAATAAAACCCGTTAGGCCGCACATGTATCAATTGTTTTAAGCGATGCAAAAATAATGAAATATAGCCCAGTTAATTCGGAACAGACATCTAAAACAATCAATATGAACTTAGCTGCTGCTTATAACGCATCGTGATCGTAACCAGTGATCTGCCATTTGGCAGGGAAAGAAAATTTATTCATTGCCGTTTCCGGCGCAAAAAAGATAAACGGTGTTTTCTCTGACAAAGGCCCTTTTTTAAAAGGATTAATAATAAACCAATTCCTTGTAAGGATAAGAGACTGAGTTCCTTCTTCCTGGCAAAAGGAAATGATACCCTTAAAATTATTCTTCACAACAGATTTAGAGAGATACCATAACAATGCTTTTTCAGCTTTTTTTGTTCCAAAGGCAAAATCAAAAAGTATCATTTTACTTTTCTGAATATAATAGATCGCATAGCCTTCGATACCAGTTTGGCTGTTATATGATATAATATGATAATCATAGTTGGGATTACCTGTGCGCCAGCGGATGTGTTCTGCATTTCGTGGAGCATGTATGGCAGCTGGGTTGGGAAGCGATCTTAAAAAAGTTTGTAAAACACCGGTATCTTTTACTTGTGCAAAATGATCATCTTTAAAGGACCGTAATAAAGAAAGCTTACATAAAAGCGCCGGTTTAAAATAATACCGGAAATCAAAGATATGTTTCCAGCCAAATTTTATAAAACCTGGTGTAGATTGGGCTCCTCCAAAACCGATGATAAATAATTTGTTCTCTTCTTTAAGAAAGCGAAAGCATTCCAGCGCCAGCATCTTAAACAATCCCAGCCTTCGATGTTTTGAATGCGTCATAGTATCGCAGGACTGGTAAACAGTTTGTTCCATTCCATCAATAATAAGCCGTTGCGGGATCACCCCGTAGTAGGCGCCAATTTCTTTGCTAACAGGCTCTATTGCTACAAAACCTATGAAATGCCCGGCAGGATTATCGATATACTTCCAATGAAAATAATTGATGTTTACTTCCATGCCGAAACAGTCTTTCATTAAAGGCACCAGGATAGAAAAATCTTCTGCCCCAATCCGTTTTATCTCGTACTCAGGCATATCTTCTCATTTTAGCATGAAACATTTCTGCACGCAATATCATTTCAGGCATAGATTCCTGCACCAGGTTAACCCGGTAAGTATCGTTTATGCCCAAAACGTTAGTATACTTTTGCAAAGGATTAATTTTATCACCAACATACAACACATGCTTCAATCCGGCTAATAACGCCATCTCATTCACCAATTCATTACCGTATCCATTAGGTAAAGCCAGTATGTCTATCGCTTTCCCAAGTTGCTTTCCTGTTTCCAGGCTGGCTTCTACAATTTCATGATAAAGCACATCGCGATCGTGAATAGTAGAAAGTACATCGTGGGAATAAGTATGACATCCTATTTCAACTCTATACTGTGTACATTCTTTTATTTGCTGCCAATTCATCATTCTAACATCAGTATTTACCGACAGTTGTATTTCTTTCTCTTTTATGATGGCCATTCGTTGCATTAAAGGAAGGCTGATTAAATAATGATATGTTTTTAGATAAAATTTCATCCAGTTGTTGCCGGATTTCTGGTAATCTAATAATAAACCTGCATCGTTAAAAGCCATACCTGTATCATTGATATTTCTACAATGATTAAATAAATTATTCAACCTTTGCGTCCAGATCACCATGTTTGAAGACGCACACTCATTTACAATATTGTGGTTACAGGGTAGTTTATACTTTACTAGCAGCGGCAGCGCATGTTCATAAAAATCATAATACCCGTCGTCGAAACTTAAGATAAGATATGGTTTGGAAGTTTGTGTTGATGGTTGTATCCTTTGAATATCGCTGAAGGCAATGATAGAATAATATTTTCCGAGATACTGCAGCAGTCTTTCAAAATCTGCAGGTTTAACAGGATCCCAGAAAAAATCCCTTTCGTTGGAGATCCGGTGCAGACTTAGCACAGTAAGCATATCTTTTTTTTGTAACCTCAATAAGGCACTTAAACCAGCACTGTTTAAAATATGAAAAATCTTTTTTTTCATCATGAGATAACAGGGAATATTATTTGGTTTAAAATTAATGGAATATTGAGTACCGTAACTCAATCGTTATTTAAAACAGCTGTATAAATACTTCTAAGCTTCGTTAAATGATGGGTGATGGTAAAATTTTCAAGAACTATCTTTTTTCCTTTACCAGCTAATTCATTTAATAATTCCGGGTCATCTTTTAATACCAGCAATTTATCAATAAACTCACCCGGATCATTCAATGAAAAGTAAACAGCAGCATCGGCACATTGCTCCCTGAAAGTTCCGATATCAGCCAACAGCATTGGTATTTCCATCATCATTCCTTCCAGCACAGCCAAAGAAAAACCTTCGTATAATGATGACATTACAAAAAGCTGGTATGCACCCATTACATCCCTAATATGGGGAACCTGGCCCATGAGCCTTACCTGCAGCTGGTTTTCCTTGATGAATTGGGTAATTTCCGGCCTTAACATGCCTTCACCATAAATATCAAGTGAAATATTATGCCCTTTTAATTTCACGAATGCTTCTAAAAGAAAACGTTGGTTCTTTTGAGGTTTGAGGCTACCAACTGAAATCAATTTAAATGACTCTTCCGCGTTTTTTTTACCAGATGGGATTGGTTCATATACTTCCGGGTCTACAAAATTATGCAGCACATAACAGCTATCTTTCTTTAATTGCAAGAAATGGAAATAATCATCCAGGGTATGTTGAGAAACGCCGATGATAGTGCTGGGGCGCCTTTTATAGCTAAATTTATCAAGCCAACCGATCCACTTTTTTTTATATTCTACACTATCTGTTAAAGAGGCCTGTATAGAAGTGACCAGGGGGACATTTTTGGGACATGCAAACCTGGCCAATATTGTACTCCAGTACAACTGGCTATGCACGAGGTCAACCTTATTATCAACTATAATCTTTCTCAGTTCGCGGATGTGCAACAGCGAAAAATAATAAGAGCGTACATTAAGGCAATAGTACTTGTGATACTTCAGTTCTTCTCCAAATTCATTAAAGCCATCCAGTGCTACTACAATATTATTATATTCGGAAAGGTTTTTCAGAACGCCTACCACGGTAGTTTCAGCGCCACCTTTTCCAAAATTCTGGATTATATGCAGGATGGTTTTTTTCTTATTCAACTTAACGAAGTATGCTTTTAGGTTTTACAAGGAATTTCTTCCAGTAGCCGGCTGTAAAAACTAAAGTTATTAAAAACACGATGAAATAAGATACGGAGGATGAAATTGCAGCTCCCACGTCTTTCCATTTACTAATAAGAAAATAATTACAGCACAAACTGACCAGGATGCAACACAAAGATAAAAACAGGATCTCCTTTTTCTTTTTATAATATAAAAGGAATGAATAGAAAAAATAACTGATGGCCCAAAGAAAACTACCGATGCATAATAGATAATTATACCGTAGCGCCGGGTGATACCTTGGGTTAATAAAGAAATGGTATAAAACCGGTGTAACCAATATGACCAGAGCCAAACCAGCCAACATAATACCTGCATACACAAAGAAAACTTTCCGGATCTCACTATACTTTGTTTCGCTTGAAGAAAGCATCGTATAGATCCTTGGGAAAATATATTGCACCAAAGCCATTGACAATATATTTACGATTGATGCAAAAACACAGGCAATGCTGTAAACACCCACCGTTTCATTTCCATTGGTTGAAAATGCCGCAAGGAAAAATTTATCTGATGCACTCATCGAAAATATGCTTACCTGCAAAACAATGATGGGCAGGGCATACAGCAGCTCACTTTTAATATACTTCTTTTTAATATGGCCAAACAGGTACCCTTTTTTAATAAAATAATAAAACGCATAACCTCCTGCCAACACATACGCTACCAGTATTCCCTGTATCCTGCCTTGCCACCTAAAGGCAAAATAAACAACAAGAATAAACGACAATCCCAACTCAAGGATCGTTTTAGAGATATTTGCTTTCAGGTAAACTTCCGGTTCATTATTGTTACGTGCCATGCTTAACAATTGCTCATTGCAAAAAATCAAAAAACAAATAACCGGTATCAGCCATACAAACATCAATGGAAAACCATACGCCTGTTGCAGGTAATACCTCGCAAAGTATAATCCGGCCATTGAAAGTACCATAACAACAAATGGCAATAAAAAACCGGTTGTAAAAAAATCCCTGAATTCTGAAGTTTTCAACTTATAATAATCTGTACTGGTAGATTGAATGATGCCCATGCTTAGAAAAGGCATCAGGAAAAGCAGGCTGGTACTAAATAAACTAAGCAGTCCGTTTTCTGCCGGAGTAATATAAACAGGATTTGTAAATATAAACAGAAGCAAAAACGAAGCGGCTTTGGAAAAGAAATTGGTAAATGTATAGATGCCTACCGATTTTACTGACGGATTCTTATAGAGCGCCTTAATTTGTGCAACAAGCGTCATGTAATTTGATAATGTTTTTTTTATTTCCTTTCCCGTTTCAATTTAGCTTATATAACGGTAAAGTACAGCAGATGTTTTACAAGCCGTAAAAATGGATGCTTATAAGGAGGCGCTGCTAAGCTGTTCTTTTTACCGTTTTATCCTGCAACAGGTATTGCTGCCCGCTTTCAGAACAGATTGCCTTGCCAGCATTATCAAACTGCAGTTTTTGGCCAAACTCGCTCATCCAGCCTGCCTGCTTTGCCGGGTTGCCAATAACCAATGCATACGCTGCCACAGGTTTTGTTACCACTGCTCCTGCACCTACAAAAGCGTAAGCGCCTATTTCATTACCACAAACGATGGTGGCATTGGCTCCAATGCTTGCCCCTTTGCGAATCAATGTTTTTTTATACTCGCTTTTCCTGCTGATGGCACTACGTGGATTGGTTACGTTGGTAAGTACCATTCCGGGGCCTAAGAAAACATCATCCTCACAAATTACTCCTTCGTAGATGCTAACATTATTCTGCACTTTTACGTTGTTGCCCAACTGCACTCCATCCGATACCAGCACATTTTGACCGATATTACAATTGTTGCCAATAACTGCACCAGGCATTATGTGAGAGAAATGCCATATCCTTGTTCCGTCGCCGATAACAGCGCCTTCATCAACAAAAGAAGATGGATGTACGTAATAACTCATAAATACTACTTTGCGATCATTTTTAGGTATTCCCCATAACCGCTTTTACTAAGGGTTTCAGAAAGCTTTACCAATTGCTGTTTTGAAATAAAACCCATTCTCCAGGCAATTTCCTCTGGGCAACCAATCTTTAGTCCCTGCCTCTTTTCTATCACCCTTACATATTCACTTGCATCGTTAAGGGAATCAAATGTTCCGGTATCCAGCCAGGCAAATCCACGGTCCAGCACCTGAACTTTCAACCTTTTATTTTGCATGTACACTTTGTTCACATCAGTTATCTCGTATTCTCCTCTTGGGCCCGGTTGTATATTCTTTGCAATTTCTACAACTTCATTATCATAAAAATACAAGCCCGGTACTGCATAATTGCTTTTTGGAGAGGCAGGCTTTTCTTCAATACTAATCACGTTATACCCGTTATCAAATTCTACCACACCGTATCTTTCAGGATCACTAACAGGGTAAGCGAAAATAACAGCCCCTTGTAGATTGGCGGCGTCCTGCAAAAGCTTGCTAAAGCCGCTTCCGTAAAAGATATTGTCGCCCAATACAAGTGCCACAGCATCTTTTCCAATAAACTGTTCCCCTATTACAAATGCCTGGGCAAGCCCGTTTGGAACTTCCTGCTTTGCATATTGAATGGCACAACCCCACTGGCTACCGTTTCCGAGTAAACGCTGAAACTGTACCTGGTCTTCCGGCGTAGTGATAATGAGAATATCCTTAATACCTGCCAGCATCAAAGTACTTAGCGGATAATATATCATAGGCTTATCATAAATAGGCATAAGCTGTTTGCTGATCCCCATGGTAATAGGATACAACCTGGTACCAGAACCGCCTGCGAGAATTATTCCTTTCATTTAAATATTTTTATAGCCTTAATTTTAAATCGAAATTACCTGATACCATTTATGATTATAACTTCTTACTTTCCATATTGGTTTTCATAATAATGTACATAGTTGCCACTGGTAACATCATTTAACCAGGCAGTATTGGAAAGGTACCAGTCAATGGTTTTAGATAAACCTTCTTCAAATTGCAAAGATGGCAACCAACCTAATTCATTTTTTAATTTAGAAGCGTCTATCGCATAGCGCAGATCGTGCCCGGCACGGTCCTGTACATAGGTGATCAGCTTTTCGTTAGCGCCTTTTTCTCTTCCAAGCTTTTCATCCATTTGCCTGCACAGCTCTTTTACCAGGGCAATGTTTGTCCATTCATTGTGCCCACCAATATTGTAGGTTTCTCCCACTTTACCCTGGTGAAAAATAACATCAATGGCACGTACATGGTCTTCAACAAACAGCCAGTCTCGAACATTTTCTCCTTTTCCATAAATTGGCAAAGGTTTATTATGAATTATATTGTAGATACAAAGCGGTATCAGCTTTTCAGGAAAATGATACGGGCCGTAATTATTTGAGCAGTTTGATATTTTTACAGGAAGTTTATACGTATGGTAAAAAGCCCGCACAAAATGATCAGAAGAGGCTTTTGAGGCAGAATAGGGGCTTCTCGGATCATAACTGGTTTCTTCAGTAAAAAACCCTTCTTTTCCTAATGAACCATATACTTCATCAGTTGAGATATGGTAAAATATCTTTCCATCCATATTCTCCTTCCAGCATGCTTTAGCTGCCTGCAATAATGAAACGGTGCCCAAAACATTTGTTCGTACAAATGCAAAGGGGTCTGAAATGGAACGATCTACATGGCTTTCAGCAGCACAATGCAATACAGCAGTAAACTGGTAACGCTCAAATAGTGACTGAACAAAATCCAGGTCAGTTATATCGCCCTTTATAAATTCATAATTGGGTTCATTTTCTATGTCCCTTAAATTTTCCAGGTTGCCCGCGTACGTGAGCGCATCAAGATTTACGATCTTGTAATGTGGGTATTTCTTTACAAATAACCTGGTAAGATGAGAACCAATGAACCCAGCCCCTCCGGTAATTAATAATGTATGCATAGTAAATTTATGAGGCAAAAGTACAAAAATACAGGGAGGAATTTTGCGGACGTTCTAAGTTATAAAACTTCCCCTCTATGTCCATTTATAATTGCTTCTACACTGTCTATATTGATCAGTAACTTTTTCCCGGAGAGGATTAACTTAAATAGAATTCTGAAAACAACCGATTTTTTAAGATATTGCAATTCATTAACCAAAGCAATCTCATTTATTTGCATTAACTGAATTGATCACACATGCTTTTTAACTCGATCGAATTCCTTGTTTTTTTTGTTGTTTTCTTTTTCCTCTTCTATTTTCTTGATGGGAAGAGCAGGAAGATCCTGTTATTTATTGCGAGTTGCATTTTTTATATGTGGTTTATACCTGTGTATGTGCTGATACTGTTTCTTACAATTCTGATAGATTACTATGCTGCCATAAAAATAGAGGACGACCACTCGCAAAAAGCTAAAAAATGGCACTTACTATTTGGTGTTGTTAATACCTGCCTGGTGTTGTTTGTTTTTAAATATCACAATTTCTTCATCGATAATTTTAATGCGATGGGGTTTCACCAGTTGGAAAACTGGGAGATCATCCTTCCTATCGGACTTTCCTTTCATACTTTTCAAAGCCTGAGTTATGTAATAGAAGTTTATCGCGGCAATATAAAAGCGGAAAGGAACATCCTCACCTATTCCAATTTTGTAATGATGTTTCCCCAACTGGTGGCAGGGCCGATTGAAAGGGCCAACAACCTGATACCACAATTACGCACCTGCGATCACAAGATCACATATAAAGATTTTTCTGTAGGATTTCATCGTTTCATTTGGGGATTGTTTAAAAAAGTTATGGTGGCAGATGTTGTGAGTACATTCGTAAATGCTACTTACAACAATTACGAAGTTCAACCAGGCTCTATGTTGCTGGCGGGCACTGCGCTTTTTGCCATCCAGATATATTGCGATTTCTCAGGTTATTCTGATATGGCCATTGGCATTGCCCGAATGCTTGGTTTTAAATTTAATGAAAATTTTAAGATCCCATATTTTTCAAAAGATATCACAGAATTTTGGAGACGATGGCATATCTCCTTGTCCAGCTGGTTGAGAGATTACCTCTACATATCATTTGGCGGCAGCAGGTTTGGCAAATTGCTTACCTACCGTAATTTGATGTTAACCATGTTAATTGGCGGATTTTGGCATGGCGCTTCCTGGAACTTCATCATTTGGGGTGGCATCAACGGTTTATATCTTTCATTTGAAAAAGCAATTAACCTTCCCCGTTGGCGGCCAAAGTATTTTATTGTAAAAGCTATCCGGGTATTATATGTGTTTAGCCTGGTATCCTTTTCATGGATATTTTTCCGTGCTGTAAGCTTTCACCAGGCAAGTACCATCATCCGAAAAATATTCACAGATTTTAATGCTTCGGGATTCCAGTTTTTAGACATAAATATTTTTGCAACTATTTTATTAGGGACCGCAGTGTTGTCAGGTTTCGAATACTTCGTTTTCAGAAAATATTCATTTGATCAGTTATTTGAAAAGAAAAATGGTGATACATGGCTTACCTTTTTCACGGTACTATTTATTTTCCTGATCATATTTTTTGGAAACTCAAATGGCAGCCAGTTTATTTACTTCCAATTTTAATAATGAAAAAAATAATTATTAAACTCTTGATTATATTGTGTGTAACGGTTGTTGCAGACAGGCTGATTAGCTGGATCTTTGCAAATGCCATCTTTTCAAAAACTCTTAGTGGCGAAAGCGGAGGTACCGTAAATTATTCATTAAAGAATAAAAAGACAGCAGACTTTTTCATCTTGGGTTCATCCCGGGCCAAGTTTCACATTAACCCGTCTTTATTAACCAATGTATATAATGCAAATGGTTACAATGCCGGTATCAGTGGAACAGGCGGCTTAATATACAATAATCTGCTGCTACAGTTGCTTGTTAGTAAGGGATTAAAACCCAGGCTCATCATTTTGCAGGTAGATGTTTATCCATACCTTACTATAGAAAATGAAAATGCGACAAACGAAATATCACCGCTGTATCCCTTCCTGGGCGAAAACGACGTAGTACGTACCTATATCAGCAGCCATGCAGGTTACGCAGAAAAATTCAAACTGCTTTTTCACACGTACCGGTATAACGGTAAGTTCCTTAACATACTGTATAATTATACCAGGAGAAATAGTATTGCCGACAACAATGGCTTTGAAGGATTAAATAACGAATTCGATACAAGCGGCTTCCGGGTATCACCCGATCTTTCAAAAAAACACACTTATGCAGCAAGCAAACTGGAAGCTTTAACCGGCATTGTTACAACGTGTAAAAATAATGGTATTCCGTTGCAGGTGGTTATCTCTCCTTCCTTTAAAAATAGCCTGCTGCTGAAAGAAGGAAATAAAATGATCATCAACCTGCTTCATCAACAAGGCGTAGAACATATCTACGACTATTCAAATGTTGATAACATTCCTGCCCTGCAACCTGCAACAATGTGGAAGGATGCTGCACATTTGAATAATGCAGGAGCAGCTATCTTTTCAAAAATATTGAATGAAGCTATTGTGATTCCTTAAATACTGGTATAAGCCAGCAACAATTCATAAATTTGCTTTTTTACCCGCAAACAACCCTGTACAAAGGGGTTTAGCAAAAGAACGTTTACCCGGATGCAACACATCACTGCTTTAGATTATGTTTTGTTACCTTTTTATCTTGCCTTTTTTTTCTGGCGGGCAAAAAAAATGAGTAATAAACTTGAAGCAGCTGATCTGAAGAAATACCTGATGCTCGCCTTTGGATTGCGCATGTTTGGATCTGTAGCGTATTCTATGATGATTCAATATTATTACGGCTACGGCGATTCTTTTACTTTTTTTGATGGCAGCAATTTTTTTACTGACCAGATAAGTAAAAAACCTTCAGACTTTACTTACCTGTTTGCTTCCTTTAAAGAAACATCCGAATGGTACGATTCTATAATAACAAAATCTACCGGCTATTTCTATACGCCTTCCAACAATATGGTGATGAGGATCAGTGCGATATTGTCTTACCTGTCTTTTAATAAATTTCTCATCATCGCATTGTTCTTCGGCTTCTATTCTTTTGTTGGGCAATGGCGGTTGTTCCAGGTTTTTGATGACCTGAATAAACAGCGCAACAGGAAATTATTGGCTTTTGCGGTACTATTTTCACCATCAATCTGGTTTTGGGGAAGCGGATTACTAAAGGATTCTATATGTTTAGGTTCGCTGGGTTTCATAATACATATCTTATACAACCTGTTTGAGAAAAAAAAATTCACTTTCAAAGACCTGCTTTTTCTTTGCTTCCTTGTGTATATTGTTGCCATTATTAAATCTTACATCATCATTATTGTTTGTGTGGGTATTGCCCTGATGGTGATCATACAATTTTTTAAATCTATAAAAAATAAAGTGTTTCGCCTTGCTGCTATTTTGTTTGCACTACTGTTTACCGGCATCATTTTATATAACAGCGATTTTACCGATGTAGTGGGTTCTATGGCCGAAGGATCGATTACACAAATAAAAGAATTTCAGCAGAGCTATGTAACCTTGCAGGAAGCGGATGAAAACAGTAAAGCCGGATTTGGACTGGGAGAGTTAGATGGTTCAATCAACAACCTGATCTTAAAAAGCCCATTGGTAATATTCACCTGCCTGTTCAGGCCGTTCTTATGGGAAAGTAAAAAACTGATTATTTTGTTTACTTCATTAGAATCAACTTTACTATTGCTTAGTACCCTTTTTGTGATGATCAGAATGGGGTTTATTCATTTCTTCGTCGTTATTTTCAGTAAACCTTACCTGCTGTTTTGTTTTTCTATTTCCATCATTTTTGCGCTGGTGATCGGTTTTACCACTTTTAACTTTGGAACTATGATAAGGTACAAGATCATTTTCCTTCCCTTCTATTATTTTTTACTGGTACACTTATACGCTACCTACATTGTTGGCAAAAAGTTACCGCTCGCCGGTACTGATGAACAACCAATTAATTAACTTTTATTTTATTTTATATTTCCCGCATAAAAAATTAGAAAAGCCCATATGGCCTTAATCATTATTTTTGCAGCCAATTTATGATGAAAGCATATAATAAGGAGCCGATAGGGGTAGTTAAAGCAAAGTATAAGGATGTGAGTATATTTTCCACTGACGTAGAAAATATTGACGCTAAGGTGGTGGAAGCTTTTGGGGAAGAATGGTTGAAATTCAACAGCTTTGACGAAAAAACGATCAATACCATTGCAACAGAATATTTTGATATTTTAGACGAGAAGATCATCAATAAAAATACTTATGCTATAGATATTGGATGTGGCACCGGCAGATTTACCAAACATCTTTGTAAACACGCAGGGTTTGTAGAATGTGTGGATCCCAGCCAGGCAATTTTTGCAGCAGATGTATTACTGGCCGATGCAGGCAATGTAAGATTAAGCCAGGCCAGCACAGAAAGCCTTCCTTTTGATGATGAAACTTTTGATTTTGCCATGAGCATTGGTGTATTGCATCATATTCCTGATACCCAAAAAGCCATGATGGATTGCGTGAAGAAAGTAAAGAAAGGCGGTTATTTTTATTGTTACCTCTACTATAACCTGGATAACCGGAATCCGTTTTATAAATTATTATTTCATGCAAGCAATGTGGTAAGGTTGCTGGTAAGTAAACTCCCCCGGGGATTAAAGAAGGCAGCGTGTGATTTGCTGGCAGTAATATTTTATATGCCGTGGGTGTACCTGGTAAGGTTCTTTCTGTTTCTTGGAATGCCTGAATTTGCAAAGAAAATCCCCTTAGCTGCATATGCCAATAAATCTTTTTTTGTTATTAGAAATGATTCGCTTGATCGTTTTGGAACAACGCTGGAACAAAGATTTTCCAAAAAAGAAGTTATTGCGATGATGGAAAAATGTGGGTTGAAAGACATTGTGGTTGGGCCAAAAACACCTTTCTATCATGCGGTAGGAAGAAAATAAGTTGCAGCTTTACATTTATTTTTTTGCGAGGTAGTGGTCGAATGTTTTTGAAACCTCTTCTATCACTTTGTTGTAATCATAATCACCTGCCTTTTCTAATCCTTTTTCTTTATACGATTGCAACTGTTCCGGATTATCCAATGCCCAGTTCATAGCAGCCACCAGCGAGGCTTTTGAGTTAATTGCACACAACACTCCATACTTTGCTATTTCCATTTCACCTGCTGGAATCACTTTGTTGATAGCTGTATCCGGCGCCAGTAACTCCCTGGGACCTGTTTTGCAATCTGCTGCAATTACAGGTAAACCACAGATCATTGATTCGATCAGAATATTTGGAAACCCTTCGGTAAGTGAGCTGGTAATAAAACAACTGCTTCGCTGCAGGTATTTAAAGGGATTGTCGGCAAATGGAAGAAACAGGATCTTGTGTTGCAAACCAAGCCGTGCAACTTTTTCTTTCATCGCATTCAATAAAATCCCTTTTCCTATAAGTAAAAGCTGAAAGTCTCGGTTACGGATATCTGCTACTGCATCAATCAGCAGTTCATGGTTTTTTTCTTCGCGGAAAGCAGCTACATTTATAAAACTGAATTTATTGAAATCAACCTTATCAGCTACTTCTTCAAAACGCATCTTGCGAATAGCTTCAATGTTAGTTGGGTTTTTTATTACTTGATAGGCTGTGTTAATATGAAACATATTTTCAAGGGCATCTCTTGTTCCTTCGGAGTTGGGCAGTATGCAATCAGCTTTACTGTAACATCTTTTCAACAACCAGGTTTTAAATCTGCCGGCCATAGAGGCATTATTATAAAAATAAGGCGTGTAAAATCGTTCGCTGATGAGTAGCTGTGCTTTCAAACCAAAAAACCTGGCCATAGTTGTAACCATGTTGGGCCTGTTCATAACAGAAAATACCATTTCAATTTCGTTTGCCTTGCAATATTTTGCAAACCGGTAAGCAAGCATGGGAAGTTTAACAAGTTTACGCCACTCGCTTTCAAACCTGTTGGATTTCTCTATATAATGAATTACCTGGTTTTCGGGTATCTCATAATCAATATCCGAATTCATTAGTACCAGGTGGATCTCGTATTTATTCTTATCCAGGTACCTGAGCAGGTTGGCAACTGTTCTTTCTGCTCCGCCACCACATAGCGAATAAGTTATTATGGCAATCTTTTTTCTCATATTGTGGTTACGGTACAAAAATATTTATCTGGTTATTCCGGGTAATTTAAAAGCCGGAAATTATGAACATTTTTTTAAAGTTGATTAATGCATGCAGCATCAGGCTAATTATTTAATCTTCTGATCAATAATATCAAGCCATTTTTTGCAGCTTTTTTCTACGCTAAATTCCTTTGCCCGCTTAAATGCCTGTGATTTTAAATACTTCATTTTATAATTATCACTTAGTAATCCTGTTATTGTATCGGCCCATTGCTGGTGCAATTCGTTCGTCGTAAGAACTTCTTTAATAAACATATGGCTAAACAAAGGAAGCAAAATCCCAAACTGTTCGGCTGTGTTAACATCCTCCAATATTTCCTTTGGCCCCGTTGGGCAGTCTGCACTTACTACCGGCAAACCGCAGGCCAATGCTTCTACCAATGCGTTGGGAAAACCTTCCCATGCAGAAGGAAACACAAATACCGATGATTTTGCCATGTAACGATGTGGATTCATCTGCTGGCCTAAGAACATCACGTCATATTCATTTGCAGGTGCATTTAAATCTGTGCCGATTGGCTTTACCCTGTACCCGTTATTTTGCAGGTAGTTTACACAAAACTGGTAAACACTGCTGTTTAGTGGATTTGAATAGTCCACATCTCCTATCATCAATAATTTTAAACCGGGTGTTACTTTCCTTGCCAGGTGAAATACTTTTGCCAATTGCCATTGACATTTTTGCGAATCAAAACGACCCATATGGCAAAGTACATTAGCTTCAAAAAAAGGAAGCAGCTCTTTTTCTACAGGCATGCTGCAATCAGCAGCTATCTTTTCCAGGTCGTATCCATTATAAGCAAACAGGTTATTTTTAATTTTATACAGATCGTATAATTCTTTATTGATGCCATTATGAACCGGCACCAGTTTACCCGAGATCCTGAAAAGTATTTTATTTAAAAAACGGTTGTCTTTTAACTGAAGCAAAGATTGCCGGAGGGAAGAGATCTTTTGTTCCTTTCCAAATGAAAGGCTGTTTATCAACATGGCCGTAGGGCCTATCGCAATTGACACATCGGGTTTAAACTGCTTTTTTATTTTTCGCAGCGCAAGGATCCTTTTAAAAACAACCAATATTTTGCCGGCGGTAGTGTTGGCTCTTTTAATTTCTATACGGGATAGCCTGCTTTTATATGGGTAGTCGTATGCCGATGCAGGCTCCAGGGAAACTACCTGAACCTCATGAAAACCAGACAGGTAGTTGGTTAAGATCATTCCCGCCTTTTCCTGCCCTCCGCCTGCCAGGGATGGTATCAAAAAAAGAATTTTCATAATTTTCCGGCAGTAAACTCCACAAGCGAATAACCTGTATCGTTACTTCTTTCTTCCGATGTATATTAAATTAGGATTATTCTTTTTACCAAAGAATTGTTTCATTTTATCGGCTACAAAATACAGGAAGCCTCTCTTATTATACCATTGCAAATTTATACCCTTACATAATACAGTAGAGAAATTGAATTTTTGAGCAAGGTTTGTTAGTACCGGAACGCTCCATGCCCTTATGTGTTGCATATGATGAAAGGTGGCGCCACAATCAGCACAATGAACATGCACCGGCTCCAATGCTTCTTCGTTGGGAGTAGTTACAATGATAACACCGCCGGGTTTTAATATCCTGTTAATTTCTATAAATGTTCCGTGCAGGTAATTGTCGGTTAAATGCTCAATGGTTTCAATAAGGAAAACCATATCAAAATAATTTTCCGGGTAAGCAGAGGGTAGCCCGGTGATGAGGGTACATCCTTTAAAGTGCTCACGGTTTTTATAGTTTTGCTGCGTTTGTTCGGCAACGGTATCTGTAAAATCGCACGCATATAGTTCAATGGGAGCTTTGAGGCTTAGCAGGTGATCCAGCAAAAACCCTTTGCCGGTTCCATAGTCCAAGACTTTGCCTTTTATTTCAGTTTGCTTATTTACATATTTCAAAATGGCACCGCCGGAACTTTTAGTAAACCAGGTATCATCATATGGCCTGTAGTTATTCCTGAAATTCCAAAACCTTGCTACTTTCTCATCTGTCCACTCCAGGAAATGAGGTTTGTATTCGTTATTCATGATCTTATTTTTAACCTTACCATATCAATGGTTCGTACAATGTATAAATCTGTTGGCCTGCTTATTTTCATAAAATAATTGATTCCTAATACTGCTGCATAATAAAGCAGCGTGATTAAAACCAACATCGGAACCGGTTGGCTTTCGCCATATATTTTATAAAAGAGCCAAAGAAAAGGCAAATTATATAAAAATATCAATACCATCGATTTAATCACGTTTTTGTAAGCAATAAAGGGCATTAACCATTTAAACAGGAAGATGCAAACTACACATATATAAAAATAATAGCTGCTTAGCATGGTAATTACAAATCCGGATTCTTTGTAAAATTTTGTAAAAAGTAAAATCAATATCAACATTGAAATATTAAATCCCAGTTGAAAGTAAAAGGCATGGCTCACTTTTTTTCCGGCCGTCATCAACCGGCTTATAAAAGTATTGATGGCAAGGCAGGGTGATAAAAAAATGAGGTATTTAAGAAAAAAACTTACTTTCTCTGCGGAGTCGCTGGTAAAATCTCCTCTTAAAAAAAGGAAATTTACGATAGCATCTGAATAAAGAAATGTGATGAAACAAAAAGGCACGATCATAAACAACAGTATGTTGATGGTTTCAGTAAAAACTTTGTTCATGTCTGCCCACAAACCTCTTGCACTCAGCTCATTTAACTTTATCCCCGCAACAGCCGCTACCTGCGAAACGAAAAAATTATTGGGGATATTAAGCACCTGCATGCTGTAATTATAAGCAGAATAAATGCCGGTTGGTAAACTGCTAAGCACCGTAATAATTCCATAATTGAAAGCAAACGTTGCCATATTGCCCATTTGAACAGAGCCTAAATTCTTTTTAACCCGGCTGGTTACATGCTTTGCTGAAAACCTGAAATGCCAGCCCAGTTTAAAATACATGAAGCATAGTAATATACCCAGGTTTAAAACATAACCGACTATCATGCCTGCAAACAATGCACTTACACCAAATTGGTTGTGAAATAATGCAAGCGACATTAATGCACAAACCTGTACTATTCCACTGGCAATAAGAGGCGCAGTAAAATACTTAAGTGTAGTTAATACAGACGTTAGGTAACTGGTTATGATCATTAACAAAGGCAACAGGCTGCTGAGCATTAAAAGTGAAGAATGACTGTTTAATTCAACTTTGCTAAAAGACGAAACCGCTGTGTATAATGGAATGCCTAAAAATAAAAATATCGCTGTTAATACAACTCCGATAATTATATACCCTAATCCAAAAAAATTATAAAATCCAATTGCTTCTTCTAAACCATGATCTACTTTAACATGCATTCCTTCGGGAATAATAACTGCCTGATCCATGCCATTGGCAAGCCCGGCAATCAAAGTAACGGTAGTAAAAATATAGAAGTATAGATCGGTGTCAATACCAGTTCCGAAATAATAGGCAATGATGATGGTATTTAAAAAAAGCGCTGACTTTACCAGAATGTTTAAACCCGTGGAAACTACCGCACCCCTCTTGTAAGATTCCGATTTTAACATTGCATCGTGTTATGTAAGCATGTAAGCAGCTGCAGAAAACTAAAAGGCAATTTTATAAAACGGCTCTTTTATAGAAATACCCAAAAATAAGTTTTATAATGAACTATCCCAAAGCGCTTTAATGTTACGATCGTAAAAGTTTTCAGACTGCCTCGGATGATACTGCCTGTTAATTTTTATAGGTTCACCCAATTAGTTCCATCAAAACCTTGCAACACCGGCGTACTACCGCAGTCTGTGCAAAACCTGATCATTCCTGTAACAGGAGTTTCGGGCCTTTGTGCGCTGGTTCCTACTGGCACAATGATGGCACCTGTTCCTTTTACATCCAGTTCGGCACGGGGCATATTAGCACCCTGTTCTGCCGTTGTATTGATACTGGTAAATCCATTTCTCAACATTGTAAAACTATTTCTCCTGGCAGTGGTGCTGGTGCCATTTCCGATAGAGAACAGCATTTCACCAGGTTGGTAACTTGTACCTTGCAGAGCCGATGCAGTATCATTAAAATGACCAAAAGAACTCATGCCAAAACTGTTGGACAAAGTACTATAGTTGGCAGATAAACTGTACATATTACTGGGCATGTTACTTGCACCCAATGCAATGGATGCATATCCTGAATTGTAGTTGTTAAGGCCTGCAGTAAAAGTTCCTACTCCGCTATTGGCAACAGAAAGAGAAGGATTGGCTGAGGCAATATTATTTGATCCAAATGTTGCACTAAACTTCACCCCTTCTTCAATCACATTTCCTAAGCCTCCGGCAACAGATGCCCAGCCGCTATCCCTGTTGCTCTGGCCCAGCGCTACCGATGACTGGTAGAAAACAATATTATCTTTTCCAATAGCACCCAGGTAACTACCTTCTGCAATGTTGTTTTGTCCGAAAACAGTGTTTGCATTACCAGATCTAACAGTGTTATTTTCTCCCCCTGCAACATGCGAATTTCCTGCAACCACATCATTGGCGGTTCCGAAAGCATTGCTGTAATTTCCTGCATCAATTATATTGGCATAGCCCATTGTGGAGTTTGCCCTGCCTGCCTTAATCAGGTTAGACTCACCCAAAAGCGTATGCGAAGAACCGGCGTTAACGAGGTTAGCATTGCCCAACATACTACTATACAATACGCCTGTTTTAACAACATTGTTCAATCCTCCGGCAATGGAAGCAAAACCGCTGTCTTTATTCCCTTGTCCGAGTGCAACCGATGATTGATAGAAAACAATATTATCCTTACCCAATGCTCCCAGGTAACTACCTTCTGCAAAATTGTTTTGCCCGAAAATACTGTTTGCATTACCCGATTTAACTGTATTATTTTCGCCACCGGTAATATGTGAATTTCCTGCCAATACATCGTTGGCTGTACCAAATGTATTGCTGTAATTGCCCGCCTCAATGATGTTGGCAAAACCAAAAGTTCCGTTCGCCCTGCCGGATGTTACAATATTACTTTCCCCCAACGCAGTATGCGCAGTTCCGCTGTTTAACTGGTTGCCGTTTCCAAATGCATTGCTGTATTGTACCCCGCTTCTGATGGTATTATTTAAACCTCCGGTAATGGAGGCTCTGCCACTGTCTTTATTACTTTGCCCAAGGGCGATGGAAGATTGAAAAAATACAATGTTATCTTTTCCTATGGCACCCAGGTAAGATCCATCTGCAATATTATTTTGCCCAAAAACACTGTTGGCAGTTCCGGAAACGATATTATTAATTGTTCCTGCGGCAATATTATAATCTCCTTCTCCTGCGTTCAGGTATCCAATCAATGCATTTCCTTTTCCACCGTTAAGTGTATTTGATTCACCCAATAACACGCTTGAAACACCTGCATTCACTCTATTGTTGTTACCAAATGTGCTTGCATATTGAACTCCTTCCAAAATTGTATTGTTCAATCCGCCTGCGATAGATGCCCAGCCACTGTCTTTATTTCCTTGTCCAAATGCCATGGCAGATTGATAAAATACAATATTGTCTCTTCCCATTGAACCAAGATAATTTCCATCTGCAATATTATTTTGTCCGAAAATGCTATTTGCGTTGCCCGACTTGATCGTATTATTTTCACCACCGGTAAAATGCGAATTTCCAGCCAATACATCGTTGCTGGTTCCAAAAGTGCTGCTGTAATTTCCTGCTGTTATGATATTAGCATAACCCATATTAACCATAGCACGGCCTGATTGTACAATATTGCTTTCGCCCATCACGGTGTTAGACGATCCGCCTCGGATTTCGTTTTCATATCCCAACGCATTACTATAAGAAATCTGGTTAAAAATTTTATTCCTGATGCCAACGGCAAGCGATGCCCAACCGGAATCTGCATTTTCCTGGCCCATTGTAAAAGATGACTGGTAGCCGGCAATATTTTTAAATCCCGCAGCAAAACTATAAAGGCCTAATGCTCTATTTTGAGAACCGATAGCCATAGATGCTGCACCAGAAGCAGTATCCGATATTCCTGAACTCCATGCATAATTGCCGGAGGCAACAGAATTTAAGCCTTCTGCATGGCTGTACTCACCACTGGCAACCAATCCACTTCCTGTTAAAGAAATAATACCTGCTCTATTGCCGGGTGTTCCGATAACATTGTCGTTTGATCGATAAGGCCAGTTTGCAGCAGCAGGAGCATCTGCACTAATACTTGCCCAAACATTGTTGGTTTTGTACAGGTAGATGCAGTTGCTATCCGTGTTAAAAATAATCATCCCATTTAAAGGTGATGGAATAGCCTGCATCTGCACTGTGGTCATTCTTGGTAATGTCAGCGCTTTGGAAGTGCTCTCTAATTCCAGGATAGATCCTGTGGAAATTGCACCGGGATTGTCTCCAATCTTAACCTGCGCCCGGGAAATGCTTACAATGAAATGAAAACATACTACCAGCATCAAAACTTTTTTCATACAATCCAGTTTTAATATAAAAATTTAATTGAGGTTTATCCAACCAACCCCATTGAAATATTCAAATTTATTTGTGTCGGTATTAAACCGAATCATTCCTGCCACTGCATATAGTTGCTTCACCACATTTGTCTTTATTTCTGTTAAGCCAAAATTCTCCTGTTTTAAACCATTATTGTACGTGATGGCGCCAGGTTGTGAAAAACCGTTGTATGCAATTGAATCAGTTGCAGCGGGAACATTATTCAATTTTAATTTTATAACAGAATTATTTTCAACACTGATGGCTATCACCGAAAGCGAAGGATTATTGAAGTAAAACGAACTTCCAATTGATGGATCTACAGATTGAATTGACTGAGAGAATTGTGGCAAAAAATAAATGGAAGTACTGTCATTGAACATGATAAAGAAATAAGGAGCATCTCTCTTCTTATTCAAAATATAATTATGTACCACAAATCTTCCGGAGCTGTCTTCTACTTTAAAACTAATAGTATCTGGTTTAGCGATGATGCCGGTAGAGGGCACTACGCCATTTAATTCACCTGTTGTTGCATTGAGGCTTAACCAGCCCGGCGCTTTCAACAATGAATATTGTAAAGTGCTATTATCAGGTGCTGTGTTGAGGGAAAAATTATTACGGATATTATAAAAATAGCTGGCATTTCCGGCAAGTGAATCTGGCAAATTGTTTTGCAGAAATGCGTTTTCGTCATTTATAAACTTCAGCATTACAGCTAATGATCTTTCTGAAACAGTATGATTGGCTTCTGTTTCATCCAGGTAAAATTTAAAAGTACCGTTAGATCCTTCCAGTGCTTTCTTTACTGAATCCACATAATATATATGAGGCGTTTCGCCGGCAAAACAGCAATTGTCGTAACGATTGTTGATCTGCAACATTTTTCTGGCAGGTGCTAGACAAGCCAATGTATAAATCTCGTGATAATCCAGCATGTCGCGAAATAATGGCGGATAGTACTGCTCCAGGTCGCCGCCGGTATAATAAACACTTCTTACAGGTAAAGGCCAGGAGCCTGCCACCGGAAATGATATGCTGATAGAACTGTCGATGGCCGGGTAAATAGAGGCTACCCATCCGCCGCCCGATAAACCGCACATATAAATATCATTGTAATTACTTCTGCCAAGGAAATTTAAAGCTGCTATCAATGGCTTAAAAAACGGATACAACGGATTTGCATAATGGCCATCTGTAAACAGGGCATCATGATTATTAAATCCGCAGGTGTAACCAAGGGGTGCAATCTGCTGATAGTTGAGCATTGGAACCGCTAAAACCGTATAACCTTCTGCTACCAAGCCGGGAATGATGCTTCCGGGTGCCAAACCATCGTTGTTTTGAACCACATCTTCGATAGTGGCAATAGCTGCACAATGGCCGGAGTGGTAAATAAATAATTTCCCATTGCTATTATGCGGATGAAAAAGGTACAACTGAAGTGGTTCCGGAAAATCGATAAGATCTTCCCCTGCACGTACGGTTATCTGGTCGATAGAATCCAGGTTACCGGCCGGATAAATAATATTACTATAGGGAAACACCGGGTAATACTGCAGGCTGGTTACATTGGTGATCACTTCATCCGGAAAAATAGAATAAGGGAAATTAACGCTGCCAAAAATAACCTGCTTTAAAGTATCGCGGTAACTGGCTGCATTGGCGGGTGTAACTTTAATTGCACGAACTTTTTGCCCATCAGCTTTTATAGATAAGGCAACCAGTAAACCAACCAGCAGTGCTAAACCTGCAAACCGGCACTTTTTCTTTAAATGTAAAAATGTATTCAAATGTGTAATTGATAATAAGCAGATTATTCTTCATTGGCTGTTAAAGCAAGTTCAAATATACCAAAATATGCATAAAAGTACAAGTTTCAGGCAGTTGGAACGCAAAGATAAACAAGCCAGTAGTAGCATTGTTCCGTGCTTTCATCACTTTTTTCAAGCTTGTTTCGTGCAACCAGTATCTTTGCAGTTATGCATTATGCTTCAGTAGAAAATATCAGTAAGTCGTTCGGAATCAGAACCCTGTTTAAAAACATCACCCTAAACATAGAAGAAGGCGATAAAGTGGCTTTAGTTGCCAGGAATGGTAGTGGTAAAAGTACTTTGATGAAGATCATCGCCGGACTTGATACGCCGGATACCGGAACTGTTTGGGTACATAAGGATATAAAAACGGTAATGTTGCAGCAGGATAATGATTTTGATCCCAACAAAACCATCTGGGACAATGTGTTGCGCTTAGATAATCCCGTGGTAAAAGTGGTAAAAGAATATGAGCAGTTTCTGGAAGAAGGAAGCGAAGACCATGATAAGCTGGGCGACCTGATGGCCAGCCTGGATGATTTGAATGCCTGGACATTTGAAAGTGACTTAAAACAGATCCTGGGTAAGCTAAACCTTTATCACCTGAATGAAAAGGTAGGAAACCTCAGTGGCGGACAAAAGAAAAGAGTGGCATTGGCACAGGCACTTATTGAGTCGCAATTGCACGAAGGGCGTTGCCTGTTGATATTGGATGAACCAACTAACCACCTGGATGTTTCTATGATAGAATGGCTGGAAGAATACCTGGGTGCACAAAAGATCACTTTGTTGCTGGTAACGCATGATCGTTATTTTCTTGATGCGGTTTGTAATGAGATCGTAGAAATAGATGATGAAAAAGTATTTGTGTACAAAGGCGATTATGACTATTTCCTGGAGCAAAAAAGTTTGAGGCTGGAAGTACAACAAAGCGAATTGCAGAAAGATAAAAATATTTTCAGGAAAGAACTGGAATGGATGCGCAAGCAGCCAAAGGCACGCACCACAAAAAGCAAAAGCAGGCAGGATGCTTTTTCCGAAGTAGAAGAAAGGGTTAAACTGCAGAAAGATGTAGCCGAAGTAAGTCTGCAGGTAAAAATGACGCGGTTGGGAGGAAAGATACTGGAGCTGAAAAAAGTTAATAAAAGCTATGGCCCGTTAACCATCATGAAGGGTTTTGACTATACTTTTAAAAGAGGAGAAAGAATTGGTGTAGTGGGAAAAAACGGTGTAGGAAAATCAACATTTTTAAAGATCGCCCTTCAATTAGAACAGCCTGACAGTGGGAAGATAAATCATGGAGATACCGTGGTGTTCGGGAATTTTAGCCAGGATGGTTTGCAATATAAAGAAGATAAACGTGCCATTGAATATGTAAAAGCAATGGCCGAATATTTTCCTTTGAATGATGGCAGTAAGATCTCCGCAAGTCAGTTCATGGAAAAATTTGGATTTACAGCAGAGCAGCAGTTCACTTTACTAAGTAAATTAAGTGGTGGTGAAAAAAGGAGGTTGCATTTAATGAGCATCCTGTTTTTAAATCCGAATTTTTTAGTGCTGGATGAGCCTACAAATGATCTTGATCTTCAAACGCTTCGCACGCTGGAAGAGTTTTTACTTGAATACCCTGGCTGTATTTTGATAGTAAGCCATGATCGCTATTTTATGGACCGTATGGTAGATCACCTTTTTGCATTTGAAGGCGAAGGTGTGATCCGCGATTTTCCGGGAAACTACAGCCAATATCGCGAAGCAGTTTCCAAAGGCTTGCTTACTAAAAAAACACAGCAGATTATGGTAAGCAGGGAAGAATTGCCTGCCGCTGAGGAACGGCCGGTTACGGCAGATAAAACAGCTGTAAACGGGCAAAAAAAACTTAACTTCAAAGAGAAGTTTGAACTGGAAACATTAGAAAAAGAAATGCCCTCCTTACAGCAGGAAAAAACTGCACTGGAAACAAAAATGAGTGGTAATCTTCCTTATGATGAATTACAAAAAGCTGCCGACCGCATCAGTGCCATTATTCAACAATTGGATGATAAGGAGTTACGCTGGCTTGAATTAAACGAGAGAAATATATGATGAGTTAGAACAGCCTGTATTTTTTGTGATCATTATCAACTTAAAATACAGGTAACCTGAAGATACCAGTAAAGGTTCCGCTGCCCTGAAATTTGATCACAGGCCAAAGCGGATAAATAATATTTTGTTACAATTCACTCCTCCCAAATTACAGTTCGGGCAATACATTTTTACTACATTATTTATTGTTTGTTAAAAGATGATTACTCATCTTAAAACAAACAATTATGCAACTTTTCAACAAAAACAGGTGGTATAGGAATGTAAAAGTACTTGCCATCATCGTATTCATGGGAGCTGTAATAGCTTCCTGTAAAAAAAACAATCAATTAGCTGAACAAGGCCCTGAAACAGCCGACAATGAACAGGCTGCTGTAAACAGTGCCCGCCAGTTGGAAGCATCTGCGCCTGCCGAAGCACAGCAAGAGGCGGAAAAACTTGGATTTTATAGTCTAAGAAACAATAGCAGCAGCGCCCAGGGAACAATTGTGGATATTGCCATTGGCAATTCAAATTTCTCTTCATTGGTAGCTGCTGTAGTTAAAACAGGCTTGGCCGGAGCCCTTTCTGATCCTGCTGCCAATCTTACTGTTTTTGCACCAACAAATAATGCCTTTGCACAATTGCCTGCACCTTTCAACAATGCTGGTAACATCAACGGAATTACAGATGCCACTCAAATCGATTTCCTGCGCAACGTATTGTTGTATCATGTATTGGGTGCAGAAGTATTCAGCAACCAGGTTAGCAGTGGAGCTAGCAGTGCAGCTACCATTAAGCCTGCAGGAACTAGCAATGACAATACTATCTATTTGTCCAAAACCTTTGGATTGATAAGAGTAAATGGTCAGAGTACTGTTATCTATCCAAATCTGAATGCAAGTAATGGTGTAATACATGTGATAAACAAAGTATTACTTTTCCCAACCAACAACATCGCAGAATTGGCGATTGCCACACCTGATTTGTCGACGCTGGTAGCGGCCCTTGTAAAAACCAACCTGGCCGGAGTATTTGTGGGTGCAGGAGATTTCACCGTTTTTGCTCCAACTAATGCAGCCTTTGCTCAATTGGGTGCTCCATTTAACAATGCTACTAACATCGGTAATATCAGCGATGCTGCTCAAATTGCTGCTTTATCAAATATTTTAAGGTACCATGTTTTGGGTAGCCGGAAATTTGCCTGGGATCTTGGAATTTTAGACCGGTCGGCAACACTGGCAGACGGGCCAAAGAATAAGATCACAACCATTCTTGGATTTAACACAGGTTGGGTTAGAGGAGATAACAATAACAGTTTTGCACAATTGAGCCCGGCAGATATTCTTGCTAACAATGGTGTGATACATGTAATTGGAAAAGTATTGTTGCCTAAAAACTAAGATAGAAAAACCGATATTTATATCCCACTGGCTGTCTTATTAACAACCCACACAATTTCAATAAAATTATTGCTGCTGTAGTGTGGAAAATGTTAATGAGGCGGCCAGATTTTTTCTGCTAACGGTTATTCGTGATCGTTTTTGGCAGAAACAGTGTGAATGTTGCTCCCTTTCCCAGTTCACTGTCTGCATAAATATATCCGCCATGGTTTTCCACGATCTTTTTACAGATCGCCAGCCCGATTCCTGTACCGGGAAAAGTAGCCGCATTTAACCGTTGAAACATCTTAAATATCTTATCAGCAAACTCGTTGCTAAATCCAATGCCGTTATCTGAAACAACAATGCCATAAAACCGGTCTTCGTTGATATCACCGTATTTTTCCTTCCAATCGGTAACGGGTAGGTGCTTTATAACGATCTCCGGAGTCTCATTTTTATTAAACTTTAATGAATTGGCAATCAGGTTATGAAATATCTGGTGCATCTGTGCAGAAACGGCCGTTACAACAGGCAACTCTTTCACTATCACCCTGGCATTTTTTGCCTCAATAGAGATTTCCAGGTCGTCAATAACTGTTTTCACTACTTCGGCCAATGCTGTGCTGGTAACGGGCAGTTCCGTATTGGATAACCGCGAAAATGTTAATACATCTTCTATAAGGTTGTGCATTCTGCCCGAAGCCTTCGTGATCTTATCAAGATAATTTTTTTCCTGATCATTTATCTTATGCTTTATTTTTTCTTCCAGTATGTTGCCAAAAGCCATGATCTTTCTCAACGGTTCTTTCAGATCATGAGAAGCAATAGAGGCGAACTGGTAAAGATCCATATTAGAGATCTGCAACTGTTCATTCGAAACCCTTAGTTTTTGCGAGGTTGATTTTAATTCCTCAAACCCCTTTACCAGCATGTCGGCGCTGCGCTTATTCTCCGTAATGTTGGTTGCTGTAGTTACAATGCCATCCATCATTTTTACGCAGACCACTTCAAACCACTCGTCGTTTTCTGCGTGCACTTCAAAATGGATGGGGTTTCCTGTTTCTACAACTTCTGCATAACGGTGAAAGTATTCTTTCTTTGTATCAGGAAACTCCTTTAACATCCTGCAACCGATCAAACCACCATCATTCTTGTTGTGCATTTTATTTGCTGCAGTATTGGCCATCACATATTCAAAATCTATGATCTCGTTTTTACTGTTGCGCACAGTCGCTTTTGCGGCAATACCGCTGGTGGATGTGTTAAATACAGCCGTTAAAATCCCGTTCAGTTGCTTCACTTCCGTAATATCAATAAAGCTGATCACCACCCCATCAATAGAATTATCGGTACGCAGGTAAGGATTTAACTTCATTAAAAAAACCGTATCGTTTCCCATCAATACTTCTTTCTCTAGTAATCTTCCCGTTTTTAAAACACTCTTTATATTATTTATAAAATCGAGTTCTTTAAAATTATGAGAGATATCAATGATCGAACGGCCAATGTCGCTTTCAATAAGATTTATTTGCTTTGTGGCAGCAGGAGAAAACTTGCGAATCGTCATCTTTTTATCTACTATCACCTGGCCAATATCTGCATTGCGGAAATAATTATTCAGATCGTCATTTAACTCTACCAGTTCTTTGATCTTTAACTGGTGTTCTGCATTTACGGTATGTAATTCTTCGTTTAAAGATTGCAGTTCTTCATTGGTACTTTGTAATTCCTCGTTTGAAGACACAATTTCTTCGTTGCTGGTTTGTAATTCTTCATTAGCAGATTCTACTTCCTCTATTAAAGCCTGCAAATTCTCTCTTGTTTCATTTAGTTCACGCTCCATTTCTGCAAACTTTTGCAAATCTGTTGTTCCGGCTGAAGCGGAAAGGTCAATTTTTTCCTTTGTCAGTGATGCCTGCTCATGCAGTACCACAAAAAGAAAAGGCTGCATATAATCACGCTGCGTGAGATAAGGCTTTACGATAATATTGAGAAACCTGATCACTTTGCCGGAAGTGATTTTGATATTATTAACGATTACTTTTTCATTATCCTTTGCTGCTTTTCTAAGGGCAATGCTAAGTGGCGTAGACAACTCAGGCTGCACAAGTTTTAGTAAATTGAAATTAAAGTTACCCTCGGGAAAATCGATGAAGCTTTTGAAATTACCAGTTGCCTGCTTCACTTCAAAGTCTTTATCAACATAAATGCCCGCGTAATTTTGGGCTTCCAAAAGGGTTTCATTAAAAATTTCCGGTAGGGAATGAAGCGCATTCTTTGCTTTCCAGGTTGGGGAAAATTTACCATAGCTACCAGACTCCAATGATTGTAGTAAGTTGGAATAGGTATTTTGAGGCGATTTACTAATACATTTATAAATTTTCCATTTACGGCTAATTTCCAGGAAAGCATCTTTTAGCACCCCGATATTTTCACTGGGCCCGAGGAAAAGACATCCTTCTATATTTAGTGCAAAGTGAAATGCTTTAAGTATATGCCTTTGCGGAGATACACTCATATAAATCAGCATATTCCTACAGGTTACCAGGTCTATCTTGCTAAAGGGCGGATCTCTTAAAACATTATGATGGGCAAACACTACCATTTTACGGATATCAGCACATATTCTGTAGTAATCACCTTCCCTGATAAAATACTTTTTTAATAGTTGCGGCGGAACATCCTGCTCAATGGCAGCATTGTAAAGGCCTTTCGAAGCTGTGTCCAATGCTGATGTATCAATATCAGTTGCAAATATTTTTACATTGTCAAACCCCGGCTGATGCTTTTCTAAAAATTCCTTTATCATAATGGCAATTGAATAGGCCTCTTCGCCGGTACTGCAGGCAGTTACCCAAACTTTAAATATTTCGTCGGGGCTTTTGTCTTTAAAAAGAGCTGGCAAAATATGAGCAGTTAACTCCTCAAAGGCTTCAGGATCCCTAAAAAATTTTGTGACACCTATAAGAAATTCTTTACACAGCCTTTTCGGTTCTTCTGTATGCATTTTTAAATAGCCCAGGTAATCATTCAGGTTACGCATATTTAATTCAGACATTCGCTTTGCGAGCCGCCTGTAAATTGTTGGCTTTTTATATTCCCTGAAATCGTATCCGGTAGTACTTTTTATCAATTCAAGAATACCCGTAACGAGGTACTCGTCTTTTTGGTGCTGTTCGTTAAACGACCGGATGAGCGGCGCCTGCTGTATATAATCGATCAACTCATCCGCTATCATTTCGGGTGGCAATATAAGATCTGCATATCCGCTGGATATAGCACTATTGGGCATCCCATCAAACTTTGCCGACATAGGATCCTGAACAACCACTACTCCTCCATTGGCCTTAATTGCTTCTATTCCTTTTGTGCCATCAGTACCGGTACCGGACAAAATAATTCCCACAGCCGAACTGCCAGCTTCTGCCGCAAGCGATTCAAAAAATATATCAACTGCATTATTAGGCGAGTGATCTGTTTGTTTTTCATGTAGTTTTAGTACCCCACCCTTTACGGTCATCATAAATCTATTTGGTATAAGATAGATGCAGTTTTTTTCAAGTCTCATATTATTTTTTGCCTCAAAAATTTGCATGGAAGTATGCCTGGAGAGCAGTTCCCCCATCAGGCTTTTATGATCGGACGATAAATGTTGAACGATTACAAATGTGAGATCAGTATTGTCCTGCACATTGTCAAACATCTCGTGAATTGCTTCTAATCCGCCCGCTGAAGCTCCAATGCCCACAACAATATTATCCCTGGTTTCTTTAATCATATGCTGGTTTAAATGACATAATTATTTGAGCCATTACGCACTCAAACATTTTTATTTATATGTTTGTAACCAAAATAAATACCAATTTGAAAATTTTATTAATTGAAGATGACCCGGATGATATAGAATTATTAGAAGAGGCGATGAAGGAAAATAATATAGAATATTCCATGGATGTGATCATGGAAGGAGACAAAGTTGCCGACTATATTGAGAAAGCAGTTGATTTTCCGGCAGTTATAGTACTTGATTTTAACCTGCCAAGGGTGCACGGCAAGGAGGTATTAAGTATGATCAAATCTTCAACATATTTTAACAAAATTCCATTGATCGTACTTACCACTTCGGCTGCCAAAGAAGATATCGAATATTCGCTTGCTATGGGTGCCCTGCATTTTATTACCAAGCCAACTTCCATACATGGCTTTGAAAATACGGTGATCACCATTGTTGAAGCTGCCAATAGCAAGGGCAGTTAAAAAAACTGTGTTAAATTTCTGTTACCTCATAGGTTGGTTCAGGAGCGGGTATGATTGATTTGCGTCCCTATTTGCTGGCGCCACTTAGCATGATACAGTCCTTTAAATTATACCAGTTCATCGTGGGTACCTATTTCTACAACTTTACCTTTTTCAAGCACATATATTCTATTGGCATGCATAATGGTGCTTACCCTATGTGCAATTGAAATAATGACCTGATTCTGTTCCGCTGCAATATTAATTCTGGTATCGGTAATTTCTTCTTCGGTTAAACTATCCAGTTATACTCATCAATAATCTTCCCAAAAATAACTGGGTCTATCAGCGATAGCAACTGCGTAATTCCTGCCAGTAACATAGCCAGCAACACCAAACCTTTTTAGGGTTTAAGTTACTACCACAATATTTTCATGCGTGATTATACTTTTAATTAAGAATATTACAATTCAACAGATACTTACAACATCAGAAAGGTATATATGTATGCCAAAGCTTTTAGAAACAAAAATATTAAATAAAAAAAAGTTGATATATCTTTCATTCAATGTAACTTTTACACATCAAATTAATTAACTAATGAAATATATCTTACCGCTGTTCTTAATTGCCATCGTAACTGTTTGCAAAGCCCAGGAAAAAAAGCCCGCTATTCCTTTATACAAGAACCCTTCTGCCAATATTGAGGCACGTGTAACAGATCTGCTGAGCCGCATGACGCCGGAAGAAAAAGCGGGCCAGCTTAATCAATTGAACGGAGGCGCATTTACCGGGCCGTCGGTAAACGATGCAGGGCAGCAGGCAAAAATGCAGCAAGTAAAAAATGGAGCAGTTGGATCATTACTAAATGTGGTGGGAGCTGGAGATACCCGGGCCATACAGGAATATGCGGCGCAAAGCAGGTTGGGCATTCCACTATTGTTTGGGTATGATGTAATACATGGGTATAAAACAATTTTTCCGATCCCTTTAGCCGAAGCATGCAGCTGGGATTTAAAACTGATGGAAACAAGTGCTGCTATTGCTGCCAGGGAAGCATCTGCTGCGGGTTTGCACTGGACGTTTGCACCTATGTGCGATGTTAGCAATGATATCCGTTGGGGCCGTGTGATGGAAGGCGCCGGCGAAGATACTTACCTGGCGGCAGAAGCAAGCGCTGCAAGGGTGAGAGGCTTCCAGGGTAAACTAAATGATAACACACACATCATGGCTTGTGTTAAACATTTTGCCGCTTATGGTGCTGTAGAAGGAGGTAGGGAATATAACACGGTAGATGTTTCCAGGGTACAGGCGTACAATAAATATCTACCGCCTTATAAGGCAGCTGTAGATGCAGGCGCTGCTTCAGTAATGAATGCCTTCAACATTTTTGAGGGCGTGCCTGCCAGCGGAAGTAAATTCCTGGTGAATGATGTGTTGAAAAAGAAATGGGGTTTTAAAGGGTTTCTTGTGAGCGATTGGAGTTCGTTTAGCGAAATGATCACACATGGCTTTGCATCAGATGAAAAAGATGCAGCATTAAAAGCATTAGAAGCCGGCAGCATGATGGACATGGAAGCCAAAGTATCAGTAAAATATATTCCCGAACTATTGAAAGAAAAAAAAATAACAGTACAACAACTTGATGAGGCAGTAGGTAAAATACTGTATTATAAATTTAAACTGGGGCTTTTTGAAAATCCTTATCTGTTCAGTGATGAAGCACGGGAACGTTCATCCATTTTTACAACAGAACACAGGCAACAAAGCCGCGAGGTCGGCAAAAGATCAATAGTACTTTTAAAGAATAATAAAAATGTTTTACCAATAAATACTCATACAAAAATTGCATTGGTAGGCTTTTATGCAAACAGCAAAGCTGATCTTTTTGATTTTTGGATCGGACAGGGCAGTGCAGCAAACGCGGTAAGTTTATATGAAGGCTTAAAGAACAGATTTAGCAGTGTTCAATTTTCTGATGGCTATACAGCCGACAATACCACAAACGATTCTTTGATACAGGCAGCTATATCCATCGCCGAAAATGCAGAAGTAATTTTAGTGAATATTGGTATCAGCGGAAAAATGGCTGGTGAAGACAGAGCATTGGCCAATCCTGTAATTCCTGCAGCACAAATAGCATTGTTGCAGGCATTAAGAAAAACAGGCAAGCCAATTGTAGCATTGATCTCCGCGGGAAGGCCACTCGTGCTAACAGAAGCAGAACCATTAACAGATGCCATGTTGCAATGTTGGATATTGGGCACCGAGCATGGCAATGCCATTGCAGATGTACTAAGCGGTGGCTATAACCCATCTGCAAAAACAGTAATGAGCTTTCCGTATGCTGTTGGACAAATTCCTGTTTATTATAATCATTTCAATACAGGCAGGCCAAAAGAAACAGATGGAATGGGTAATTGGTATAGTCGTTACCGCGACATTCCACGCGAACCTTTGTATCCTTTTGGTTTTGGCTTAAGTTATACCAGTTTTAACTATTCAGATCTGAAGCTGGATAAAAAAAATATGGCTAAGAACGGAAAGATAACTGCAACGGTTACACTAAGTAATACCGGAAAATCAGATGGAGAAGAGATCATTCAATTATATATAAGGGATCATGCGGCGTCTGTTGTGCGGCCTGTAAAAGAATTAAAGGGCTTTCAAAAAGTTTCCTTGTACGCCGGTGAATCACGAATAATAACATTTACTATTACAGAAAAACAACTATCTTTTTTTGATGGAGAAGGTAACGTAAAACTGGAGCCTGGAAAATTCAGTGTATTTATCGGAACCAATTCTGCTGATGTGTTGGAAGAGCAGTTTGAATTACAATAGAAGTTGAAACCAGGTATCGCTATAAAGCCACTGTAAATTCAGTGGCTTTATAATTTGCAACGGATTCATAAACAGACTTTATTCTCTTGTAGTTTATTGTAGATCTTGAAAAAGTGGATGCATAATCAATAATGCCGTTTCGTTAATAATAAATTAACAAATTGGTTTGGGCGTAGTATATATATATTTACAAATCCCTTTACCAACAAGGGTTTCAGCGTTTCAAAAACTCTCTTGTCATAATATTATTCCATAAAAGTGGGGTTCACAACTGATCCTTCTCAACATACCTTTGTTCTATCAAAGAGATAACAAAAGCTTTATCTTTTTTAAAGCGTTAATGTCCGCCCGTTTCATTGCCCGCCATTTGAGCAGTAGCTTTCGATCGCCCCGTTAAACTTTGTTTCAATTATTAACCTAAAAATGAAAATTTATGAAAACGACTATTTTAAAATTTAAAAGAACATTAGTAGCAGCAGTTATTGCACTGGCAGTATTAACAACAGGCAACAACGCACAGGCTTCCTCTAAAGACCCTGACACCTCAGCAAAGGCTGTAAACGTGAAATATCTTGGCACTGATAAAGGACAGCCGATATTTGTACTTGATGTAAACAATGAAGCAGGTGAAGAACTCACCCTGTGGTTGAAAGATGTAAATGGTGAAACACTATATACCCAAAAAGTAACTGCAAAATCTTTCATACAGAAGATCCGCCTTGCAACAACTGAAACTGAGATCAGTTTAAGCCTGGTAGTTTATTCGTCATCAACAAAAAAATCGCAGGTTTACGAGATCAATAAAGTTACTTATACAAGTGATGATCTTGTTGTAAACCAGGTAAAATACTAAAATACATTGCAGGTGTCATTTTATAAATTCCCTTAAGATGATGCCTGCATTTTTGCTTGTACCTGTAATTCGATAAATGCAATTACTAAAATTAAGCGGGGTCGTTTCTTCCTGTTTCCCCGGTATAAAGCGAAGAAACCAAATCACTTTGCCAGAACTCCTTTGAGCTGACGTCAATGATAGAGAGTTTGCCCGTAAAAGCGGCTCCGGTGTCAATATTCCAAACATTACCGCCTTTCATCGGTACGGTAATGCCATAATATAACGTTGGCGTATGTCCGATATAAATCTCATGAAATAATTTCATACGTTTAGGATAAAGAAGCGAATTTTTTGCAATAAGCCCGCTCATAGATATGGCGGTTTCCCATAAAGTTCTGTCCCAGCTAAAGATACCCGACCGAAATTCTTTTTCCGGACCGTGGGAAGAAGTAAATCCTGCATGAATAAAAAGGCGGTTAAATTCATCCACTACAAAATAATTCATACGCTCCAGGAAATCAATATGGGTTTCTCTTTTGTCAGGATCCAATGATGCATAGCTTGCCATAGTTGCTAATCCCCCATGCCTTAGCCATACTTCATCAGCGTAACCGGTACGCAACCATTCCTCGCACCAAAGATCGTGGTTACCTTTAATGAAAACACATTCATTTTTTTGCTGCAAGTCCATTAAATATTCGAGCACCTGTGCCGACTCGCTCCAGCCATCTACATAATCTCCTAAAAAAATGAGCTTATCCTCTGCTGTTACATTTGCTCTTTTTAATACCTGCAACAAAGCTTTTAATCCTCCATGAATATCTCCAATTACAAAAGTCTTTTTCATTGATCTTACTTTAAAAAAGCGGGCCGGCAGCTTTACTGATCAAAGATAACTTCAGCCCGCAAACTCCATCCTAATTCATTTTCTCTACCAGGGTTTGTTGTTTAGCTATAAGTGCTTTTGTAGTATCCACAGATCTTCGGGTGTGTTTGTGGATCTGTACGTTTACTGAAACGATAAAATTTGTTCTGTTATCTATATTATACTCAAAAATAAAGTTTACTCTGTTTGTATTTTGAATCAAAAACATTTCTATATTTGTAGTATTATAACTACAAGGGTTTATTATTTTGTACTACAAATATAAATCCAACAAGTTTCAACCCTTTGATTACCTGCTATTTATAAAAAAGCACGATAAAGCTACCTTTTAAACTGTAAATTATTATCGATGCCATTTGAAGTTAAAATATCACCAAACCCAACTGCCAGTGATTTTAAATTAAAGATCATTACAACTGCAATTGAGAAGACGACTATAAAGATTTTGGAAATGCATGGACAAGTGATAAAAGAAGTGATCCTTAGCCCATATCAGAAGAACATAAGTATAGGCGCAGAACTGATAGCCGGATCTTACATCGTGGAAGTTAAACAAGGAAACAATACGCTTAAAACAAAACTATTAAAATACTAACACCGGAGGATTGGTTTTCCGTTTTTAAAACCTCCGGCTATTGCACCTCGAAATACAGAAAATTTAATTCGAAAGTAAACCCCTGAAAGCAAACAGCATTATGACAGGATTCAAACCAAAACAACGGCTTACCAGATTGATGTTAAGCAGGACAGTGAAATAAAACCATAAGATGTTTTGAGTTTTGACATAAATGCTGATGAAGCCTGTAGTACCTTAACAATATTGCAGGCTTCTTTTAAACTACATTAACTAACCAATATAATTACTACTGGTTCACAAGAAAGCACGGATGTTTTTTTACTACTTAACTTAAATTAAAGACCAGCAGTTAAATGCCGGTCTTTTTTTATTCTCACTTATTTACTGGCATCAATAGTTTACTGCAATACTGTCTGCAGATCGCAAATGCCCCTGTAGTTTAGGAAGTTCTGTTAAAGCAAACGAACGTAAAGATTCATTCAGGCCTTCATTTAATTCTACCTGGTAAAGTGTTACAGAACGCTGCAATTGAATCACCCGATTAACTATATAAACAGAATCGAAAGGCCTTGCATCGAGGTCAATCAATTGTGCCCGTATAGCAACATTATCTGCATCCAGTGAATCTGGCAGAGCAATGTTAAGCTGTAGAGCAATGTCCTGCAACTGCACTTTAGCGGCATTTTGCTCTGCTACAATTGCTTGTGCAAAACTTGCAATAGATGGATCTGTGGCTTTTATCACTGCAAGTTGCCCTAACTCAATTTCAGCCTTGTTTGCTATCCATGCTTTCGTTGCAAAGTCAATGTCCCTTGTATCGATGGTATTATTTGCTTTGTTGTCCTTACTACAACTTGCTAAAAGAACTGTCGCAATCGCAAGCATTGCTGTTAATTTTTTCATAGATGTTTTTTTATGGTTAAAGATAATCAGGGATATGACAAAATTATGCCACAAAGCAAAGTACTATCTGCCAGTTCTAATTTGAACTGTATATTTAATTTTCGATTATAGTTGTGGAGAATGTTCTACGAAAACGCCATGCATATGTAAACTAACAAAGAAAATATCAAATTATATGCTTTTAATGAGTGCAGGTTCATCTATGTTTTTAACAAAAGTATATTAAACTACAACTGCAGGCCCATCTACAAAATACATATCGATCACGCCCTTATTTTTAGCTTCAATTTTTCCGCGATGTGTACAGATAAATTTATCCTTTACAAACTCATAGGTAGATCCACTGATATTTACCCTTCCGATTTGCCCGCTGCTTTCCATACGGGATGCTGTGTTAACTGTATCGCCCCAGATATCATATGCGAATTTTTTAATGCCAACAATTCCTGCTACTACCGGGCCGGTATGAATTCCTAAACGCAATTCAAAGTAAGGTTGCCCTTTGGCAATCCTGTCATTCTTATTTTTCTCAATGAATGCCACCATCTCCAGCCCTGCAGACACAATATCAAAAGGGTGAGTAAAATTAATTACAGGCAACCCGCTGGCGCACATATAGGAATCTCCAATGGTTTTAATTTTTTCAATTCCATACCTGGTAATTATATGGTCAAAACCACTATAACAATAATTGATCTCAGCAACCAATTCTTCCGGAGTGAGGATCTCACTAGCCTGTGTAAAGTTTTTAAAATCGGTAAACAATACACTCACCAGGTCGAAACTTTTCGCCTTTGCTGTTCCGGTTGCCTTTAGTTCTTCCGCTGTTTCTTCCGGTAAAATATTCAGCAATAATTCATCGCTTCTTTTCTTCTCTTTACTGATCTTGTTTCGTTGTGTAAAGAATACTGTAGCAAACAACAATACAACAGCAAAACCTCCGATAAAACTATTACGAACAAGCTTCTGCCGTTGCAGTTCCCTTAGTTGAATTTCTTTGTCTTTGTTAAGCAGTTTTATTTGCGACTCTTTTTTCTCCAGGTTAAATGCAAATTCCAGCGTTCCTAATTTTTTAGTAGTGTTGATATTATAAATGGTATCCTTGATATCGGATAAAAGCGTTTGATATTTGTAAGCATTGGCATAGTCGGCATTTTTTGAATAGGATAAAGACAACCCTTCGTAAGAATCTTTTATCTCAGCTACTGCATTCAGTGGAATAGCAATGTCAAGGCTTTCCTTATAAGACTGTATGGCAGAAGTAATATCTCCTTTGGCAAAATACGATTGCGCCAATCCAACAAGAGACTGTGTAATATCCAGTCTTGTATCAAGTTTCTTAGAAATATCGAACGCTTCCTGATGCATTTTTATGGCTTTTTCATATTCTCTTTGCCTTGTATATACTCTGCCGATATAATTTAGTGCATAAGGCATATCCTCTGTGTCTTTAAATACTTTAGCAGCTTCATTCAAATAAATAAGAGCGGTAGAGTCGTTACCCATTTTGTAATAGATTTCTCCCAGGTTGCCTGCTGAAGTACCGATTGAGTAATCATCTTTTATTGAAAGGCTAAGCTTATAGGATCTTAAAAAATACTCGAGTGCTTTATTATAGGTTTCATTTTTATTTGAGTAAACACCACCAATATTAGTAAGAGAAGTAAGAATTCTAAGTGTATCACCAATATCCTCAGATATTTTTAAAGATTGCAAATGCAGTTCCAATGATTTTGCGTCATCTCCCTGGTTAAAATATACGGCTCCCTGGTTGCTAAGCATATTTGCCACACCCTTTTTATCGCCAATTAATCTATATACTTCCAAAGCCTGTTGCCAGTTAATAATGGCTTCTTTATATTTTCCCAACATGTAATAACCAATACCTATGTCTTTACAGGCAAGGGCAAGCCCGGACTGATATTCAATTTTTTTGGCTAATATTTTGGAAGTAGTTGCAATGATTATCGCAGTATCAGGGTTGGCATTAAATAAGCTCTTACTTAATGCATTCAACACATCTACCCGGGTAGTATCGTGAATATTTCCCGCCAGCATTCTCTTTAAACTATCAATCTCATTTGCGGAAACACTTGCATTAAAACAACATGCAAATGCAAGATTCAATAAAATAAAACGAAAAGTTTTATTACACATCTAAATGATTGTTTTATCAAAGTAAATATAGGGATTTGTTATTAAAAAAAGATACCGGACAGTTGCTGAAAGATAGATCTTACCCTACCCAACCACATCTATCCAGTATCCCGAATTTTATATATTTTCTTTCCTTCCGGAGACCTGCGTTCAAAAGTTACAACCTGATCAACCGAACTACTTTTCTTTGTTTACCCTGTATCACTTCTACGAAATACATTCCACTTGCCCACTTATCGGCACTGATCTTTAAGCTGCTGTTTGCACCAGTTTTGTGAACAGATACTAATTTACCGTTTGTATTAAGGATTCGTATTTCTACCGGAGTGATCAGATCATCAGTTTTAACAGTAACATTAAAATAACTGCTTACCGGGTTAGGATTCACATTCACAGCAAACCCGCTGATACCGGTTTCTACCGATAGTGTAGAGGCTACAGGAATTTCAGGATAATCTTCCGTTCCGCCTTTGGCTGTACCACCAACCCTTAAACAAAACGCATCCATTTTCATGGTATTACAACCTGTAGAACTTTGAACCCTTACTTTGGCTGTTCCTGATGGAGCTGTGGCAGTGATCTTGTAATAAGCCAGCTGGCCAAAAGTAGCATCCACATCACGCGTTACTGCAACATCCGTTTGGCCCAATACCGAACCGGAGGCGCTGCGGAAGATCAGGCTTAATTTAGGACTGCATGATAAACCACCTGTATGAATTCCTGCGAATCCGCTAAAGGTTACAGTAGTACCTGCACTGATAGTTACATCCTGGTAAACAAGCGAAGTTTTCCTACTGGCATTATTGAAACCATTTTTAGCTCCGCAGGCCGTGTACCCCGTACCGGTACTTATTGAACCTCCTGAAGCCATCCAACCTGTAGTGCCACTTTCAAAACTACCGTTAACCAGGAGGTTACCTGCAGTGTTGATGCAATTACAATCCGGTAACATACCAAAATCATATGAGTTATTCGTATTGGTGTTGGAAGCAGCGCCATCAGGTTCTGTACCATTGGCTAATGTTATTGCATTGCCCCTGATTTCATTTCCAACCAATACAATACCATTGTCATCAGCATTAAGATTATTATCAGGATCGGCACCATTTACACTGCTGCTTACATAACCGGCAGGAATAGTGGCTCCTACAATGTAGTTACCCGGAGCAAGTGCCGTAAATGTATAATAACCATTGGCATCTGTAATTCTGGATGCAATAGCCGCTCCATCAGCAATATTATTATTGTCTGAATCAGCATACAATTTAACAGTAATGTTAGCCATACCGTTTTCAGTGCTGTTATTGATGCCATCATTATTGGTATCATACCAAACGCGGTTACCAACCGTCAGGATAGGTGGTATAAAGCCCGCATCAACCGTTGTATTTGACTGGCCGAATGTGAGTGTGTAATTTCCAGTGATGCCGCTTACCGGATCGCTGTCTTTTGTATCATCAGTTCCAACATTTGCAGTTGTTGCAGTATACCCGGTTGGTGTTACGAATTGAATCCTGTAGGTACCTGCAACAATGTTATTAAATGAATAGATGCCTGAACTGTTTGTTGTGGTACTCGCCAACACAGTATTCGATGTATTTAACAACCTCACAACAACTGCACTTATTCCCGGTTCGCCAGTGTCTTGTTTTCCATTGAAATTTGTATCACTGAATACCAGGTTTCCGATAGATGAACAAGCTGTTGCTGCAGCAATGGTAACATTCACCGATCCGGAAATACAACCAGCTGCGTTTTTCGCAGTTAGATTATAACTGCCGGCTGCTAATCCTGAGAAAACACCATTTGTGTTGGTATAAGTGCTTCCATTGATGCTGAATGTCAAACCTGTTTTTGAGGAAGTTACAGTGATCGTTCCGGTTGAAACGCTACAGGTAGGTTGTGTTACGCTTACTGTTGGCGTCGCAGGCGAAGCCGGCTGCGGGTTTATCTGTACACTTCCCGATGCGGGTGAGATACATCCAACAGCATTCGTTACTTTAAATACATAATTATTGTTGGCAGGGATACCGCTGATAGTTACCGTGGTGGAATTACCTGTTGTTGTAAAGGTACTAGGTGTGCTGGTAACTGTCCATGTACCCGCTGGCAAGCTGCTAAGTACCACAGTTCCTGTTGGCACTAAACAGGTTGGTTGGGTAATTGTACCCACTACAGGTTTTGCTGGTGTTACCGGTTGCGTATTGATAACTACAGCTCCTGTTACGCCTGATGCACATCCGGAAGCATTGGTTACAGTAAATGTGTACGAGCCGGATGTAAGTCCACTTACGGTTATTGATGCCGTATTTCCGCTTGTTGTTATAACACCAGGATTCCGGATCAGGGTCCATGTGCCGGATGGTAAATTATTCAACACAACGGAACCGGTAGCAACCGTACAATTGGGTTGTGTTATGGTGCCGAATGTTGGCAAAGAGGGAACAAGTTTTGGCGCAGCAATACCACTGCCATTGGAACTCGTACAGCCGTTAACCGAAGTCGTTACCGTAAAGGTTGCCGATGTTGTTACCGTGATTGACGAAGTTGTTGCACCGGTGCTCCAAAATAAACTTCCTGCAGCAGTGGTTGATAAAACCGAATTGCCGCAATTGTTTTGTACAGTTACCACAGGAGCTAAAGGAGCTGATTTCGGAGCGGCAGTTCCGCTACCTGCTATACTCGTACAACCATTAACAGATGTGGTTACTGTGTAAACACCTGCAGTAGATACTGTAATAGAGGCGGTGGTTGCACCGGTATTCCATAGCAAACTACCCGCAGCATTGGTAGATAATATAGAAGTTCCATTGCAGTTATTCTGTACCGTTACAACAGGAGTTGATGGCGTAGACTTTGGTGCAGCGGTTCCACTTCCTGTGGCACTTGTACAGCCATCAGTAGTAGATGTAACCGTATAAACACCAGCAGTTGTTACTGTTATAGATGCACTAGTTGCACCGGTATTCCAAAGCAGGCTGCCTGTGGCATTAGTAGATAATGTAGAAGTTCCATTGCAGTTATTCTGCACCGTTACAACAGGAGTTGATGGCGTAGATTTTGGTGCAGCGGTTTCACTGCCTGCAGCACTTGTACAGCCATCAGTAGTAGAAGTAACCGTATAAACACCGGCAGTTGTTACTGTTATTGAAGCGGTGGTTGCACCGGTATTCCAAAGCAGGTTGCCTGTGGCATTAGTAGATAATGTAGAAGTTCCATTGCAGTTATTCTGCACCGTTACAACAGGAGTTGATGGCGTAGATTTTGGTGCAGCGGTTCCACTTCCTGCAGTACTTGTACAGCCACCGATAGTAGATGTTACTGTATAAACACCAGCAGTGGTTACTGTGATAGAAGCGGTAGTTTCACCGGTATTCCAGAGTATATTGCCAGTAGCATTGGTAGACAGTGTTGTGCTGCCACAGTTATTTTGCACTGTTACTTGAGGTGCTGACGGAGCAGCGCCTGGATTAGCAATTCCGGTTCCTTCTGCACTTTCACAACCGTTGCTTGTTGAGGTTACGGTGTAGGTACCTCCTGTATTAACTGTTATTGAAGGGGTAGTTTCACCAGTGCTCCATAAAAGATTGCCTGTAGCTGTTGTTGATAATACAGAAAAACCGCAGTTATTCTGTACCGTTACTTCCGGTAGCGAAGGAGCATTATTCGGTGCCGCTGTTCCACTACCTTCTGTACTTGTGCAGCCATTGTTTGTTGCTGTTACAGTATATACACCGGCTGTATTCACGATTATGGAAGCGGTGGTAGCACCTGTATTCCATAACAAACTACCGGTTGAAGTGGTAGAAAGCGTAGAAGTGCCATTACAGTTATTCACCACCGTTACAATTGGTTCAGCAGGCAATGGATCAACCGTTAAAATACCGTTTTCATATACTATTGTATAGTTTGGTATACTATCTGCCTGAACCAGGTTTGAAGGAACGATCTGGTAAGTGCCTCCCGGCAGGTTACCACTGCCCATATTGGCATTAACGTTATTGAAAATATTGAAATCGGGGCCGCTTTGTACTATGGTACTATCGGCATCATCATATTTATAGAAACCATTGATACTCCTGTAAACCGGCTGAGCTGTACATCTTGCAAAAGTGTCAATCGCTTTAACCGTTAGTGTTGCAGGTAGGATGGTTAAGTTTCCTAAACCGTAATTAATGTCAAAATTTTCTGAAATCAATACGCCTGGCCCAATCAGCCAGTTACCAACTGTGTAACCCGAGATCATATTCATAGACTGATAACCGGATAAAGAATCCGCATCAGGCCCGAATATATCTAGAGAATCTACGACCAGCAAGGTATTTTCATTTGTTTCTGTATTGAAGCTGCTGCTGTTAACTGCCTGTCGGGCATTCACCGCCTGACGTGCGTTAACTGCCTGGCGTGCATTTACTGTTGCAGTGCCGTTTACAGCTTGACGGGCATTGATGGTTGCCTTGCTGTTTACTGCTTGCCGTGCGTTTACTGCCTGGCGTGCATTGCGCAACATACCGTTCGCCGAGTCCACCTGGTATTCAAATATAGACTCTGGAGCAACAGGCACAACTGTAACTGTATCATATACGATACCATTTACCGCTTGTCGGGCATTTACTGCTTGTCGGGCATTGGCGGCAGCCTTTCCTGTAGCCATAAAGCTCATATTAACAAAATCTGTAGCCGATAAGGTTACGCCATTTACAGCCTGTCGTGCATCAACTAAAATCAATGTATTGGAAATCGTAGCCTGGTGATTGTCAACAAGAGAATCAAGGAAGGCGATCCGATCTGCCGCGGCAATGTTAGATGCATCATAGTCATAATCAAATTTCATGGCCTTACCCGCAATGCGTTCACCATATATTAATGTAGTATCACGCGGCGTAATGGTTATCGGCATTCTGTTGATGGTTAAAACACCATCTACAAACTGGTAGTTATAGAATTCTGACAAAGCAAGTGAAAGAGGATTTGTAAGATCAGTAACAGCAGAAGCTGCACGCCTGTAATACAAACCTATATTGCTTAAACTGGATGCAGACGATGTATAGGTAATATCAGTTAAGCCAAGATCTGTTAAGGTTAACCCTGTTGTAGCCAAAGGCTGGTTATTCACGGTAACGTTAACACTATACTCAGGGATGGCTTCACCAAAACGTTTGGTAGCATTATTAACGGTAACTCTTACATTTTGCGGAATGGTTCCAAAGAAATACAAGGAATCGCTCATACCCCCATCCAAACCGTTAGGCGTAACCGCTGGATTATAGACAGTAAGTGGCGGATTACCCAGGAAGGCCGGGATATTAGCCGTTAATTGCGTTCCGTTTGTTGAAACTACTGCAGGAATAGTATCGTACTGGAAGATCACGGATGCATTGTTTGCAAAATATTCTCCATCGATCACTACCGAAACAGGTTGCTGGCCGGGTGTGTAGGCAGAATCCTGTAATGCCATTGTTTCCACGAGCGGGAAAGGATTGGAGAAAGATTTCAATGCAGCATCAGCTTGCACAAACCCAAAACCACTATTCTCATCATAGCCTTGTGTGTACATATCAATTGAAGTGGTTTGCAAAATCGATTTCATTTGCGGACCAGTAAAAGATTCTCCATTGAAATATTTTTTCTTTGCTTGTATCAGCAATGCTGCTACCGCTGCCGCATGTGGTGCGGAAGCAGATGTTCCGAAAAAGTTAGGGAAAGGATCATTGTCAATATTTACACCTCCAAGATTAACAGTAGTATTTACCCCATTAGGTGCGGTAATATCAGGCTTCAGCCTGTTATTACCTTTTACACTAACTCCGCCCCTTGAAGAAAAAGAAGCTACGGTTGGAACATTTCCATAAGCTGGCGTATTACTGTATAACACGGCCCCTACAGTGATGGCTCCTTCAGCATTGGCCTGTCCAATAACAGTACCGGTACCCTGGCTGTTTCCATTGATTGTTCCTTCGCCTCTGAAAATAATGTATTTAAAACGCACTGGGCCACTGCCACTTTTACGGGTTACAATCACTTTGGCATCCACAGTTGCTATCACGCCAAAAGGCACTATTTCAAATGGATCACCAAGCAAATTATTTCTGTTGAAACCAAACAAGGTGCTGTCACCGTTACTGGTTACAAGATAGATATCCAGATCGTTCGTTGCTCCGGTAGCCGCTCCATCAACCCCGGTTACAGAATAAAAATCATCATCCCATTGCAATGCTATGGTGTAAATGCCTTTGGTTAATGTGATGGGTTGATAAACGTCGCCTGCTCCAAAATTGTGTGCCTGACCAGCATTCGCTAATATGCTAGGTGGAGCAGTTGGACTAAACACAGCCTCATACGATTTAACACCAAAATTACCTGCAGAAGTAAAATAGTTTACGCCACTGGCAGTAACTTCATCCACTGCCTGAGCAATGATACCATCGCTGAAGAATGGCTCGGTGATATAAGTAATATCATCTACAATTACATTACAACCGGAATCCCTCAACGTTTTAATACCATCTGCCATATTTCCTGCGCTAATAAATCCAGAGTGGAAATACAACTGTGCTCCCGGCGCAACATCATGCACAATTTGCATCATAGCACGGCCTTCATCTGTAGCCTTTCCATAAGGATATTCTGCAGTTACTCTAACCGGCTTCTTATTAATTGGATTAGCCGTTCCAGGCAAATCACCATTGGTAACATCTAATTGGGCAGGATTACCAAATTTGGTATTATAGCTATCGCTCATCACGCCCACTTTTACATCATTCCCTGAAAGCTTCCATCCTTTTCTTGCCTTATTAGACAACATTGCCGTATCTCCTTGGGTGGTGGTTAACCCGGTAACACCTGATGCTATTGGCGTAAAGTATGGTCTTGCATAGTTAATCAACTGAGGAAGCAGGTTCAATTTAAGCAGGTTTTGTTTGGGAATAAAACCTGTGATGATCAATGTTGAATCCCCGTTATCAACAAATTCCCGCATAGCATAATTGCTGGTTGAAAGCAGGTTTAGAACCGAATTGTAATTGCCATCAATAACAATTACCTCAATCAATATAAGAGTATCACCAGTAAGGCTGTCTTTCTTAATCTGGAAAATATTATTGGCGAATGTGGAATCGGCCAGCAAATCAGGGAAATTGTATAATTGAGTCAGCTCAGAGCCTATCAGGCTGTCTGTAGTTCCTGTAACCGGAGGCCTGTAATACGGAATGATACAATTGATAAAGCGAACATTAAGGGTGGCAGATGCAATACAACCATTGGCATCAGTAACGGTATAATTATAGTTACCTGCTGTTAAGTTCAATGTATCTGAGCCAGTAAATGTATAAGGAGCAAGACCGTTATTTACAATCAGGTTAACGCTTCCTAAGGTTAATCCACTTTCTAAACACACGATCAAACTATCGCTGGCCGATGTGGTAAGTGTGATGTTACACAAACAGCTTTGAATGTTAATGTTGTTGTCGTCGCAATCAGTATTGTCTGATACATAACCTACAAGGTTACAAGCACTCGTAGTAACGACAGAAGTGGCCGGGTTACCGAAACCATCTCCATCAGAATCAAGGTAAACAGTTCCTGCATAGCCGCCAGTCCAATTAGAACCGCTAACATCACTGCTCAACGCAAAATTGTTAAGCGTACCATTATTGAAACTTTCGGACAAATCATTTAATGTTGTTATACCTGGATTTTCGCTATTTGGCCTACCCTGGTCGAAAGTATAATGGGCTATTAAGTTCGATTGCCCCACTACGTTAGCCACCCGGTATTTCTTGATGTCTGCCAATGATTTTGCAACATTGTAAACACGTACTTCATCCATCGCTCCATTAAACCATCCCTGGTTAGGTTCCAGCCATCCGCCCAATCTTGCAATACCATTACCAGTAGTAAGGTCTCTTACAAAATCATCATTTACGGTTACATCTAATTCACCATTTACATAAAGGCTGATAACTGAACCGGCTCTGGTTACGGCAATATGCGACCATTGGTTAGGTACAACAGCTGCATTGCCGGGAATAAAGCGGCGTGAATTTACCTGCCCGGCATCGGCCATTTCAAATTCAACTTTGCCATTTCCGAGGCCCAGTTTCCACCAGTTGCCCGGTGCATTAAATTCAAATGTTCTGTTTGAAATAATATAGGATGTATTGTTATTATCAGGTTTCACCCAGGCTTCCACGGTAAAATCAGAGGTTCCTAAATTAACGTCGTTCATCTGCACATAATCGTCTACCCCATCAAAATCCAACGCATTGTTGTCATCCAGGATACCATTACAATTATTATCTATTCCATCGCACAGATCAACTGCCAGTGGATTAATTTGTGCATTGTTATCATCGCAATCTCCCCTCTGTAATATATAACCGCCTGGTTGCGTACACTGCTGTATGGTTACTAATTCGCTTCCAAAACCGTCTTCATCATTGTCCTGGTACCAGGTGGTAAGCGGATTTACCTGATCGTTGCTATCATTACAATCATTGCTGTTATCTGTATAGCCGAAAGGAATACATGAAACAGAACCTATGGTAGTGATCTCCCCATTTCCAAATCCATCAAAATCAGCATCACGATAATAAGTTGTGGTAGGTAAGTTGGTGCAGCTTAACCCGGTAGTTGCACCAGCATCTGCAACCCAATTAGAGGTATTACCTGACAAAGCAAATCCAAAAAGCGTTCCATCGTTACCGTTACCTGAGGAATCAGTAAGGGTGGTGATAGTTGAATTATCCGCACCATCAATGCCCTGGTTAAAGTTATAAGTTGCTAATAAACCAACCCGAGGCGCAGTAATTTCACAACTTTGATAGCTGGTAATTTCATTTTCGCAAAGGGCACGATCCCATATTCTCACTTCATCGATACTGCCATCGTATTCATCGCCGATGTATGCATTGGTTCCGAGCCGTGTTGCACCGTCGCCTATAAAACCGGCAGCAGTGGTAAGCTGCCCTATCAGAATACCGTCTCTGTAAACTTTTCTTTCTTTGCTTACATCGTCGTAGGTACAAGTCCATTGGTGCCAGTTAGCATCATTGGTGATAGGTATTTCAAGATCATTAGGGCCACCAAAGAAATTAAAAATAAATTCATCGTCTCTTGAGAAGCCAATATGTAATAGTTGATTATCTGCTCCGGCAGAACCCTGAGAGAAAGCAACATCATAAGTATTTGTTGAATTTCTTTTTAGCCACATTTGAACAGTGAATGATCTATTGGCAAGGCTTATACCACCTGTATTTGTAATTGAAACCTGGTCATCCACACCATCAAAATTTAATGCAACTGCCGGTGTTACCAATAAACAGTTTGTGCTGTAATTTGCAGCAGCATCTTTTTGCCATCCGGCATAACCGTTTGCATTGGCAACATTATCTACCTGGATACAGCTTAACGCAGAATTACTGGTTGCATTCAATGAACTTATATTACCATTATTGCCATTCTGAACATTTAAACTGGTTAATAAATTTGAATTACAGGCAATATTGATCAGCGCAGTATTTGCACTTAGATCGAGCACTGCAATTTGATTAGTGCTGCAATACAAATTGATCAAACCAGCATTACCACTTGTATTCAAAGCATTAATGGCGTTGCCCTGGCATTGTAGCGTTGTTAGTGTATTTGTTACTGGAAGAATCAGGCCAGTCAACAAATTATTAGCTGCATTTAAATCGGATAGATTGGTGCAGGCCGACAGATCAAGCGCTCCTGAAATTTGATTATTACCTATCCACAGCACTTGTAAGGCTGCATTTGGAGTAAAGTTTAAATTGTTGATACTATTTACCACACAATTAAGTGTCTGCAGGTTTACGTTGGTACTTACATTAAGACTTGTAAGGTTATTAGTAGAACAATCTAATGAGGTAATATTGGTAAAAGCTTCAATACCGGTTAAGTCATTTATATTGCTGTTGGAAACATTAATGGAACCGTTATATGCTGCAGCTTCTGTACATTCAACTTCACCATTATCGTTCTGGTCAATTCCTGGATTTAGATTTAATAATGCTGATTTAAAGTTTGCATCGGGAATGTTTACAGTACATACAAGCGGACAAACAGTACTATATGTTGCACCAACATCTTTAGTCCAGCCTGCATATCCATTTGCATTAGCTACGTTATCTACCTGTATGCAAGTAAGAGAGTTGTTTTGAACCGCATTAAAATATGTGATATTAGCATTGTTGCCATTCTGCATATTTAGGCTGGTCAAAGCATTTGCTGCACAATTAAAATAGGTTAGGCCAGTATTGGCAGAAACATCAAGACTTGGAAACAAATTTAAGGCAGCTTCAAAAAAGGTTAAAGTTGTAATACCGGTAATATTCAAATCTGAAATTTGGTTTGACCCTATTGACAATGTGGCAAGCTGCAAATTGGTTGACAGATCCAGGCTTGTCAACTGGTTTCCTCCACCGTTCAGTATAGTTAAATTAATACAGCCTGTAACATTAAGGCTTTCAAGCGCATTAAGGCTGCAGTAAAGCGTTTGAAGTGTGGTATGACCGCTTACATCCAGGCTGGTTAAAGCATTCTGATTACAGAATAAAGTAACCAGTTGTGTGTTACTGCTAAGATTTAAGGAGCTAATTGAATTGCCGGTACAAACTAAAACGGTTAATGAAGTAAATGCTTCAATACCGGTGAGATCACTAATGCCCCTGTTAGATACATCAATTGTTCCGTTAAAAGCAATAGCCTCATCACATTGTATTTCACTGTCGTCGTTGGTATTGATGGAACTGTTTATAAGATAACTTTTGAAAGCAGGATCAGGAATATTTACAATACAGGCTGGTTCTCCCACCTGGAAGTCGCTTAAGGTTATCCCTGGATAAAAGGCCTCGAGAGAAGTAGCAGTTTGTGCGGAAGATGATAACAATTGCCAATCCGGATTATCATACTTTGAAGTAGTAAACAGCAAAGGATTTGCGCCGTTATCAACATCGCCTGGTACCCAGTTGAATGTAATGCCATAATTAGTAAATCCAACTCCGCCAACTGGTGAAATATTCCAATTTCTGTTGACACTTTTACTTGCGTCTATGCCCGAGCTATTAACGTTCGGGTGATCACCCACGTCCGTCCTTGCAGTAAATGAACCTGGGGTTGTGATTGAAGGATTAAAACTGATGGGGGTATAATTTGTGCCATCGCCGATTGGATAGGTAAGAGGCCCTGAGGCAGCAAAATAACGTTGTAGCGTACCTGCAATATAAGAAGAAGCTGAACCTCCTGTGATGAAGGCGCCGCTGGCAATCGACACCAGGCTACTGTTGGTAGTAAGTTTTCCGCTAATTAACTCAAGTTCCTCAGTAATGGCTTGCTGTCCAATGAAAGAAGATCCATTGAGCGCAAGCGCTACACCTGCTGCATTATTTATTGTCAATTTTTTAAAAGTTCCGTTGCCATCTCCTAAGATTTCCTGTTGAGTAGATCCATTAAAAGTGACATTAGGAAGATCGATCGTACCGTTGTTATTTAATCTAAACCCTGAAAAAGAAAGATCCGTAGTACCTGTTAAGGTTACACCGGGGTTTACAACAAAGAATTGTGCAGCTGGGATAATTCCCTGTAAATCGAATGATCCCTGGCTGAAGGCGATACTTCCACCGGGCATATCTATCTGCGATTCCCCATCAAAAGTTTCCACTCCGGGACTGGTAATTCCAAAGGTCAAGGCACAACTTGCATCGATACCACGGAATATTCCGGAGTGAGTATGACTTAGTTGGGTGAAAAAATAAGCGGTGCCGCTGCTGTCGATGAAGAAACCATCATTTATGAACGATGGCATTTGAAATATTGTAACTCTTACCGATGGAGCGGCGGCGTCAAAGACATTGTTAATTGAACCAAGAAGCGTATTCAAAAAAGTATTGCTTCCATTAATATTGACCTGGTTGATACCATCATGAAATTTGAAATTTACAAACCTGTTATTTGTAAAACTGCCGATGTTGTAGTTAACGTTGGTACCTGCTACAAGGGCGGAGTTTTCAAAATTTACGGTTCCGTTATTTGTAGTTGCAAGGTCTACTGTTGCGCCGTTTTCAGTATTATTTCCTTCATTCAAAACCCCGTTGGTATTAATAACCATAGATCCCGCACCTGAGATGCTGCCGTTGTCAACTACCACTGTACCGGAAACGTCCAGGTCGGTACCTGGGCCATCATTTACAACGAGGCCCGGCCCTGTAACAAACAATGTTGCCCCGTTTTCCACAACAAGCTGATCGGCTGTAACCGTACCTCCGCCACTAACCGTAACGGTATGCCCGTCAATAATAGTAATAATGTTATCATTTTCATTTGGAACCTGCAGCGCTGGTTGCCAGCTACAGCCGTTATAATATTCCCAGGTTGCAGGATCACTCCAAAGACCGTCGCCCGCACTACGGTAGTCGCCTGTAGGTACACAAGCCACTGCTTCTCCTATCTGAAATTCGCTGAAAGAGGTAAGGTTGCCCACGTACAATGAGTTAGAACTTGGAATAACCGCTGCAGGTATTGTCCAGGTTCCGTTATCTAATTTTGCAAGAATAAAATTTGACTGCGTAGCGCCGTTATCGACCTCTGTAGGGTCCCAGTTAAAAGTAACATCGCATTCTGAGAAGTTAAGACTATTGTTTGTTACCGTCCAGGTCCTGTTTACTGTTTTACCTCCATCGATTCCGGAATTGATAATATTCGGATGGTCGCCACCGGTAGTATAAGCCGTAAGCGCTCCATCGCCTCCAATATTTATACTTGGACCAATCAGGAGTGGCGCATAAAAGGTTCCATCTCCTATGGGCAATAATTTTGATCCTCCACTGGCATTGCTAAACTGCTGTTGAACATTCCCGTTTACATGAGAATTGTTACTGCCACCGTTAACCGTGGTAAAATCGCCTAACACAATTTTATTATCGCCTGTTGTGATTATTCCATTGTTCAGGGTCAATTCGTTGGTAATCGTTTGTGCGGAACCGGTATTCGTTACTGTTATTCCATTGGGGTTATCGATCGTTAAGTTTCCGATGCTGCCGGTACCAGAAATTGACTGGTTGCCTGAACCTCCGAATGTAAGGTCAAGTGATACGGTTCCATTGTTGGTAAAGTTAGTTCCCGTGTAATTTAACGTGGATGACCCCGAAAGTGTTGCAGTTGGTTCAATATTATAAACACCGGAATGAGTGCCGGTTCCGTTATTAATGTTTAGGGTAGTTCCGTCCTGCACTTCCTGCAACCTTACGATGCCAAGGTTGCTGAACTGAACATCGGTACCAACTGTAACAGTGCGCCCTGTAGCAGCAATATTAATAATACCACCTGCTTCATTTTCTACAACAGGATTTACGCCACTTAAAGATTCAAAACCGCCTGCACCGGTGATGGTTACAGTTGAAAAATTCCTAAACTCATTATTTCCGCCGTTCAGGCTGATCTTTCCGTTAGAGCTCCAGTTAAACTGGCTTGAAACATTATTGCTAATTTTGGTTCCCTGCCCTTCAAATATTATTCCGCCGGTAGAACCTGTCCAGTTGATGGTTGCATCATTTTCAATTGTAATACCTTCAAAATACAGCGGATCACCGCTGTTATCGATATTAAACACGCCCGTGCCGTTGATACGAATGGTATTATTCCCCTGGCCGGATATACGTCCGAAAGTATTGAAATTGAATGTACCGCCACTTAACACCGATACCTGGGCATTTTCACTTAAGGCCATATTAACATCCGCAATGGTAAGGGTGCCGTAGCATAAAAGGTCTTCTCCTACAACAGGTGAATTTTCTATCTGAAAAAAAGGTGCCTCGGCAATAAAAAGGGTTGCATTAGCTTCAATTACGAGCTGATCTGCATTTATTCCGGAAGAACCATTGGATACATATCCGCCTGATCTGATCGTAATTTTATTAGCAATTGCTGCCGTAGGAACCTGTGTGGCTGGTACCCATGCTATGCCATTATAACGCTCCCAGGTAGCAATATTATCCCAATTATTTACGCCGGAAACCGGGCTTCTGTAATCATCAAGTGTAGCAGATGGGTCAATACTGCTTTCTCCAATCTGGAAGTCAGATGATCCGGATGTTGTGGTTCTCAACCTCATAGAGGTGGAGGTTTGGTTGATAATACTTGGGCTAGTCCAGCTTCCGCCGTTAAATTCCCGGGCAATAAAAATGCCTGTGTTTACACCAGCATCCTGGTCAGCTGCTGTCCAGTTAAAAGTAGTCCATACATCTGTATTTCCTACTGCTACTTCTACATTCCAGTATCTATTTACACTTCTGGCGGGAATAATACCAGATGTAGCAATATTTGGATGGTCAGGATTTGTAGTGGAAACAGTAACGCCACCGTTTGCCAAAGAATTGAAAACGGTAACATCTACAGGCCTGTATCCAAGAGCGTCACCAACGCGGTATGTTTTGGTACCAGTACCTGATGGAAAATTCATTTGGAGGTTTCCGATAACGTACCAGTTTGTACCGGAATTATTTTGAATAGCTCCTGCTGTACTGGCATATATTAATTTGTTAACGCCGGTTGTAATATTACCGTTATTGAAATTTAAGAGATTAGTTACTGTTTGGTTTCCTCCCAGAACAACTCCTGCAGCATTATTCATCGATAATGATCTGATGGTTCCGGTTCCGCTGAGGGTTTGCGGAGTTGCTCCCCACATTATAATTTCACGATCAATAGTACCATTATTGGTAACGTTGCCATCCGCCTCCATTATTGATCCAGATCCGTTAACAACTGCTCCGCTTGCAACACTGAAAGTAGCAGTGCTAGACCAGAAACAAGTTCCGTTATTAACCAAATCATCACCGGGTCCGTCGGCTATAGTTAATACAGAATTTTGAGCGTAAAGCCCGCCACCATTATTAACTACTACCTGATCAAGTGTACGGGATGCGTTGACAGTAACCGTATGTGTGTTTAATATCGTGATTACTCCCGACGTAGCGTCTGGAGCGACAGATGCACCTACCCAAGCCGTTCCATTATATCTTTCCCAATTCAACGCATTTTCAAAAGTACCGGTACCACTTGTACGGTAATCACCTGTTGACTGGGCTTTTGCCTGTCCTGGGTTGATCAACAGCAAGCCGATTAATAGCATAAAACATACTATGGGCATTTTTGCCATATTCCTATTATTAAAATCAGCAAACGAGCGTTTGGAAAGGCGAGTAAACAGGTTCATGTTAGTTAGGTTTGATAGGTCAAAAAAAATCAGTTGCTAAAAAGGGTTAACCTGGGGCAGTTTTAAACAGCATTAATATGTTGTAAACATCACAACATAGCCAAATGCTTTAAGAGGATATATGGAACTATTATAATCCTGGTTATTTAAGAGGACTTTTGGAAAGCTAAAATTCGCGTTTCCAAATTAATATGTCCTTCACATTTTCACCATATTTATTAATTTTTATATCTTATTACCGGATAAATTGTGCAAATCAGGATAAATTCTTCATTCTGCCTCTTGCGATCAATAAACTGCCACTCATTCTTGTCAATGCAATAAGTAGTCAATATCTAAAAAGTATCTATACGCAAAACAACATATAAACAATAATCGACATTTTTAATTTTATTCAACTTGAAATATGTATGTTAACTCTCTGGGGAAGTAATACAAAAGGAATTGGACAAGATGGTTAATAGAAGCCTAAGGCTTTAGAATATAGGAGATTGCAATAATACAAAATTAAGTTATATAAAAGAAGCTTTTATGTAAATCATTTTATTATTTAATATGGAGATCGATT
>JANOCC010000031.1:0-24793 GCA_031411955.1 Ferruginibacter sp.
TATTGGTGCTCTAAAGGTAAAACCGCTAACCTCTTTTCTTTAAAAATGAAAACTGGCCATTTCTATTGTACAAATACCTGCCTGCTTGTCTTCATATCACCCCCATTAATGTTCAACTTGTATATACCTTTCTTTACCTGAGATCCTAATTTTATGTAGAAGCTGAAATTTTCATTTTGCAATACGGTGGCTCCTTTGTAAATAACCTGTCCAATGCTGTTTACCAATTGAAATTCATATCTTCCTGGTGCTTGCCCAACCATTTTTACATGTACAGTTTTATCTTCCACCGGATTAGGAAAAATACTGATACCGTCGTTCGACTTCGATTCTTCAACTTCTACAATATTGCTATACTGAACCTGGCCGTTACTATTGATCGCTTTAATACGGTAGAAAACTCCTGTTGTGGAAGATTGCGTATCTGTAAAATTATATGCTGCATGTTGGCCATTATTTGAAACTGACCTATGTTCATAAACACTTGTAAAATTTCTTCCATCCCCGCCTTTCTCTACCTGGTACGCCTCCAGGTTAACTTCGTTTTCAACAGACCAATTAACTTCAATAGTTTCTGCATCATTTCTTTTTGCTGCGACCTGAACAAATGTTACCGGAACCGGGGCTGATACTTGCTTAAATACGATATAAAATCTTTCTTTCTGCTTCGACAACGGATCGTTGCTGATGATAAAATTTACAATGGTACCAGTTGTAAGATCAATGTTTGTAGAGGTAGCAAGATACCTATCAACAAGATAAGCTGATAGCCCGTTGGTATTCATGTTCTCTGGTTCAAATACGATCTGGTATTCTTTTACTGAAAGGTTGTCAATATTATAAAAAACGGTATCCCTCACCAACACCGGGCTGCGGGCTTCCAATGCCAGCGTTCTGGAATTGGAATTGATTCCAAAACTCTCTGTGCCATTATTTAATTTTAAAGCATCATCTGCATCAAAACTATTTTGATAATCATTGCTAAATGTTACTACATTCCCATCCGCCATGGTAGCGTTAGAAGCTCCTTTGAGCCATGCCCGCAAAAAGCCTGCATTATGTTGCTGCTGCACTTGCCTGAAAAGCAGGCTGCTTCCGGATACTTTTTGGTTCTCTGCAAAATTTACGGTTCCTCCACCGGTAGAGAAAACAAAAAATGCCTGCCCCGATTGAATTTTCGTGTATGCTATACCGGTAGGATAGTTCAGCGTTCCTCCGGGAATTGGTTTCCATAAATTTGAGCTGCTTAACAGTTGGTACCCACCAAAACCCAAACCATTAGTTCCGGGCAATAAAGGATCCCATACATAATACTTGCTATCAATTCCTGGCGAGACCGACTGCACATTGATATAATCAATTGCAGAGGCATAAGGATTTCCTATGGTTTCAAATTTACCTGCTGCTACAGCACTTGAGGGCGGGGCATCTGTACCTGGTGCAAATAATCTGCCGGAGGTACGCAAAGTAGTAATATTGGCAGCACCGGCAGAAGTCTGGACACTTCTGTCGCCCCGAACGAATAACATGTATCCCTTCTTGTTAGCTATAGCCAGAGATGCAGTATTTGTAACGCCATCATCAATGCCAACCCATGCTCCTGTTACTGCATTATAAGTTTTAATGGACGGAGCGACAGGAGTGTAAAAATCATATCCTCTTGCAACTGCGCCAGCCCTTTCACTGGAGATAGTTGTACCAAACCCGGCAGCACCTGCAACCAATGGCATATTATTTTCCTGCCAGGTGGCTTTTACAGATTGTGTGCCACTAACCGGAACGGATAATAGCTGCCAGGATTTACCATGAGAAATACCCGTAGGGATAAATCGTTCCACTATAAACTTTCCTGTTCCGTAAGTGATGCTGTTCGGGGTATTGATCACTGCCACATTAGCGCTATTAGTGGCGTTAGATTTTAATGTTGTATTAAAATTAGCAAGGCCTAAAATTGTATTGCTGGAGATCGTAAGTGTTCCCTGTACATCAATATTACCTGCAAGGGTTTTTGCTACTCCCCCGGCTCCGGAAACTGTGATATTATAATAGCCAAAGCCGGCAATATTTTGAGCACTGGCTTTATTATAATCTACGGTGCTATTTGTAACAGTATATAGATTATTAGGGAGATTTGGAACGAAGGTATTTCCAACTCCAATAATTCCTGTTGCACTTAACACACGGTCGCCGGTAGATGCTGATGAAAGGTTGAAATAATTAACCGGCCTAACAATTTGAGCATCGGTTCCTACACCTACACCGTTAAACAGCACGGTGCCTCCGCTAAGTACATACACTCCTGTTAATCCGGGAAGCAATGCTGTATTTTGCTCAAGGTTCAGCGTGCCCCCTGTCATGGTAACGTTAGCTGGCCCATTTAACACAAAGGTATCATCTGATAAAGTACCTGCGGTGATCAGCAGGCTGGTAGAGACGTTCAGATTTCCCTGTAGCACTGATCCTGTTGTATTTGTTATGCTAAGGCTCCTTAACTGCGTAACTACCGCTGGTATATTAACAGCAGCTGCAGTTCCTGCAACCACAATAGATGATGTGTTGTTAGCAGAAAAATTTGTAAGCGTTCCTGTTATGGGATTATTTATCGTAAGCGTATAAGGGCCCACGGTGAATGCTCCAGCCGACAATTGTAAGGTTCCTGCAATATTCAGCGAATTATTCAGGTTTACTCCAAAAGCATTATTTACTGTTAAGTTATTCATGGAATTTACTGAAGCCACCGTACCGGGAAAAGACTGAAGAACAGTTCCTTGTAATACGATGGTGCCGTTGTTAATTATGCTGCAAACAGCTGCATTATAATTGCCGGTAATCGTTAACGTTACGCCTGCATCTACCCTAAGTGTTCCACCTGTTGCCAAACTAATATCCTTTATAACCTGGTCGGTACTTACCTGAAGTATACCGGCTCCGTTTACCTGTACCACACTGCTTACCGGAAGTGTACTTCCTCCTGCACGTGCTAAAATCAGCGCTCCGTTGTTTACAGTAATTGTACCGGTTAACGTATTCAATCCCTGAAAATTTAAATTTCCCACACCATTTTTAACCAGGCTGAGTATACCTGTACTTCCATTCTTCAACGCACCTCTGAATATATAAGCGGCAGAATTATTGATCGTAAGTGTAGCTGCTGCATTTCCATTATCCACAATATTTGCATTTCCAGCCGTGCCTGCAGAATTAAGTCCGCCAATTGTAACCGACTGGCCATTCAATCTTAATACACCTGCATTAGCGGCACTGCTGCCAAGCGTTACCACATTGGGCGAAGCAGTGCTGAATGCTCCTGCGTTACCAGTTACTAAAATACCATTGGCAACTGTAATGGCGCCTGAAAAAGTATTAACTGCAGCAGCTCCGGACGGAGCTAAAGAAAAATTTCCACCTCCGGTAAAAGTAAGATTAGGCGTTCCAGTAAGTAAGGTATTAATATTGATCGTTCTACCGGGCCCGGCAACTATCGACCCTGCCGCTGCAATCCTTAGTGTTAGGTTTTTATTCCCTGAACCTATAGCATTCTTTACTTCCAATACGGTAGTATTAGCAGTATTCATATAATTTGCTATGAGTAGATTGGCGTAATTATTTCCGCTGATTCCGCCTGCATTTGCCAATGCCGCCCCCCATAATGATAAAGTGCCGGAAATAGTTGTACTGGAATTACCAATTGCAACCAGGTTATTTGTATGATTAAATCCATAAGTTTCCGCAAAATAAATAGCTCCCAGATCGTATGCTCCGCCAACACTGTTCATATTGATACCGACACTTCCAACTGCATTAAGATCTGCATTGGCGAGGTTGGTAAAAGATGCAAGGTGCTGATTAAGCCCTGGTGTAGAAGTACCCGGCGATGTTCCCGTATTCCAGTTGCTGCCGGTTAGCCAGGCCGATGCGCTCGGTGTTTTCCAAATGAAAGTTGTTGGCCCAACGTAAGCAATAACATTAAAAATTCTATTTATACTGGTACTAAGGCCAGTCATGCCGGTAACCGCTGTTGCATTGATCCCCACATTGTTTTCTACAATATCATACGCAAGGTCTGTGATTGTTATCGTATTTGCATTGGCAGGAATAGTTCCTGCAGCTAATGGTGCATTGGGAAAACTAAAAATACCCGTTCCCGCTGCCTGGGCAAAACTTATGTCGGTATTGGAAATAACATCTACCGGATTATTCAAATTATCCTGTGCCTGTACTGTAACGCTAAAGGGTGTAAGGGCTGTTGGCGAAGCCGGGTTTACCGCAATTATTACCAGCTTTGTTGGCAATCCAAAAGTAGAAAAGTTGCTAATGGCTCCATAACTGGTGCCTGCAGCATTTACACTATAAGCATAATAATAGTAAGGAGTAGATGCCGCTAAGGCAGATAAATTTATTGAGAAATTGCCTCCGGATAAATTGCCGGCTGGCACAACCGTTCCTGCACCAGGAGCAAAAGGAGCTGTGCTATATTCAATACCATAACCCAGCGTAATTCCGCAACCTGCAGAAGATATGGTTCCAGGCAATGTAGCTGTGCTTGTGGTGATATAAAGTGCTGCATTTGTAACAACGGTTGATGCCGTATTAATACCACTACCGGTTACGGGCACACTAATAGAAGTGGCTCCACCACCACTGATGGTAATATTTCCGTTGTAAGATTGTACCAATGTTGGTATAAACTTTACATAGATTGTACAACCTGATAAAACGCCACCCGTGTAGCTATATCCCGAACCACCGTTAACTAAAGTAATTGTGTTGCTATATATTCCTGCAATGCTGGTGGAAAATGTATAATTGCTGAGAGGCCCAATAACAATATTGCTTCCGTTTAAAACACTACCGGATAAATTGAATGAATTTATAACAGAAGTATTTACACATGTACTGCCAAATGCCGCCAGTGAACCTGCTCCTGCAGGGGGAACAGAAAGCGTTGGCGTAACAGAAGCTAAAGTAAAAGTATTCTCATTGCCATAAGTTGTACCACCAGCATTTGTTGCATAAGTATGAAAATAAAATATTTGCCCCGGAGGTGCCAGTGCCAACAAACCCGTAGAATAATTTCCTGCGGTTAAAGCTCCGCCCGCTACCGGAGTGCCTGTACCATTTGCAAAACCTGGAACCGTGCTGTATTCAATTCCATATCCTGTAATTGCTGTACATCCTGTGGAGGTAATGCTTGCATTAATTGTGGCAGAATTTGTTGTGGTTGCGGTAACAGTTCCACTATTCACAGAAGGGCTTGTGTTTACACCACTTCCGGTAACCGGCACCGTTATACCGCCGGCACCTCCTCCACCGACCGGAATATTTCCATCATAGGCCTGAACAGCTATAGGAGAAAACCTTACATAAATTGTTTGCGCATATGCTCCCCCGGATTGAGTAAGGCTCAATGAATTATTAAATGTGAGGTTATCACTGGAAAAAGCAAATCCCGCCAGCGGCCCAACAGTTACATTGGCAACTGTTAAACTTGTACCGGTGATATCAAAGGTATTTACGCCCGGCACTGTTGATGTGCATACATTGCCAAAATCTGTAACCGCAGTGGCAGATAATGTTGCTGCTGGTACCACGGTTCCATTTAAGGTAAAATCATCTAATCTGAATGTTCCGGTTCCTGTAGCGCCCGAAAGAGATAAAACAATTGTTACTGTGCCGGTTAAATTATTGGCAGTTGATACAGCAATATTTCCGGTTCCCGCACCAGAGGTAGCAACAGTTCCGGCACCTACCGCAGATCCATTAATTGTCATGGACCAATTTTGCGCCCCGGTAGTGCTCCGCTGACGCCAGAAACTGAAGCTGGATATAGACGCTTCATAGCCAGGTGCTACCGCAAAACTGAAAGTAATCGTGGGGGTGCCACCGGAATTATTCAACGAAATTGCCTGCCCCGCACTTCCCGTAAAACTTATCCATGCACCTGTGCTATTTGCCCACAAAAAACTTCCCAGGTTTGCATTGCTGGTATAAGTTCCTGCCACAGGTGTATAAGGATGAACACTAATAAGGCTGGTACCAAAGTTCTCCTGGTATATTTGTGCCTTTAAACCAAAACTTATTAAAAAAGAAAAGATCAAAAGCAATATGCTTCCCTTAAAAAATCTCATTCTTCCATTTTCAGGTGTAGCGATGTAAATTTGATTCATGATAGATATTTGATCTATTTCTGTTAAATAGCTGTGTACGTAAACAATTGTGTTAGCGGATTTTAAAGGGATTGGATCGGCGGCAAAATTACCTTTTAATACCTGTGCGATGTTACAAATAAGGTTAATTAATTATCAATTTATCAACAACGTTGTCACTTAAGTTTTTACAACATGATTACAGTGCCTTTATTAGGATTGTGTTATCATCATAATATAATAATTTAACATTTCTCCTTGATTACATTACTATCAGTGCCAACAATTACCATTCCCTTTTCATTCTCATTTGGAAAAATCCGAAGCATTAATGATCCACTCGTATTAAATATTTTTTAATATTGAAATAAAAAAGAGGTACCGTACGGCACCTCCCTGCTTTATGAACAATTCGAAATGAAAAAACATTTTCTAATGAAACAGTTAATGTTGGATATTAAAAGTAACTGTGATTCTTCGAGAACTATTTTAAAAAATTTAAGGAATAAAAATTTGCTCCACTTTCTTTACTGATGCAGCATTTTCTATTGATAATAAATAATGTCCGGAAATAATATCCTGGTTCAAATTCAATGGCTTTACAAATACGCTTCCTGTTACCTGGATATCAGTGCTGTAAACAACCTGCCCCAATTGATTTATAAGTTTGATCTTATACAAACCCCCGGGCTGTGCTTTGAAAGAAATATTAACAGTTTTATTAACTACCGGGTTTGGATACACGCTTATAATACCATCCATTTTAGTTCCAGCAACTTTTACCTGTTTGCTGTATTGAAATTTTCCATCAAGGTCAACGGATTTAATCCTATAAAATACATCAGTTGTTTGTGAAACCTGCGGATCTGGGAAATTATAAACAGCGCTGCCGCCTGTTTCTCCGGCTGCGGTAACAGTATAGATAGAAATAAAATTTCTATTATCTGTACTTCTTTCAACCTGGTAATAATTAATATTTACTTCGTTTTCAGTTTTCCAGGTAACATCAACATTATTTTCCCGGTTACGGATAGCCGCAACATCTGTAAAACTTACCGGTACAACCTGCAGTTGTTTAAATACCAGGTAAAAGCGATCTGAAGCTGCTGAACCCTGTTCAGCGGTAATGGTAAATTCAATTGAATTATCCATAGACAGATCAATTATACGGGTAGTGTTTTGAAAGCGGTCTCCAAAAAATGCGGTAAGTGTTGTGGCAGGAAAATTTTGAGCCTTCAATACTAACCGGTATGCCTGTTGACGAAGATTGCTAAAATGATAATTAATGGTATCATTGTCTGATGCAGGCTGCCTGGCTTCTACTGCCAGCATTTTATCTTCACAAAAAAGTGAAAACAATGCTGAGCCATTATTGATCTTTAAAGCATCGTCTCCTGTATAATTATTTGAATAGTCATTTCCAAAAGCGATACTATTTGCATCCACAATCTTCAAACTGTCTGTTGCAACATACAATATTGTACGAATGAACTGGCCTTCACCTGCTGAACTATTTCTAAATAGATTCAAACTTCCGGCAACTTTCGCATTTTCAGAAAATGACAGTGTACCTGAGCCAGCGGTAGCATGAACGAAGAAAGCCTGGCCAGACTGAATTGTTTTTGACGGAATTCCCGTGGGATAATTAGCAGTACCACCCGGCAACGGCATCCAGGCATTTGTTGCACTTAGCGTTTGGTAACCTCCAAAGCTGGCCAATAACGGGTCCCATACGTAAAAAGTATTATCAATCAAACCTGTTCTGCCAAGCAGGCTGAAATCAATAGCAGAAACATAAGGATTACCAACTGATTCAAATTTATTTGCATTCACGCTTGTTGAAGCTGGCAGATCGGCTCCGGTTGTAAACAATTTACCTGTTGCCCTTATTGTAGTTGGAACGGCTGCCTGATTGTAATTAACAATGCTTCTGTCTCCACGAACAAATACCATGTAACCCTTCTGATTGTAAACGGGCAATGTGTTGGTATTAGTAATACCTATAAACTGGTCTGTAGCTGAATTATATACTTTCATAGATGCGCCTGCAGCTGTATATACATCAAAACCCAATGTAGTTGCTCCGGCCATTTCTCCTGTTATCTGAATTCCATATCCACTATTTGGATTTGCATTGGGAGCAACTGCACCCTCCTGCCACGAGGCCTTTACAGTTTGCGAACCACTAACAGGAACGGATAGTAGCTGCCATGATTTGCCATGAGTGCCCGGACCGGGAATTCCAGTTGCCAGGTAACGTTCTACGGTAACATTTCCGGTAATCACTTTCCCGGTTACATCGCCCAGCCAGGCTGTTTCAGATGCGGTAGATTTAAAAACAAGATTATTATTGGTTGATAATTTTAAACCTCCCGCACTAAAAGTGAGAGACCGGTAAATATCCAATGGGCCACCAATCGTTACACCAGATATTACATCTGAGTTGCCGATCACCAGGTTCTTTAAATTATTATTTAAGAATAGGGAAGCAGGAATTGTTTGTGCAACAGATCCAAGCATTTCAACTGTTCCATTTCCCCCATCAATACTTCCACCTGTTCTGTTGATAACGCCGTAAATCTGCAGCACACCGTTGTTAATGGTAATTATCGGTGCTGTAGATGGTGCCGTAATGTTTAGTGCCCTGATAGCCTGTGTAGTTGTTATTGCGGGCATAAAATTGTAACCGCCACTTACAAACACATCCGTATTTCCATCTGGTATTACATTGGCTTCCCAATTGGAAGAGTTTAACCATTCTGCAGACGTTTTGCCAACCCAATATGCCGAGTTTGGCAAAACAAATTCATCACAGCCGATATCATTCATCAATGGGTTGCGTGTAGTATTATCTATATCATCTTCATTAAATCCTGCAATAGGAGCCGCAATATTTGAAAGCAGAGGATTTGATGAAGGCACCAGGTGAAGGTTTGTTGCAGATACAAAAACCGGTGGCACGTTTAAAGAAGCCGCATCTTTTGTTGTAGCTGCTTTCCAGGCTGCAAGAGAAGTCTGGGGTATGTTATTGATCATCCCAAACGCTGCTACCCCACTTCCCGTTGGTGTAACCTGGTAATCGTTATAATTAAGCGCAGTAAATTGAACGTTGCTGTTAGACGCCATCAAAGCAATTGTTCCATAACCTAACGCACCTGCCAATCCAAGATTATTCACCATGATATTGTTCCTGATATCTGCAGTCCCTGAACCGTAAATCCTTATACAGGTAGCAATTGCATTGGCCTTATTAAGTGTATTGGTGGAGCCCGATACGCCACCCATAAAAATTGAATTATGGTAAAGCTGTATACCCGTTTGCGGACCAACCATCAATATTCCTGAGGGATTATTTAACGTGAGGCCACTATTATTAAAATCATCTCCATCTCCGGTAATATTGGCAATCATATTTCCCGCCACACGAATATTAGAATTGGTAACACCTGTACTGATATAAATTCCGCGGGAGCCAAATCCTGCCCCACCGGTATAGGTTAAGTTAGTGATGGTATTATTAAGCACCAAAGCATTTTTAGTATTATTTGAGATCCAGATCCCACAATCAGTTGTTGCGTCGGTGCTGATAAAATTCCCGATCTTATTATACTTAATTGTAGCGCCATCTACGCCCTGTACAAATATTCCTGCAAACTGAATGGCATTAGAACCTGTGCTGGTAAGTTCATTTGAATTTATCATTAGTCCACTTCCATTACCTGTTGCTGCAACTGCATTACAATAAATACCGTAAAATGCTTTGTTTACCAGGTTATTTTCAACGGTAATATTATTAAAATAACCAGCCGAATTAACTACAGCAGCATCAGACAGTACCACTGCATTCGACGTACTGCTTCCTCCCAATACATTGCAATTTTTTAGGATGCAATTAGTAACCGGTGAAACGCCTGTAGAACCAAATAAGATTGTTCTGGCTGAGGTGTTACCATTATTTGTAAAACTTAAATTCCTGCTATTAGTGCCATTGTTGGAACCATCTATTATCACATAACTTGCCAACACCCTAAACATGGCATTATTGTTAACCGTACCCGAAATGGCGGCATTAATACCGGCGGCAGGTTTAATGGTTAATGTGTTAATGGCACTGGAACCGGTGTTCACATTAATAACCATTGGAAATGTTTCTCCAGCGGAATACGTGTTACTAATTAAGGAAAATACTACCGGGCCAAGTAATGGCTGGGTATTAAAATCATTTATAGCAGCAGTTAACGTAAGGTAATTTCCACCCGGACCAACTGTATAAGTTCCTGCCATTGTAACTGCATCTGGATTATATTTTACATTTTTAGGATTTGCGAAGGAACTATTATATAAACCGGAAAATAAAACACAACAGATCAATATGATCAATTTGTGCCCATTTCCAATAAATTTATCAGGAATAACCAGATCACAGATAGGTACAATTTTCTTCATGGTGTTTTTTTTATTGTATCGTCCTCTATCACAAAACTTACATGATGCGATCATTTAAGTAAACTTGTAAAGTTAAACCTGCCAAAATACACAGGAGGACTCAATAATAATTTGCAAATAAAACTTTGGGGGTATTCTAAGGAATTGAAGCATTGGGAATGCGATGGAAATTCAGGAAGATAGGTGGATTACAGAGTTTGTACGTGTAAGCACTACAAAGATAAAAACAAAATTGAGGAATGCAAGGATTAAAACTGAATAATAAGGGCTTCCCTCGTTAAAGCCTTGCTAAACTTTTACCAGCATTATAATATCTTAAAATGATAACTATATCATTTACAATAACTTAGAGCGAAAATTTCATCTTTCCAATTTTATAGATTGTGTCATTACTACCAGATTTTATTCCACCAAAATTGTTACCTACATTGAACGGCTGTTTACATTGATTCCGAGCTTTTCCAAAATATTCTTTCTACTTACAGCAATTTAAAGTTGCTAACATACGCAAAATATCATTTTTACGTTATATGCTTAATTGGCATATAAGGCTAAAATTTCTGATGTAGTTACTACTGTTGAGATACAAAACTTATATCGCCATAAATACCAGTCTATAAATTTCAAATATCCATTATCGTGAAAAACTTAGTCCATTATTTACCTTCATCTTTAGCGATCATTATCATATTCTGCAGTTTTTCCACTCCGGATTACATAAATAGAATTAATACCGGTAATACATCTTCCGAAATAAAAATGTTGAGCAGTTTTTTATTTGCTGCCAATGGAAACATTGCAGATGGAAACAGGGTTGTTTTTGGACCCAATTATTCTAATGGGGTTGATGGAAACGATGCGATAAAAATTACGAACCCCGGAGAAAATTTTGGCTTGCTAAGAGATAGCAGGAAACTAGCTGTTGAAGCAAGGCAGCCTATCACAGCAGGCGACACTTTGTACTTTGACATCGCCAACCTGGTACCCCAGATATATCGGTTAGAAATAGTACCACAAAATCTCGAAACCGAAACCGTTGGCTGCATATTATACGACAGGTTTTTAAATTCCTCCCGAACAATTAGTTTTTCAGACAGTAGCCATTTTACTTTGGAAGTAACTGCGGATCCTGCCAGCAGAGCATCAAACAGGTTGATGATACTGTTTCGTAATGCTGCTGCTATTTTACCTGTTTACTTCAAAAGCATCACAGGAACATTAATCTCTGAAAAATCAAACGCTGTAAACTGGCAGATCAGTCAGGAAATTGCCGTTGAAAAATACGATGTAGAAAAAAGTATTGATGGAATCGTATTTACAAATATGAAAACTGTGCTGCCTGTATATAAAAACGAAACAGGTGGAAATTATGAGTTCATCGATCAACAGGCTACACGCCAAACTAACTTTTACCGGGTAAGATCTACAAATAAATCGGGTGAAACAAGCTACAGCAGTGTCATAAAAATTGAGGGACAAAAAACAACTACCACCGTAACAGTTTTCCCTAATCCCGTTACAGAAAGTAAGTTCGAACTTAAATTAAGATCAGTTACACCGGGCGACTATTATTTGCAAATCAACAATATGATGGGGCAGCCGGTATATGCTAAAAAACTGATCATACAAAACTACGATTACAGCGAAACAATCAGAATCCCTTCTACAGTTACCAAAGGCAACTATGTTATTTCGATCATTGGTAAAGAAAGAAATACTTTTCATTTGCCGTTGATGATAAAATAATGCTAAAGATGTTGAGCTCCTATATTATTAACCAGCAGTAACAGGCAAATCTTTGATTAACCAAAGTCCTAAAGATTTATCTGTAAATGCGTTGTCCATCTCGGTGCAATTTTCATTGATCAGATAAACGGGTTTGGGGAAATTAAATGGTGCTGCTGTTAGATCCAGGGTTCTCCACTGCCCTGTTATGATATCAACATTTTGATGATGTTCCGGGAAAGTGGTTGTTAATAGATATTTACAGCCACTCGACTTAATATTCTTCAATGCCTGGAAAATACTTTCAAAAGAAAGATGAACAAGGCAGTCGCGGACTATAACGAGATCTTTTACAGGTAGTTTATCTTCTATCAGGTTGAGCTTAATAAAATCAACTTTTCCTTCTAAATAATATTTTTGTTTATTCTTATTGATCAGATCTTTAACTATGTCTGCACCCAGGTAAGATACTGATGACAAATCAACTTTTCTCATCCATAAAAAATCCCCACAAGGAATATCGAGTACGGAGGAGAAATTCATTTTTTTAAGCAAGGGGCCAATTTCCCGAACGATCGTTTCGGTTTGAGATGTTACAGAACCACCACCGGAAATACTTTCTTCACTTCCCCAAAAATTTGATTTATAAATGGCAGTAAATGTCTCTTCCACGGGTTTCCCTAGAAATTGTGGCCCCTTAACCGGCCCATTCGGATACCTTATCTTTCTATATAATACTAAAAGTGGACGTGGAATTATTTTTAAAAGTACCTTTTTCATTTCCTGTTGATCAATTTCGGATGGCAATATAATCCATAATAATAAATGATCACTAAAATCCTGTTAACCTGCACTGTTTGATCATAAACGGCCTCCGTATAAAAATAGCTTACACCAAAGTTTGCAAAGAGCAAATCATATTAATAATTTAGTTGATGATCAACTGCTGTGTGAATTTAGAACCTTCCTCATTGGAAATGATCAACTGGTAACTGCCGGTAGAAATATCTTTGGTAAATGGAATCGTTACTATCACATTGTTACCGGATATTTCAACAGACCTGCTTAGTGTAAGTTGGCCCATTTTATTTAATACCCGAACCTGGTAGGTTCCCGCTGGCTGATTGTTAAATGAAACATTAAGTATCTTTTCCGTTACAGGGTTTGGATAAGCCGCAATACCAGCAGAAACAGGCAATGCTGCAACTTTAACTACCGCACTATATTGAATGAGTCCACTATTGCTGATGGCTTTAACGCGGTAAAAATTATCCAGGGCTAAAGGCGATTTGTCCAGGCTGTTATAAGCAATTGTATTGGCAGGTTTCACGTCATCAAATCTTACGAACTTTTTGCCATCGGCACTTTTTTCCACTTCGTATAGTTGTATGCCGGATTCATTTTCCACTTTCCATTCCACTTTTACCATTGCATCAGTGTTACGTTTAGCCGAAATTTGCGTGAAGGTTACGGGTAACACTTCCTGCTTTTTAAATACAAGGTAAAAACGGCTACTGGCACCAGATGCAACATCGGCATTAACAGTGAAATCAAACAAGGTGCTGTCTGTTAGGCTAATGTCTGTCATGGTTCCCATGTAAGCATCCACCAGGTAAGCATGCAAATTTGATGCCTGCAGATTACGTGGGCCAAAGCGGAACTGGTAAGCTTCCTGGCGCAGGTTACTGATATGATAGAAAATAGTATCATTGTTTTTAACCGGTTTCCTTGCTTCTACTGAAAGTAACCGTTGATTACTGCTCAAAGCAAAATTTTCGTCAGCATGATTAATTTTTAATGCATCCTGCCCGTTAAATAAATTTGAAAAATCCTTATCAAATGCAACTGTATTTCCGTCCATTGCTCCAAGATTAAGCGTTGATATTTTATAAAGATTTGCAGCAAGTAGTTTCCTGTTTTGCACAGCAGCACCGGGGCGCAGTACTAACTGGCTGCCGCTCACTTTTGCTGCTTCTGTAAAGCTCACATTTCCCCCGGCTGTTCCATGTACATAAAAGGCCTGGCCAGACTGGATCCTCGTCATCGGAACTGCTGCTGGATAATTAACACTTCCCGGTGTTGGAAGGTAACCGGTTACAGCGCTAAAGGTTTGATATCCGCCCAGCGAAAAACTTCCTGCCAGCAATGGATCCCATAAATAAAAAACATCGTCTACTCCCGGTGCCCTCGTAACTGACGTAAAATCAATGGCCGACGGATATGGGTTGCCGATAGTAGCAAATTTATTCGCCAGCACGGTGGTTACCGGAGGCAATTGTCCTGCTGTGGCTGTGTATAATCCTCCGTTCGTTCTTAACACCGTAGGAACCGCGGCAGCTCCAAAGGTTTGTACGCTCCTGTCTCCTCTTACAAAAACCATGTAACCTTTTTGATTAGAAATTGCAACAGCAGATGTATTTGCAACCCCGTTATCTATTCCTACAAACAAATTGGTAACAGGATCATACGTTTTAATTGAAGGGCCACCAGCCGCTGTGTAAAAATCATATCCACGTGCAGTAGCGTTTACCTTTTCGCTGGAAATGGTGGTACCGAATCCTGGTCTGGCATTAGCCAAAGGCGCATTCAATTCCTGCCAGGATGCAAAAACAGACTGGGCACCTCTCACCGGAGCTGCCAGTAACTGCCATGATTTACCATGATTGATTCCGGTAGGAATATACCGTTCAATGGTGGCATTGCCGGTGATCGTTTTTCCGGTAACATTACCCAGCCAGGCTGTTTCTGTAGCAGTAGATTTAAAAGTTAACAAACCGCCGGTTGTTAAACGTAACCCGCCGGCAGAAAAAGTAACCGAACGGTAAATATCAAGCGTTCCTCCAATAGTTACTCCCGTAACATTATTGGTATTGCCGATCACAAGGTTAAGAAGATTATTATTTTGAAAAACATTTGCAGGAATACTTTGTGCAGCTGTTGTGCTGTTCATTTCCACTGTGCCCGTATTGGCAATAATTGTTCCGGCAGTGCGGGTAAATGCACCATTTATCTGCAGTGTACTGTTGGTTAACGTTAATAGTGGTGTATTTGCCGGCACAGGTGCGCTGATAGCAAGGCCACGAACAGCCTGGGTAGTAACGATGGTAGGCATGTTTACATACCCGCCGGTTAAAGTAACATCTGTTGTTCCGTTTGGCACTACATTGTCTTCCCAATTGATGGGATCAAGCCAATCTATAGATTTTCTCCCTACCCATGATCCTGCATTTGGCATAACAAATTCATCGGCACCCATATCCGGCGTGTAACCGTTCCTGGTATTTCCATCAAAATCAACTGTAAATGTTGGAATGGCTACACCAAGATTGCTTACTGTACTATTGGCTGCTACAGACTGCAGGTGATAATCAGTTGAACCAACATAGGTAGGAGACGAAACTAATCCTACCGAAGCCAGGTTGCTGCCCAGGCTGGTTCTTAATGCTGCAATTGTATTTGTTTGCGTGGCATTGGAACCTTTGCAGGAAAGCCAGGTGGAACCAGTTGAGTAATAAGCATTGTTGTCATTAAATGAAAAAACAGTGTTTGCGGCTGTACATAAAATTGCATACCGGCTATTTGCACCTCCAACTGTTTGTATATTCCCGAATATGTTATTGCGCATATCAACTGAGGAAGCTGTTGTTACAAAATTGGATACCAGTACCGCTGCAGACCGGTGATTACCGGTTGAGGTGGCATTGCCATTCATCTGCACCGTATTGTGATAGATCTTGTAGCCGCCTCCAAAATCTATAACCAGCCCATAACCATTATCGTAATAATTGAAATCATTAAATCCATAACCCGCCACATCGAAAATAAAATTATTGAATACAAATACATCGGAACTGGTTGTAGAAGCTCCAAGGTAAATTCCGTTGGCACCGTATCCTCCGCTGTTTGTATGTTTAATATCACTGATCTTGTTGTTACTGATGGTATCATTACTTTGTGTACCATACACAGAAATTCCCGAGGTAGTAATTGAAAAATCGCTGCTGCTTATTCCAAAAATAGTATTGTTCTTTACTTTACAATTGGCTTGCTGGTAGATTTCAATACCCGACCAGCCCAGCTTATCTGTTGGATTGACAGATCCGATAATGTTATCGTTTATCACGGTTCCTGTTTCATTTCCAGTAGGTCCTACAACCGCGATAGCCGTTTGAGTTCTGATGAAAAAATTGTTAGTATAGGTATTATTATTATTGGCTGCTTCGGCCACAGTGCCGGCAATCACACCGCTTGATAAAAGGGAAGTGAAAGTGGTAGTTGGCGAATTTCCGGTAAAATTGCAATTCTTAACCGTATTGTTAGTAGCACCGTTACCTGCGGCAACACTGGCGAGCCATACGATACTACTCGTTGAAGTATTGGTACTGGTATTGATCAACGTTAGGTTTTTTGTAATGCCTCCAACGGTATTAGAACCATCAATAGTTACCCAGTCTGCGCCATTTAATTTAATGATACCCGCGGCACTGTTACCGGTAATTACGGGCAATTTTGTTAGTGCTGGTTTTATCGTTAATGTATTTACTGCACTTGCAGCCGCATTGCTGTTAATTACGATCGGAAAAGTCTCCGAAGGATAAGTATTGTCTATCAAAGAAAAAACAACCGGCCCACCGATACAAGCCGTATTATAAGCATTAACCGCTGCCGTTAGTGTAGTGTAATTCCCTCCCACCCCAACGGTATAAGTACCATTGAGCGGAGCGGTAACCGTAACGGTGGCAGTACCTGTACCCGAACAACCCGTGTTGGTATTGGTTACCGTTACCGTATAATTGGTTGTTGCTGCCAGGTTATTAGCAACCGGGTTGGCAATGGCTGCGTTAGTGAGGTAGGTAGCAGGGCTCCACAAATAGGAATATGTATTGGTGGTAGGAACAAACGACCAGGCTTCAGAAGTAGTATTCCATGTAGTATTATTTCTACCAGGAGGTGTAACTGCTGCTGTTCCTGTGCTGTTTTCTATACCCATCGTTTTATTCCGGGCAGCTCCATTGTCGTTCACAGTTCCTGCTGCAATTTCAATATGACTGTCACTTTCATACAATCTTAGCTGGCCAGTTATATTTTGAGCAGATGTGCCACCGAGGAAACGGAGGTTGATATAATCAATTACCAATATTCTATTTGGTGCAATGCCGTTTACAAAGTAACGTACAGAAGAACCAGGATTAGTAACGGGATCAACTATAAGATCGTCCCACGCCAGGCAAACTATGTTGTTTGGAATAGTTGCATTAGGTAAAGTTTGTCGAACCCATTCAACAGCAGTTCCTGTTTGAAGTTGTATATAACCCTCTGAAGAAACAAAGAAATTGGTTATTGCCGATCCAAAATAATTAAAGGTGAATGGCATCGGAATAGATCCTGAAATAGCATCAAGTTGATAGGTATTCCAAACAATAGTGGATCCTGCCGAAGGGGTTAAACTGGCATAGGCAATACTGTTTAGCGAGTAGCCGCTAACGGGAACGGTAGCCTGTAGCTGAGAAGAATTAGGTGATGAACAAACAGCAGCGGGTGTTGCGGTGGCAACTATTGCCGGACCAGCATTGATGGTAATATTAGTAGTGGCCGTAGCAGTACAGCCACTGGTAAACGTGTAGGTAACAACATAATTTCCGGCACTGCTGGTTAACGGTGTAACCTGCCCAGTTGAGGGATTGATGGTTAACCCAACTGGCAATGCTGTAAAGGTTCCACCTGCCGTACCGGTGATTGTTGGCGTAACAGCCGCGGCACTGGTACAATACGATGAAGCCGGGTAACTGATAGAAGCTGAGGGCAGCCCGTTCATCGCTATCACAACAGATGAAGAAGCACTGGTACCACACAAGTTGCCAGGGGTAACTGTTAAAGTTCCTCCCGTTGCAGTATTGGCGAAGATCAATGTATTAACCGGTAAGGTACTTGTACCAGACAATGTTGTATTGGTTCCGGTGTAAGTCCAGTTATAAAAAATAGCCCCAGGTACACCCGGGATTGAATAATCAACAGAAGTTCCGGGGCAAACATTCAATGGCCCGCTGATAGCAGCAGCATTTGAAGGAACAGCGCCACATGCCGGCGACCAGGTATAAGTTAATCCGCTTGCCGGAAAAATAGCAGGAGTTAACACGCAAACATCTGTATTTAAAGTTGCTGCTGCTGTTGTGGACCAGTTTGTTGCCGTTTTTCGGGCATTGAAATCTGCCGCGCTGGCTCCTCTTAATCCTACCTGCGAATTTTGGGCTGTAAGATTTGTTGCTTTACAATCGCCGTAAACCGCCTGTAGAGTTTGGTAAACAGGATCAAGTCCACCTTCGTTTAATACGATCTGGAAACTAAAATCATCCCCTGCAGTACCGAAACGTGTTACCCTTGTCCATTGAACAACAAATTGACGGTAAGGTGCTACACCACGAATGAAGGCATAAATACTGCCCCAGGGAGTTAATACCGCGGCAGTGCCCGTAATAGTTGCCGGCGCACTAATAGTTATAGACGAAGTAGTTGGATTTAATTTTGTAACAATTGTGCCATTGGTAATTCCGGTGCCGGAAAGCCTTGTGCCTACCCTTAAATTACTGAAATCGGTTACAGAAGAAACTACTACCGATCCACTCAGCGTATTTCCTGTAAAAGTTACCTGCGACTGATCTTCTACATCACTGTTAAACCCGCAAATACCATTGTTGTTTGCAGTGCCGTTCAGGTAAACGCCAGTATGGTCTGAGATGGATACCCACGAACCTCCGGCGCCTGTGCCTGTCATAGCAATTGTTCCCGCAGTGCTAAATGCCATCCAACCGTCTGTATCTATTCCTATCGTGGAAGTTCCACCAGTATATAAAGTACCGTTGTAGGTAAAGTTGAAAGGAAATTTATAGGTAGTGTAGGTATTATCATCCCAGCCTGTTGAGAAAATGTTTGCCGGAGTTACAGAAGTTGTTGAGGTATCCGATTTATAGGTTTGTAAAGACTGCGACCAGGTATAACCCGTAGCAACCAACTGGGCCTTGGAGGATAATGCTACCAACATCAAGCTTAAAAGTGAAAAAGCTGCCGCTATCTTAAAAGGCTTTACAAAAATCTTCTTACTTTTAATTGTATTCATGTATTAATAGTTAAATGATCAACAGCAGGTAATAGCTTTACGTTCATTAATTGACCTTTGTTTTTTATGGCAGCTAAGGTTCTCAGCCACTATTCAAAAACAAAAAATCACAAAAAAGCTAGTACAAATGAATATATTGGAGATTAAAAAGCGGGAATTCTGTAAATATTGGATAAAAACTACCTTCAAATTGCATTTTCAATACATGCAGGATAAAGTAAATGTAATTAAAATGTACGATTTTCTATAGGAAAAGTTTTAAACCTGCGTTGAAAAACCCTTTTTAAGCTACCGGTTTACTATCAAAAATAAAAAAAGACGCCTTGGGGGCGCCTTTGGGGTTTGGGTTTTCTGCGAAGCAGAGGTAAAAAGGGTACTATTGTATAACGACTTGTTTTATGATGTTAGTATTTCCTGTACCAGAAATATTTACCTGGTAATGGCCTGCGGCGATGGTATTGGGTAGCTTTATTGTTTCCACCTGGTTAACCGAACTTAACCGGAAAGTAGATTTATGAACGGCTTCTCCCATCTCGTTGGATATTACAACATTGTAGCTACCGGCAACTTGTTTTACAAACTGTAGGTTCAACACTTTGTTCACAACAGGGTTCGGGTAAATATTAACTACTTCCACAGCTACCTCAGTGGACGCTGCTTTAGTATCGGTGTTATTTTTTCCAGCGAGTATATCTTTACCAGGTATCAGCTTAACTATGCTGCTGAATAAACCGGTTCCGTCATTTTTAAGCGCTTTAATACGATAGTAGCTGGCTCCACGCAATGGCGATAAATCTGTAACCTGGTAATTTTGCGAACTGCAATTATTACCTGTAGGTAAAACAACAGTAATGTTTGAAAATAATGTTCCATTTGCACTTCTTTGCACTTCATAGTGTTGAATTGCTCTTTCGTGGTTTACAGACCAGTCCACTGATACCGGACCATCAACCTGGCTTCTTACTGCGTTTACAGAAGTAAAGCTCATTGGAGGAGCCTGTTTAAATACCAGGCTAAAACGATCGGCAGCCCAGGTTCCGGCGTCTGTTGTAATGCTGAAGTTGTAAGAACTGGTGTCTGTTAAACTGATTACCGTGTTGTTATTGGTAAATTTATCTACCAGGTATGCGGTAACGCCAGCAGCAATATTCTCCGGTTGAAATTTTAGCCTGTAAGCCTGGCGGCGGATATTACTAAATGTATAAAATACAGTGTCTTCTGTAACAACGGGGCTTCTTGCTTCCAATGCCAGCAATTTGCCATTACTAACAATAGAGAAATTTTCACCGGTGTTAGAAACTTTTAATGCGTCATTTGCATCATACGCGTTGCTGAAAGCCTCATCAAATGCTACTACGTTTCCATCTGACAACATGTTGGAAGCGTTGTACATTTCCACCCTCATAAATTGCCTTTGCGGCATTGAAACCAACTCTCTGTTCACGGTAGCTGTTTGATTTGTTTTGTTAGATTCCGAGAAAGAAATAGTTCCACCGGCGCCTGTTGCGTGCATGAAAAAAGCCTGCCCGGATTGTATATAAGGTGCTGGAATATTGGCATCATAGTTAGCTGTTCCTCCTGGAATTGGTTTCCAGCCATTGGCTGCACTGATTGTTTGGTAACCGCCCAACCCATTATAATTATTGGTGAGTAACGGATCCCAAACATAAAACGCATCATCAACTGCGGGAGCGGCTGGTTTGGTAATAAGCCTGAAATCGATAGCCGAAGCATAAGGGTTTCCAATTGATTCAAGTTTACCTGCCGCAACTGTTGAAGATGCCGGAGCATCTGCGCCAATCGTGTACAATTTACCGGTAGTACGAAGTGTGGTAAATGTGGCAGGTGAAGCAAACGTAGTTACACTGCGGTCGCCCCTTACAAAGAACATATAACCTTTCTTATTGGCAATTGGCAACATTGTGCTGGAAACGCCATCCCAACCGTTGGTGGCCGGGTTGTAAACTTTCATACTCGGTCCTGCCGGTGTAGCAATATCAAATCCCATAGCTACGGCATTCGCCATATGCCCGGTGATGATTGTTCCGTAACCCGAACGGATATTCGCTAATGTGGTATTTCCTTCCTGCCATGCATTGTTAATGGATTGTCCGCTTGTTGGGGTAGCCAAGAACTGCCATGCTTTAGGATGTAAGGGAATATACCTTTCTACTGTTGCATTGCCGATAATGTTATTGCCGCTGTAGATGCCGCCGTTGGTAAGATCTCCCACACTGGCAGTACCTGAAGCATTTGATGCTATTGTAAGGTTATCGTTTGTATTTAATATTGCATTGCTGGTTCCAAAACTTAACAAGCCTGTGATTCTCATCGTATCATTAATGCCAGAGAAACTTACTCCATTGCTATTGCTGATAATCAGATTCTTGATTGTGTGCTGATCAAAAACACTTCCCGCAACTGATTGTGCGCCGGCTGTGCCATTCAATTCAATGGTACCGTTAGATGCGATCAAAGTTCCCGAGTTAGTGATACTTCCTGCGATCTGCAATGTTGCATTGGAGATCTGCATAGTAGCTGAAGGATAGATTACCAGGTTATTAATGGTTGCCACTCCTGAAGTTAATTGCGGATACACGTTAGGTGCAGTTAGCAATGGAATGGTTACATCCGGACAAGAACTGGTTGGTGCCAGGCCATCGGACCAGTTTGATCCAGTGTTCCAGTCTGAACTTGTTTGTCCTGTCCATAAATTGTGAATCCCTACTTTAGCAATATTTGAATAAGCAGTTGAAGAACATGCACCACTCTGTATCAGGGCCCTGTACCATGTGGTTTGTGTTAGACCAGAGAAAGCTTGTGAGTTTGTTGTGTTTGAAATATTTGTCCACGAGGAAAGATCTGTGGAAGTCTCCCATCTTGTAACTGCTCCAACATTACCGGTAAGGGTAAGCGTACCATTGTCTGCAAAACAAATTACTGCGTCGCCAATAGTACCGCCTGCTGCCGCCGGACTAACAACTATAGACCCTGTTGCTGTTACTGCTGTACAACTTCCACCCGTGGTGGTAACGATGTAATTATAAGTACCGGATACTGTTGGAGTTCCACTGATCGTGTATACCCCGGCGTTATAAGAGCCAGTTACGCCTGTCGGTAGTCCACTTACTGAGGCACCTGTTGCCGACCCTGTGATATTGTAGGTTATATTTACTATCGCTGAATTAATACATTGCGTTTGTGCATCCGTTCCTGCTGCCGAGGATAAAGTAATCGTATTATTAGCGGTTACGGTGATTGTTCCTGAGGCAGTGACGCTACCACAGCCACCCGTTAAGGTTACCGTGTAGTTCGCTACTCCGGCTACAGATGGCGTACCCGTTATCGTTACCACATTTGCCGCCCAGCTTCCTGACACACCTGTTGGCAATCCGCTAAAGGTTGCACCTGTCGCACCTGTCGTGTTGTAAGTGATATTGGTGATGGCAGTGTTGATACATCTTGTCTGTGCATTTGTTCCTACTGCTGAGGATAAAGTAATCGAATTATTAGCGGTTACTGTGATCGTTCCTGAGGCAGTGGCTACCGTACAGGTACCGGTAGTAGTTACTGTATAACTGAATGTGCCGGTAGCAGTAGGTGTTCCGCTTATGGTAAACGCACCTGCACTATATGAACCAGATACACCTGTCGGCAATCCCGTTACGCCCGCTCCCGTTGCCAGGCCACCGACTGCATAAGTTATATTTGTTAATGCTGAATTGATACAAACGGTTTGTGCATTTGTACCTACAGCAGACGTTAATGTTATCGTTTGAGCAGTTACAGTTATAGAACCGTTAGCGGTTGTTGTTCCGCAACTACCACCGGTAGTTGTTATTGTGTAATTATATACGCCCGCAATGGTTGGTGTCCCTGTTATGGTAAATACGCCTAAATTGTATGAACCACTTACGCCCGCAGGAAGGCCGGTAATTCCTGCACCTGTTGCTGTACCACCAATATTATATGTTATATCGGTAATAGCAGATCCCGGGCAAATTGTTTGTGCATCAGTACCAACAGCCGAAGTAAGCGAAGCAGTAGCGCCGTTTACTGTAATGGTACCAGATGAAGAAACCGAAGTACAAGGGCCGGTTGTAGTTACTGTATAGCTGAATGCACCAACAACAGTTGGTATACCGCTGATGGTAAATACGCCACTGCTATACGATCCTGTTACACCTGGCGGCAATCCGGTTACACCAGCACCAGTGGCAACACCACTAATTGCATAGGTAATATTTGTTATTGCATTATTTACACAAAGTGTTTGTGCATTTGTACCCGCTGCTGAGCTTCTTGAGATGATTTGTCTTCTTACATTGATGGTACCCGTTGCGGTTACATGCGCACACGGACCAGTAGTGGTTACTGTATAACTTGCAACACCCGCCGCCGTTGGTGTACCACTGATTGTGAATACACCTGCACTATAAGCCCCGGTTACACCTGCAGGCAAACCGGTTACAGTAGCCCCTGTGGCCATACCGCCGATAGCATAGGTAATATTTGTTATCGCAGTATTTACGCAAGGGGTTTGCGCATTGGTTCCAGATGCGGAACTAAAGCTGATCGTTTCATTCTGTACTGTGATTGTACCTGTTTTTGTTACAGGGTTACAAGCACTGGTTGTAACTGTGTAAGTATATGTGCCGGTACTGGTTGGTGTTCCACTAATGGTTAAACTGGTTCCGCTAAATGAATAACTTACACCCGGTGGCAACCCCGTTACACTAGGCCCACCTGAACCACTACCAATTGAATACAAAATATTTGTGATGGCACTGTTATTACAAACTGTCTGTGCATCAGTACCTGACGCTGACGACAAACTTACGAAAGATGTCAAAGTACCAAATGAAATATCATCCAGGCCAAAGTCATTACCTCCAAATGCTGTTTGTAAATCTATAATACTAACCGTTGCAGTTGTAACGCCCGCACCTGAAGTCCATGATCCGTAAAATTGAACCCAGGTATACGGTGCACTGGTACTATTAGGTCCCGCAGGCAACACGGCTGTTGTTCCAATACCTGTACCATTGATATCAAATTGCAATTGAGCGAAGGGAGCAGCATCATTGAGACTCATCGCCCAAGCCGAGAAATAATAAGTTGTATTGGGTTGTACGGTAAAAACTTCCTGCCATACACTAATTGGAGAACCACTACCATTTACAATAAGCAAATTACCCGAACCTGTGGTATGGTCCTGGCCAAAGAAATAGCCATGAGTAAAGTTAGGGCTTGACCCTACCGTATATATTGCCTCCGGGTACATACAGCCTGAGGTATAATTCACAAAACCGTAAGAGGAAGTAAATCCTGTATTTCCAGATGAGAAATCACCATTTACAAC
>JANOCC010000032.1:0-2668 GCA_031411955.1 Ferruginibacter sp.
CTTCTTTTCATCCACCACATAAAAGGCATTGGTGAGTAAATTCAAAATCACTCTTCCAATATCCTGCGGAATGATATTGATCTTTCCAATAGTATTATCAAAATCAGTTTTAATAGTTGCGTTGAATGATTTATCTTTTGCACGAAGGCCGTGATAGGAGAGACGTAAATATTCATCGCACAAAGCATTGATATCTGTTGGTTCTTTTATGCCACTGCTGCTGCGGCTATGTTGCAACATTCCTTTTACGATGGCATCGGCACGTTTACCATGATGGTTTATTTTTTCAAGATTTCGTTTTACATCTGCTGCAATGGCTTTTGCTTCTTCAATATCTCCTTTTTCTAACTCTGCATTCATTTCGTCAATCAACTCATTACTTACTTCGCTAAAATTATTGACGAAGTTTAGCGGGTTTTGAATTTCATGGGCAATGCCGGCGGTAAGTTCACCCAAACTTGCCATTTTTTCTGATTGGACTAATTGAGTCTGGGTTGATTTGAGATTGGAAAGTGTTTTCTCTAAAACTTTGTTTGCACTTTGTTTTGATCGAAAACGAAAATAGATAGTTGCCACCAGCAGCAATAGTAATACAGCAAAACCAATTGTGAAATTCCTTGTAAGCGATGATATTTTATTTTCACTTTGAAGTTTAGTTATAGAAAGCTCTTTTTCATTCATCTGCTGCTCTGTTTCAAAACTTAAGGAACGATATTTATTTTGATCAACCTGTAAAGAATCCTGCAGGGAAATAAACGATTTGTATGTTTTTGTTGCCTCAACTGAATTGCCGGATTGTTCATATAATTCTGCCAGTAACTTATAGTCTCTTAAAACATCCAAACGAGCATTTTTTAATCTTGCTATATCTTTAACCAATAATTCTGCTGCTTCATTGATCTTGTTTTGTTTAATTCTTATCAATGCAAGGAAATAATCAGGGGCGATTGTTCCCGCTCTTGCGTTAACCGGTATATTGCTTTCATGAATCAACTGCCAGCATTTGTTTACAGATGCTTCAGCTTCATCTAAAGCCCCTGTTTGTATTTTATACAATGCCTTTACCTGGAAAGCAAGTGCAAGATTGTCCAATAACCGCTGGTTTTCTTTATCAATAAAAGTTTTATTTAAAAAATATTCAACGCTATCTAACTGGCCTAACATCAGTTTAGCATTCGCCAGGTAGGTGAATGTATTTCCAACGCTTGTCATTTTACCTTTTTGGTATGCGATAAAATGCGTCCTGGAATACCTGATGGATTCATTATAATCTCCCTGTTGTAAATAGTAGATCCCAAGTACAGAATTATTATTTATAAGATTTTTCATTCCTACCGGGTTTATGAACGGAGTAAAGCTTTTATCAATCTTAGCATCATCATTCATATAACTAACCGACTTCTTCATATTATAAATTGCCTGGTCAAGCAAACCAATTGTTCTGTAAAAACCAGCCAACACATAATAACAATCTGCAAGGCCTGTGGAATCATTCTTCAGTTTGTATTCTTTTAATTTTTCATTAAAATATTGAAACCCTTCGTTCAGCATATTTGAATTTCGATAGGGTAATCTTAATTGTCTTAAGAAAGCATTCCTGATAAATGAAGCATCGGGTAGATTGCTTTTTTTCAAAAATTCATAATAATACTTGCCGTAGGTTATAGCTTTATTTTTATCTGTTGCTATTAAACTATTAAGAATACCAAATTTTACCCTATAGCTCCAATACTCATTATTTCCGCTTAAGAGCTGGTTGCCGGCTTTTTCTAATTGAGCAATAGATGTATCATTCAGCTTAGTTCTTTCGATAACGGTTATAATATCTGCAAAACTTACTGTATCAATTCCTTTTGAAGTTTTGCTTTTTTCCAGCGCATGAATAATAGAATCAATGTTATTTATTTGCGCCTCAACTGAAGAAAAGCATGAACATAAAAAAATTGCAATTATTAATTTCAGTGAGTAAAATTTCTTATAAGTGTTGGCCATTTGCTTTTTTTTATGTGAATCGAGGCTATGCCTCTGGGTTACCTTATTCAGTTAAATTTTTATATGCACACAGTTTTTACAATTCGCCTTCTTTAAAAACTCCTCCAAGTGTAAGCAGCCAAAGCCGCAGGCTCTGGTTTTGTTTTGTAACACCGAAAATTATTCAGGTGAAATGGAACAGAAGAAGCCCACCGGGTGCCGTCGGCACGGCACATATTAAACTTACAGAAACACAATAAACGCCGTCGCTTCCCTTTTTTCTCTCCACCTTCAATTTTCCACCATACCCTTTTGTAACAATATCATAAAAAGTGTGAATCATGATTTAGAGGATTAATCGATTATCATGATCTAAGAAATAGGCAAAGTAATTTTGAATGTTGTTCCTTCATTTTCTTTTGTTTCCACTTTTACATCTCCACCATGCCCTTTTGTAATAATATCATAACTCAAACTCAATCCTAATCCTGTTCCCTGGCCGGTAGGTTTGGTGGTGAAGAAAGGCTGGAAGATCTTATCTAATACTTTTTGAGGAATACCGTTGCCATTGTCTGTTACTTTTATTATCACCTCACCCCGGCCTTCTCCTCCAGAGAGGGAGTGCTTCGTGGACACCGATACGGTTGGTTCATAACCCGGGATTCCCTTTTTCTTCTTTTCATCCACCACATAAAAG
>JANOCC010000033.1:0-1966 GCA_031411955.1 Ferruginibacter sp.
AGGTACACCAGGTGCCCGTCTTTGTCTTCTGCAATATTAGCCTGCTTGTATTTTACAAAATCTTCTAATTTTTTTGGATCTATACTTGTTAACCAACAGGCCTTATAAAATGGCAGGCTATTCATTTGCACTGAAGCGCCGTACTCATGAAGCAGGCGATATTGGATTACTTCAAACTGAAGTTCACCCACACAACCAATGATCTTTTTGTTTCCGCCAAACTGGGTAAATAACTGCGCTACACCCTCGTCGGTTAATTGCAGCAACCCTTTTTCGAGTTGCTTTGTTTTCATCGGATCTTTATTGATCACTTCCTTAAATATTTCTGGAGAGAAACTTGGAATGCCGGTAAAATAGAAATTCTCGCCTTCAGTAAGCGTATCTCCTATCTTAAAATTCCCTGTATCAAATAAACCCACAACGTCTCCGGGATAAGCTTCTTCTATCACATCTTTTTGCCGTGCCAGAAAGCTGTAAGGGTTATTAAAACGCACATCTTTATCCTGGCGCACGTGATGGTAATAGGTATTACGGGCAAACCTGCCGCTACATACGCGAAGAAAAGCGATGCGATCACGGTGTTTTGGATCCAGATTGGCATGTATCTTAAAAATGAATCCACTGAATTTATCTTCCTGCGGCTCCACGTCACGGTTAGTAGTATGCCTTGGCCTCGGTGTTGGGGCTATCCGTATAAAAGTGTCCAGCATTTCTTTAACACCAAAATTATTTACGGCACTGCCAAAGAAAACCGGGGCTGTTTTACCGGTAAGGTAATCATCCAGGTTTAATTCACCGTACACGCCATCAATCAGCTCTACGTCCTCCCGCAAAGTTGCGGCATTCGAATCTCCTATCTTACTGTTGAGCAGATCGGTATTCAGGTCTTTGATCTCCAGCACATCTTCATCATTTGCTTTGGTACCAGCAGTAAACAATACCAGGCTTTTCTTATGCAGGTCGTACACTCCTTTAAATTCTTTTCCACTATTAATTGGCACGGTCATCGGATGCAACTGTATCTTCAACTCATTCTCTATTTCTTCCAAAAGATCGAAACGGTTCTTACCATCACGATCCATTTTATTAATAAAAACTATTACGGGAGTGTTGCGCATGGCGATCACTTCCATCAGGCGGCGTGTTTGTGCTTCCACTCCATTAACACTATCTATCACCAACACTACACTGTCTACTGCAGTTAATGTACGATAGGTATCTTCTGCAAAGTCTTTATGCCCCGGTGTGTCTAAGAGGTTAACCAGATGCCCGTCGTATTCAAAAGTCATAACACTGGTGGCCACACTGATACCACGTTGCCTTTCAATTTCCATGAAATCACTGGTAGCATGTTTTTTTATCTTGTTGCTTTTAACGGCGCCGGCTGTTTGTATGGCTCCGCCAAAGAGCAGGAATTTTTCGGTAAGGGTTGTTTTTCCTGCATCCGGGTGGGAAATGATAGCGAAGGTTTTACGCCTGTTGATTTCGTTGATATATTTCATAAAGGGCGCAAAGATAAGGAGGAAGGGCGATACTGGATGCTGGATGCTGGATGCTGGATGTTGGATGTTGGATACTGGATACTCGATGCTCGATACTGGATAAGGGATGCTGGATACTAGTGGAACAGCACTAAATAAACTTTAGTACTTTTTATCACTGAACTTATTAATTTAGAGATGAATAAAACCGAGGTATGAGTTATAAAAAACTTGGAATTTGGCAGGTGTCGCGGGAAGTAGTAATGGGAATTCATAAGATGTCGCTACAACTTCCAAAATTTGAGCAATTTGAAGAAGGTCAGCAGATCAGGCGTTCTTCGAAAACAGTTAAAAGTTGTATTGTAGAGGGATACGGAAGGAGGAAATACAAAGCTGATTTCGTAAGATTTTTAATTTACTCGCTTTCTTCAAATGATGAAACCATTGATCACCTCGAAACACTCTTCGAAACCGAATCATTAAAA
>JANOCC010000034.1:0-2213 GCA_031411955.1 Ferruginibacter sp.
TCCATCATTATTGTTATTTCAATGGTTGGAAGCGTGTTTGCGTTTTCTTTTTAATTTTTTTACAAAATGAAAATTGCACTCAAAGATATGGAGCACATTCGTCAGATCTATCGGCAAAGCCCGTTTGTTTTAGTGCATGTATTTGCACTTTCCGCAGTGGCGATTATCATATTGGCTTATTTAACAATTAAGTATGATTTTCCATCGTTGTTCAATACGATACTTACAGCGATTATAATTATTATTATTGGGCATGCATTGCGAGTATTTATTATTTGGCGATTAAATCGGTACGTCGTAACCAATCAACGGTTGCTGCATTATGGTCAAAAGGGATTATTTGATCAAACAGTGATAGAAACGCCGCATGAACGTGTACTAAATGTTAGCTATCATACCGAAGGAATTGTTTCGACAATTGTTGGATATGGTGATGTTGAAGTCCAAGTTGTCGGGCTCGTTGATCCAATTATTTTAAAGAATATTTCGACCCCTATGGAAATTAAAGATTACCTTTGGGAAATGCATAAACGAGTGGCGCAAGATAAAAACAATAGCGTGTACGCGCAGTCAGACGCAACTCATTTACAAGAACAGGTAGGGTATAGTAAAAGTAATAGTGCTCGAAACAAATGAAGTTACCGCGAATATTTTACTCCAAATTATTTCTCATAGCCGTGATTGTTGTACTTCTCGGTGTTTTTGCGTTAGAATTAAATCAGTGGCAACAGCGCAGAAAGATTGATGCGGAAATCAGCCACCTCAAAGCAGAGCAAGATAACCTAGAAGCACGCAACAAGGCTTTAGAACAATCATTGCAATATTTTTCCTCTGATGATTATCAAGAAAAGTTAGCTCGGGAACAACTAGGGTTAAAAAAAGATGGTGAAATAGTAATTAATTTCCCAGCGGGAGGTCTCGTAACTGAGCCGGTACAAGAACCACCGCAACCAACAAGCAATGTTCAAAAGTGGTGGAGCTATATTTTTAATAACACATAACTAAATAAACTTATGGAAAACGAAACAAACGAGACAACGATAGTAGCAGAATCAAAACGCAATTCCCGAACTAAAAGCATAGTCGCAATTATTATTGCATTAGTCGTAATTGTCATTGCTGCTGGGCTGACATGGCTATACACAGGACAACTTTCTAGTGCAAAGGAAAAAGTTTTTACAACGCTTCCACTTCCTGCTGCATTTGTTGATATGCATCCGGTATCTGCTCACATGATTATTGATCGTATCGCTTTAGCAAAGCAATTAGCTGAAGCTCAAGGCACAGAAGCGCCAAGCAACACAGATACATATAATCAATTGCTAGATACAAAAAAGATGCATGCATTAGCAAGCGAACGCAAACTTTCTGTGACAAAAGAAGCTATTGACGAAGAATATAAAAATATTATCACGCAGTATGCGGGAGGTGATGAAGAAGGTTTTAAAGGTGAGCTTGAGAAGACATATCGAATGAATCCTGATGAATTTAAGAATGAAGTTATTCGCCAAGAATTACTACAATCTGAATTGTTGATTTGGTACAACAAACAAGAAGACTTAAATAAAGCTACGTACGAGACGACAAGAGATTTGCAATCAAAACTTGATGGTGGACAAAGCTTCGAGGATGTTGCTCGTACATACACCCAAGACGAAGCAACTAAAGACTTCGCTGGCGATAGCGGTATCATTGCTTACGATGATTTACTTCCAGAGTTTCGCAGTGAATTACAAGATGTTAAAGTAGGAGACACTAAATTAGTAGTGAGTCGTTACGGTAACCATATTCTAAAAGTATTAGCACTGAACAACGATGGCGAGAATGGTGCAAAACAAATTCACTTACAGCAAATTTACGTTAAGCAAACTGGTTTTACAGAATGGCTTACTAAGGAATCCGAAACGGTAAATGTGTTTAAGATATTAAAGTTTGTCTAAAGCATAGTTAAAATTTAACAAAAGATTTAATAAAGCCCTCGCAATAGAGGGCTTTATTCGTTATACTAATTTAATAGGCCGGCTTAGCTCATCTGGTAGAGCAACGGTATCGTAAACCGTAGGTGGCCGGTTCAAGTCCGGCAGCCGGCTCCAGTCTTATATATAATTTTACAGGCACTATGATACCAAAACACGCAATACAAGTTTTTAAGGGCATTGCTTTTGATGTCTTTCACTGGGACCAAAAAATGTATGATAATTCTACTCGAACAT
>JANOCC010000035.1:0-35742 GCA_031411955.1 Ferruginibacter sp.
TTGACTTTTTAAAAGACAGAACGATCGTAATTAATGGTTTAAGCAAAGGATTTGCCATGACGGGCTGGAGACTCGGTTATATAGCAGCACCGCTGGAAATTGCTAAAGCCTGCGATAAATTACAGGGCCAGTTTACCAGTGGCCCGAATTCCATCGCACAACGGGCAGCCATAGCCGCACTTTTAGGCGACCTTCGCCCCACTTATGAAATGGTTGAGAAATTTAAAGAACGTCGTGATAAAGTGATGTACCTTTTGCAGGATATTCCTGGTGTTATATGTGATACGCCTCCGGCAGCTTTTTATGTTTTTCCGGATGTGAAATCTTTTTTTGGAAGCAAAACTCCCGCTGGCGATGTAATTGAAAATGCTGATGATATGTGCATGTACCTGTTGCATACTGCCCATGTTTCGGCAGTAACAGGAAAAGCGTTTGGTGAAAGCAATTGCATAAGGATATCATTTGCCAACAGCACAGAAAATTTAGAAAAAGGATTGAAAAAGATCAAAGATGCGCTTGCTGTTTTGAAGAAATAAATCTACCATGTTTTGATGAAGAATTCTTTTTTATGTTGCTATTCGATAGTTGCACGCATCAGCAAAGTTTCATGTATTTTTAAAACCTGCGGAATTAATAGCTGAGTTTCGTCGTTATAAATAACGAAATCACATAGAGCCATTTTTTCTGCCTCATCCATTTGCTTATTTATTCTTTCTTCAATGGAATGGGCAGGCAAATTATCCCGTTCTATTCCACGTTGAAGCCTTAATTTAAAAGGCGCAGAAACGCCAATCACAAAATCAAGCCGGTGATGGGATCCGCTCTCAAATATCAATGCAGCCTCTTTAATGGCATAAGGAGTTTGCTGTTGTGCCATCCATTTTTCAGCGTCAGCTATCGTTACCGGGTGTACGATACTATTTAACAGCGTTAATTTTGCGGGATCTTTAAAAATATGTGAAGAGAGATATTTCCGGTCCAGAATTCCATTTTGATAGCTTTGCTCACCAAAATTTTCTTTTATCTTTTTTTGTAAGGCAACATCTTCATTCATCAGCCTTTTTGCAGCATCATCTGCATAATAAACAGGAATACTTAATGTTTCAAATATTTTAGCAACAGTTGATTTTCCGCTGCCCAAACCACCGGTTAATCCAATTCTCAACATAAAAAGTAGGGTGATGTATGATGGATGATGTATGACTATTTTTTTCTGAAGTGTTGCCTTCTAAAGAGATATTTATGAATTTGAAAAATGCAGTCGGTTATAAATTTTCAAACTCTCATTAATATCCCAAATCTCACTTCATACATCACACATCATCCTTTTTGATTTATTTTTTAGCTTCTGCAGCCGGCTTATTCACATTTGCAGTCCACTCCATGCTGATGGCACTTCTTTCAATCTTAATGTAGCTTCCCGGGCTGGTTTCAATTTCAAGAGTATTGTCATCGTTTACTTTATTGATCTTTCCATGAATACCTGCGATGGTTACGATCTTATCACCTTTCTGCATTTCATTGATAAATTTTTTCTGATCTTTTGCTTTTTTAGCCTGCGGCCTTATCATAAAGAAATAAAATACCAGGATCATACCACCCATCATGATTAATGTTGTACTACTTCCGCCTTTTCCACTTGGATCTGGCGTCATCAAAAAAATACTTAATAAATTCATTGTTGTTTGTTTATTGGCTGTATTGTAAGCCGGTTAAAATATAGAGATTATTATTGTTTACCTATTACTGTCCCTTTCAACAATAGTTGCGGGAAGGGAGGATTTGCATTTGAATTAACTGTTACTGTTTTATGTGTTTCTCCCGGCCTGTTCTCGCTGTTAAACTTTACCTTAATGTATCCGATCTCTCCCGGCAATATTGGTTTTTCAGGCTTTTCGGGTATAGTGCAACCGCAGCTGGCATGTGCTTCCGTTACCACAAGGGGGTTGTTGCCGGTATTCTTAAAACGATAACTAAATTCAACAATTTCACCTTCTGTTGTTTTCCCGAAATCATAGATACTGTCGATGATCTGAACCGTAGTAGGATCTTTAACTTCCTGAACTGGTTTTGTAGCTATGGGTTGGGCCTGCTTATCTTTTTTTCTAACATCACAGCTGGTAAGCATGCAACAAATAGTTCCGGCTAAAAAAAATATTCTCAACATAATAAAAAACGGATTTTAATTATAGAACGCTGTTTTTAAAATTCTTTTTATGTATCTTATTTTCAGAGGTTAACTCCTTATGAATATTATCTAGCAGCCCATTTACGAATTGTCCGCTTTGAACTGTGCTGTAGGCCTTCGCCAGATCTATATATTCATTGATGGTTACTTTAGTGGGGATGGTCTCAAAATACAGGAATTCACACACACCCATTTGTAAAATTATAAGATCCAATGCCGCAATGCGATCAGCATCCCAGTTCTTCAATTTTGGTTTGATGAGTTCCAGAGTGTAATCAGCTTTGTCGAGCACTGTAGTAAGTAAGCTTTTGGCAAAATCCCATTTCTCCTTGCTTAATATGTCATTGAAATTTTGCTGCGCAGGTTTATTAAAGTAATTCAATACGAGTGCCTGCATCATTTCAGCATCATCATCCCAGTTTATAAAATGTTCTTCTACGTGGCTGATAAAATTTTCATTGGGCAACATCAGGTTGGTGAAAATAAAATCCAAGATCTTTTTCTCCGATTTTTTATCCCTCGATTGTAATTCTATGTATTCTGCATATTCCTCTGATGCGATCAACTCAAGATAAGTTCTCTTTAACAGGTCGGGTTCCAGAGAGTGTTGTAATTTAAACTCACTCACTGCCCCTTTAAAACTTCCATCTTCCAGTATTTTCCAGATGATCTCATTTCCTGCAATCTTTGTATTCACCGAAAGGTCGCCGGCTGTAGGAAGATGCTTGCTGGCCTTTTGCCTCGCATCAGTTTCAGAGAAACGGGCAACTTCAGTAATAAAATAAATGAGGTAAGTATAAAGTTGCCTGCTTTGTTCAATTTTTTTGGTAAGTATGGTTATAGGTTCACCAGGCTTTGTATCGCCGCTTACACTGTCTACGGTGTAAAGCGTTTGCATCACTTTTACCCTGATATTTCTTCTGCTGATCATTCTAAAGAACTTTAATTAAGTGCGCAAAATTAAGGTTTTATAGATTGAACCCGGCTAAGTGGCACATAAATATTCGATAAATGTAAAATTGTCTTGTTAATGTGTATATATGACTCTGCGGCAGGGAAATCCATGACAACAAGGCTCTTTAAACATTTGGTACAAAAATGGAGTAGCTTTGCGTGCCCAAAAGCGGGTATCTCTTATATTTTACATTTTAATCAAAAACAAATCATAGAATTATGGCTAAAAAGTTAAACATTACGCCTTTACACGACAGGGTAATTGTGAAGCCTGCTGCGGCAGAACAAAAAACTGCGGGTGGAATTATCATTCCTGATACTGCAAAAGAAAAACCTCAACGCGGAACTGTAGTTGCTGCTGGTCCTGGTAAAAAAGACGAACCTGTTACTGTAAAAGCAGGCAATACTGTTTTGTACAGCAAATATGGTGGAACAGAGATCAACATCGAAGGTGAAGAATACCTGATCATGAGAGAAAGCGATATACTCGCGATAATCTAAGAAGTGATAAGGGATACTGGATACGAGGTACTGGATACGAGATACGAGATACTGGATACTGGATACTGGATACTTGATACTTGATACAAGATTCGGGATTAATTTAAAATTTTAAAAACTTACACAAATGTCTAAAATGATTTTCTTCGATATAGAAGCAAGAAATAAAATGAAAAAAGGGGTAGATACGCTCGCCAATGCAGTTAAAGTAACGCTTGGACCCAAAGGCCGTAATGTGGTGATTGAAAAGAAATTTGGCGCTCCGCAGGTAACCAAGGATGGTGTAACGGTTGCCAAAGAAATTGAACTGGAAGACCCGATCGAAAACATGGGTGCACAGATGGTTAAAGAAGTTGCTTCCAAAACTGCTGATATTGCAGGTGATGGTACAACAACTGCTACCGTATTGGCACAAAGCATCATCAGCGAAGGACTTAAAATGGTGGCTGCCGGTGCAAACCCAATGGATCTTAAACGTGGTATCGACAAAGCTGTTAGCCTGGTTGTAGCAAGTTTAAAAGACCAGTCGCAAACTGTAGGAAACGACAGCAAAAAAATTCAGCAGGTGGCAACTATTTCTGCCAACAACGACGAAACGATCGGCAAACTGATTGCTGAAGCTTTTGCAAAAGTTGGTAAAGAAGGTGTTATTACTGTAGAAGAAGCAAAAGGAACAGACACAACTGTTGATATCGTTGAAGGTATGCAGTTTGATCGTGGATACATTTCCCCATATTTTGTTACCAACAGCGAAAAAATGAGTGTTGAGTTGCAAAATCCTTACATTCTTATTTATGATAAGAAGATTTCGGCGATGAAAGATATTCTTCATATACTCGAAGCCGTAGCAAAAAGTGGCCGCCCATTGTTGATCATTGCGGAAGATCTTGAAGGTGAAGCATTGGCAACGCTGGTAGTAAATAAGTTACGGGGTACTATTAAAGTAGCTGCTGTAAAAGCACCGGGCTTTGGCGATCGCAGGAAAGAAATGTTAACTGATCTTGCAATTCTTACAGCAGGTATTGTTGTTAGTGAAGAACAAGGATATAATTTAGAGAATGTTGATCTTACTTATCTTGGGCAAGCAGCTTCTGTTACTATTGATAAGGACAACACAACCATCGTTGGTGGTAAAGGTGCAAAGAAAGATATCACTGCACGTGTTAACCAGATCAAATCGCAGGTAGAAAATACAACTTCAGATTACGATAAAGAAAAATTGCAGGAACGCCTGGCTAAATTGGCTGGTGGTGTTGCAGTATTGTATGTTGGTGCTGCTACAGAAGTAGAGATGAAGGAAAAGAAAGACCGTGTTGATGATGCATTACACGCTACCCGTGCTGCTGTAGAAGAAGGTATTGTTCCTGGTGGTGGGGTTGCATATATCCGTGCTATCGCAAGCCTGGAGCCAAAAGTAAAAGGTCAGATAGCTGATGAGCAAACTGGTATGGCTATCGTTCGCCGTGCATTGGAAGAGCCGGTTCGTACGCTTACATCAAATGCTGGAATCGATGGTTCTATCGTTATCCAGAAGATCAAAGAAGGTAAAGCAGATTTTGGTTTCAACGCCCGGACTGAAGTATATGAAAATCTTTTCAAGGCCGGTGTAATTGATCCAACTAAAGTTAGCCGTGTAGCACTTGAAAATGCAGCGTCTATTGCAGGCATGTTGTTAACAACAGAATGTGTAATAGCAGACAAACCAAAGAAAGATGAGCCAATGGGCCATGGTGCGCCTGATATGGGTGGCATGGGTGGTTACTAAGTTGATTTATAAATTATAGAAAGGTTCTCACTGAATAGTGGGAACCTTTTTTATTTTGATACTTTTTTATCTTTTCTGCATTTCACGATTGTCTCAATTTCTTTCAACGCAAAAGGATTAAAAAAGATCGTCAAAATACCGCTTTTGGTATTTGCTTGAAATTTATAGAAATTGAGGTAACTTTTGTACTGCGCTGCTAATATTGTAAAAAATATTTTCCTCGAGCAAAATCAAATATCATGAATACAGCGATCGATTACATTGAAAAAAACAAAGCTGCCTGGAACAGCAGGACTGACCATCACTTTGAATCAGCATTTTATGATGTTAAAGGTTTTCTGGATGGGAAAAGTTCATTGAATGATATTGAACTGCGTTTATTGAATAACGTTAATGGTAAAAGTATACTGCATTTACAATGTCATTTTGGCCAGGACAGTATTTCCCTGGCAAGGATGGGAGCAGTTGTTACCGGGGTAGACCTTTCAGACAATGCCATTCGAAAAGCAAATGAACTAAAAAATAAAACTGCAGCTGATGTAACTTTTATCTGTTGCGATATTTACGAACTGCCTCTTTATCTCGACAAGCAATTTGATATTGTTTTTACAAGTTATGGAACAATCGGGTGGTTTCCTGATCTCGATAAATGGGCGGGTATCATTTCAAAATATTTAAAGCCCGGAGGTAAGTTTATATTCGCAGAATTTCATCCGGTGATTTGGATGTTTGATAATGATTTTGAAAAAATTGTGTACAGTTATTCCAAATCGGATCCGATCATAGAAATAGAAAATGGCACCTATGCAGATAAAACAGCGCCGATAACAACCGAGATGATAACCTGGAATCATGGTATTGCTGAAGTGATCAGCAGTCTTTTAAAAAACGGGCTCGCAATAAAATCTTTCGAAGAGTATGATTACTCACCTTATAACTGTTTTAATAAAACTATTGAGTTTGAGCCGGGAAAATTTAGAATTGAACATTTAGGAAATTATGTTCCTATGGTTTATTCGCTTTCAGCTGTAAAAAGCTGAATTAAACGTTGATTGTTACCCTTCAAGTTTCGCCGCTGCAATAATATCTTTTACTTCCATAATATTTTTGGTATAGCCCTTAGTGGCAACATGTATCATGGCCAAACCAAGTTCCTTTAAAGTAGAAACGTACTTTCCAGCCACCAATTTCAGAAAAGGGAACATCCAGGTTACGTATTTATAATAGCTTAAAGTATTTTTTAAACCGGGAGTAGGGTTCATGAATCCAGGACGGAAATTATACACTTTTTTAAAACCAAGTTTTCCAAGGTCATTTTCAGTTTTACCTTTAACCCTTGCCCACATGCTTCGGCCTTTTTCAGTACTATCAGTTCCTGCTCCCGAAATATAACAAAATACCATGGACGGGTTTTGTTTTACCAGCGTGGTTGCTACATTTATAGTAAGGGTGTAAGTGAATTTTGTAAATGCCTCTTCCTTCATACCAACAGAAGAAACACCTAAACAAAAAAAGCACGCATCATATCCTCGTAATTCGTGTTCGATTGCTGAAAGGTTAAAAAAATCACTATGTAGTATCTCTTTTAATTTTGGATGAACAATGCCGCAGGATCTTCTGTTAATAACAAGAATTTCAGTAATATCAGGCTGTTGTAAGCATTCATGCAAAACACCTTCGCCCACCATACCGGTTGCCCCTGTGATAATAACTTTTGCTTTCATCCGGTAAAATTAGTTGTTACTGATCACAAATTTTTAAGTGAAAAATCCAAGCATACTATAAAGTTTTATAACAGTTTTTTAAAGGTTTTCTATTTATTATTAATTATTATTGAAAGATGAGGAGTATCATTTTATTTTTATTGGCTTTTTCTGTTACAGGATGTGAGTTAAGCAAGAATCCTATGCGCAGTGAGGTGCAAAAATTACTGGATGGTACAGTAAAAGATGACAGCAGCTATATCTATGCATTACCTTATGAAAAAGGCAAAGAGTTTCGTGTGATACAGGGTTATTTCAGTCATTTTTCGCACAAAGAAAGAGCTGCCCTTGATTTTAATATGAAGTGTGGTACCAGGATTACTGCAGCACGTGGTGGTGTGGTAGTAAGGGTAAAAGAAGATGGCAATCGGGGAGGGCTTAACAAAAAATACCGGGCCGACGGGAATAATATTGTTATTGAACATCAAGACGGGAGCAGGGCAGGATATTGGCATTTACAAAAGAACGGGGCATTGGTGAATGTAGGCGATACGATTGTAAAGGGCCAACTGATAGCTTTAAGCGGAAAAACGGGATATGCCCTGTTGCCACACCTGCATTTTCTCGTTTGGAAAACTGGTCAGGGTAGATGGCAACAGATAGCTACAAGATTTCAAACATCTAACGGTGTACAGTACCTGCAAACACGGGGAAAGTACAAAAACAAATAAATCACCAGTTTTGGTGCATAGGTTCAGACAGGTCAATGCTATTATTTTTGTTCCCTTCCACTAAACCAAAGGTTATCGCCAACGGGGCAACGCCCGGCCAAACTATCGCTTTGATCTGCTTTTTCTCTGCATATTTGATACTTCGTACAAACTGCAACGTTAGTGATGTTGCAATGATGCAATGGGGATATTTATATAAAAAGTATACGGCCAGCTAAAATGTTCTACAATGTTGCCGCCTACTGGTGGACCCGATGTTTGGCCAATAATTACTCCCAGCTCATAAATAGCCTGGGCCATGCCTCAATCAAACAAATGTTTAAAAATACAGAAATAGCTTTTTATTTTTTCCTGCAATTTTAGTAATGAAGTGTGTACGTCTTATCCTGACCGCCGGTATGGGAGATGTTGGTAATATATTCCGATTTACGGTATTTATAAAGTTATACTGGAGAATTATAAAAATCAAGCTGGTTGCGTAAGTAATTTAGTTCTGTTTCTTTTCGTTCTATGGTAGCCAGTAGTTGCAAGATGGTTTGAATACCTTCTACATTTATTTGTAGGTCGCGATATAAACGAATGACCTTTTCAAGATATGATAATTGTTTAACGTTTATAAAACTGGTTCTTTTTATCATTACCAGTTCAATAATTTCATTGTGTTGAAGATCGAATAAAAATTCTGCGGAAATACCATGGTGCGCACAGAATTCTTTAACAGCAATAAGTTTTTGAATGGCCATGCGCTATAATTTAGATAATTCTGTAAATAATTGTTTTTGTTTTTCAGAAAGATTCTGAGGAAGTTTAACGGTATAGGTAACATATAGGTCGCCAAAAGTATCAGCCGATTTATATACCGGCGCTCCTTTGCCTTTTACCCTTATCTTGGTGTTGTTCTGCGTTTCCGGTTTTACTTTAAGTTTTAATTTTCCATGCAGTGTATCGATTGTAACATCACCACCGAGTACCGCGGTATACAGATCAATTTCCTGAGCAAGGTATAGGTCGTTTTTCATTCTTTTAAAAGGAGTGTTGTTTGTGATCTGGAACGTAATAAAAAGGTCGCCGTTGGGGCCGCCGTTAGCACCTGCATTGCCATGGCCTTTCAGTTTTATAACCTGGCCATTTTCAACACCAGCCGGTACCGTTATACGGATATTTTTACCATTGATGGCAAATGTTTGCTGGTAAGTTTTAAATACATCTGAAAGTTGAAGATCGAGTGTTGCATTTACATCCTGCCCCCTGTATTTAGCATGGCTTTTTCTGCCTCCACCAAATAAGGATGAAAAGAAGTCAGAAAATCCATCGTCGTCAAAATTACCGGAATAGCTTTGCTGACCTCCGCCGAAGCCTGACGATTGCCGCTGGGCATTATAAGCTTGCTGGCGGCTTTCACCATGTTCCCAATCTTTCCCATACAGGTCATATTTTTTTCTTTTTTCAGGATCGCTTAAAACTTCGTTTGCTTCATTAATCTCCTGGAATTTTTTGTTGGCCTCCTTATCGTTTGGGTTGATATCCGGATGGTATTTTCTTGCCAGTTTGCGATATGCTTTCTTCACCTGTTCTGCGTCCGCCTTCTTATCTATTTCAAGTACTTTATAATAATCGATGAAGTCCATGTTTTTTATTTAGAATAGTATTTTCAATTCCTTAGGTAAAATTAGAGTAAGATTATGAACTATTATGGTTTTTTATAAAGCCTTTCACAATAAGGAACTGTGCTGCACAATAAGTAAATATTATAAGGAAGCCTGCATGTTTAAAGGAATAATAGAACTTGTTGATTGCAAATAGCGAATCGGACAATACAAAACATAATGCGCCAGTTGTAAATAATATAGCCGCTGCTGGCAAAATATTTTTATAGGCATAAAGGCTGCAAAGCAACATGCAACCCAGCACACCCGCATAAATTACAACAGGTATTTTTAAGTCACCCAACGTTGGATAGAGTATCGCTAATAAGCCTACAGTATAAGCTATGGGAAGTAGAGCAAGATAAGGATGCATTTTTAGAAGAGAAACGGAAGTTCGTTTTAATTGAAGAAAATACCAGCAGTATAGCAGGTGCGTAAGCAGGAAGCAAATTAAACCAGCAATAAATAAAACAGGATATCGATCATCTATTAAAAGAAAGATATCTCCCATAAATGAAAAAAATAACCCGGTAACAATCAGCCTTCTATCAAAACTTCGAGTAGTATTTAGCAGTACCGCGATAATGAGTGTTGGCACCAAAAGCGGTTTTAAGATTAGATGCAATGACATCAGCTTCAGTCCTATTATTAAGCTATCGCATAGGGCTATTACCAAAAAAAATATCAATATATTTTTCCTGATAAAAGTTTGCATAGCTACAGCATTAATATTTTTCTAAGTAAGGATTTCCACCAAACAATCGCTGAAGTGAATCTTTAATTCGAGTGGTGTCGGCAAAGGAAGAGGTAAAGGGCATGGCTAATTTGAACGTGGACGAATCGTTATTGTATTGCACCAGCTTATGACCGTAGCTGCTGAATTTTTTGTAAACATTGTCAGAAGTAGCCCTGGTAGTGTATTCCCTGATAACTACCCGAAAAGTATATCCGTCAGTATTAGGTAGGGCTGCCGTGGGCATATTTACTACAGTATCTTTAGGGATTACAACAGGCGCCGTAGTAGTTTCGGCCTTCTTAAGCAATGGAGAATCAGTTTTTGTCGTTACAAGCTCGTCAGTTTTTTTCTCTTTATTATTTTTTGAAACGAAATAAATTGCGGCAGACGCAACTAAAACGAGAAATACTGCAATCAGCGCATAAGCACCTGCTTTACCCTGTTGTTTACGGGCAGGCGTTGTAAAGATGATATCTTCTTTATCTTTTTCCCTTAACAGGGCAGGCAAAGGTTCAAGTTTTGGATTGATAGAGTTACCCTGTATGAATTCATATTCGCCCAATTGGTTTTTTTGAAGTATTCCGAGGCCTTCTATTGGCAGCGGTTTACCAATATTCATAAACTGCCTGCCTAAAATAGTGAATGATTCAAGGTCTGAAGTGGCAAGTGGTTTAATTTTCCTGGTTTGCTGCACAATAAAATCTATGAGATTATCATCCTGAACCGCTTTGGTATTGTATTCAAACGTAATAGCATTCTCAGGCATTGCGGTATCTTTCTCGTGATCCATGGGAATAGTAACATTTGGGGAAAGGTAGAATACTCCAATATCCTGCAGTGTTACTTTCTTATTCGTATAAAGGTATTGTACAATTAGTTGCTCTATTTTCATGAAAACAATTATAATTAACTTGTATGCAAGATATTCATATTATTACAAAGTGATAAAAGGAAATCACGTAATTTTGTTGTATGCTCTCCGAAAAAGAGATTAAATTTTTACAGCGCTGGGAATTGGTTAGGGAAAAGGAAAGCAGTTTCAAAAGTAAACTGGCTGGAGGGCTGCCAATGGCTTTTCTGTTTGGATTACCCATATTATTTGCCGTTGCCATTATTTATTTCTTATCTCCGGAATGGTATACTAAAGTTTCCCAGGCCGCTGCGGGTTCTACCTCAGCAATATTAGTTGCGGTTTTTATATTCATCGTATTTTTTTCCTATTTCAGAATGCATTTTAAATGGGAGATGAATGAACAGTTATACCAGGAATTAAAGAAAAGGCAAAAAAAAGAAGATGCAGCGATTGAGTAACTTTTTAACTCTTACATAAAACAAACATTAAACATGAAAAAATGGTTTTTTCTTTTCCTTGGATTTTCAGTCTTTTTTTTCGCCTGCAAAAAAGATACCAATACAGCCTGTACGGCTATAGAATCAACTACGGTTGCACCTGCAGCTGAAATTGATTCAATCAATAGGTTCCTGGCAGCTAACTCCTTAACCGCCACCCAGCTTCCAACCGGTGTTTTTTATAGAATCGACTCTACAGGAAGCGGTAAGTTACCAGGCATTTGCTCGGCACTTGCTGTTAAGTATTACGGATATTTTATGGGCAATCCAGTGCCATTTGAGTCTTTTACAACAGAAGGGGGTACTATTTTTACCTTGTCTGATGTAATTGCAGGTTGGCAAAATGTAATGCCCTTTGTAAAACAAGGTAGTAAGGTTACATTGTATATTCCACCTACACTGGCTTATGGCGATATAGATAAAAGAAATGCGGATGGAGATATAACAATCCCAAGAAAATCATACCTGGTATTTAATATTGAATTGGTTACAGTGTATTAATATATTTCTTTAAATTACTCTTAGCTTTGATTAAAACATCAAAGCTTTTTTTATTTTAAAAATTTCAAAGTTGAGCCACGAAGCGATATCTGTATTTGATATGTTTAAAATTGGGGTAGGCCCCAGTAGTAGCCATACGCTCGGGCCTTGGCGGGCTGCCCAGCAGTTTACTTCTTCATTGGAAAGGAAGAACAGGTTGGATGATGTGGTAAGGATTGAAGTTTTATTATATGGTTCATTGGCAAAAACCGGGGTTGGGCATGGCACCGACATTGCCGTGCAGTTAGGTTTAAGTGGCGACGATCCGGTAACTTTTGATGTAAATAGCATTAACGCCAAGATCCGTGACATTAGTTTGATGAGAAAGATTTTATTAGCCGGCAGGCATGAGATTGAATTTACTCCAGCTGATGATATTGAATTTTTATACAGTGAATCTTTGCCATACCATCCCAATGCGCTCACTTTCTTGGTGGAATTTAAAGATGGAGAAACATTAGCAGAAACTTACTACTCCGTGGGTGGTGGATTTGTAGTTAAAGAAGGGGAAGAAGCCATTAAAGATAACGAGGTAGTATTACCTTTTCCGATAAATACAAACAGTGATCTGCTTCATTGGTGCCGTTCTACTGGTATGAGCATTCATGAAATTGTAATGGAGAATGAACTTGCTTTACTTTCTGAGCCTGAGATAAAAGCGGGAGTACTGCAGATTTGGCGCATTATGAAAGAGTGTATTTATCGTGGCTGCCATAAAGAAGGATTTTTGCCAGGCGGATTAAATGTAAAAAGAAGGGCATTTTCTCTAAATAAAAAATTGCTTAGGGACAAGAGTTATCATGATTTTGCGAGTTGGTTTGAAGCCATTAAACAGGGAGGATCTCAATTTAATTATATACTTGATTGGGTAAGTTGTTTTGCACTGGCTGTAAATGAGGAGAACGCATCATTTGGGAGGGTAGTAACTGCACCTACTAACGGTGCAGCGGGAGTGATACCAGCGGTGTTAGCTTACTACATTCTTTTTTGTGAAGGCGATAAGGAAGATAAGATTATTCAATTCCTGCTAACCGCATCTGAGATTGGTAGTATTTTTAAAAAAGGAGCTACAATTTCTGCTGCGATGGGAGGATGCCAGGCCGAGATTGGTGTTAGTAGTGCGATGGCTGCAGCAGCACTAACGGAAAGCCTTGGTGGCAGTCAGCGCCAAGCAATGATGGCTGCAGAGATAGCTATGGAACATCACCTTGGCATGACCTGCGATCCCATTGGCGGTTTGGTTCAGATACCTTGTATAGAAAGAAACACCATGGGAGCAATTAAGGCTATAACGGCATGCCAGCTGGCATTGCAAAGTACACCTGATTTTGCTAAAGTAAGCCTGGATGGAGTAATTAAAACCATGTGGGATACCGCTTTGGATATGAACAGTAAATACAAGGAAACATCTGATGGTGGCCTTGCAATTAATGTTCCTTTAAGCCTAAGCGAATGTTAGTATCACAAGAGTAAAGCGAATTCGATTTATTATAAAAAAGAAATCACCTGCAATTTTAATTCAACTTGTTGTTGGAAGCTTTATACTCCGTATTTTCTTTTTACATCACGATCAGATTCACGCTCTTTAATAGTATTTCGTTTATCGTAAATCTTTTTTCCTTTTCCCAATCCTATTTCTATTTTTGCCAGTCCTTTTTCACTTAAAAATATCCGGAGAGGAATGATGCTGTAACCCTTTTCTTTGATCTTTGTTTCCAGTTTGCGTAATTCTCGTTTTGTAAGTAGTAATTTTCTTTCCTGCAACGGAGCATGATTTGTATAAGTTCCAAAGGCATATTCAGAAATATGCAGGCTTTTTACGTATAGTTCGCCTTTATCAAAAACGCAATAGCTATCGTTAAAACTTGCTTTACCAGCCCTAAGTGATTTTATTTCTGTACCGGCAAGTACCATACCTGCAATATATGTTGCTTCAAAAAAATATTCAAAATATGCCTTTCGGTTACTGAGTTCCAAACTTTTTTGTGTAAAGATAAAGGGTAGGGGAGGAAAAGGGAAATTTAATCATTTGATTGTGAAGTTTAAGCAGTACAGGGAAATAATTGCGGGTTGTCAACTCGTATTTTAGGGTTATTTACGCAGGCAAATACGGTGAAATCCCTGGGAATAGCGAGATGTCAACTCGTCAATTCAAAGATGTCAACCGATGATTAATTACCTTATACCTGTAACCCTGTTTAATCATAGCGATAAAAGTTGCAAAAAAACTTTGGTGCAATCGTAATTAAACGTTGTGATATGTAGAAAAGCTATTCCAAAATATTTTCTGCAATACACATTTGATGTACTGGATTAAATTTCTTTTTTTCAGGAATTGTGTATTTAAAAAATAGATTTTCTTAGTCCACTTTACTTAAACTGGCTGGCTGTTGATAATTTATTATCAGGATATTGTGACTTGTTGGTATTTAAATTTTTAATCTGAAAATTTAATCAACTCTCTGACGAGATAAGATTTTAAAATCAGTTAAGGCTAAGATTATTATGAGTTGACATCTCATGATTTTGAAACTTTTAAACATCATTCTCTGATGAAATATCCAAATATGTAAAGATGTCAACGCAAATCTAAAGAGATGTCAACCCACATTTCAATGATCTATTGCTCAACAATCGATGTGAAATTTCTTTAAATTTATGAGATGTCAACCGCTGTTTTTCTGTTCGCTAGATCAGTAATTTTGAGATGTCATCTCGGATGTTCGTTTTAGCATCCATTTTCCAACCCCAGGCCAGCTTCAATTCCCACAAGCAATTCGCTCATTAGCTAAATAAAAAAACCAGGGTAAAAACCCCGGTCGTTTTTAATCCGTACCCTATGAAAACTATTTAAAATTAAATATTAGCATTCAGAATAACAATAGAATACCTTAATTTTTATAAAAGCGGTATATTTTGTAAAACATGCTTAGAAAGGTTAATTGATTACGTAACTTATTTTTTAAACAATAATAATAATGTAGAAAGTTTTTCTTTTAATTCTTTTCTATGAATGATAAAATCCAGAAAACCATGCTCTAGCAAAAATTCGCTTCTCTGAAATCCATCAGGAAGATCTTTTTTAATGGTTTCTTTTATCACACGCGGGCCTGCAAATCCTATTAATGCACCCGGTTCGCCACAAATAACATCGCCCAACATGGCAAATGACGCAGTAGTACCGCCAAAAGTGGGATCTGTACAAAGCGATATATAAGGAATGCTTGCTTCGCTCAATAGCGTTAATTTTCCTGATGTTTTGGCCAGCTGCATAAGCGAAAATGCACTTTCCATCATACGGGCACCACCGCTTTTGTTTATGATCATGAAAGGTATTCGGTGTTCAACACAATAGTCACATGCCCGGCAGATCTTTTCTCCCATTACACTTCCCAGGCTACCACCAATAAACTCAAAATCCATGCAGGCAATCACGAGGTCGTGTTCATTTACCTTGCCATGAGCAACTGTAATAGAATCGTGTATATCTGTTTTAGAATAAGTATCTTCTAGCCTTTGCTTATACGATTTAAGGTCTACAAAACCCAGGTAATCCTTCGACCTGATATTACCGAATAATTCTGTGTATTTATTATCGTCGAAGATGATTTCAAAATATTCTTCGCTTCCAATCCTATGATGATATTCGCATTTGGGACAAACAAACTCATTTTCTCCCAACTCCGATATAGTACAGGTATACTTACAATTCGGACACTTCGACCATAAACCCTCAGGGGCATCTTTCTTATCTTTTGTAGATGTTAGAATGCCTTTCTTAATTCTTTTAAACCAACTCTTTTTTGTTTCTTCTGACGTTCCTTCCTCTCCTGTAAGGTTTACATCGAAATCTTCTTCTTCTTTCATTAAGAAAATTATTAGGATAAAGTGATATACTATTTTATCAGGCGTTACGGTTAATGCAATTCAGATCATCGAATGCAATTTCAAGTCTTTTACTGAAGCTTTCTTCGCCTTTTCTTAACCAAACCCTTGGATCGTAATGCTTCTTATTTGGTTTATCTGCACCTTCAGGATTGCCCAACTGCCCCTGGAAATAACCTTCATATGCTTTATAATTGTTTAAAACCCCTTCCCAAAATGCCCATTGCAAATCAGTGTCGATGTTCATTTTTATGGCACCGTAACCAATTGCTTCCCTTATTTGGTTTTGAGGGCTTCCACTTCCTCCATGAAAAACAAAATAAACAGGTTTAGGGCCGGTTTTTAACTCACGCTCGATATATACCTGGCTATTATGCAGAATTTCCGGACGAAGTTCAACGTTGCCTGGCTTATAAACCCCGTGTACATTTCCAAATGCTGCCGCAACAGTAAACATATTTCCCACCTTACCTAGTTCTGTGTACGAATACGCAACATGTTCTGGTTGTGTGTATAATTTTGAATTTTCAACATCACTGTTGTCTACGCCGTCTTCCTCACCACCAGTAACTCCTAGTTCAATTTCAATGCTCATACCAAGTGGTGCCATTCTCTTATAAAATTCTACAGATGTGGCAATATTTTCTTCAATCGGCTCTTCGGACAAATCAAGCATATGTGAGCTAAACAAAGGCTGGCCTTTCTCTTTATAAAACTGCTCACCCGCATCAATTAATCCACTCACCCACGGTAGCCACTTCTTAGAAGCATGATCGGTATGCAATACTACGGGTACTCCATAATATTTTGCAACATTGTGAATATGCAATGCCCCTGAAACACCGCCCGAAATATTTCCCTGCAATTTATCATTCGGCATACCTTTTCCGGCAATGAACTGTGCACCGCCATTGCTAAACTGAATGATCACAGGGGAATTTACTTTTGCAGCAGATTCAAGTGTGGCATTAATACTGTTGGTGCCAATTGTGTTTACGGCAGGAAGTGCAAACTGGTTATCTTTTGCATCGTTATACAATGCTTCTAACTCTTTTCCATGTAAAACGCCGGCGCTGTATTTTCCCATAAATTTTTGTTTGATAGTTTTTGTTAAGGTCAATAATAGCCTTTAGCTATTTTGTAAAAGTAAGGTAAATTGTATTTTGATAAAATCTAACTTCCTATTTTGATTCAAAAACATTCTGTAACAGGGTTTTAAAATATCCGGGAGACTTTAACAACCGGCTTCCATACCAACTGAACATTTCACCGTTAACCAATATTATTTTTACTTCAGGGAGTATTGCCTTTAGTTCTTTTATGTGCTTTTCGGAAAATGGAAATGGTTCGGATGAGAGCATAACAACTTCACAATTCGATTGTCTTATAGCTTCAATAGAAATTTTAGGGTAGCGGTTGAATTTAGCAAAAACGTTTAAAAAACCAGCTTTTTCTAACATATCGTTAATAAATGTATCCCCGCCAATTGTCATATAGGGATCTCTCCATATCAAATAACATGCGTTTACTGGTTGATATTCTTCGGATATTTTACTGCTATCTAACGACCTGAACAAATGCTTAATTTTATCTGATAATATTATTCCATTTTGCTCTTTACCAATAAGTTGACTGATGTCTTCTATCATTTTAATTGAATCGTCTAAATTTGCAATGTCTGTCATCCAAACAGGGTATAATTTACACAATTCTTCTACCGACTCTTTTACATTTTCCTCCATATTGGCTATAATGAGATTAGGCGAAAGTGAAATGATCTTTTCGATATTAAGATTTTTAGTCCCCCCAATCTGAGTTTTGGTTTTAAACCATTTGTTAGGATATATGCAGAATTTTGTAATTCCAATTACTTCTTCTTCCAAGCCCAATGAATATAATAACTCTGTTTGTGAAGGCACCAATGAAACGATCCGTTTTGGCAAATAATTCAAACCCCGGGGATTGCTTATCATCATGTAGTAAAAATAATAAAATCTGTACAGGTTACTCCGAAAACCGGCATTCCTTTTAGAGGATAGTAATATTTCACGATTAGAGGGATCATGGCCTTTTAGTATGGAAATTCCGGCAACCAATGGCTTTTATAGAGGTAATACCGGTTATCTGAAAGAAAAACCTCCACTACACGTCGCATTATGCGTTGTACAGTGGAGGTTAATGTTTTGAGCCAATTTTTTAACTTATTGGTTTCTCAGGACTGGGTGTTAATTTCTTTGGGGTTTACCATTATGGTAGAAAATTAATTTATCCAGGTTTCAGTGGTTTGGTTTTGCCATCATCGCTGTGTTGGCAGCATAGGCAGGATTTGGATTTGGTTTTTGGTCTTCTTTAGGATTCGGATTCGGTTTTGGTTTTTGCCATTATCGCTTTTTACAGCATAGGCAGGATTTGGTTTTTTTTAGTCTTTGGTAGGGTTTGGATTTTGAAAGCGGTGATTTTTATTAATTGTTATCATTCGATTTCTGATACAAAGATGCGGCGAAAAACGGGCCTGTACAAGAGCAGTATTGCTCTTATTTCGCAATGAAGTAATTACCGTCACAATCGTATTTAAACTAAAATAAAAATGGGAGAGTTACCTCCGGCTGTCACGTATAAATACGGCTGCAGATATCGATACATCAAATTTAAATGTTGTGTTTAGTGAACATGGTGGGGAAGATCTTCATTTATTGGAGGGGAACAGATTGTGCTATTGTTGAAAAATTTAAGGAACTGCTAAACGAAAGTAAAAGATCTCCATTTCAAGCAACAGGCAAACAAGAGCCGCTGTTATACAATTTAAAAGGTTATTGGCAACAAGGATTACAGGTGAACCTATACCTGTTAACAAAGTGGGAGGTAAAAAAGCAATAGACCAGAATTGTTATGCTCTTTAAAGCCGCATACATTACGATTCATGGCTGAGACCGTCAAAAGTACTTCTGCAATATTTGCGCAAAGTTGTATTCCTGGCTAATATTCTCTGCTGATCTTTAGTTATCGGCTAAACATCTTTTTAATCCCTAATCCAATTTTTTTCTCACGCGGTTTGTTGTCTGCATTGCTTCCATATAAAAATCTTTTTTACTTTAGTTATCGCCAACTGGCGGAAAATTATCAAATACCTAAACCGCAAAAATGACGCTTGCAAGATAAAAACTGGCGTTAAATATGTAGTTAGGGGTTAAAACACAGCGAAAAGAAAACTCCCACACGGTAAGGTGTGGGAGCTAATTTTTTGAACCAACTTTCATGTGCCGGTTTTTCAGGATTGAATTTACTTATTAGCGTTGGCTATATAGTAAAATAATTTGATCCTGGGTTCAGAGTTTCAGTTTTTCGCCATCATCGCCATTTAGGAGGCATAGGCTGGAAATTGGATTTCTTTTCGGTCTTCGTTAGGATTAGGATCTGGTTTTGGTTTTTGCCATCGTCGCTGTATTGGCAGCATAGGCGGAAATTGGATTTTTTTTCTGGTCTTTTTTAGGATATGGATACTTGTTTTGTTTTTGCTATCATCGCTTTTTACAGCATAAGCAGGATTGGATCTGGATTTTTAGTTTTCACAAGGATAATTCGGTATTATAAAGAACTTTTTTTAAAAAATAGAAGTTGACTGATACTGGATTTGGTCTTTTTAATTGGATATTGGAACGTCTTGGGTTTTACTGGATCTTTGGATAAATGATTGATATTTATTTAATGTCTATCAATCAACTTCTGATACAAAGATGCGACAGTTGTAGCTGCTGCACAAGAGCGTTATTGCTCTTTTATCGCAATGAAGTAATTACCGTGGCAATCGTACATCAACCTGCAAAGCACAGGTATTACTACTTGTTGCAAGCTCGTATAAATACGTGTATTCAGTCAATTAATGTATTAAAAGACACTATTCAGGGTTTTAAATGCACTGTTTTTACTAGCGGCAAAAACCTTTCAGGAAAAAACTGGTTCTATTTGAGGCAGGATCTTACTTATAGATGGCAGCATTATGGCAAGCTGCTGCAGACATGTTTTTGATTCAACCCAGTAAAATTTGGCAAAACCGGTACAGCCGGCAATCTCCTTTTTACATATCGTTTTTAATGGCTTCAACAGCATCCCAAAAATACTCCTCATTTTTCTCTTTATCATCAGGCCTCATTATGCTCCCGCGGATGCTGAATACCGTATGATATTTTAAATTTTTTGCCGGCAGGCTGTAAGCTAGTATTTCTTTGTAATTATCATCCGGCAGAGGTTCTTTCATCCATTCTTTCGCTATTGTAAAAGGAAGCAGTAGTGGCATCCTGCTTTTATTTTCGCCACCGTTGTGTATTTGTGCCATGATCGTGTTGGCCGCAGTAGTAACTATCGTGAACGTGTAACGCTTTTCAATTTCGCCGGTTGCTTTATTTAATAATTCAGCTACAGAGTATAAGCCTGGTAGAAAAAACAAAGGCTCATCTTTCATTGAAATGAAATAGGGGACCTTGTTTTTAATTCCTTTTACTTCCCTGTGCTCATAAAATCCAGTTAACGGAACCAGGCAACGCCGGTTTCGGATCTTATGCCAGTAACTCTTTGGGTCGTTCAATATGCGCTCGCTTCTTGCATTTAGCATGCTGGCCCTTTGTTTTTTAAATGTTTGCTCGTCCTTTATATAGAATGGTATGCAGCCCCATTCCATTAGCCTGCCATGCAGTTGGCCGTCTTCCCGGTTACGATAAATAATGGGATGGTTCCCGAAACTATGGCCTGCAATATGACTAGGCTGAAAAGTCATCTCTATCTGTTCGTCGAATGTAAGCTCGGGAAAATAATCACTCAGCGCTTTGATGTTTACCGTAAAAGAAATATCGTAACACATATCAGCAACGTTCTATTTCTGCAAATTTAACGCGTAATGCCTGCTTACGCCATTTTAAAATCATAAAAAGTTCTCCGAATATCATCTGCACATTTGGCCTCAGGTGTTCATCGGCCCCAATACGCCAGTCAGTGTTTGTCTGCAGGTAGCGCCGGATATTATCCTTGTATTTTCGATCCAGCATTCGTTTAAACCTCTCCCTATCCTGAACGACCGCCCAATAGAGAAGATACCTCGAGTCTGCCTGTAGCATTTCCACCAACTTATCAATATGCCTTTTATTGTTCAGGTCGATAACAGATGAAAAACAATCTGCTTTTACGGCAGCTTTGTGTATTACCGCCAGTCCTTTGTCGTCGTAATCTGTAAGCAGGATGGGTATTTTTTGACCCCGTTCAAAATGTTCGGATTGGCCGCCATACGTTTGCGTTACCAACCATGTTTTTTTTAACAGCAGCAGCCTTGCGATATATCGCTCCTGGAATAATTCAAAGAAATTTCCCATGATCATTTTTTTATTTTGATGATGTCATCCAACCTCGTGGTATATTTAGGTGAAAGCATGGCGGCTCTTGTTTTATACTTTTTTTGAAACCCCTGTCTTCCAAAACGTAACAGTTCTTTTCCCATTTGCCGGTTCAATTCGTCCAAAGTGTTCATGATCGTGTTATGTCTGGCTGGCGTGGCCTCAAAAAACAGGTTGCCCTGCGCCTCACCCTCGGCCACCAACTCACGGGCTTCGATGCCGCATTTCTTATACTGGTTGCCTTCCTGGAAAATAATGTCCAACCCTTTCATCGCGTAACGAATTATCTCCGGCGTGTTATTGGTGGCCATTTCCATTTTCATTACTACCGAACGGTAATACTGCCTGTCCTGCAACCGGTGAGGATTGGTATTGATAAATATCTTCAGTTCATTTGCCAGGGAATTTTGTTGCCGCAGTTTTAAAGCACAGGTTGCAGCGAAATTACTAAGGGCCTCTTTCACCTGTGATATATCCGTAAGCAGGCTGCCAAAAGACCGGCTACAGCACACCTGCTGCTTTTTTTCCAGGATGCTTTTCAATTCGTTGGCAGAAATCCCTTTAAGTTCCTGCTGCAATCGCAGCCCTACAACACTCATGCTGGCACGAACAAAATCTTCTGGCGTGTTTACAAATTCCATAGCGGTGGTAATATGCCGTTGCCGCAGCATTTGCGCATACTGGCCACCAATTCCCCAAATATCTGCTACCGCGGTAGCTGCCAGCATCTCATTGATGAGCTGTTGATTTGCAGCCAAATGTATTCCATTGCCTTGTTGTTTTCCCTTGGCAAAACGATTGGCCATTTTCGCAAGCGCACGGGTAGGCGCAATGCCGAGGCAAATCGGTATCCCGGTGTTCTTATAAACAGTATCGCGGATTTTCATTGCTAACTGCTGCAGATCTGTTGCATGAATGCCACTAAAATCCAGGAACGCCTCGTCGATAGAATAGCGTTCGATTGCAGGAACGAACTGACAAAATGTTTTCATCACCCTGTCACTCATATCTCCATAAAGCGTGTAGTTGGAACTAAATACTTTTACGTCTTTTTCACGTATCAATTCCGTGATAAGGTGTGGCGGTGTACCCATTTTGATGCCGAGAGATTTTGCTTCTTCGCTGCGGGAAACCGCACAACCATCATTGTTGCTGAGTACGATCACCGGTTTTCCAATCAGCCCCGGATTGAATACCCTTTCGCACGAAACATAAAAATTATTGCAGTCGGCTAAAGCGTACATAACCGGAGGTGTTTTGTGTTGATTATAACATTGGTTACTACGCCCCAGATGATCATCTCCATGTCTTGCGTAACTTCGGTTACCGCGTAATTCTTTGCCGCATTCGCCGGCACCAAATAACATTTGCCAGCTTTCAGTTTCAGGTATTTTACCGTGTATCCCCCATTGAGATACGCTACTACAATATCACCGCTCCTTGCCATGAGCGACTTGTCAATTACAAGGATCGAATTAGGTGGAATATGCGCATCCAGCATGGAATCCCCCTCACAAGAGGCGTAAAATGTGCTCAGCGGATGTGGTGCCAGTTCTTTTACAAGATCAATAGGTTCCTCCATATAGTCCATGGCCGGCGACGGAAAACCGGCAGGCACTTTAAAATCCAGCCGGGTAACCTGCCTTCCTTCCTCGGGTATCATGTGTGTATAAAACTGCATGCTATTTGCTAATATATTTAGTAAAGCTACAGCATTTTTAATGAACCGACAAATAGAAACCGGTTCGCCTCAGTTGGCTGGAACAACAAACTGACATGCTGTTTTTTAGATTACCTTGCTCCTGAAGTTACCTTATGCAAACCTGCTCTTTTTTTTGCATTTGGTATGTTTCCTGCCGGTTGCGATTGCCGATGCCCCATGTATATTATATGATGAGGCTGTGCGGCAATCGGTAGCGAAGAAATTTCTATAAAAGAGTTGATAGCCGATCCTTCCAGATGCTATTCTGGTGAGGCAATTTGTTTTGTAAATTCCACAAAGAATTTTTGAGAGGGGAAGGCTAACTGAATATGATGAAATGGGATAGCCCGGAAAATGAAAGTGACTAGCAGTTAGAGCAGATGTTGATGTTAGTAATCATAAAAACAGCTGCTGAATAACGCAACCAAAATCTTACAGTAAATACTTGTAACTTTTACACGAAGAAGCTGAAGGTTGAGGGAAATCTTCACAAATGAAGCGCCTTTAAAAAATGAACATTTAAATTTTAGCAACATGCCAACCTGGATAATTTACGCCATTGTTTCAATGATTTTTGCCGGACTTACGTCAGTGCTGGCCAAGTATGGGCTAAAAAATATCAATCCAGATTTTGGTTTAGGCATCAGGACGAGCGTAATATTTTTTCTCATAACACTTGTTAATGTTGCAGGACATAAGTATAAAGACTTTGGACTACTAACAAACAAACAATGGATATTATTAATAGCGTCGGGTATTACAACAACTGTGAGCTGGTTATTTTATTATAGGGCAATGAATGACGGATTAGTTTCGTATGTGGCTGCCATTGATAAGGCAAGTATTGTTATTACCCTGTTGCTTTCATTCTGGCTTCTTAAGGAACCTTTTACACCTAAAATTATATTCGGTGGCTCTTTCATCGTTATTGGTATGCTGATATTGGTTTGGAAATAGAGATGAAATAATCAGCTTCAGAATAGTATATAGTCCCGTTTTACTGTGGCAAATCGCAGTCGTTACGACCCTTGTCTTTTTTCAATTTCTTCCTGGATTTTTTTTCTACCGGTAACCATTACGATGAACACGGGCAAAAAAGCAACAGGAAAAATAGAGAAAACAGAAAATCCTTTCTGGATTGTTAAAAATATTCCGGCAAGTACCAACACGATCACTGCACCGGCCATTGCCGCTGTAAGTTTCTTAACCGTGTTATCTTTTTTCTTTAATTCTTCCAGGGTCATTTCTGTCAATAGCTTCTCTTTCATACGAATAGTTTTTGATTAGGGATGTAGAATCAAATGTATTATAAAGTTGAGAAAGAATGATTATGGACTTAAAAAACAGAAAAAGTTTTCTTTTCCTTAAATGACAGATCCTATGTATCTCACCCAAAATCCAATAGATTTAGTTATCATTCATGGCAGGGAAAAACTTGTATTTTCGTAAATCTTTCGTTACTTTATTAGAGTCGATTTAATTTCGCCAATTTAATTTTCTTACTAAATATTATCGTACATGAGAAGTTTTTTCACACTACTGATAGTCTCCGGTATCGCTTCCGGCTTTCCAATAATTGCCCAGGCCCAGCAAAAACCAAGAGCCCGCGATCTGGGAATTTCGTTCAACGGGATTACCGGAAAGAACAATTCTATTACAGATGTCACCGGAATTGAAGTAGGTTATAAAACCCTTATTACCGGCAGTGGTAAATTGCAGTATGGAAAAGGTCCGGTGCGTACAGGGGTTACCGTTATTTTGCCAAAAGGTAAAACTGACGACAGCTATCCTGCGGCCTGGTTTTCATTGAATGGAGATGGAGAAATGACAGGTCTGCCTTACATAGAGGATTACGGTACAGGTTCCGGGCCAATCGGCATCACCAACACTAACAGTATCGGTGTGGTAAGGGATGCAATTGGAGAATGGAACTTCAGGAGACATTCTAAAGCTGCGTTTATTGATTTTTCATTTGGATTACCCGTTGTTGCTGAAACATGGGATGGTATGTTAAACGACATAAATGGATTTCATGTAAAGAAAGAAGATGTTTGGCAAGCCCTTGACAGTGCCGCCGGCGGAAAAATAAAAGAAGGGAATGTAGGTGGGGGCACAGGCATGGCGCTCTATGAATTTAAAGGTGGAAGCGGAACTGCGTCCCGGGTCTTTTCAATTGATTCTATCCAATATACATTGGGAGTATTTGTACAGGCAAATTTTGGAGGAAGAAAAGAACTTGTGATAGCCGGTGTGCCTGTAGGCAGGGAGATCACAGATTTTATGCCACTGATTTCTGAAGAAAAAAGAAAAGATGGCTCTGTGATCGTAATTGTTGCCACTGATGCCCCGCTATTGCCCGGCCATTTAAAATTAGTAGCAAAGCGAATAGCCCATGGCATTGCCCGTACAGGTACTTATTCTCATAACGGATCCGGTGAGATATTTCTTGCATTAAGCACGGCAACACCAAAATATAACAATGAGTATTCCGAAGAATCCTGGAAAGTAATTCCAAAATGGCGCCTGGATCCGGTTTTCAAGGCCACAGTTGAAGCCACAGAAGAAGCCATCATCAATGCCCTTGTAGCAGCAGAAGATATGGAAGGTATCAATGGCAACCGCTTTTTTGGCATACCACATCAACGCCTGCAGCAGGTAATGAAGAAATACAACCGCTAAAGAACCTTGTTACTTAAATCCTTATTTTGGATATAAATAATAATATTGAAATTATTACTTGTAATTAAATTTATAGACTATAAAACTAAACATTATGACAACAACAGACGTAGCAACCCAATTTTTTGAATACATGCAAGTGGGCGCATTTGATAAAATTTATGCAGAATTATTCCACCAGGATGCAACAAGTGAGGAAGCACCGGGCTCCGATTGGGGTAAGGCAAAAGGCATGAAGGAAATTGAAGAAAAAGGAAAGAAATGGAATGATACGATTGAAACCATGCATGGAGGCTCAACAGAAAAGCCGATAGTTGCCGGAGATTATTTTACTTGTTACATGACGATGGATTTTACGCCAAAAGGCGGATCAAGGATAATGATGAACGAAATCGGTTTGTACAAAGTTGAGAACGGAAAGATTGTTTCGGAACAATTCTTTTACTAACCAGTTAATACCTGCAGATCATTAAAAATATTTTCTCATTTTTAAAAATCGCATTATGAAAGCAAATAGAAGAAATTGGGTTAAGAAGATGATCGTAGCCATTGCAACCATCGGAATTGCTAAGACCGGGCTTTTTGCAGCCTCAAAAAATAGTAAAGTGAATCAAATTTCTGCCCCTTCGGCCGGAGCTGATGTTGCGGATGGCGCTTCAATGAAAGTAGGTGCTTTTTCTGTGAGCCTTAATGTGAAAGACCTGGCTGCTTCCCAACAATTTTATGAGCAAATCGGCTTTACTGTTTTTGCAGGAAGCATGAAACAGCAGTATCTTATCATGAAGAATGGTAATGCACTGATCGGACTATTTCATGGCATGTTCTCAAAAACGATATTAACTTTTAATCCCGGTTGGGATGAAAATGCTCAAAAATTAGATGGGTTTGATGATGTTAGAAAAATTCAACAACAGTTGAAAAGTAAAGGCGTAAAACTTGACACCGAAGCTGATGAACAAAGTAAAGGACCGGCTAGTATTACTTTAACGGACCCGGATGGTAATTCTATATTATTTGATCAGCATGTTTAATTCCTGATTTTTTTGTTGATCATTAATTGTTGTCAATCAGACTTTAAATAATTCGGATAATAGTAATTTTTCAAAAACTTATTATTGATTCTCTATGCCCGAATCAAAGAATGGCATTCAAACCTACTATGCCAGGTCCCGCAATGCCTGGAGAAAGTGGCTGGTAAAGCATCATCTATCAGAGAGGTCAGTGTGGCTTATCATCTATAAAAAAGATAGTGAAAAGCCAAGTGTCTATTATCCGGATGCTGTTGATGAGGCACTTTGTTTTGGTTGGATCGATAGTAAAGCAAATAAACGGGATGCTGATAGCTACTATCAGTTCTTTGCCAAAAGAAATCCGGCAAGCAACTGGAGTAAGGTAATCAAAGATAAAACTGAAGTGCTTATTAAAAATGGTTTAATGACTGCTGCCGGATTAGAAATGATACAGATAGCAAAAGAAAATGGTAAGTGGGATGCGTTGAACGAAGTAGAACTCACCATTGTTCCTGATGACCTTCAGGCACTTTTTGATCTTAATAAACCGGCCTGGATCAACTGGAATAATTTCTCCCGGTCCTCACGTAGAGGGATACTCGAATGGATATCCAACGCAAAACGGCAGGAAACAAGACAAAAGCGCATCGTTCAGACTGTAGAATTAGCAGCAATAAATATCAAGGCAAATTATCCTGACTAGAAGCTTTTTTATTTTTACACCGGCCCTGAATTTTTTCGACAGCTATCAGCGTTTTTAAAAATCTGGTGTAATAGTAGCAAGTCCCGATCCTCCATCCACAAACCTGCGAATTGTTCCCGTTCCTGGATACCCATTTGCCGGGCCTCCATCATTGCTTCTTACATACAACGTATTTTGAAAATCCTGTATGCCGTTTGATGTTAAAGTACCACTAAGAATATTAAACTGCTGAACGGTTAGCCCTCCGGGAGTACTGGTTCTTAGTAAGAAAATTGAAAACTGGTTGCCATTGCCGGAAATATAAGTTGACGCAGGTGCAGCATTAAGTGTACCGGAAGGAATAGCTTTCTGCTCTACCAAAACAGTGAACAGGTTATTATCCTGGTTTGAGAACCTGAATTTATAGTCGGAAAATAATGTGCCTGTAAAATTTCCCGGCGAATTATCATACACGCAACTGTCAGGCTGCATAAGATAAATACCATTTACAATCGGTGGAGTGGTGCCTGCATAAATATTACTACCGGCTGCACGCAGGCTATCAATCATTGATTGCGGTACAATGTTGCTGATGGAAGTAGGGAAGACTGTGTTGTCAATCACTGGATTGTCATTCTTGTCCTTCTTGCAGGAAGAAATTGTAAAGGAGAAAAGGCTAACGGCGAAAATAACAGATAAGAGTTTAGTGTTCATACAAGGCTATTTTAAAATAAAGTAATAAATCGATGACGAAACTACCACAGCTGCCTATGCCTTACAATACATAAATTGTAGTACTTACTTTATATTTTAGAATTTTAAATTTCATCGGATTCAAATTCCATTGAGCATTCATTGCTAAAAGGGCAGGAACGTTCCGGCTTCAATTACACAGCAATTGAATATATTTCGTGAAACTTAAGACGATTGTTTTGTATCTGTCTTATCATAATAGCAGAGGTTTCAGGACGATCTGATGTGGGAATTCATAGTATGATAATTTGAGGCAAAAGATCAATATTTTTTTAATTATTGATTACCCATCAATGAAACATTCATCAACCAGCCTTCTTGTAAGATGTTTTAAAAATGGCCCACTGTAAAGTGAGCCATAATGTTATCCAAGGTCCTTAAGCCATTTCACCAATTCGTCTTTTGCTTTTCCGGTTTTTTGCTGAAGTCGGCCCCACAACTCATCATCTTTGCCTTCTTCGTATTTCAGGTCATCATCTGTAAGGTCAGCATATTGTTGCTTAAGTTTACCTTTCAATTCATTCCATTTTCCTTTTATTTCCATCTTATCCATAGTAAATTTTTTTAGTTACTTGATCTATTTAAAAATCGTGCCATTAACATTAGCGCTATTTAAATACTGTAGAGTACTTACATTTTTTTCGATAGTTACCTGTAACGTTGCAATTCTTCCACAATCACCTCAAAAAACTAATATGGCAACTTAAGTTTCTTGTAGCATTTATAGATCGGCAGGGTTATCGTAGAAAATAACCTTAAGCAAATAAAGCCTGGAATAGCTTTGTAATGGAAAGTGCTTACCATCCAATTGATCTGCTTACTTTCACCCGTTGATCTCCTTGTAACCGAAGCTTTTACCAAATTGTTACCTCTAGTTAGTGTAGAGTTCATTCAGCTTGGCAAAGTTCTCCAACGTAAAACAAAACCCCCTTTATTTGTCATCGCTTTTACTAGTTATGTAGCTACCGTAAAAGCTCCTGGCTTGGTAGAAGATGTGATCATGCAGATGTCAACTGTCTTCATACTATCGAAAAGTGAAATCAAAGTGAAACAAGGTATAAGGATATTTATAGAAATCGTCTTGAAAATAAATTTTAGCCTTCGATTATACAATATCAGCAGTCGTATTTCGGGAAAAATCCGGCCAACATGTATAATGAATGAATATTTTGTTGTGTAACACTTTAAAAAGTACCTAAATGGATTATATGACTACCAGAATTTATTTTGCAGGTTTGCTATATTAAATTTCTTTATTCCCATATCTCCAAAAAAAATCAGCCGTATTTGCTGTTCGCTGCACTAATAGTCCACTATTTTTTATCAAATAAATCAATGTTATGAAAAGAATCTTTTACCCGGTGCTATGTATATTTATTTTACTGAACAGTTGTAAAAAAACCAGTACTACTGAGAATCCTCCATCGGATGGCAGGGCGCTTGGCTGGAATGCACAGGATGATCCATCGCAGGTTCCTCAGTCAATAAACAACCAGATATTTGGCTCAACAGGCGGCGCAACCGCCTCCAGTGTAGACCTTACACCATATCTTCCTCCAATTGGTGACCAGGGGCAAACCGGAACCTGTGTTGCGTGGGCGTCAGGCTATTATGCACGTACTGCTGCGGATGCAGTTGCAAATAATTATAACCAGACGCAATTAGCCTCACCAAATAATTCGTTTAGTCCCAAGCATATCTTTACAGCTATCGCTGATAATTTAAAAGGAGCGGATTGTAACGGTACGCAAATATCAGCGGCGCTAGACCTTATGCAAAGTAATGGGGCGGCCACACTTGCGACGGCTCCATTTAATAATCTTGGCAACTGTTCGTCATCGCTGGTGCAGGCAAGTTGGGTTTCTGATGCACAAAACCATAAGATATCAAATTACCGTGCGGTAAACAAATCGGTTGATGCTATAAAAGTTGAGCTATCAAAAAAGAACCCTGTAATTATTGGAGCAAAATTACCAGACCAATTTCTGAACTGGCAAGGTGGAAGCCAGGTACTGTCGGGCCAGGTAACTTACAACCAGGGTGGTGGCGGCCACGCGATGGCGATAGTAGGATATGATGATGCCAGGCAGGCATTCAGAATAGCAAATAGCTGGGGCACTTCCTGGGGAGATAATGGTTATATTTGGGTGGACTATAATTACATGATCAACAGTTTTGTAGTAACAGGTAATCTTTACGTTGTAAATGTAACGGGCGGGGGACCAAACCCTGGCCCAAATCCAAATCCCGGAGGTTCTAACATCGACCTTGCTACATGGGTGTATGATGATTATTCTACTACTATTTCAACCGGTCTCGACAATACCAGGGATATGCTTTTCGATATCTACAATATTGGCACACAACCCGCACTCAGCCAGTCCAATTGGTCAATGTATCTCTTGTATTATAACGCCTATAACGCAAACGACTATGGTGTTATATTCCAGGATATTTTTAACAACAGTATCGCTCCAAATACATACAATTGTTCTGGCAATACCTGCACGATCAATTATTCTATCCCTGCCGGTGGAAAGCTGGCGGACTTCTTCAATGGCGGAACACAACCGGTATTGAGAAACTATCAGGTGCCCTTTTTAACCGGAGAGTATTATATCGTGCTGATGATAGATCCTTCAGGAACATTGCAGGAAATAAATACACAGAACAATATCTTTTATACAAGCGGACAGTTGCCTAAGTATTTTCAAGGAGGTTATTCACCTAAGACAGGAGGAAAAGGGAAGTTTTCCAATGAAGATTTTCATAACAGAACAAGCACAACGGTATCTAACTTAACGAGATCAATTTTTAATACAGCCGTTGGAAATGATAACAAAAACGCTTACACGCCAACGGAAATATTTTCACTGATAAATGCAAAAATAAAAACCGGCGATTTTCAGAAAAAATTGACTGGCTTATAAGAAAGCTTATAACGAAATGAAAAAAATAGTAATGATTCTTATCCCGCTATTGCTGCTTGGTTTTGGCGCCTCGGCTTCTCAGTCGCCATTGCTGCTGCAAGATACCGTTGTGATTGGAAAAGGGCAGGAGGATTCCACTACCAGGATACCTAAAAGCAGTAAAGGATCGGTAATCCGGATAGAATTAAACGGCGCTTTTGGCGGTTCAGGTTTTCAGTGGGAAAACCTTACCAAAACCTGCTCAGTGCTTTCTTTAACCGGTATTGCCAGGGAAGCTGACCCTAAGCTGATAGGCGCACCTGAAAAGCTCATTTACTTTTATCGTGTAAAAGGGAAAAAAGGGACGGTAAAGTTGAATTTCGTATTAAAAAGGCCATGGGAAAAAGATAAGGAACCTTCGCAAACCTTCACGCATACAATAAAAATTTATAAGAATTAAAGGCAAACAATATTAATTTTACATCGCACATGATTGCCCCGGACCGTCCGGGGCTTTTTTTGTGCGGTTCTACCTAACAATAACGTAACCGGCTTTAATTGATCATCAATTGAATTTAACCCATGAAATTTCACCGGATGATTCTATATTTGACAAGGCATAAAAAAAAATCAGTAAGAGATATGCTATAAAAGCCTTTCATTTTAATTTAAAGGCAGGAGAAAATAATTTTTCAAGTTAACGATAAACGCATCTATGAAACATTCATCCATCAAAGTAATTTTAGCGGCCTTTTTTTTCGTCTTGTTGTTAAATGCCTGTAAAAAAGATACTCCAACAACTGCTGTTCCTACGGTCAGCACTTTAAACATTACGTCTATTACAGTTGGTACTGCTGCGGCCGGGGGTAATATTACAAATGATGGAGGTGCAGCCGTAATAGCCAGGGGCGTTTGCTATAGTAGTAGTGTTTATCCTACAATTGCTACAGATAAAACAACAGATGGTTCCGGAACAGGGCAATTCGCTTCATCCCTTTTATCACTTACACCTGGTACTTTATATTCTGTTAGGGCTTACGCAACGAATAGTGCAGGTACTGGTTATGGTGAGTTGGTTACATTCGTCACAAGTCCTTTGCAATTAGGAGAAACTTATGGTGGAGGAAAAGTTGCACATATTTTGCAACCAGGCGAACCCGGTCATGATTATGATCAGCAACATGGGCTTATTGTAGCGGCTACCGACCAGGGAGATTTTAACTGGGGCGCTTATGGTTCAACGGGAGCAACGTCAACTGCATTTGGACAGGGTAATTTAAACACAGAGATCATTGTTAGCAGCCTGGGTACAGGAAATTATGCGGCAAGAGTTTGTGGTAGTCTTGTGCTACAAGGATTCTCAGATTGGTACCTGCCAACAGTAGCCGAGATAAATGCCATCTATCTGAATCGGGATATAATCGGGGGTTTTACAGGTGCGGAAGAATACTGGACCTCGAGTGAATTCAACAATAACCTCGCATGGCTTTACCAGTTTGGAATTGGATCTTATTTAGCAGCAGATAAATTAACGCAGATCAAACAGGTAAGAGCAATAAGATCTTTTTAATTTTTTTTACGTGTTCTATTATTAAACTTCATTTATACTGTTAGCCAGAATATTTTCTGCTCTAACTACATATGTTTCCGAAATGCTGTCGTGCCATCCCCGGCCACTACTGCCTAGAAAGCTAAGTGCTTCAAAAGGTATAAATCTACATAAGGTTCTTCCGATGATGCGCCCAAACCCCGGCCGTTTACCTTCGCTATCCACGATCGTGGTTCCGGTTATGATTTTACCAATAGTTGTATTAAACATTCCTTCCAGTAATAGATAATAGAAAAGCCCAAGTGAAAATTCAACTAACAATAACGTACCTGCACCAGTTCCTCTGAATAATTCCCGGAATTGATAGTTTTCAATAATATTCATGTATAAAACGAAAATAATTATTATAATGTCTACCAGCCGGTTAGCAAACCGTAGCCCTTTTTTTGCTGCTGCAAATTCAGCAAAGCTCTCATTTCCGAGCGTTAAATAAGTTAGCCCCGGTGTTTGATATTTAGATAATCGCCATTGTAAAACAGCATAGCTTATCATTAATACAACTGTAAGTACCATGTTAATTACGAACAGCCTGTTATCAAAAATATTGCTTTGAAATCTTGCAGCATGATCAAATGTAAATTTAATTCCTGCGATCTGAAGAGGAAGAATAAAAAGATGATAGCACATCAATATACTCAGTAACGCTGATCGCTTAAATTGAGATGTTATAAAAATAATAATTGCCACCAGTTCCATCAACGGAAAAGCAATTTTAAAAATGAGCTGCCAGTTCAATAGCCAGTTTATTGGGGCTCCAGCCATGAACACATAGAAATTAAAAATGTCAAACAGTGCTATTATCCCTATGAGCAAACTGCAACTGATGAAAATCTTCTTTTCAGTATTAGATATCATTTATTTATTTAAGATAGATGAAAGCAATGATCAAAATTATAAGTTAATCGCTTATCCTGGTTTTTAAATTAAACAGGCTGCAAAGATGGCTTCTTTCATGTTTCCCGGCACCTCCCTTATTAATGTAGTGGGGATACATTAATTTTATAAAAAAATATTATTATGGAATCATTAGCTGGAAGAATTGCACTGGTAACTGGTGCTGGTAAAGGAATAGGGAAGGCTGTGGCTTTGGCGCTGGCAAAGGAAGGTGTACATGTAGGCTTGATGTCCAGAACAGAAAAGGATCTGCAGGATCTTGCAGCGGAAATAAGATCTCTGGGAGTAAATACTCAAATTGCAATAGCTGATGTGAGTAATATAGCCGAAGTTAATGCCGCAGTAGAGAAAATTCAATCAGGTTTAGGTAATATCGACATCCTGATAAACAATGCAGGCATTGGCACATTTGGTAAATTCCTGGAACTGGAACCCGCCGTATGGGAGGGAATGATAAGGGTTAATTTGTTTGGCGTGTACTATGTAACACGTGCAGTATTGCCACAGATGATAGAGCGTAAAACAGGAGACATCATTAATATTTCGTCAACTGCAGGTAAAGCAGGCAGTGCAGGTACCAGTGCCTATAGCGCATCAAAGTTTGCAGTTTTTGGCTTAAGCGAAAGCCTGATGCAGGAAGTGCGTAAACATAATATTCGCGTTACAGCCCTGGCACCAAGTACGATTGTTACCGGCCTTGCCGAATCTGCCGGTTTAATTACAGGTGATCCGGAAAGAGTGATGCATCCTGAAGATTTTGCCGAGTTAATTATAGCTCAATTAAAATTAAACCGGAGGATGTTAATTAAAGAAGCCAGCATATTTTCAACTAATCCGTAGGAATTTCATTATATAATGTATTCCTTCTTTTAAGGTAAATAAATATCAGCATCTAAACGCACCCACTTAAACTTTGGCAAGTTTCATTGTGGTAAACATTTCATTGATCAATGAGTTTATTTGTCATCAATAACAATTTGAGTTCTCCAACCTTTATAGTGTGCTGATAAGATGTCAACATCAAACATAAATTTAAATTGCTCTGAGGTTTTATCTGGCATAAAAAAACTCCCATACTTTGCAGCATGGGAGCCAATGTTTTGAACCAACTGTCATCACTCGCCGGTTTTTCAGGATTGAATTTACTTATTAGCGTTGGCTATATAGTAAAATAATTTGATCCTGGGTTCAGAGTTTCGGTCTTTCGCCATCATCGCTTTGGTTAGAAGCATAGGCTGGAATTGGTTTTTTCGGTTTTCTTAGGACTTAAGATTCTTGTTTGGTTTTTGCCATCGTCGCTGTATTGGCAACATAGGCGGAAATTGGATTTTTTTCTGGTCTTTTTTAGGATATGGATACTTCTTTTGTTTTTGCTATCATCGCTTTTTACAGCATAAGCAGGATTGGATCTGGATTTTTAGTTTTCACAAGGATAATTCGGTATTATAAAGAACTTTTTTTAAAAAAATAGAAGTTGACTGATATTGGATTTGGTCTTTTTAATTGGATATTAGAACGTTTTGGGTTTTACTGGATCTTTGGATAAATGATTGATATTTATTTAATGTCTATCAATCAACTTCTGATACAAAGATGCGACAGTTGTGGCTGCTACACAAGAGCGTTATTGCTCTTTTATCGCAATGAAGTAATTACCGTGGCAATAGTAAATAAACAAATTTTGCAAAGGGAAGTTACGTTGCCTACATTACGTAGATATACGATATTGTTGCATGTATTTATTTGGAAACAATTCCGTAAACCCAATGTGCCGTTGGGTTTTACGGGAATATCGTTGCCGCTGTTTTTTTTTCTACCAGTCTGTCTTTTCCAGGAAAGCAGAAGATCTTTGTAAAAAATGTATCATTATGTTTTTTAATTATTTCAGCAACAGGATACATTGTAGAAGATAATTATAAAAAATGATGGATTGCATCGCCGCTTTAAGATGCAAACAATAATGGCAAAATGCGCAAGCTATAAATCAAGCAGGGTAGTACATAAAAAAACTCCCATGCTTTGCAACATGGGAGCCAATGTTTTGAACCAACTGTCATCACTCGCCGGTTTTTCAGGATTGAATTTACTTATTAGCGTTGGCTATATAGTAAAATAATTTGATCC
>JANOCC010000036.1:0-14476 GCA_031411955.1 Ferruginibacter sp.
GACAGCTCCGCTAGGTGCAACGATTGTAAGCGGACAAGGAAGCAACAGCATCACGGTATCTTATCCTGCTACAGCAGTAAGCGGAAACGTAACAGCACAATCATTTAATAATTGCGGAAGCAGTACCATCAGGGTAAGTGCAGTTAAATTACCAGCTTGTCCTCCGGAACTTCCACGCAGCTATAGTAAAGGCGGTAACACAATTGTGCCGGCAGAAACGATGAGCGTAAATGTATATCCTAACCCAAGCGTAAGTGATTTTAAACTGCAGGTAGTAACCGCAGGTAAAGAAAAGATCACTGTCCGCATACTGGATATACAAGGACGTAGCATCAAATCAATCACTGCACAACCTTATCAAACCATCTCTATCGGTTCCGACCTTAAAGCCGGCGCTTATATGATGGAAGTGAAACAAGGTAATACTGTGAAGACGACCAAACTGTTGAAGTTTTAAAGAAAGCTGATCGAACCCCGAAAGCGGTTGGAACAGTAGCCTCAAAATACAAAGAGCTCATCCGAAAGGGTGGGCTCTTTTTTTATTCTGAAACTTCTATGCCGCAGCCTGCTGTCAGCATCTGCACTCATTTCAATGAATATTGTCAAGGCAGCGCTTGTTGAAGTCTGCTCTTTACCCTGATCTCAACGATTTTATAAGAATAACAAATCGCTACACCTCGTTATGTTTCCTTCTTATTCGAAGAAAAATAGTATGAAGATCTTTTAGTAAAGGAAGGGACTGGTTTAAAGGCCAGCGCCAGTTTTTGCCATAGTGCAGAAGTCAATAAACGGGCGATGGTTTCAGGTTTAGTGCCATAAACCAATTCAGGTAATTGCGGTCAAAAAATTCGTGTTTAAAACCATAAGTGACTATATTTATCCCCCCAACAAAATTGCCAATATGAGGATTGCTGAATCAGAACTTATCATTAACAACCGTGGTGCCATTTATCACCTTGATGTAAGGCCCGAAGAACTCGCCGATACAGTGATCATTGTTGGCGACCCCGACAGGGTTAAAAAGGTAAGCAAACACTTCGATCGAATTGAGCACCAGCTCCGGCACCGCGAATTCATAACACATACAGGATGTATAGGTAACAAAAGATTGTCTGTAATGTCCACCGGTATTGGTCCGGATAACATCGATATTGCAATCAACGAACTGGATGCCCTTGCCAATATTGATTTTTCAACCAGGGAAGTGAAATCTCAATTTCAAAAATTGAATATCGTCCGTTTTGGTACTTCAGGTTCCCTTCAACAGGATATTCCGGTTGATAGTTTTGTTGCATCCACACATGGGTTAGGGTTAGATAACCTGATGAATTATTATGATTATCAAAAATCAGCTGCCGAACTTGATCTGATAGATGCATTCGTGGCACAAACAAATCTCGATAAAGAAATTACAATTCCATATGTTTTTGAAGGCGGCCTTTCCCTGATCAATAAATTCAATGATCAGTTTTTCAAAGGCATTACTGTTACCTGCCCGGGGTTTTATGGCCCGCAGGGAAGGATATTGAGGCTCGGATTAAAGAGCCCTGGCTTAATAAATAAGCTAACCGGTTTTTCATACAATACACATAGGATCACTAACTTTGAAATGGAAACTTCGGCAATTTATGGTCTGGGTAAACTGTTGGGTCACGAATGCCTGAGCGTGAATGCGATCGTGGCAAACAGGGTGGTCCAGCAATTTTCCAAAGACAGCGATGCCGCGGTGGAGAGGTTGATTAAAAAAGCGTTGGAAGTGTTGAGTTCTTAACATTTTTGAAGGTTGAAAGGTTTGAAGGTTTAAGGGTTTAAAGGTTTAAGGGTTAAACGTTCTTTAGAATCAAGCTCTCAAGCGTTTTATCGCTGCTTATTAAATTTCAAACGATCTTAACCGTTAAACGAATTAAACGATTTAAACCCTTAAACGCCTTAAACCCTTAAACGAATTAAACGCCTTAAACGACTTAAACCCTTAAACGATTTAACCCCCACAACCCACATCAATGATCACAACCTTAACATCTCCTGATTTCTCTTCTTCACCCCGTGTAGACCAGGTTGGCATTGAAGAGCGAGCTGCACGTTTTACCAAGCGTAGTATAAAAAATGAGACCAAGATCAACGGCCTGAAGCTTGCGTTGAACATGATCGATCTTACCACTTTGGAAGGAAAAGATACAGATGGAAAAGTTAAGCAGCTTTGCTATAAAGCCGTACACTTACTTGATATGTATCCAGGTCTTCCAACAGTAGCTGCCATTTGCGTGTACCCGTCAATGGTAAAAGTTGCCAAAACTGCACTGGGAAATTCGGGGGTTAAAGTAGCGTCGGTGGCTACAGCTTTCCCCAGTGGACAAGCGCCCCGTGACATAAAGATCCGTGACACAAAATTTGCTGTGAATGAAGGTGCGGATGAAATTGATATGGTGATATCACGCGGTAAATTCCACCAGGGTGAATACAATTTTGTATTTGATGAGATCGCAGCAGTTAAAGAAGCCTGCGGAGATGCCAGGCTAAAAGTGATTTTAGAAACCGGTGAACTGGTTACCTACGATAAAGTAAGAAGGGCCAGTGATATCGCTATGTATGCCGGCGCAGATTTTATTAAAACATCAACCGGTAAAATTTCTCCTGCAGCTACCCTGCCGGTAACCCTCGTAATGCTGGAAGCGATCCGTGATTTTTATTATAAAACGGGAAAGCGCATCGCCATGAAACCAGCCGGTGGCATTTCAAAATCAAAACTTGCTTTGCACTACCTGGTAATGTTAAACGAAGTTTTGGGAGAAGAATGGATGAACAACCAATGGTTCAGGTTTGGTGCAAGCAGCCTGGCAAATGACATACTGATGCAGTTAATGAAACAAAAGACCGGCGTGTATCAGTCGGCTGATTATTTTTCGATAGATTAATGGGGTTGAAAGGTTTAAGGGTTGAAGGGTTGAAAGGTTTAAAGGTTTAAAGTTTTTTAGATCCAGGCACTTAAACGCTTTATCACTGCTTACTAAATTTCAAACGCTCTTAACCCTTAAACGATTTAAACCCTTAAACGAATTAAATAATTTAAACCCTTAAACGAATTAAACCCTTAAACGAATTAAACAATTTAAACCCTTAAAAGAATTAAACGCTTCAACCCTTAAACGATTCAAACAAACCCAATGGCAGTTAAGAAAAGCAATACAATTAAATTAAAATTCGACTCTGCAAGAAACCTTGCTCCCGCTCCGGAGAGTAAAAGTGCTGCAAAAATTAATGAGCGTTACGACCTGTTTATAAATGGGAAATTTGAAAAGCCTTCAAACAAAAAATATTTCGCAACCATTAATCCTGCTACTGAAGAAAAACTTTCTGAAATAGCAGACGCAAATGCTGCCGATGTAAATAAGGCTGTTGTAGCTGCAAGAACGGCATATGAGAAAACGTGGAAGAAGACTGCTCCTAAAGAGAGAGCAAAATATATTTACCGCATCGCCAGGATGATACAGGAAAGAGCCAGAGAATTTGCAGTAATTGAAACGCTTGATGGCGGTAAGCCAATTCGTGAGAGCCGTGATTTCGACGTGCCTACAGCCGCTAATCATTTTTTTTACTATGCCGGCTGGGCCGATAAACTGGAATACGCCTTTCCTAACAGGAACGCACAGCCGCTAGGCGTAGCCGGACAAATAATTCCCTGGAATTTTCCGCTGCTCATGGCTGCCTGGAAAATTGCACCCGCCTTGGCAACAGGCAATACGGTTGTTTTAAAACCTGCAGAAACAACTTCTTTAACAGCCTTAAAACTTGCAGAGATCATCCAGGAAGCAGACCTTCCGCCCGGCGTGGTTAATATCATTACCGGTGCGGGGGAAACAGGCGCTGCCATTGTTAATCATCATGATATAAATAAGATCGCATTCACCGGCTCTACAGCAGTGGGAAAAATAATTCAGCGTGCTATTGCCGGAACCAACAAAAAAGCCACGCTGGAATTAGGTGGCAAAGCGGCCAATATCATTTTTGATGATGCACCACTCGACCAGGCCGTTGAAGGGGTGATCAACGGGATCTTCTTTAACCAGGGCCATGTTTGTTGCGCAGGTTCAAGATTATATGTACAGGAATCCTGTTACAAAGAAGTGTTACGCAAATTAAAAGACAGGTTGGAAACTATGATCGTTGGTGATCCTTTAGATAAGAACACCGACATCGGTGCAATCAATTCAAAAGAACAACTGGACGTAATAAATAAGTATTTAAAAATTGGCCAGGCAGAAGGTGCGGAAATGTACCAGAGTAGTGCGTCTATCCCTAAACGTGGTTTTTTTTGCAGGCCAACTATTTTCACTAATGTGGCACAATCAAACCGCATTGCTCAGGAAGAGATATTCGGACCGGTACTTACCATCCAGACTTTCAGAACTGATGATGAAGTAATAGAAAAAGCAAACAATACCCCTTTTGGTCTTTCTGCCGGTGTATGGACGGACAAGGGTTCTAAGATATTCAACCTTACAACAAAATTACGGGCAGGGGTTATCTGGGCAAATACATACAATAAGTTTGACCCAACATCTCCGTTTGGCGGGTATAAGGAAAGTGGATATGGAAGGGAAGGAGGATTGCATGGGTTATCGGCATACGTGAGGCTGGTTTGAATCGTTTAAGGGTTGAAGGGTTTAAAGGTTTAAGGGTTTAAGGTTGGGGGAGTAAAATAACAGGAGTTTTCGGTTTATTCCTCAGTAACGATTTAAACCTTTAAACGACATTCAACCTTTAAACGACGAGGTTATTAGTTTAAGGGTCTAAGGGTTGAAGGGTTTAAGGTTGGCTAAGAGCAAAATAACAGGAATTTTCGGTTTATTCCTCAGTAACGATCTAAACCTTTAAACGACATTCAACCTTTAAACGATGAGGTTATTCGTTTAAGGGTTTAAGGGTTTAAGGTTGGCGGAGTAAAATAACAGGAATTTTCGGTTTATTCCTCAGTAACGATGTAAACCTTTAAACGACATTCAACCTTTAAACGGTGAGGTTATTCGTTTAAGGGTTTAAGGGTTTAAGGTTGGGGAAGAGTAAAATAACAGGAATTTGCGGTTTATTCCTCAGTAACGATTTAAACCTTTAAACGATATTCAACCTTTAAACGATGAGGTTATTCGTTTAAAGGTTCAAGGGTTCAAGGGTTTAAGGGTTGTAGGTTGGGGAAGAGTAAAATATCAGGAATTTTCGGTTTATCTCTCAGCAACGATTTAAACCTTTAAACGACTTTAAACCTTTAAACGACACTCAACCTTTAAACGACTTTCCAACCTTTAAACGATAAGGTTATGGCAACAATAAAAAGATTTGAAGATTTAGATGTTTGGAAAGTAAGCAGGGACTTGTGTAGAAAAATAGGTTGTTTAATTGACAACAATAATTTTGAAAGGAATTATCGCCTGATTGGACAAATTGAAGGCTCTTCGGGTTCAATTATGGACAATATAGCCGAAGGATTTGAAAGAGGAACAAAAAATGAGTTCATTCTATTTTTAGGATATTCCAAGGGTTCTTGTGGAGAATTAAGATCGCAGTTGTACAGAGCCCTGGACAGAAAATATATTAACCAGGAAGAGTTTGATGAATTTCGCACGATGGCGGTACGTATCAGTGCAATGATTCAAAAATTTATCGAATACCTGCAACAAACAACTATAAAAGGGATTCGAAAAAAGGAAGCTAACGCTCAAACGATTTAAACCCTTAAACCCTTAAACGTTCTAAATTATTAAACCAAAAATGGCAAAAACTATCAAAAAAATAGCAAACCCCACCTTCAGCCAAAACGGAAACGGCAAACATGAACCTGCTGCTGAAGACAGGTTGGAAATTCTGAAAACCTACAAGATCTACATCGGAGGTCAGTTTCCAAGAACTGAATCAGGAAGATATTACGTGGCTACTAACGGTAAAGGAGACAAGCTGGCGAACTGTTGCCTTGGTTCCAGGAAAGATTTTAGAGATGCAGTAGTATCGGCACGAGGAGCATTTGCTGGCTGGAGCGCCAGGGCAGCTTTCAACCGTGGACAAATATTATACCGCATCGCAGAAATGCTGGAAGGCAGAAAAGCGCAGTTTGTTGACGAACTAATGAAGCAGGATGCAACAAAAGCACAGGCAGAAGCAGAAGTAAACCTTTCAATAGACCGTTTAATTTACTACAGCGGCTGGTGTGATAAATTTCAGCAGGTATTCAGTTCAGTTAACCCGGTAGCATCTTCTCATTTTAATTTTTCTGTGCCCGAGCCAACAGGTGTGGTGGCAGCCATAGCGCCTCAAAACAGTTCTTTGATCGGTTTGGTTTCGGTGATCGCCCCGATAATCGCAGGCGGTAATTCCTGTATCGTATTGGCATCTTATACAAAACCACTGTGCGCTGTAACATTTGCAGAAGTGCTCAATAGTTCTGACCTGCCAGGAGGCGTTGTTAATATAATAACCGGGAAAGTAGCAGAGTTGGTTCCGTTCTTTGCCGATCATATGGATGTAAATGCAACCTTATACTGCGAACAGGATAAAGCGACCCAACAACTTATAAAAGAAAAATCAGCTTTAAATGTTAAGCGGATCGTGCTGTTTGATAAAGTAGAATGGCCAGGTGACGCCGGCCAATCCCCTTATTTTATCATGGATTTCCAGGAGATCAAAACAACCTGGCATCCCATAGAAAATATTGGTGGCGCAAAGGCAGGATATTAAGCTGGTTAATTTTCACCTTCAATTTTGATAGGTTTACCTACATAAAGAAGCTGTTAACCGAAAAACTAAACAGCATTAGTACATAAACACTAATTTTACTTTATAAACCATAAAACTTAATAAAATGAAACGTACGGGATTATTAGTCATACTCGCAATCGTAGTGATTATCGGATTTTTAGGCTGTAACGGATATAACGGCCTTGTAAAACAGGACGAGTCTGTTAAAAAGGCCTGGAACAATGTTCAAACAGAATATCAAAACCGTTCAGACCTGGTGGGTAATCTTGTAAATACTGTAAAAGGCGCAGCTAATTTTGAGCAAAGCACATTAACGGCTGTAGTGGAAGCAAGAGCCAAAGCCACTAGTGTAAATATTAATGCAGATAATCTTACCCCGGAGAAAATTGCGGAATTTCAGGCAGCCCAGGGACAGTTGAGCGGTTCATTAAGCCGGTTACTTGCAACAGTAGAAGCATATCCAACTTTAAAAGCTACGGAAGGATTTGCGCAACTTCAAAATCAATTGGAGGGCATTGAGAATAATATTAAAAATTCCCGCAAGGTATTTAATGAAGAGATCAATGTGTACAACACTAAAGTAAGGTCTTTTCCTATGAATATCCTCGGCGGTATTTTCGGATTCAAACAGAAAGAAGGTTTTAAAGCTGATGCCGGGGCTGAGAAGAAAGTAGAGGTGAATTTCGATGATATGAAAAAATAATCAGCGAAACCAAAAGCAATGAAGAAGAAAAGTTATACAGGTTATATTATTGGCGGCGTACTTGCTATCCTCATAATCTATACCATCGTAACCTTTAACGGGCTTGTAAAAAAAGAAGAAAAAGTTAAGCAACAGTGGAATGAGGTACAGAATACGTACCAACGAAGGCTGGACCTCATTCCTAATCTGATAAACGTTGTGAAAGGTGGTGCAGATTACGAACAGGCAACCTTGCAAAAACTAATAGAAGCCCGTTCAAAAGCAGCCAGTGTAAACATTACAGGAGATATTTCTGCAGAAAAATTTAACCAGCAAACTGCCATACAGGATGAACTTGCAGGAGCTGCCAATCGATTAATGATTGCGGTAGAAAAATATCCTGATCTGCGTGGCACCAGGGCATTTACTGACCTGCAGACGCAACTCGTAGGTACTGAGAGAAGGATAAAAGTAGCCAGGAAAGATTTCAACACTGCCATCGCCGAATACAATAGTTCTGTAAAAAGTTTCCCTACAAAACTGGTCGCGGGAATAGTAGGGTTTAGCGCAAGGGAAGGGTTTCAGTCGGATACAGGCACAGATAAGGCGGTAGAAATTAAATTCTGATCCCACATATTTGTGAGGTTCCTGTATAGCTTTTACGCATAATTGAAACAGTTATACATCTATCTAAATTATAAACAACTTGGGCATATTTTCCTTTTTAAGAAAAAAGAAAGCGTTTTTCTCCGCAGAAGACCAGGCCGGGATTGTGGAAGCTATTCGCTTGTCTGAGAAAACTACCAGCGGAGAGATAAGGGTGTATGTTGAAAGCAAGAACCCTTTTGTAGATGCCATTGACCGTGCTTCAGAAATTTTTTTCAAACTACAAATGGAAAAGACAGACCACCGAAATGCAGTACTGTTTTACATTGCTATGGACAGTCACGAACTGGCCCTCTTTGCTGATGAAGGTATTTATAGGTCGGTAGGTAAACAATACTGGGACGATGCAGTTAAAAATATGCTGGCGCAATTTACAAAAGACAATATCAGCAAAGGAATTGAGCAGTGTATTCGCCAGATAGGGGCAACATTAACTGAGAAATTTCCTTACATATCCACAGAAGACAGGAATGAATTACCCGATGAAATCGTATTTGGAAAATAATGAATTGTTGAAATAAATTAATGAAAAAACTCTCCTGCATATTAATTCTGGTTGTTGCATTTTTATTTGTGCATGCACAAAACGGCAGCAATACCTCAATGGCCAATATCATCAAAACGGCACCCAATCCTCCAAAACTGGTAAATGATTATACGGGAACGCTAACATTTGATCAGCAAGAAACATTGGAACGCAAACTGGTAAAACTGGATGACTCAACCTTTACCCAGATCGTGGTGGTGATCGTGAATAGCCTTGATGGTTACGACGTGGCAGATGCAGCCATAGAACTAGGCAGAACATGGGGCGTTGGAAATAAAAAGAATAACAGTGGGGTGGTATTATTGATTGCAAAAAAGGACAGAAAATTAAATATTTCTCCGGGTTATGGATTGGAAGGTGCCCTCACAGATATAGAATCAAGCCAGATAATCCAGGATATCATTACGCCCAATTTTAAAACTGACAATTATTACCGGGGTATTGATGAAGGCACAAACGCGATTGTTAAAGCAGTAAAAGGACAATATAATACAGCAAGGGCAAAAAAAGGTAATAGCACCGGCTCCGGAAAAATCATCCTGATCATCATTATCGTATTGTTTATCCTGATTTCCGGATCTGGTGGAAACAAGGGCGGTACATTTATGAGCAGGCGTGGTTACAGAAATATTCTTGGCCCAATGATACTGGGAAATATGTTAGGCGGCGGTGGTCGCAGTAGCGGAGGCTGGGGCGGTGGCGGAAGTTCTGGTGGCGGTGGTTTTGGTGGCTTCGGCGGCGGAAGTTTTGGTGGCGGTGGATCCAGCGGAAGCTGGTAAGATAAGGCAACAGTTGCAAAACGATACCTCCCAATAGTATTAATGGCATTTTGTATACAGGACGTTGATATTTTGAATTATCATCTCCCGCCAAAATAGAGCCATTGCAGCCAGCTAACGTTTGCGTGTAGGTTCATCATAGCTCCCGAATTCAAAATAGTTTTCCAATAAAGTTATTCTATAAAAAAGGGTTTAAAAATTCTGTAAACAGAACTTTTAAACCCTTAATTTTTTAAACCGGTATATTACTTAAATACCGTCTTAATATAATTTTCGATCTCACTTCCTTTAGCTTTTGATATTTTTTCAAAATTAGCTTTATAAGAAGGATCTATGTAAGGCCGGTATTGCTCAGGAATCATATTTCTGAAATTCATCATGTAGTCAATGCCGGTTTTTAATTTAGTGATATCATTCACTTTCAAAAGATAGTCGGCAAATTTATCAGTCATACCAACTTTTTCCTGGCTGGGAGGAGCGCTGTTGTAACTTTTTGCAATAAAATCAAAATCTGCTTCTGTACCCTGCGACAAAAGGATACTGTTCACTTCATTTCCAAGTGCGCCTTTTGCATCAACACTGTATTTCTTGGCAAGATTGTAAGCATTGGCAGAATCGAGCTTTGATAAGCCTTTAAATGCAGCACCGGCAACACTGTACGAGGAGTCGGATGCTGCTGCCTGGTAAATAGGCAGATATTTAGCATTGCCGTTTTTTACCAGGTAATTGATGGCTGCAGCCCTTACTTTTTTATTATTGTCTTTTTTTGCCATTTCTTCAATATCCTCTAACACAACCGGATCTGCTTTATATGGTGAAGTAGCCAGTTTTTGAATTGTACTCACTTTCAATTTGTAATATTTATCTCTCAATCCTTTGGCTATTTCGGGCATATTCTTTTTTGCAAAATAATCAAGCGCTTCTTTACGGTCGAGGTAGTTTTTTGCATACTTAAATTGCGCAATATAATTTTCGTCAGATTTATTATCTGTTTTTTCTGCCAGCAGTATCTTATCTGCATCTACATTTATCAATTCGGGTTTAGTGTTTGCAGTAAAATAGAAAGTGTCTATTTTATTTTTAAGCCATACACTGTACCTTTTTGCAATTCCGTTTGTGTAAACATCTATAGCAATTGGCGCGGTAAATACTTTGCCACTCTTTTGCGTTTGTTCTACTGTTACCTCAGCCAGGCCCGGCATGCCTGGAATGTCGTAATTGTAGTTTATCTTCAACTTCGGGTGTCCGCTACCGTAATACCATTGGTTCCAGAACCAGTTCATGTCTTTTCCGGTAACCTCTTCAAAAGCAAGGCGCAGTTGAGCAGCTTCTCCTGTTTTAAATTTATTGTTGGTTAAGTAAACATTCAATGATTTAAAGAAAGCATCATCGCCTACATAATTGCGCAGCATATGTAAAATTCGTCCACCTTTATTGTAACTCACTGCATCAAATACATCTTCCTTATTTGAATAAAAATAACGAACCAGGTCTTTCTGTTCACTGCCACTCATAACGTATCCCTGCATATCTTCAAAGCTGTGGGCATCGGCATCGTCCTTTCCATATTTATATTCATTCCACAGGTATTCGCTGTAATTGGCAAAGCTTTCATTAACCGTAATATTGCTCCAGCTTTCAGTGGTTACAAGGTCGCCAAACCACTGGTGAAACAATTCATGCGCAATGGTTTCTTCCCATGCATTTCCATCAACCAACTGGCGGGCATTTTGATAAGCGCTCTCCTGGTGAAGTGTTGCCGTAGTATTTTCCATTGCCCCACTTACATAATCCCTTCCAACTATCTGTGCGTATTTAACCCATGGAAATTCAACACCTAGTTTTTCAGAAAAGAATTTCATCATTTCAGGTGTATTACCAAATATTTTGCGGGCATAAGGCTCGTATTCTTTTTCTACATAATAACTTACTTCCTTGCCTTTGTAGGTATCCTTTGTAATGGTATAATCTCCCACACCCATAAAGAAAAGGTAAGGGGCATGAGGCTCATCCATTTTCCAATAATCAGTACGGGTGCCGTCTGTATTCTTTTTCTGGCTCTTCAGCAAACCATTGCTAAGTGTTACGTATTTGGCAGGAACCGTCATAGTGATTTCCTCTGTCGTTTTCTGGTTTGGCTTATCAATGGTAACCATCCAGGCACTGTTAGCTTCGGTTTCACCCTGCGTCCAGATCTGCGAGGGTTTACTTTTATCTTCACCTGTAGGATTTATAAAATACAATCCCTTTGCATCGGTGATGGCAGCACTGCCTTCCACCTTTAATTCATTGGGCTTGCTTATATAATCAAAATACAACGTGTATTTTTCTCCGCCTTTGTATAATTTATCCAGCTTCACATTGATCTGCATTCCGTTATATGTATATTTTAAAGGGCTTTTTACGGTTCCTCTAACTACTGCAACTTCTTTTATTTCCATTCCCTTTGCATCCAATAAAACTGAATCGGTTGCATAAAAATGTGGTTGTAGGGTTAACCATTCTTTTCCATACAGGTACGATTTGCCATAATCAAATTTAACATCCAGTTTGGTATGCACCAGGTCGTTTATTCTTGCATAACTTTCCCTGAAAACTTTCTTCCAGGACGTATCCTTCGGCTCATCTTCCTGTTGGGCATTGGCAAATAATGTTCCTGCACACAAGGCAAACATCAATAAAACTTTCTTCATAATTATTTTTTTATGGCGTAAATGTAATGGCTGATTTATTAATGGAGGAAATTATTTTTATAAGTGGTAAATGGTCCTTATTAATTAGCTTTGATAACGAAACATATCATTTATATGAGATTTCTGTGTTGCCTTTTTTTTACCTTTTACCTTGCTACTAAGGCCGAAGCCCAATTAAATCACTTCATTTATATTCAAACTGATAACCGGCAGACTTTTTATGTAAAGTTGAATGAGAAGCTTTTTAGCTCAACTGCCACTGGCTATCTCATCATCCCAAAATTAAAAGACGGACAGTACACACTTAACATCGGTTTTCCAAAAGAAGAATGGCCTTTACAACAAGTGCCTGTAACAGTCAATAACAAAGATGAAGGGTTCCTGTTAAAAAATTTCGATGGTAAAGGATGGGGTTTATTTAATATCCAGTCTCTTGAAATTGTAAAAGGGATAACACCGGGTAATACCATTGCGATCATTTCCGAGCCGAAAACAGATGCTTTTTCCAATACACTGGCTGCTGTTACCAATACGGCGGCGGTAAAGGAAAAAACCACACAGGCTGTTACAACCGTTCAGGTAGATTCTATGGGGCAGCAAAAGCTTCCGTTGAAAAAAGGAGAGGATTCAATTATTGAGAATACCAGTAAAGCACAACAGGAGCCGGCAAAACCGCAGGTTGAAGTAATTCAAAAGGCTGATACTGTGTTGCAAGTGCAGGCCACGCTTGTAAATGAAGTGCCTGGCGCCGTACCAGAACCAGTTAAGGTTAACCCGGGTATTAAACAAATTTTTTCTCTGCTGGATAACAGTGGAAGAACGATCCTGTACTCAATGGCAGAAGGCTTTCAAACTGATACCGTTCGTTTGTTTATACCTTATTCCGGGATTGTACAGGAAGCAACTGAACTTGTAAAACCACCGGAGGAAAAAGAACCACGAATGCCTGAACAAACAGACATTATTAAAACAGATACAGCTTTAACCATTATTGAGAAGCCGTTAATTACTGATATCAAAGTGACCGATGTAGCACAGCAAGCTAAGGTTCAGCCGGTAATTACACTCATAAATGCTGCCTGTAAAAGCCTTGCCGGTGAAAATGATTTTCTAAAATTGCGCAAAAAAATGGCAGGGGAAAATAACGAAGAGGATATGCTGGACGTAGCAAGAAAAGGCTTCCGGGCAAAATGTTATAGCAGCAGCCAGGTAAAAAATCTCGGGTTACTGTTTTTAAAAGAAGAAAACCGGTATGCTTTTTTTGACGAAGCATATGAGTATGTAAGTGATCCTGAATATTTTAACGAACTCCAGTCGCAATTAACCACCGAATATTATATTAACCGCTTCAAGGCAATGCTGCGTTGATCCTTATTTTTTACTGTATGGCACGTTATTTCATGGAGGTTTCATACAAAGGAACCGGGTATGCAGGTTTTCAGGTTCAGAAAAATGCCAACAGTATTCAGGCCGAGATTGAAAAGGCAATGGGTATTTATCTGAGAGAACCTGTTACACTAACGGGATCTTCCCGCACAGATACAGGCGTACACGCAAAGCAAAATTATTTTCATTTTGATTTTGAAGGCCTGGATAATCCAGCCTGGGATAAAGCTGCGTACCGGTTAAATGCCATCCTGCCTTCTAACATTGTAATAAAGCAGATCAGGGAAGTAGCGCCAACAGCTCATTGCAGGTTTGATGCAAGGTTCCGCACCTATGAATATGCCATCTATCAATCAAAAAACCCATTTCTGGCAGATCGCTGTTATTATTATCCGTACCAGCTAAGCATAGAATTGCTGAACCAGGCAGCCGCATTACTAAAGCTATATCACGATTTTGGAGCATTTTCCAAACGCAATACACAGGTGAAGTCGCATGAATGTAAACTCTTCGAAAGCCGTTGGTTTAGAAGGGAAGATGTTATTATTTACCGGGTTTCCGGTAATCGTTTTTTGCGTGGCATGGTAAGAGGCTTAACAGGAACCATGCTAAAAGTAGGGCGGGGAATTACCACGATTCCTCAATTTAAAGAGATCATTGAGATGAAAGACCCCACCAAAACAGATTTCTCCGTACCACCCCAAGGATTAATGTTGATAAAAGTAGGGTACAATCCTTATGAAGAAGAGAATGCAGATGGCCCCAAATAATTCTTGCTGTATACACAGTTAATCAGTGTATGCTAAGTGAACAGCTACAACCGCATGTTCCATTTAGATTAATCACCTGTAATCTGCGGAACCATCACCCTCAATCTGCGGTAATAAGAAAAAGACATAATCCATATTTCTCCGTAACACCCCTAGGATTAATACTGATAAAAGTAGGGTACAATAGTTATGAAGAACAGTATGCA
>JANOCC010000037.1:0-275940 GCA_031411955.1 Ferruginibacter sp.
GTGATAGCCCCGGGGTTAAGGGTATAAGTGAAAGGGCCTCCTGTTGCAGGTGGGGTAACTGTTACAGTTCCATCGTTTACCGCAGGGCAGGTTGTAGTACTTCCTGAAGCGGTAGTTGTAGGAACGGGACCTATTGCAACCGAAGGATTTGTTGCAACAGTGCCAATGCAGCCAGCAGCCGTAGTAAATGTAACGGTGTAAGTTGCCGCCGGTAATCCAACGAATACAGGGTTATTGTTTTGAACAATGTTTCCGGGGTTTATCGTGTAGATGAATGGCCCGCCTGTTGCTGGCGGCGTAATGGTTAAAATTCCATCATTTACTCCTGGGCAGGTTGTATTAGCTGGAAGAGCCGTTGCAGTTGGAGAAGCGCCTGCCCCCACAACCGTATTTGGCGTAACTGTGCCACCACAACCTGCTGCAATTGTATAGGTGATAGTGTAAGTGTTTGCAGCTAAACCGGTAAATACCGGGTTATTGTTTTGAACAATATTACCTGGGTTCAATGTATAAATAAATGGGCCACCGGTTGAGGGTGGTATCACCGTAATTGTTCCATCGCTTACGCCGGTGCAGGTAGCGTTTGTAAATGACGCCGTTGTTGTAGAACCGGAAGTACTTGCAACAACAATGTTATTTACGGTAGTACCGCAACCACCTGCATTTTGAAATGCAACTGAATAAGTATTAGGTGCAAGGCCGGTAAAAACACCCGTGGTATTAACGGTGCCACCCGGAGTTAACGTGTACGTATAGGTGCCGGTTGGAGTTGCAGTGATAGTGATGCTGCCATCATTTACGCCAGGACAAGTAGCATTAGTAGAAGCTGCTGTGCCGGAAATTACAACAGTAGCAGCCTGAACAAAAAGGTTCGTCATAGAACCGCTACAGCCCGAAGTAAGATTTGTAAAAGAAACATTATAAAATATTCCGGCCGATAAAGCGGTGAAATATCCTGTTGAATTGGTTACCGGTCCGGGTGTTAACGTGTAGGTGTAGGTGCCTGCAGCAGACGGATTAATTTGAATTGTTCCATCATGTACATTCGGACATGTTTCGTTGGTGCGTATCCAGGTGGCGGGAATAGTTGTACCCTGAGCAATGTTTATTCCAGTTTCGCTTCCGGTGCAGCCAGTTGAGATACTTGAAAAAGCTACGGAATAAGTTCCGTTAGCCAAACCTGTAAATACACCGGTACTATTGGTGATGGCTCCTGGTGATAACGTATACGAATAGGTGCCTGGCACATCTGGCGTTATGGTAATTGTACCGTCAATTGCACCGCTGCAAGTAGTATTGGTATGCGACTCTGTTGCAGTTAATCCGGCGCCAGTTGATAACGTAATAGCTGTTGTTACGCCGGTACACAGATTTACATCAGTAAATTGAATAGTATAAGTACCTGGTCCAAGGTTTGGGAAAATGCCTGTAGGTTGATTCGTTACACCTCCATCGATCGTATAAGTGTAAGGGCCGGTTCCGGCAGTTGGCGTAACGGTAATGGAACCATTGTTAACTCCCGAGCAACTTGGATTTACTGGAACAGTGGTGGAAGGTAATGAACTAATGCTCGTTACGTCGATTGTTATAGTGTTGCTGCAATTTGTAGCATCAATGCTATAGATTGTATGAGTACCTACTCCTACACCTGTAAACATGTTTGAATTCTGCAAAGTACCTCCATCAATTGAATATTGAAGTGGGGCTGTGCCTACAGCTGTTACGGTAACAGTACCTGTCAGAGCTCCGCAGGTGGTAGGAGTCATCGTAGCTGAAAGAGGTAACGCAGCCTGGCGAATAATATTTATGGTATCTAAACTAAAAATAGTTGTTGTAGGATCATTTAGTTTTGCATAAGTTGTTTTTACTACATAAAAAGATGCCCCTGAAGGAGGACAAACGTTTGGAAAAGTTGTTTCAAAAGTATTGCTGTTAATTCTTGTAGTATCTCCGGTGGCAATTGTGGCACCGGTGGCATCTAGCAATTCTACTCCCCGGTATAAAGGAGCGCCACCTGTTGGAATAAATCTCCAAACTTCATTCATTCCTCTAAATCCCCATGGCGGGTCTGTAGCACCACGGCCCGGCGGAACAATTCCTTTTGTTTTTGTGATATCCTGTAAACCTACCATTGCTCTTCCGCTATTCCAGGAAGCGCAAATTTGTTTGTCAATTATAAAAACTTCAATCACACCAGTAGATTCGTGCAAAACGATCTGGTGGGTATTGTAAATAGAATCGTTACAAGTTAAACTAAACAAAGGAACCCTATAGAAACTCAATACCCATTTTCTGTTGGGAGCAGTTCCCATTACATTATATTTAATTTGTTGATTTGGTGAAGTCGTAATCGTTGGGCTGGGGTCAAGATCATGCCATGGTCCCATTACCAATGCTCCATCATAATTAGTGTTGGGAACATTGCCATTTAAAATCCATGCTGCTGGACCTTCTGCACGGGAGATATCAAATGAGATGTAACCATTTGTACTTACTACGAGGTCATTATAAATAGTGCCATAAAAAGGAAATGGAAAGCCAATTGGAATAGTATCGGAATAACGGTCATCAATTTCCAAATTAGTTGAAGGTCCAACTACATCTGGTGGATCATATGGCCTGCATATCGAAACCGGAGTTGCTGCCTGTAGAGTATAATTATCACCTAGCCCACGCACATCGGGAAATTGTGCTTTTAAGGTAAGGCAGCTGGAATTGCAACCTAATATGGTGTCCCGGGGACATGTAAAAGAAAGATTTTGAGATTTCGAAGAGCAAAAAAGTGCTACAAAAACGGTTAGCAGGAAAATTTTTTTCATTGCTTGCGATTGTAAATGAATTTTGTAAAAATGAGCTTTGAAGTTACTCATTTTATTGCGTATTTACCAATATGTTAACAATATGGGCCTAAAGTAGGTACATCGTCTGCTTCAACGTTTACCTACCAATTAGATTATCTTTTATAAATGAATGGAGATTTTATCTGGCTTTTCGAATAACTGTAAAACACCAGTTTAACTAAAAGTGGTTTTTAATTGATATTTGTTAACATTTTAGTTTATTAAGTAACGTTAGCTAAGATTTTTAAGCTATAGTTTTGAAATCATCTATTTGCGGTTTGCATAAAAAATATCAGTCATCCGGGTTCCAGTCTGCAATGTGCTTCTTTTATTTCACTTCAACTTCATCCACAAACAGCCATGCCTTAAAACCGGCCCCTGGCTCGCCGGCCGCAATTTGGCCATTGTTTTCGGCTACCACTTTAATAAAACGGGTGCTGGCAGCCTTGTTTATTTTATATTCCAGATTTTTAGTGCCCGTTAAATTTACCTCACTATTAATAGGTAAAAAGGTTATTCCATCAGCGCTTGTTAGGAAACTGACCTTTGATGGCCTGTAGATCCAACTTCCTTTTTGTTCAAAGGCATGCAGGATGATCTCTTTCACTTCCATTTCAGCTCCAAGATCAATTACCGCTTCAAAGTCCCGCCCGTTAAAACCTAAGAACTGCGCAGAACGGAGCATGCCTTTCTCATTTTGAACGCCGTCTACCAACGCAAAAGCCCCTCCCGCGGAATAACTTTTATTGGGCTCACTGGCCAGGCGGATCTTTTTACCGGTTGCCAGGTTAATATAAAATGGTTGCCAGATCCAGGAACTGATCAGTTTATCATTGTTGTCTGCAAAGGCGGCTCCTAAAAGTCCCGATTCCTTTATAATAACTGGCGAATTGTAATATTGTAAAGACTTCGTGATACTATCTGTAACATAAACGATCTTTCCCTGCTGGTTCTTTGTTTCCAGTTTCCATGAGATCCCGTTATTTGCTGCTGCAACTACTGCTGGTTGTATGTCGAAGTAAGCTGTGCTGTAATTTATATGTTGAAAGGTATAGCGTTGAAGGATTGCCGGTAATCTTTTTTCAAATGATGCCCAGTTGCGTTTTTTTGCCGGCGACCAAACTGCTTCTGCCAAAGCAGCCATACGCGGGAAAACGAGGTATTCAAGTTTTTTCTCGTTGTCCAGGTACTCCGACCATACATTACCCTGTGCACCCAATATAAAACCTGCCTGTTGGCTTGTAAGTTCTTTTGGAACAGGATCGTAATTGTAAACATTTTCTATCGGGTTGTAGCCGCCCTGGGTAACAGAATCTTCATTTTTTGTTTGAGAATGGTTAAGGTATAACGGGCTTTCTGGCGTCATCACAACATAATGTTGTAGTTTTGCTGCTGCTATTCCGCCAGCTTCTCCGCGCCAACTCATTACGGCTGCATTTGGGGCGAGGCCGCCTTCCAGTATCTCATCCCAGCCAATGATCTTTCTTCCCTTGCTGTTCACAAATTTTTCTATTTTTTCAATAAAATACGATTGCAGGCCGTGCTCATCTGTTATCTTTTCTGTTTTGATTTTCGCCTGGCAAACCGGGCAGGTTTTCCATCTTTCTTTGGGGCATTCATCGCCACCAATGTGAATGTATTGGGAAGGAAATAAACTTATCACTTCTTCCAGTACGTTCTTCGTAAATTCATAAGTGCTATCGTTACCTGCGCAAAGCACATCAGGTGCCACACCCCAGGTTTCCATCACTTTATAGGGCCCCTTGGTACAACCAAGAAATGGGTAGGAGGTAAGGGCAGCAAGGCAATGGCCCGGCATATCTATTTCAGGAATGATATTGATAAATCTTTTTGCAGCATACTGAACAATATCTTTCACCTGCTCCCGGGTATAAAATCCGCAGTAAGGAGTATTATCATACTTATCGCTGCCATACCTGCCAACAAGCGTCTGGTTTCTGCAACTACCCACTTGCGTTAGTAACGGATATTTTTTTATCTCAATTCTCCAACCCTGGTCATCTGTAAGATGCCAGTGAAAATTATTGAACTTGTGCATAGCCATGTAGTCCAGGTATTTTTTAATATAAGCTACAGAAAAAAGGTGCCTGGCTACATCCAGATGCATACCCCTGTAAGCAAACCGGGGATAATCATGGATAGCTGCATTTTGGATCTTTAGGTCATTCTTTTTTTCAGTTGGCAGTAGTTGTATCAAAGTTTGAATTCCATAAAAAACACCTGCTTCATTATCTCCTGCAATGTAAACCTCGTTGCTGTTAATGTTCATTGTGTAGGCTCCGGCAATTGGATTGTCCAGTCGTTCAAAATTCAAAATAATCGAATTGCTGTTACTTTTATCTTTGGCCAGTGCCAGTTTAAATCCGTAGAATTCTTCCAGGTAATCATTCAAAAAACCCGCTGTTTGTTCAAGTCCACTTCCCTGTAATACGATGGTAGTTTTCTTGTTCAGGTTAAAATGCCCGTCCATTGCTTTAATTTCTGCAGGCATCGGAATAATATTGAAAACAGGTTGTGCATTGCTTAAATAAAAGCAACAAAAGAAGGCAGCTGACAGGATAAATTTCATCGTCGCAATTTTATGTTGATGGCGGATCTTTAAATTAATATCATTTCCTCAGTATAGGCAACCGGATCATGCTGGGATGTGAATCATCGCGATAAATTTTTACCATGATCTTTTGAAAATCGGCCTCATTAGCTTCCGGTATACGGATCATTTTTTGAGGATTCATGTCTACAAGCGGAAACCAGCTACTCTGAACCTGTACCATAATTTTATGCCCTTTTTTAAAAGTGTGCAGCACATCATTCAGATCAAATTTCACTTCAGTGATCTTGCCAGGCTCAAACGGCGCTGGTATTTCAAAACTGTTTCTAAATTTTCCCCGCATCACTTCCGCCCTCACCAGCCTTTGATAACCTGCCATTTGAAAACCCCTTGGTGCATTTTTAAAATTTGGTTCGTTTGCGGGCAGTACATCTATCAGTTTTACAATAAAATCAGCATCAGTACCGGTAATGCTTACGTGCAGATCTGCCAGTATGCTTCCTGCCAGGGTTATATCATCTTCCAGGATAGCTGTTTCATAAACCAACACATCTGGCCGGATGGCCGCAAACCGCTGGTCTTCCGCCATATATTCGTTATTTCGCCAGCCATAAATCCCGTTAGTGTAAGGAACGGGCTTTTGTGGATCACTGATATATTCGTCGAATAAGTTATTACCGGTTTCTTTTTGTGTGGACAATCCACCTTTATTGTTGAAAAAATAAGCAGTGTTGATAGTATTTTGAGGCGGCCAAACGGAAAAAGATCTCCATTGGTTAGTACCGGTTTCAAAAAGTGTAGCTTCTCCAATTTCAAATTTTCCTTTGTCTTTCAGATAAAAATTAAAGAAGGATGCCTCAATAGAATCCTGGAAAACTTTACTGGTATTGCTTCCGAAATCATAGGAAGCAAACTTATTCCAGTCGCTGCTTTCCCATGCACCATGCGTCCATGGACCCATCACCAGCCTGTTGTTGTTTTGGCTATTTCCCTTTTCAATGGCTTTGTAAGTATTTAACGCTCCAAAAAGATCTTCTGCATCAAACCACCCGCCTACAACTAATGTTGGTATAAATATATTGTTTAGATGTTTTCTGATATTCCTTGCCTGCCAATATTTATCGTAACTGTCGTGTTGCAGGTACTCGTTCCAGATAGTAGAGCTGTTATTGAAATATTTTTCTCCCTGTGTGTTTTTTACTGTCCTTAGTTTTAGAAAAAAGGAATACAGGTCTTTTTCTGTGAAATTAAAAACTGATGTGCCATAATCCTTAACCGGGCCTTTACTTTCTTTTCCGTAATAGTTCATAAAATTAAAATTATCCAGGAGGAAAAAAGCACCGTTATGATTAGCATCATCACCCATAAATTCATCAGTAATCGGAGCCTGGGGGCTTACAGCTTTTATGGCAGGGTGGGCGCCTGGCAAAGCAGCCGTGGCATAAAAGCCGGGGTAAGAAATACCATATAATCCAACACGACCATTGTTATTTTTGATATTTTTTAACAACCATTCTACTGTATCAAAAGTGTCGCTACTTTCATCTACATCCTTGTTCGATTTTTTAGTTGGAACATAGGGCGTTACTTCAAGGTTAGTACCTTCACTCATGTATCTGCCTCGTACATCCTGGTAAACGAAAATATATTTTTCTTTCATCAGGGTAGGGTTGGGACCTACCCGTCTGGCATAATTAGTATCGCCGTAAGGCCCGGCAGAATAAGGGGTTCTCTCCAGTAGGAATGGATATTTTTCAGCAGCGTCTTTTGGCGTATAGATGATGGTATATAATTTATTACCATCTCTCATCTTTATTACCGTGTCAATCTTATTGAAGTTATCCTTTACAAAATTCTTATCGGTTTGTGCTGATGCCTGCATGTATCCGATTATTGACAGTAATGAAAGTATTTTTTTCATTTAGTTTTTTGTTATTGGTAATATGAATTTTGATTGATTGGCCGGATCAAAAAGAATATGGATCGTTGATTTTTGAAAATCGCTTTCACTGGCCTGGTAGATGTTGGTGAATTTTTGTGGGTTCCTGTCTGCCAAAGGAAACCATGAACTTTGTATCTGAATCATAATGCGGTGCCCTTTCTTAAAAGTATGTGCTATATCTGGCAGTTCAAATTTTACATGAGCAGCCTTTCCCGGTACGAAAGGTTCCGGTATTTCAAAACTATTCCGGAATTTCCCTCTAATGATCTCTCCTCTTACAAGCAGCTGATAGCCTCCCATCGGATAATCTTTCCCGTTACCTTTCATATTATCAGTATAATTAAAATCATCAGGAAATACGTCTATCAGTTTAACTACAAAATCGGCATCAGTAGTTGAAATTGATGCCACCAGGTCGGCAATCACCGGACCGGCAACGGTAATATTCTCCGTTAATTCAGCCATTTGCAAGCTAAGCACATCTGGCCTGCGGGACGCAAACCGCTGGTCGTCTGTCATGTATTCCCTGGTGCGGTATTCGTGTACATCTTCTGTATAGGGCACCGGATGTGCCGGATCGCTGATATATTCGTAAAAATTATTGTTACCGGGGGTTGCAGTATTGGCTGTTTTAATGCCAGCTAGCTGCAGGCCATTATTGTTAGTGATCAGCAGTTCTTTGTATTCTACTTCAGCCGGGGGCCATACGGGAAATTTTTTCCATTCATTTGCACCCGTAAAAAAAATATTGGCTTCTGCAATCTCCTGAACACTTCCTTTGTTTTCAAGGTAGTATTTAAAGAAAGGGATCTCAATATTATCCTGGTAATATTTAGAGGTGTTTGCGCCAAACCTTGCATTTCCAAGGTAACTTCCTTCTCCGCTCCATTGGCCATGATACCATGGTCCCATAACTATCTTACTATTAGTTTGAGGGCTTTGCGTTTCACAAGCCTTGTAGCTATTCCATGCTCCCCAGCAATCTTCGGCATCAAATAACCCACCAACCCATAGCATGGCAGGTTTCACATCGTACAATCCAACCCTTGCATTGCGTGCTTTCCACCAATCATCATAGGTTGGGTGTTTGTACATTTCATGCCAGAACTTAATGCTGTCGCCGATCATGTTAGCCAGGTTTTTAACGGGGCCAGCTTCCAGGAAAAACTTATAGTTATCTTTTACGGGTGTATTGAATCCATCTCCATAATCTTTTGTAGGTGCCGGATGAGGTTTCCCAAAAGTGGGGTAGAAAGAGAATCCATCCATCATAAAAAAAGCCCCTTTGTGATGAAAATCGTCTCCAATGAACCAGTCTGTAACCGGTGCCTGCGGACTCACTGCTTTTAAGGCCGGGTGGCCGCTAAGGGAAGCTTCGGTGGAATAGAAACCAGGATAGGATGTACCAAAAACACCAACGTTACCATTGTTATTTTCGATATTTTTTATCATCCAGTCTATCGCATCATAAGAGTCACTGGCTTCATCGATATCTTTTTTCCCTTTTTTATTTTTTATGAAGGGGCGAACATCTTCAAAATTACCTTCACTCATGTAACGCCCTCTTACATCCTGAATCACCAGGATATAATTAGATCTAATATACGCCATTTGGTAACGGCGCCATAACGGTATAAATTTATCTTCGCCATAAGGTGAGCACGAATACGGTGTGCGCATCATTAAAAACGGGTGCTTTTCAGTTTTGTCTATTGGGATATAAAATGAAGTGAAAAGCCTGATCCCATCCCTCATCGGGATATAAACTTCCTTCTTGGTATAATTATTTACAAACCAGGTACTGTCTGCATTTTCAGCAAATAGTGTAACACTACTTTGTAAGGCCAGTATAAATATTAATAATCTTAGCATATAATATATAATTTTAGGAGTCTAAATTTAGCGAAACTAAACCAGTAATTTGATGGACAAATATGAGGAATTGATCAGCAGCTTCTATAAAGCCTTTCAAAAGCTGGATCATAAAGGCATGAATAGCTGTTACAGTGATGATATTGTTTTTTTTGATCCGGTGTTTAACTTACTGGAAGGAGATATGGTAAGATCGATGTGGGAAATGCTTTGTAAAAATGCCAGGGATTTTGAGTTGGTTTATTCTAACATTATCAAACTGGATGAAGAATACTATACCTGCGAATGGGTGGCCAGTTATACCTTCTCAAAAACCGGTAAACGGGTGGTAAATAAGGTAAAAGCGTTTATGCGTGTTTCTGATGGCAGGATCATAGAACACAGTGATGGTTTCAGTTTGCACAAATGGAGTATGCAGGCGTTGGGATTTAGCGGCTGGTTATTAGGGTGGAACCGGTTTTTTCAAAATAAGATAAAGAACCAGGCGAAAAGGAATCTGATAAAATTTATAGAAACCAAGAACAATAGTTAAAAAGGTTCTTAAGGATGTAGTAAATTTTCAGCATTCGTTTTAACCACAAAGGAAAAGGAGTTTTTCCACTGAGTTTCACAGAGTAGATGATCCTGAGGTAAAACTCTGTGAAACTCTATGCATAACTCATTTTAAACTCTGTGGTAAAAATTTCAACATAATTTTCAGCATTGACAATTGTACTTTTACGAAAGATTTTATCCTAAGACGACTTCGACAAGTTCAGCCTGACAAAAGTTTTTTGCGAAAAAGGTAGATATCTTATAAACCTATTCAACCATTGTTATTTTTATAATGTTCGTAGGTAAATGATGTTCTACCGGTGTACTTCCGGTATTGATCACCACATCGCCGCTTTTTACAAATCCTCTTTCTTTTAAAATATTAATTTGGTCAAAAATGATATCATCCAGACTTTCTTCCTCGGCATAATAGAAAGCCCTAACGCCCCAACTAAGGCTTAGCTGGCTGATGAGTGTACGTTCTTTGCTAAAAATATACAGCGGGCTTTTAGGCCGGTAGCTACTCAACATAAATCCGGTATAGCCACTTTGCGTCATACCAATTAAAGCATTGGCCTGAGAATCATTGGCCAGTTTACAGGCACTATAGCAAATAGCATCGCTTAAAAAAGATGGGGAGTGTGGTTGTGGAGCAAGAATATCATCGCGGTTATAATCATAAACCGACTTCTCTACTTCCAGGATGATCTTACTCATGGTTTCTACTACCAGTGTAGGGTAGTCGCCCATTGCTGTTTCCCCGCTCAGCATCACTGCATCTGCACCTTCCAATACTGCATTGGCAACATCGCTCACTTCACTGCGGTTAGGTTTGGTGCGGTCCATCATACTTTCCATCATCTGCGTAGCCACTATCACAGGTTTTGCCCTGTGCATACATTTGCGGATAATATCTTTTTGAATTACCGGAACCTGTTCAATGGGGATTTCCACACCAAGATCCCCCCGGGCAACCATCACTGCATCACTTTCTACAATGATATCCCGTAAGTTTTTTAATGCTTCCGGCATTTCAATTTTAGCGATCACTTTTATCTTGCTTTCTTTTGCCTTTATGCGTTTTTTGAGATCAATAATATCTATAGCTTTTCTTACAAAAGAAAGAGCTACCCAATCTATTTTTTGATCAATAATAAATTCGAGGTCGGCAAGGTCTTTTTCTGTTAAGGAGGGCATGGTTAGTTCGCTATCAGGAAGGTTAACTCCTTTTTTAGGAAGTAGTATACCTCCCAAGGTAACGCTCATCAAAACTTCTTTTTGATTCAGGATCTTTTCTACTTTAAGCTCCATCTTGCCATCATCCAGGAATATTCTTTCACCCGGTTTTACATCTGTAGTAAGATTTGGGTAAGACACGTAGATAACTGATTTTGTGCCAACTACTTTTTCTGTAGTAAAGATGAACTGATCGCCAACCTTCAAATCGATCCTCCCATTTTCTAATTCTCCTACCCTTAGTTTAGGGCCCTGGAGATCACCTAGAATGGAAATGTTATATGGTTCTGTTTTTATGATCTTACGGATTTTTTCTATCACCTCTTTTTTATCTTCATGGCTGCCATGAGAGAAATTTAGTCTGAACACATTTACTCCTGCTTTTACCAGCTCCAGCAAACCTTCGTAAGAATCGCAGGCTGGCCCAACCGTTGCCACTATCTTCGTTCTTTTTTGAGAATGTGCAATACCTGCTTCCTTATCCATTTGTGTGTGCAGGTACTTACTTATGTGTTTACTCATATTATTGGAATTACTTTTTGTTAGGTTGTTTATTAGCTTATCAGGTATTGGTATAATCGTTTAGGTTGCCAGTATCTTTACGATCTTCATCCATTCATCATTGATACGTTGTTTCTTTTTAACAGCTTCGTTCAATGGAGTGTAATTCATTTTATTATTTACAATTCCTACAAATACATTGTGTTTTCCTTCAATCAGGCATTCTACGGCGTGGTATCCCATGCGGCTGGCAATAAGCCTGTCCATACAGGTAGGCGAGCCTCCTCTTTGTATGTGGCCAAGAATACAAACCCTTACTTCCAGTGAAGGCATTTTATTGCGGATAAATTTCGAAACTTCGTTGGCGCCACCAAATTCATCCCCTTCGGCAACAATTATCAGGTTAACAAGTTTTTTTCTTTTTTCTTTTTCCTGCAAGGATTCAATGATCTCGTTCATCACTGTTTTTCTCTCGGGTATCAGTATATTTTCCGCACCCGTGGCAATTCCGCTGTGTAGTGCAATATAACCTGCATCGCGGCCCATCACTTCAATAATGAACATGCGATCGTGTGCATCAGCGGTATCACGTATCTTATCAATTGCTTCCACCGCGGTATTAACTGCCGTATCAAATCCTATTGTAAAATCCGTGCCGGCAATATCTTTATCAATAGTGCCAGGCAACCCAATGCAGGGAATGTCAAACTCATTGCTAAAGGTTTGGGCGCCGCGGAAGCTGCCATCGCCCCCGATGATCACGAGGCCATTAATGCCACGTTTTTTTAAATTATCATAGGCTTTTTTCCGCCCTTCATACTCCATGAATTCCATACAACGGGCAGTTTTTAGAATAGTACCGCCCCTCTGTATGATATTGGCAACACTTCGGTTCTGCATTGGAACGATATCATCTTCCACCATACCCAAATATCCACGCATTACTCCAAAAACTTCAAGGCCATGGTAGATGCCTGTTCGTACAACCGCCCTGATGCAGGCATTCATTCCGGGGCTATCGCCGCCACTGCATAAAACACCAATCCTGGTAACTTTTTTTCGCATCTTTTAGGCCTCTGTATTTAAGTTATTGATTAAATCAATGTGTTAAAAATACACATTAATAATTGATTTTAATGTTATAAAATTGCTTGCTTCATTTACATACGTTCAGGAACAGTAATTCCTAATAGCTGCATTCCGCTTTTTATTACAATGGAAGTTAAGCTTGATATCTGCAATCGCAATTGTTTTTTTTCTTCGGATTCGGCATTTGAAACTGAATGCTCGGCAAAGAACGAGCTGTATGTTTTAGCAACTGTATATATATATATAGCGATTACCGAAGGATTTAATTCTTCAGCCGCCTGCCCGATTATTTGTTGGTATTGTTCCAGCAGCACTACAAGGCTTCTTTCCAGTGGAAGAAATTCAGCCATTTTCAAATTACTGTTGATCTCCCCATTTTTCTTTAACAGCGAATTGATCCTGGCATAATTGTATTGGATAAAAGGAGCTGTGAAACCATGAAAATCGATGCTTTCTTCCGGGTTGAAGATCATTTTCTTTTTGGGATCTACCCGTAACAGAAAGAATTTAAGTGCCCCGAGGCCAATATTGTGGTACAGCGCTAATAGTTCGTCTTCATTAAAATCTTTTACTTTACCCAATTCCTCGGTTTTGTTTTTGGCCACTGTTTCCATTTCAGCAACAATGTCATCTGCGTCTACAACTGTTCCTTCCCGGCTTTTCATTTTACCGGTTGGGAGTTCCACCATACCATAGCTTAGATGATGAATATCATTTGCGTAAGGCACTTCCAGTTTTTTGCAAATAAGCTGCAGTACTTTCATGTGGTAGTTCTGTTCATCACCAATCACGTATATGCTTTCATCTATCTTATCTTCTTCATATTTTTGGTCTGCCAATCCAATGTCCTGTGTTATGTAAACGGAAGTACCATCCTTCCTTAAAACCAGTTTTTCATCCAGTCCGTCGCCTGTAAGGTCTATCCAAACGCTTCCATCCGGCTTTGTGAAAAATACATTTTTATCTAACCCTTTCTGAACAATTCCTTTTCCCAGCAGGTAAGTATTACTTTCATAATACATGCGGTCGAAATCGCTTCCTATATTATGATAGGTTACATCAAAGCCGGCATACACCCAGCTGTTCATCATTTTCCAAAGGTCTATTACTTCGGGTTTAGCGGCTTCCCAATCTTGCAGCATCTGTTGGGTAGCTTTCATGATGGGCGCTTCTTTTTCGGCGTCCTTTTCTGTCATTCCATTTTCTACCAGGTCTTTTACCTGCCGTTTGTATTCATCATTAAATTTTACGTAATATTCTCCTACAAAGTGATCTCCTTTGCTGTGAGTGCTTTGCGGTGTGGCGCCATTGCCAAATAATTGCCAGGCGATCATGCTTTTGCAGATATGTATTCCGCGATCATTTACAATGCAGCTTTTTAAAACCGTATTTCCATTTGCTTTCAGGATCTCTGCCACACTCCATCCCAGGAAATTATTTCTCAGGTGGCCCAGGTGCAAAGGTTTATTAGTGTTTGGGGACGAGTATTCTACCATCACCCTTTTGTTGTTGAGCGGGTATTTTCCAAAGCAAATATCCTGGTAATTATCCTGTAACAACTGCAGCCAATAATTATCGGCTACCGAAAGGTTTAAAAATCCCTTTATAATATTATAATCGGAAAAATACTGGGGAAAGTTTTTTACGAGGTGATCGCCTAGCTGGGTTCCAATTACCTCCGGAGATAATTTTAATGTTTTTACCAGAGAGAACATCACCACGGTATAATCTCCCTCAAATTCGGGTTTGGTTTGGTTTACCTGGAAATCCTTTTCAGAAAATGATTGTCCAAATAACGCCTGCAAACTATCTATGGTACTTTTTTGTAAATTAATAACTATCGACATGTAAGATGGGGTGTAAGTGTACAAAAATACTTATTTCAGTTTGAAGATTTGATATTAAGCTGTTTTTGTGCAGGGGGGAAGCTGCCAGAGATAGTAAAAGTTTTATGACATCTGTTTAAGGAAATCTTTTCAAACGAAAGGTTGCGATATCTTTTGAGGGCAAATTGGTTAAAGGAAATTGCAGTTAAATATGGGTACATTGGTAATTTAATTGACCTAAATTCATTTTTGCATCATCATAAATCATACAATCTATGTACTTTTGCACACTTTTTAATAATTATGATAAGTGCAAATAATATTACACTCGCCTATGGCAAAAGAGTGTTGTTTGATGAGGTAAACATCAACTTTACAAAAGGGAATTGTTATGGTGTAATTGGAGCCAATGGTGCCGGTAAGTCTACTTTTCTCAAAATTCTAAGTGGTGAAATTGAACCCAATAAAGGAACTGTTGATATCACGCCGGGTGAACGCATGGCTGTATTAAATCAAAACCAGTTTGCTTTTGATGAATACACCGTGTTGAATACAGTAATGATGGGGCACCAGAAAATGTGGAAAGTAATGCATGACAGGGATGCTATTTATGCAAAAGAAGATTTTACAGAAGCTGATGGGATAAAAGCCGGAGAACTGGAAGAACAGTTTGGTGAAATGGGAGGCTATACCGCTGAGAGCGATGCCGCAACATTTTTAAGTGAACTGGGAGTAAAAGATGAGCTTCACCAGGTGCTGATGAAAGATATCAGCGCTAACCTGAAAGTAAGGGTTTTGCTGGCCCAGGCATTGTTTGGAAACCCTGACATTTTATTGTTAGATGAGCCTACCAACAACCTTGACGTTGAGACAATTAGCTGGTTGGAAAATTTCCTGGCAGACTACCAGAATATCGTTTTGGTGGTGAGTCATGATCGTCACTTTTTAGATGCGGTTTGTACCCATGTGGCAGATGTGGATAAAAAGAAAATTAAAGTTTATACAGGTAATTATAGTTTTTGGTACGAGAGTTCTCAGTTGGCATCCAGGCAGGCTTCAGATAAGAATAAGAAAATGGAGGAGAAGAAGAAAGATCTGCTGGAGTTTATCGCACGTTTCAGTGCCAACGCCTCTAAATCTAAACAGGCAACTTCCCGTAAAAAAGCACTTGATAAGCTGGTTTTTGAAGATATTACTGCAAGTAACAGAAAGTATCCTGGAATTATATTTAAGCAGGAAAGAGAAGTGGGCAATGAGATCCTTAAAGTTGAAAATCTTGCACTTACGCTGGATGGTAAAACCATTTTTGCTAAAATAAAATTTGATATCCAAAAAGGAGATAAGATCGCATTTCTTAGCCGCGACCCCATTGCACTTACCAGTTTTTTTGAAGTAATTAATAGCAGGATGAAGCCCAGCAGCGGTACCTATGAATGGGGAACCACCGTTACCACTGCCTATCTTCCCAACGATAACACCGAATATTTTACTGGCAGTACTTATAATTTAATGGATTGGCTCCGCCAGTACGTTCCACCTGCTACCCGGGATGTGGATGAAGACTTTTTACGCGGCTTTTTGGGTAAAATGCTTTTCAGTGGAGATGAGATCCTTAAAAAAACAAATGTATTGAGCGGAGGAGAAAAAGTGCGTTGTATGGTTAGCAAGATGATGCTGCAAAATCCGAATGTCCTTATTTTGGATGAACCAACCAATCACCTCGACCTGGAAAGTATCATTGCTTTTAATGATAGCATGGTTGCCTATACCGGCATCGTGCTGCTAACCACCCATGATCACCAGTTTATGCAAACCGTGGCCAACAGGATCATTGAAATTACGCCGAAAGGAATGATTGATAAACTTATGTCATACGATGAATATCTGGCAGATGAGCGGGTAAAGTTGTTGCGAGAAGAGATGTATGGATAGTGTAAATTCTTAACCATCATTGTAAGATCAAGCCCGCGAATAGCAGTGAATTAAAGTAAGTACTGCTTTACCCGGAAAGCGGTTAAAAAGATGTGAAACTTATCATGTTATTTAAGAGGAGCTTTACAGGAAATATAATTTCTTTTAAGTTTGCCTTCATTAATAAGAATTTTATGAGAAGGGACCTTTTATTAGCCGTATTTTTTGTAACGGCCTTTGCCTTAAATGCATTTGCACAAAAAGACGACAGCCAGGAATATAAAAATGCCGTCGGCCTAAAAGTTTATCCGTTTGCGTTTACCATTAAGCATCATTTTAATAAACTGATTGGGGTTGAGGGCATCACTTATTTTTATGGTGGAAGGTCGGTTCGGCAAACGGCTTTGCTGGAGTTTAATTTTGATATCGAAAAAGTTCCCGGCTTACGATGGTTCGCCGGCCCCGGTGCCCATGTAAGCTTTACCAGGTACAATGGTCGTTCCAATACCTTTGTGGGTATAGATGGAATTCTTGGTGTAGATTATAAATTTAAAGGCGTACCAATTAATGTTTCAGCAGATTGGCAACCTTCTTTTGAATTTGGCGAGGAGCCCAGCACTAATAATATACCTGGCGGCATAAAAGATGGTCCAGGATTTACCGGTAGCTGGGCTGGTATTGCTGTTAGGTATACCTTTTAACTGCATAATTGTATAAAGCCGATTACCCTTTTACCTTAGTTTTGCTCCTTATCTTAAAAATGAAAGAATCTCTCACCGGCTTATTGGATCTTTTTTATCCTCCCTTTAAAAGGCTGATGCCGCTGCAGACATTCAGGTATGCGGCCTGCGGCGGTGCCAATACATTATTGGGATTAAGCATTTACTGGGTAAGCCTCTATTATATATTCAACAACACTGTTTTTCATTTTGGGCAGTTCGCCTTAAAGCCACACAATGCTGCACTTTTCCTCTCATCCTGCATTGTATTTTGTGTGGGCTTTCTACTCAATAAATACATCGTATTTGTTGCATCCGATCTTCGGGGCAGGGTGCAGGTATTTCGTTATTTCCTGTCTTTTTTCCTAAACCTGGTGGTGAATTACTTTATATTGAAATTATTGGTAGAGGCATTATTTTGGTCGCCTTTTTACAGCCAGTTGCTTACCACCAGCATTATCATTGCCATCGGGTATTTAACACAGAAGCATTTTACTTTCCGAACCAGGAATAATGCAAGCTGAATAATATAATTATTGTGTCACCGAATTCAGGATGTTGGTACGCATTACTTCCAGTTGCTATATTCATTCCCTTTTTTGTTGAATTCTTTAATAAGATTTTATCTTTTTTCTTCTTTTATTGTTCATACCATCGCCAGGCTTGGCATGGGCTCGTTTTTTGCCCTTTCAGGATCCAGAATCCGATTGGTATATCGCTTTTACTTCCAAGTAGGTTTAAAATAATATAACGTTATTGGCTGCAGTTTTAAATTTTAAAAGAAGGCGGTTCTGACTTAAAGGCAATAAAGGAAGGATAATAACTTCTTCCGCTGCTATATTTACCCCTAAAGACTGATAATTGCCTATTGGGCTGACATTTTTACATCATTTTTCCATTGGCACAAAGATTGACTAATCAGTATAAATATTAAAAACATATAATCATGGCTAAAATAATTGGAATAGATCTGGGAACGACCAACAGTTGCGTTTCCGTAATGGAAGGAAATGAGCCGGTTGTAATCGCAAATGATGAAGGCCGCCGTACAACACCTTCTGTTGTTGCTTTTTTAAAGAATGGAGAACGTAAAGTAGGAGATCCTGCAAAACGGCAGGCTATTACAAACCCACACAATACTATTTCCAGCGTTAAGCGTTTTATGGGGCGTAGGTTTGATGAGGTTACAGAAGAAAGTTCACACTGGAGTTATAAAGTTGTAAAAGGTGATAACAATACCGTAAGAATAGATATTGACGGAAGAATGTATACGCCGCAGGAAATCAGTGCCATGGTATTGCAGAAAATGAAGAAAACTGCTGAAGATTACCTTGGCCATGAAGTAAACGAAGCGGTAATTACTGTGCCAGCATATTTTAATGATGCGCAGCGCCAGGCAACCAAAGAAGCCGGTGAAATTGCAGGACTAAATGTTCGCAGGATTGTAAATGAGCCTACTGCTGCGGCATTGGCTTATGGGCTTGATAAAAAAGGAAAAGATCAGAAAATTGCGGTATTTGACCTGGGTGGTGGAACCTTTGATATTTCAGTATTGGAATTGGGGGATGGCGTTTTTGAAGTAAAATCTACTAATGGAGATACCCACCTTGGCGGAGATGATTTTGATAAAGTTATCATGGATTGGTTGGCAGATGAGTTTAAGAATGATGAGGGAATTGATTTAAGGAAAGACCCAATGGCTTTGCAGCGTTTAAAAGACGCTTCTGAAAAAGCGAAAGTGGAGTTATCTTCGGGCAGTGAAACAGAAATAAATCTTCCGTACGTAACTGCTGTAGATGGCGTTCCTAAACACCTTGTAAAAAAACTTACCCGTGCTAAATTTGAATCGCTGGCAGATAAATTATTTGAGCGTTGCCTTAAACCTTGCGAGCAGGCTTTAAAAGATGCGGGAATGAATGTGTCGCAGATTGATGAAGTGATATTGGTAGGAGGTAGCAGCCGTATTCCTAAAATACAGGAAATTGTAGAAAAGTTCTTTGCCAAAAAACCTAACCGCAGTGTAAATCCGGATGAAGTAGTTGCAGTGGGTGCAGCCATCCAGGGTGCGGTATTAACCGGAGAAATCAAAGATGTATTATTGCTTGATGTTACACCGCTAACACTTGGTATTGAAACTGCCGGTGGTGTAATGACGCCGCTGATCGAATCTAATACAACCATTCCTTCTAAAAAATCGCAGGTATTCTCAACTTACTCAGATAACCAGCCTGGAGTACAGATCAATGTATTGCAAGGTGAAAGGTCGATGGCTAAGGATAATAAAAACCTGGGTATTTTTAACCTGGATGGCATTCCACCAGCTCCACGGGGTGTTCCACAAATTGAAGTAATTTTTGATATTGATGCAAATGGCATCCTTCATGTTACTGCTAAAGACAAAGGAACAGGAAAGGAACAGAAGATCAGGATCGAATCCGGAAGTGGTTTAACACCAGAGGAAATTGAAAAGATGAAAAATGAGGCGAAAGTGAATGAAGCATCTGATAAAGCAGAAAAGGAAAAAGTGGAGAAGATCAACCAGGCAGATAGCCTGATCTTCCAAACTGAAAAACAGTTAAAGGAATATGGTGATAAAATTCCTGCTGATAAAAAAGCGCCAATTGAAGCTTCATTAATAAAATTAAAAGAAGCTCATAAAGCACAGGATATCAGTGCTATTGATACTGCTACTACTGAGATGAATGCCGCCTGGGCATCTGCCAGTGAAGATATGTATAAGGCTACTCAGGAGGCCGGTGCTGCCGGTGCTCAACCAAATGCGGGTGCACAAGCAGGTGCTGACCAGCCACAGGGAGCTGAAGCCGGTACTGAAAATGTAACAGATGCTGAATTTGAAGAAGTTAAGTAAGCGCAAACCTGACATGATATAGTAAAGTAAAGAAAGCCGTTCAATTGAACGGCTTTCTTATTTGGCTGATATTTAATACATTGTGCCAATCTTTTTCTATTAAATATTAGTAATATTGCGCTGTGTTTAAGCGCATTATTATTTCCCGGACTTTCCAATATAATCTCCCTTTTTTCGTTCTCATCTTATCAGTTCACTAAAATCCTTTTTATGAAAACAATCTTAGCAGTAGTATTTATTTGCATGTTGATGGTTTCCTGCTCCCGCTCCATTACCATGGACCAGGCAGCCAACGGAAGAACCCGTGGTGCAAGAAGTGTGAGGTAACACAACCGTTTTTCTACCGCGGCAGTCACCTCATTTAAAAATGCCGGTTACTTGTAATGATCCCGGGTTGTCATTATCAACAAAACTTATCTATTTAACCTCCCTAAATTTTTACAATAAAAAAAGCCCTGGTTCACCAGGGCTTTTTTAAATAATATAAATGATGTTTACATCAGGTCTAATGCCAATGCAAAAAAAGTAACATTAAAAGGTAAAATCATAGAGCAGTAACCGCCACCTATTGCGTAAACTCCAAAAAAGGCAGCAACTGATAATAAGAATAAGATCCAGTAAAGTGCGGTTGATTTCTTAGTCGTTTCCATGCTTAAAAATTGTTTTTGCAAATATATAAGATAGCTGAGAATTAAAGCTGTTTTTTTTTGATTGCTGTAAATGAATCATAAATCGCCAATTTAATTTCTCTGAATATCATTAAATTGCCGATCTAAATGTTTTTCAATGGTTATTCACTTTTATATAAAGTATAAAACGGAGTTTGGGCAGTCAGTGAGCATTATTATCGATCAGTCGGGTGTAGCACCAAACGAACCGGTTATGGAAGTGCCCCTTAATTATCTTAATACAGAATACTGGTACGGCAGCATCAATACCGCTAAACTTTCTAAAAGAGAAACGCTTCATTATCACTACGTGATCCGGGATGCAGGTAAACCCGACAAAAAAGACCATTGCAGCCAGCGCGCCATCAATATAAAAAAACTGGATGAGAAGGATATTAATGTGCTGGACGACTGGCAGGACCTGCCTTTTGAAAAAACAGTTTACCATACCCGCCCGTTCCTGAATGTTTTTGGCAAGCATAAGGTAAAAGTTAAAGAATCAGACAGTAAAAATCCTACGCATATTTTTGAAGTTCAGTGTACGCACCTGGGCGATAGTAAAATGTTATGCCTCACCGGTTCTGCTAAAAAACTTAATGACTGGGACGCTTCCAATCCAGTGATCCTTAAAAAAAGGAAGAATAGCTGGTCAGTTAAGTTGAACCTCGCTAAAGAAGATTTTCCGATTGAATATAAGTTCGGGATCTATGATACCAATGAGAAAAAAGTTATTCATTTTGAAGATGGCAGTAACAGGGTTTTGCACCATGACGGAGATAAAACCAAAGTAAACCTGCTTCATCAATTTGCGTATTTTAACGGACATGCATGGAAAGGTGCAGGAGTAAACGTGCAATTGTCGTCGCTAAAATCTTCCGGTAGTTGGGGAATTGGTGATTTTACAGACCTGAACTTATTAACCGACTGGGCAAAGAGTAGCGGTATAAAAATGATACAGTTATTGCCCATTAATGATACTACAGCTAAGCACGATAAGCGTGATTCTTATCCATATTCTGCTATTTCAGCTTTTGCACTGCACCCTGTTTTTTTGAACATCCAGAAACTTGCCACTGCAGCGGCGCTAGAATTTCCAGATGAAATGATGGAGGAAATTAAGGAGTTAAATAACAAACCATCGTTAGAATACGAAGCGGTATGGGAAATTAAAAAGCTCGCCATCAGGGAATTATTTGAAAAAGACAACCTTGCCTTTAAAGATGATTTTGCCTTTTTTGATTTCTTCGACCTTAACCGCCATTGGTTAGTTCCCTATGCTGCATTTTGTTATTTCAGAGATAAATATAACACTGCAGATTTTAGCACCTGGAATGAGTATAGTGTATTTGATGAGGATGCCATACAGGAATTTGTTAGTCCGGAACATGCATATTACAACGAGATCGCCATCCATTATTATACGCAATACCAGCTTCACCTTCAATTGCTGGATGCCGTAGAATACGCCCACAAAAATTCGGTGATCATTAAAGGTGATCTGCCAATTGGCGTAGGAAGATTTAGTGTAGATACCTGGATGTATCCGGAACTTTTTCATATGGAGATGCAGGCAGGAGCTCCGCCGGATGCTTTTGCGGTAATGGGACAAAACTGGAGTTTTCCAACCTATAACTGGGAAAAGATGCAGCAGGATGATTATGCCTGGTGGCGCCAGCGGATGGAAGGAATGAGTAATTATTTTGACGCCATCCGCATAGATCATGTGTTGGGATTTTTTAGAATATGGAGTATACCGATGCACGCAATAGACGGGATCTTTGGCCGGTTCATGCCCGTACATCCATTGTATGCGTACGATTTTGAAACTGCCGGCATCAATTTTAATGAAGAAAGGTTTTGTAAACCCTGGTTATCAGATGATATCATCAACAATACTTTTCATGCAAAAGCTGGCTGGGTAAGAGATACATTTTTTTATGGCAACGGGTTTAAGGAAGAATTTAATACTCAGCAAAAGATCATTGCCTTTTTTGAAGGAGATGAAAGAAATATCGATTGCAAACAAGATCTGTTGCACCTGCTGGCCAATGTAATTCTGTTAAGAGACGAAGCCAATAAACAGCAATATCATTTTAGGATAGGAATGCAGGGCACTGATTCGTACAAGAATTTACCAGGCAATGAACAGCACGTTATAGACAATCTTTATCGTAAATATTTCTTTGAGAACCAGAATGAGCTTTGGTACAAAGAAGCGCAAACGAAACTTGATGCCATCCAGCGAAGCTCGGATATGCTGATCTGTGCTGAAGATCTGGGGATGGTTCCGGATATGGTGGAGGATGTTTTAAAATCACGTGAAATACTGGCATTGCAGGTACAAAGAATGCCAAAAACATCGCAGGATAATTTCACGCATCCTAAGAATGCACCTTATTTATGCGTTGTAACTCCATCAACTCATGATATGAGTACTTTAAGGGAATGGTGGGAAGAGGACAGCAACCGTACACAGGAATTCTATAATCATTTTCTTGGGCATTACGGCCAGGCGCCGTTTTATTGCGAGCCATGGATCTCGAAGGAAATTGTTGTACAACATTTGAATTCTCCGGCAATGTGGAGTGTATTTTTATTGCAGGACTTTATGGCAATGGAAAGCAATATCCGAAGAGAAAATCCACCGGATGAGCGAATTAACAACCCCGCCGATCCCAATCATTACTGGAACTACCGGATGCACATAACGCTGGAATTTTTATTGGAGCAAAAGAATTTTTCAGAAGAATTACAGTCCATAGTATCGGCATCAGGAAGATAATGCCGGCGTAATTGCCTGTAGAGGTTGTCTGGAGTTTTAACCCCAGACAACGTAGTATTCTTCAAAAAACTTCAACATGTAACTTACTTATAAAACCTACAATCTTCCCTTCAAATATCCATTTACCATTTCAAAAGGAACCAAAACCCACCAGCCTTCGTTGGTGGTAGAGCTTGAATATTTTGGTTTTAAAGGGTATGGCGAAGCGCCGGCCATTTCGTACTACAACATACCTGTAGAAAAAATGGTAGCTGATCTGGAAGCAAAGAAAATGTTTGTTGAGAAATTCTCTTTTTCAGATCCAGAAAGGTATTGGCATTACCTGCATCACCTTTTTCCTCAAAATTCGTTTTTAGTTTGTGCGCTGGATATGGCAGGTTGGGATTTGTATGGAAAAATGAAAAGAAAACAACTGCATGAATTGTGGAACCTGGATCTGCAAAATGCTCCCCCAACAGATTTCACCATTGGTTTAGACTCCATAGATACGATGGTAAAAAAAATGAAAGAAAAACCATGGCCGGTATATAAAATAAAAGTAGGAACAGAAGATGATATTGAAATGGTAGCAGCTTTGCGCAACGAAACAGATGCGGTGTTTAGGGTAGATGCAAATGCAGGATGGACATTGGAACAGGCGCTACTGAAAATACCACAATTAAAAGAACTGGGTGTAGATTTTATAGAACAGCCACTGGCGAAGGACAATTGGGATGGAATGAAAATTTTATTCAAAGAATCCGTTCTTCCACTAATAGCAGATGAATCATGTGTTGTTGAAGCTGATATTTTACCCTGTATTGATCATTTTCATGGTATCAATATTAAGCTTACAAAGTGCAGTGGCATAACGCCGGCAAAAAGAATGATACAAAAAGCAAGGGAATTAAATATGCGGGTGATGGTTGGCTGTATGAATGAAAGTTCGCTGGGAACTGCGGCTATTGCACAACTGGCGCCCTTGCTGGATTACGTGGATATGGATGGGCCGCTTCTGCTTACGGAAGATATCGCCACCGGTGTAGGTTTTGATAATGGTAAGATCATTTACCGCGATGGATATGGATTGGGGGTTGATATGTTAGATTTTTAAAAACCTTCGAATACATTGCTTACTACTGGTTCTGTATGCACGGGAGTTAAAATTTATAGCTTCATTTAATTGCCACAAAGGCGCAAAGGCTCAAAGGGGCACAAAGAAAATGGAGTTTTTTTTACCACTGAGTTTAGGAGAGTGAAGGAAGAGTTTCACAGAGGTTTATAGATGGTCGGGTTCGTTGCCGGGGATTTGGAACAGGCGATCAGAACTTTAAAACAGCAGATTAAATTCATTCTAAAAAGCAATCTACATTTTAAGCAACCTCTTTTTTTGCATTACATATTCTTCTTGTGTAATTGCGCCGGACTGTAGCAATTCAAACATTTTTTTTAACTCGTCGGCTATCATTATTTCTGTTGGTTTTACGCTGCCTACGTGGCCGGCGATAGCTTTCGCCAACTGGTCTGCCTGGTTACTTACCTGCCTGTTCTTGTATTCTTCCTGGGCGTGCGTAATGGTGTCTTTTAAAAGTTTCGGGTGGTGGATCATTTCATAATTCGTTTCTCCCATTTCTGCGGCGGTTTGTATATCTACATTTCCATAACCTAGTATCCTTCCCCAAAACGATTGCTCGTATTCTATGTTATTTATTTTATCCAGCGGACTTTCCTTGGCATACCGGGTAAAAAATCCACCTTCATCAATTACCCTTAAGTTGGTTACTGCCCATATATTATGCAACCAAATAAAATACACGAAAGCAGGATACAACCCTGTTAGTAATATGATGATTACAATAGTGGTTGCTGACAGAAAAATCACCGACAACGTGCTTATCACTATCCATATAAAAAAAGGCACCAGCAGCTTCAGCCAGTGATGCCTTATGACCAATAATACTTTCTCGTCTTTTTTTAATGCTGTTCTCATGCTGTACAAGATAAAAAATAGCCGCGAATAAATACGATTCCATTGTATACGGCAGGAAATTTCCTCTTACCAGATACGCACCCGCAAACTATCTGCTCTGTACATCGCATCTCCCGGCTTTATGCCAAAAGTTGTGTAAAATTCATCTACATCAACAAACGGCCCATTTACCCGGTATTTAGCCGGAGAATGAACATCGGTTAATAACCGGCTGCGTAATTGTTCTTCCCTTGTGTGCCCCAACCAACCCAATGCATATCCCATGAAATACCTTTGCATAGGTGTTAAATTACTGATGTTTTTATTTTCTTTAAACTGTGCAGTTTTTTTAAACGCCTCCATTCCCAAAAGAATGCCACCAAGGTCTGCAATATTTTCTCCTAGCGTAGCTTTACCATTGATGTGGTAACCTTTCACAGGCTCAAATTCATCAAACTGTTTAACCATCACCGCTGCCTTTTTCGTAAACGCTTCTTCGTCTGATTTTGTCCACCAACTCACCAAATTACCTTTTTCATCAAACTGCCTTCCCTCATCATCAAAACCATGAGTGATCTCGTGGCCAATAGTGCTGGCACCGCCATAACCATATACCACGGCATCATCCAGTTCTTCATCCCTATATCCAGGTACTGTAAAAATGCCGGCGGGCAGTACGATCTCATTGTTGCTTGGATTATAATAAGCGTTATAGGTTTGTGGCGTCATTTCCCACTCATCGCGGTCCACAGGTTTTCCTAATTTGTTGTATTGGTAATTGTGCCAGAATAAATTTGCATTCATATAATTTTTAGCCAGGCTTTCTGTGCCGATTTCAAGGGCAGACATATCCTTCCATTTATCCGGGTAGCCAACTTTGCTTTTTATGGCTGCGAGTTTTGCATAGGCCTTTTGTTTGGTGCTATCACCCATCCACGTTAGTTTGCCGATCCTGTCTTTTAAGGCTGCACGAATGGCTTCCACCATATCTGTATAGCGCTTTTTTGCAGTTTCATTAAAAAATTCTTTAACATACAATTGTCCCAGCATTTCACCCATGGCTGCTTCTTCCATTTGTATGGCTCGTTTCCATCTTGGTTTTCTTTCTTTTGCGCCACTGAATAATTTATTAAAATTAAAAGCCTGTTTACCATAAGCATCCGGCAATACGCCCGCCATATCATTGAGGAGGTTAAATTTTATATATTGCTTCCACACTTCTATTGGCGTATTCATTAAGCCATCGTTCAATGCTTTAAAGAATTCAGGTTGTCCCACGATCACCGAGTCAACCGATGTTACGCCGATGTTTTTTAAGTACGCGGCCCAGTTAATGGCTCCGCCCATCCTTGACAGGTCGTTGATCGCCATTTTATTATAATTGGCGTAGGGATCGCGGAGTTCTTCTATTTTTCTGCAGGCAGTGGCCAGCTTTGTCTCAAGTTGTAAAATATTATTTGCCGCCAGCGAAGCCTTTGCCGTATCTTCTCCTGCCAGCGAAAGCATGGTACTGATATGTTTCAGGTATTCCTTCCTGATGTTCACGGTTGCTGAATCATTTTTAAAATAATATTCCCTTTCCGGCAGGCTGATGCCGCCTTGCCACAACTGGTACGCCATCACATCGCTGTTTTTTGCATCCTGCGAAACGAATTCACCAAACAGGGTAGAAGAGCCCAGTTTCTTAAGTTCGCTCACCAGCGTCAACATCGAATTAACATCGGTTATTGCATTAACCTTATCCAGCAGCGGTTGAATTGGTTTTAAACCGTCTGCTTCAATTTTGGCGCTGTCCATCGCCATCGTCCAGAAGTCCCCGATCTTTTGATCATTGGTGCCTTTAGCTGCTTTGGAGGCCGCTGCTTTTTCACTGATCTCCCTCAGGCGTTTAAGGTTTTCTTCCACTACCAGGTTACCTATTCCCCAACTCGATTGCTCACCCGGAATTGGATTATTTTTGATCCAGCCCCCATTAGCATAATCAAAAAAATCGGCGCCCGGGCTTACCGTTGTATCCATGTTCACAGCCAGTATATCCGGTTTGGTCGCAGCAGCTTTCTTCTCCTGGTTTGCATTACAGGAAAACAGGCAGCAGCTTACTAGCGCAATGGGAAAAATTCTTTTCATATGATTTTTTTTGTATGGATAAATGTAGGAAGGATTTGATGCTATAAAAAATCTTTTTGATAAGAGGCTTTATATAATCACATTTACCGATTTTCGCACTCATGACGGAAGAAAGAATAAAAAGGCTTCAGGATGTACTGGATAAACGCCAGCCAAACCTAACCGTAGTGCTGGAAAATGTGAGCGACCCTCACAATATTTCTGCGGTAATGCGTACCTGTGATGCGGTAGGTGTGCAGGATATTTACATATTAAATACCATTATTGATAATCATAAGAAGTGGGGCGCAAAAAGCAGTTCAAGTGCGGCCAAATGGCTCACTATACGCCAGTTTACAGACGCACAAGAATGTTTTTCGGAGCTTAGGAAGCGCTATAATAAAATTTACACAACCCATCTCAGTACAGATGCAGTTGGGCTGTATGAATTAGATCTAACCGACTCTGTGGCACTCGTGTTTGGAAATGAGCATAGTGGCGTTAGCGAAGAGATCATTAAACTGGCTGATGGAAATTTCATAATACCGCAGGTTGGCATCATTAAGTCGCTTAATATTTCAGTAGCGTGTGCAGTGTCACTTTATGAAGCCTTCCGGCAAAAAGACCTCGCTAAACAGTATAATTCGCCCCAGTTAACGGGGAAATCTTTGCTAACTTTAAAGGAAGAATGGGGATTAAAGGAATAATGGAATGTAAAATGGCTGCTTTTATCATTGCCGGGAATTCTATAACTTCTTGAATTTCATTTCTTTTTTCCCCCTTGGCATGTGATTTGACTTTATCATTCTTTTACACAAGCAGTTACTTATGAACAGAAAAAGCCGTTTTTTTTATTTTCTCTTATTTGCAGCATTTACAATATCCGTTATAAGCTGTAGCAGCGTTACGAATGGCAAGGACTTTTCTAATTCCACTGCGTACAATTTTGCTGATCCCAAAGAAATAAAATTACCTGAGGAGCTGGATGAAATTTCCGGAATAGTTTATTACCCAAAGGACACGAGTGTATTTGCAATTGTTGATGAAGAAGGTATAATGTTCAAGATCCCACTAAAACGGCCCAATTATATTAAACAATGGAAATTTGATAAGAAAAGGGATTTTGAAGATATAGTTTTGGTTGATAGTACTTTTTATGTGTTGGTGAGTAATGGAGATATTGAAAAAGTAAATTTCAGCGGTGATAGTATTATAACATCAAAATCTAATTTTTCAGATTTTTCAAAAGCGGGTAATGAATTTGAGAGCCTTTATCTTGACGTAGATTCCTCTAGTCTTGTATTGTTATGTAAAACCTGTGAAGGTGATTCGAAAAAAACGATTAGTAGGTTTAGTTATAGTTTCCGGGATCCTGAACCTACCTATACTCCGATAAAAGCGCTGGATATGGTTCCGGTAGCTGAAAAACTGGGTACGAACAAACATATGAAGGCATCTGCTGCCAGCATTGATCCGCTTACCGGAGATCTTTATATAATTTCATCCATACTAAAACTTTTGGTTGTTTATAACAAAAATGGTGAATTTAAAGAGTTATTTAAATTAGACCCTGCTATTTATAAACAACCTGAAGGAATTGCGTTTACGCCCGAAGCTGATCTTATCATTTCAAACGAATTTGCCGAAAATGGATTTGGTACATTACTGCTAATGAAGAATAAAAAGAAAGGAAAATGATGAAATATTTTTGCATTGTAATGTGTTTTTTTTTCGGCAGTATAACAGTGAAAGCACAGGATAGTATTCAGGCCACAATAGTATTGATAGGAGATGCAGGGCAATTAACAAAGGGCCATCACCCGGTAGTAAATGCTGTAAAAAAACATATTCCACTTACCGAAAAAACAACCATTGTTTACCTCGGTGATAATTTATATAAAACCGGATTGCCGGATAATTCCCTTCCAACCTATGATATAGCTAAAGCTCCACTGGATTCCCAGATTCACATAGGGGGTAAATCAAAAGCGCATGTATATTTTGTGCCGGGAAATCATGATTGGGCCAATGGAGGCAGCAATGGTTACCAATCGGTACTGAGAGTTCAAAGTTATATTGACCTGTTAGGTAATGATCTTGTAAAGATGTTTCCGAGGGATGGTTGCCCGGGCCCTGTTGAAGCTAAAATTAATGAAGATATCACCCTTGTAATGATGGATAGTGAATGGTGGATACATGAAAATGAGAAACCTGGTATAGAATCTGATTGCCCTTATAAAACTAAGGCAGAAGTGCTGGTGCAACTTGAAGATATTGTGGCAAGAAATTCCAAAAAGCTGGTGTTATTGGCTTTTCATCATCCTTTCAGAAGTTATGGTCCGCATGGAGGGTATTACACTTTAAAGCAACACATCTTCCCCTTTACAGATGCGATCCCAAAACTCTATCTTCCCTTGCCAATTTTAGGATCTGCCTACCCACTTACCAGGGCTGTATTTGGAACGATACAGGATCTGAAACATCCTCTTTACCAGGATATGATTAACAGGGTAGAAAAGGCAGTGAAAGGGTTTCCAAATGTGATTTTCATGTCGGGTCATGAACACACTTTACAAATGATCCAGGATAGTGGATATAATTTTATTGTGAGCGGAAGTGGCAGTAAAACTTCGCGTGTATCAAAACCAAAAAAATCTCTGTTTGCTTCAGGCGAAACCGGGTTTGTAACACTGCAGGTATCCAAACAAAAAAATGTAAGGGTTAATTTTTATACAGTAGATGGCGATTCAGTGAAAGAAGCTTACACAAATAATATTCTTAATTTTTCTAAATTGCCGGTTGAGAAAGCTGATACGTTGAGAAAGATCGATTATGCGTTTAAAGATACAGTGGTAATATCTATAAGTGATAAGTACAGAAATTTTTCAGGATTTAAAGGTTTTTTCCTGGGCAAAAATTACAGGAAAGAGTGGAGTATGGCTGTAGAGTTTAAAGAGTTCAACATACAAAAGGAACAGGGAGGTTTTACTATCATTAGTCTTGGCGGAGGTAAGCAAACCAAATCTTTGAAGATGAAAGACCGTAACGGTAAAGAATGGACGCTTAGAACTGTAGATAAGGATCCGGAGAAAGCTTTGCCGGAAAATTTACGTGGTACCGTTGCGCAATCCATTGTGCAGGATATGATCTCTGCCAGTAATCCATATTCACCTCTTGTTGTAGATGATTTGGCAAATGCTGTTGGCATACCATCTGCACCGCCAAAGTTCTTTTTTGTACCGGATGATCCTGCCCTGGGCATTTACCAGAAAATGTTTGCAAACACAGTTTGTACATTAGAAGACCGCGACCCTGTACCGGGGAAAGAAGGTACAAAAAGTACGAGTAAGGTATTGAATAAATTGTATGAAGACAATGACCATCATGTTGATCAGCAGGCAGTACTTACCGCCAGGCTACTGGATATGCTGATCGGTGATTTTGACCGTCATGCTGATCAATGGAAATGGGGTACGGCTGATACGGGAAAAGGGAAATTGTATTTTCCTGTTCCACGCGACCGCGACCAGGCATTTTTTAATTCAGATGGGTATCTGCTAAAATATATCAGCCGCTACGAAATGCCTTTTTTGCAGGGATTTAAAAAACGATTTAGAAATATCAACGGGCTCAATTTTGTAGCAAGGGATTTTGACAGGACATTCCTGAATTCTATTGATGAACAAACCTGGGCTACAGTAACCGACAGTTTTATTAATAAATTATCTGACGATGTTTTTATAAAAGCTACCGGCAAGTATCCCCCGGAAATAAAAGCGTTGGATTCGGCAATTACTGTTGAGAAACTTATAAGCAGAAGAAATGATCTTAAGAAAGAATCTATGAAGTATTATAGATTTATTTCAAGGTCGGTTAGTATAGTTGGTAGCAATGATGACGAACTGTTTCATCTTCAGAATGATAGCGGGAATGTTAAATTAACTGTGTATAAAAAGAATGAAAAGTCAGATTCCGTAACAGTAATGTATAAACGTATTTTTGAAAGAAGTGTAACCCATGAACTTATACTTTATGGTTTAAATGGTGCAGATAAATTTAAAATAGATGAAGATGTATCTTCAGCCATAAAGTTGAGGATCATTGGCGGAAAGGGTACTGATACTTTTGATCTGAAAGGCAACATCAAATCATTTGCCTACGACCTTAGCACAGAAAAAAATGCGCTTGTTAATATGAGGCGCACCAATAATGAGTTCTCTTCTTCGCCATCTGTCCTGGATTATTCGTCAACCGGTTTTAAATACAACAAGTTCAGGTATCCCCGCATCAGTTTTGGATACAATGTAGAGGATAAGTTATTGATAGGTTTTGGATTCTTATCTACCAGGCATGCATTCAGAAAGGAGCCTTATGCCAGTTACCAGAAGCTTACAACATTATTTGCTGTAAACAGGGGAGCTTATCAATTGAAGTACAATGGAATATTTAATAAGGTTATACTAAAAAATGATCTCATCATAAATGCGGAAATGATGAATCCAACTTTGAATAATTTCTTTGGCTTTGGTAATGCGAGTGTTTTTGATAAATCTAAACCGCTTTCTTACTACAGGGTGAGAAATAATTTCGTGCAGGCAGATATGTTGCTTAGGAAACGGTCGAAAAATAACATTATGCAATTTTCTCTAGGTCCAACGTATTATCATTACTGGAATCACCTGGAAGAGAATGATAAAAGAATACTAAGTGATCCTGCCATTATAGGGGCAGACTCGGGTACTGTGTATAGCAGGAAAGATTACCTCGGTGTAAAAGCGAAATTTGATATTAGTTATATAAACAATGAGCTGTTCCCCTCACGAGGTATCACGATGTTTTCAGAATTCAGTTCGGTAAAAGGATTGGATAAGCTAACCCGCGATCTTACAAAGTTAACAACCGATATAGCAGTGTATGCAACGGTATCTGATGAAAGCCGGGTTACAACGGTATTAAGGGCAGGCGGGGGCCATATCTTCAGCAAGAATGCGGAATATTTTCAGGCATTAACACTCGGATCTAATAACTTTCTTCGGGGATTCAGGAAGAATCGTTTTTCCGGAAACTCGATGTTATATGGTAATGCAGAGTTGAGGGTAAAACTATTTAAATCCAGGTCATATTTTTTGCCGGGAGAATTTGGTGTGCTGGGTTTTTATGATATTGGAAGAGTTTGGTACACAGGCGAAAATTCGAAGAAATGGCATAATGCGGCCGGAGGCGGAGTTTATTTTGTACCTTATAATCTTGTAATGATCTCTGCCAGCATTGGTTTTTCTGAAGAAGATAGATTATTTAACTTTACGATTGGCACAAAATTCAACCTATCATTTTAATAAAATGGATCATTTAACGATATATAAAAATATAGAGGGGCATGTTACGGATCTATTTAAACTACATCAATCTCCAGCCCTTGTTTTTCATAACCTGAATCATACAAGATATGTAGTTGATAAAGTGAAGGAAATAGCGGGCCATTATCAATTAAATGATCAGGATATGCTGATTGTGTATATGGCAGCATGGTTTCATGATACCGGGTATTTGTTTGCGCCCCCAACCGAACACGAGGAAAAAAGTGTGGAGGTAATGAAAACATTTGCGAGGGAGAATAAATTGGAATTTGACCTTGTGAGTGCAGTGGCAGCATGCATACTGGTTACCAAACACCCTCGTAATCCACAAAATCTGGTACAGGAAATTATTTGTGACGCAGATACTTATAATTTCGGAACAAAAGAATTTAAAGACACTAATGAGTTGGTTTTCGAGGAGTTTCAAAATGGAAGCGAAATTGGTTTGTCAAGGAAGAATTTTGATGCAGGTGCGATTAACATGCTTAAACACCACCAATTTTACACCAGTTATGGCAAGGATCTATTATCCGACGGCAAAAAAGCAAACATGAAAAAGTTAAAAAAGAAAATTGGTAAAAAAGAAGAAAAGCCAGTTGACATTGAAAATCCACATGTTGAAATAACTGAAAAAGAAGGTACAACAAAAGGAATGCAAACTATGTTGAGGCTTACTTCTTCCAACCATATCCAGTTGAGCGAAATGGCAGACAGCAAGGCTAATATTCTTATATCAGTAAATGCGATTATCATATCAGTGATACTTTCTGTATTATTAAGGAAGCTTCAAACAGATCCTTATCTTACGATACCGACAATTATTTTTCTTTTATCATCCGTAGCAACTATTGTGGTGGCAATACTTGCTACCAGGCCAAAATTAAATGCAGGTATTTTTGATGATCAAGACATCATCAACAAGAAAACAAATCTTCTTTTTTTTGGAAATTTTCATAAAATGCAATGGCCACAATATGAACAGGCGATGCGCACAATGATGAAAGATTCCGATTATCTCTATGCATCAATAATTCAGGATATTTACCATCTGGGTGTTGTTTTAGGCAGGAAGTATAAACTCATAAGGTGGGCCTATAATATTTTTATGGTGGGTATCATCATTTCCGTGCTGGCTTTTGCATTGGCATCTTATTTTTATACACCTAATGAGGTTTCTGTGGGTTCAAATACAACGGGTTCACCATTTTAAATAAACGCATGTACTTTAATCGCGACCTGAGTTGGCTGGGCTTCAACCACCGGGTGTTACAGGAAGCAATGGATGATACAGTTCCCCTGTATGAACGCTTAAAATACCTCGCTATATTTTCATCAAATCTCGATGAGTTTTTTAGGGTGAGATACCCGTTAATCATTGCGTTATCAAAGCTGAGCGATAAGGAATTTAAAAAAGAATCATTATTTTCTGAATCAGGTACTGAAGTAAAAGTGCAGGATCTTATAAATGAAAGCCTGGATGAATTTGGCAATACGCTTATTAACCATTTAATTCCTGAATTAAAGAAGGAGAATATTTTTCTGTACTACCACACCGATATAAAAGAAGAACATCTTGCTGCGTGCAAACAATTATTTCTTTCCAGTATTTTATCTTTCATTCAACCTTTTGTAATAACCCCGGAAAATTTAGTAAATTTTATACCCGACAATAACCAATTATATTTGATAGTAACGGTAAAGAATAGCCCGGCAGATACTATCAGCCATATAATGATCAACATCCCATCCAATAGACTATTTCGTTTTCTTGTTTTGGATCCGATTGGAGAAATGCGATACGTGGTTTTTATAGATGACATTATCCGGCATAATATCCCACTGGTGCTGCCTAACAAAGAAGTGATAGGTATTTACAGCGTTAAATTCAATCAGGATGCCGATATACAAATTAATGACGAATATAGTAGTGATCTGTTGGCAAAGATGGAAAGATCATTGTTAAAAAGAACAACAGCAGCCACGTCGAGATTTCTGTTTGAAAGTACGATGCCAGTAAACCTCCGTCTTTTTCTTTCTTCTGCACTCAGGATAGCTTTTTCAGATATGTTTCCAGGCGGCCATTATCATAATTTAAGTGACCTCTTTTCATTTCCATTATCGGATCCATCCTTACAATATCCGAGGCAGCAACCTTTGCTATATCCCTCGCCTTCACAAACGAGTCTTTTTGAGATGATAAGAAAGAACGATATTCTACTTCACATGCCTTATCAATCTTATCATACTGTGCTAAGTTTTTTCAACCAGGCCGCAGTGGATCCTGAAGTAGTAGAGATAAGCATCACATTGTATAGGGTAGCAGCGGATTCTCATATCGCCAATGCACTTATCAGTGCAGCAAAAAATGGCAAAAAAGTAACGGCATTTATTGAGTTAAAAGCAAGGTTTGATGAGGCCAATAATATAAAGTGGAGCAGGCTGATGAAAAAGGCCGGCGTGAAGTTGATTTACAGCGAAGCATCTATTAAAGTGCATTCAAAGATTGCACTAGTAAAAAGGAAAAAAGATAGTGAGCAGTATTCTTACGCATTGATAAGCACCGGGAATTTTAACGAGAATACTGCCTTGTTTTATACTGACCATGTTTTGTTTACTTGTGATAAAGTTGTGATTCGCGACCTTAATTTACTTTTTGAATATATGCAGAAAGAAAAGAAAGGTCATGGAAAGAGCGATTTAAAATTGAGGAAATTATTAGTATCACAATTTAATTTAGTGCCCGGCTTTGAGCAATTAGTAGAAGCTGAAATTACTAAAGCTAAGAATGGAGTTCCTGCATTAATTCGGATTAAAGTAAATAACCTTGAAGAAAAGAATTTCATACAATTGCTGTACAAGGCTGCATCCGCAGGTGTGATCATTAACCTGGTTGTTAGAAGTATCTGCTGTCTGGTTCCGGGGGTAGTTGGGGTGAGCGAAAACATTACAGTAAAAAGAATTGTTGACAGGTACCTGGAGCACTCTAGGATTTTTATTTTTGGCGCGGGTGAAGATGCTAATGTTATAATTGGTTCAGCCGACTTAATGGCCAGGAACCTTTATCGCAGAATAGAAGTTTGCCTTCCCGTTACTAATGAAAAAGCGAGAAAGCAGTTGATAGCCTATTTTCAAATGCAATGGAATGATAACGTTAAAGCTTCTACTATACAGAAAGATGGATCGATGATAAGAGATAAAACGGGTGGTGAAATACACAGGGCGCAGCACGATATTTACAGTTATTTACTAACTTCTAATCAGTAGCGATCTTAATAAGCATATGTACATCCTCACAAGCGAAATGAAATTTCCTCCGGTACAGCTTTCCGATGCGGATGGATTTTTGGCTGTTGGTGGCGACCTAAGCAAGGAGAGATTATTGTTAGCATACCGCAGCGGAATTTTTCCCTGGTATAATGAAGAAGACCCGATTTGTTGGTGGAGCCCTGACCCACGATGTGTGTTATACCCCCAAAATATCCGGGTAAGCAAAAGCATGAAAAAAGTTATCGCAGGTAAACAATTTACTTTTAAAATAAATACTTCGTTCACGGAAGTAGTGAGGTGCTGTAAGGAAATAAAAAGAAAAGAAGGTCATGGTACCTGGATCCAGGAAGAGATAGTTAATGCGTATTCTGATTTATTTTCCTCGGGGTTTGCTTGCTGTGCGGAAGCGTGGCAGCATGGTAAACTCGTTGGAGGATTGTATGGAGTTAAAATTGGAAAAGTTTTTTTTGGCGAAAGCATGTTCAGTACTGTTAGTAACGCCAGCAAATTTGCCTTTATCAAATTTGTAGAATTGTTGGTAATCGAAGGCGTACAGCTGATCGATTGTCAGCAACAAACTACTCACCTGGAAAGCCTGGGAGCACAAATGATCAGCAGGGAAAATTTTATAGATTCATTAAACAGGTATTGTTGATCCTACACCAGGTGAAGTGAAAAGAGATAGACAAGTTTCTGTTGAACAATATGGCATTAACAGTGTTTCGAAGTGTTATTAAAGCAGGCTTTCCGCTTTTAACAACACCGTATATTCCACCTTCATTTTTTCAACTTTACTTATAATCGTAAACAATGAAGCCCCAGGGTTCAATGTTATATTCGTGAGCCGGATCAATCTTCTCGGATTGCATTAAAAAGACATTGAATGGGGTTCCCGATAATTCTTTGTTTTTGATAGTGAATTTCTGCTCAGTAGCAGACATATTTAAAATTACAGCTACTTTTTTCCCATTCTTCTCCCGCAAGTAAGCAAAAACGGCATTGTCATTAGATGAAGTAAGTTTTTTATAACTTCCATCGGCAGCCAAAGCAGGATTTGATTTGCGCAGTTTTAGCATAGTTTGATAAAAAGGAGCCATCTCAAATTTGTTCCATTCTATTGGATCTTTTACAAAAAATTTCAGCCTTCTTTTGTTAGGCACTTCTTGTCCGCTATAGATTAATGGAATGCTTTGATACATTGTTTGTGTAAATACAGCAAAGGTTTTATAAGCGTCACCGTATTTTTCAAATTCAGTTCCATTCCAGCTGTTTTCATCGTGGTTAGTGGTAAAAAATAATTTGTAAGCATCGGGCGGATAGATTGAAATATTATGATTAATAGCTGAATCAAACTGTGCCAGTGTTTTTTTACCCGAGTACAAATCCGTCATTGTTGCACCGATAGACCAGCCATAAGTTTCATCAAACCCTGCCGCATGCAGCCAGGGTTTGTCGCCTTCTGCCAGCATAAAAACATTTCTGATCTTTTTGAGAGAGGCAATGCAATCTTTCCAGAAATCAGCCGGAACTTCTTCTGCAACATCACATCTAAAGCCATCAATACCTGTTTCTACAAGCCAAAATTTCATTGCTGCCTTCATGGAATCTCTTAATTCTTTGTTTGAATAGTTTAGTTTATATGTATCAGTCCAGTCAAAGGGCGAAATGATCTTGCCTGATGAATCCTTTGCATAAAAATCGGGATGATCCTTTATCCAATGATTGTCAGTGGATGAATGATTGGCCACCCAGTCTGTTATCACTTTAAAGCCCATTAAATGAGCTTTTTTCACGAGTAATTTCCATTCTGCCATGCTGCCAAATTCATTGCTAACGGCAGTATAATTTCTCACCGCATAATAGCTACCCAATTCAGCACTTGTCATTTTGCGATCTGTGATACCGATGGGCGTTATTGGCATGAACCATAATATTTCTACTCCCATTTTTTTCAACCTTGGCAAATGTTTTTCAAAATCTTTAAAAGAACCTGAGGCGGAATATTGACGAAGATTAACCTCGTAAATATTACTTTGTGCACTCCAGGATGGATGTGATTGTTTTACAGAAATATTTTTCTGAGAAAAGGCAGCAGTAAAAAACAACGTTGCTGTAAAGAGAATTGAATATTTTTTAAATTTCATAATTGTAAATTTGAAATGTTTTATATGGCTTTTACAAGCTGTTCAGCTAAACTAGTAATTGATGATTTTATTTTATTAATTCATAGATGGCAGTTTTATAAGGGCCAAGTTTGAAGTCCGTGAGTGGGGCAGTGTTTTTATTGATCACATCTTTGAACTTACTAAATCCGGCTGTCCTGTCCGCATATTTTTTAATGGAGATATTTTTTTCTACTTTTGAAGTATTCATTACTACCATTATGGTTTGTTTGTCATTGTATCTGAAATAAACATACACAGCATCTTCCGGATAATATTGCATGAATTTACCGGTTGTTAATGCCGACGATACCTTTCTGAAATTTGCCAACGTTGCAAAATGCTGGAAAACTTCCTGGTCTTTTTGGCTTCTTCCCTGTATGGTAAATTTATTTACTGAATCATTTTTCCAGCCTCCCATAAAATCAAGTCTTACATAACCATCATTCGGCTGCGTTGTACCAGTTATGGCAAGTTCAGCTCCATAATAAACCTGTGGTATTCCGCGGGCAGTTAACAGCCATGATAAACCGGAAGTATATTTATCCATATCTTCATTTACAACAGAATAAAAACGAGCCATGTCGTGATTGTCGAGGAATATTACCTGTCGGGTTGGATCTTTGTAAACGATATCCTGGGCTAATGTAGTATATAATTTATTTACTCCGTCGTTCCATCCAAAGTCTTTTGTTAGTGCATCGGTAATACCCCATAAAGTTTGAAAATCGGTGGTAGCCTGAAGGTTGCTTTTTAATGGGATGTCATAATTATTTTGACAAAAATAACTTTGATTCACCACGCCATGTACCCAGGTTTCACCGAACATCGTCAGCTTCGGATACTCTACCGTTAGTGCGTTATTGCAACGGTTCATAAATGGAATGTCATTGTATGGATAAGTATCAATTCTCCATCCATCTATACCAAAGGCTTCCACTGTCCATAAAGCATGTTGAATGAGAAAATTTGCTACAAATGGATTGTTTTGATTAAGGTCGGGCATCTCCCTGGTAAACCAGCCATCTGTCATTGCTTTAGCCTGCATTTTATTTGCATAAGGGTCAAAGGTCGTTTGATCTTTATAGTTGGTATTTGTATAATTATCCCATTGATTTAGCCAGTTTTTCATTGGCAAATCCTGCACGGTGATATGGTACAACCCAACATGATTATAAACGGCGTCCTGAATTATTTTCATTCCCCTTGCATGTGTAGCGTCAATCAATTCCTGGTATGCTTTGTCACCCCCGATACGAGGATCAATTTTGTAATGATTTGTAAATGCGTAGCCATGTTCTGTCCGGTTAGGCATATCATTTTCAAGTACAGGGTTTAACCACAAGGTTGTAATACCAAGATCCTGCAGGTAAGAGAGATGATCTTGTATTCCTTTAAGGTCGCCACCATGCCTGTTGAAAACGGTATCCCTGTTCAGGCTTTGATCCCGCATGCCTTCAATTCTATCATTTGATTCATCGCCATTGGCAAACCTGTCGGGCATGATCAGGTACATAAGGTCTCTGGAATTTACACCTTGTGCATATGCTGTTCCGGTACCGCTTCTCCGTTGTTTTAGTTGGAAGTTAAGAAAATTATTACTACGTTTATCCGTTAACGTTTCTTTAAAGATAAGTGTGCCTGGTTTTGCAGAAGCTGATATCTCGATATCGGCAAATACATAATTCGGATTTTCAACTTTATTTACTTTCAGCAGTTTAACGCCCGGGTAGGGGATGATACTGATATTTGTTTTATTGGCCACATCTTTACCATGAATCATTATCTGCACTTTATTCCATTTCATACCGGTCCACCAGTTGGTTGGATAGGTATTGATAGTGCCTGTTTGAGAAAATGATGCAGTAGTAGATGCAACTGTAAAAAGGAAAAGGAATATTTTTTTCATTGAAATATGTTTTGTTAGTCTTTGTCATTATCATTAACAATGAGTGTAAGAAATCCAGCAATTATCATAGATACGCCACCTAATGCAACGGTATTTAATGTATTGGCATGAAAAACTTTCATTGTAAAAAAGCCTAAAATACCTGCGGCAAGAATTTGGGGTATCACAATAAAGAAATTAAATACGCCCATGTAGTAACCCATTTTATTGGCGGGGAGCGAACTTGATAACATTGCATAAGGCATCGATAAGATGCTGGCCCAGGCAATTCCAACCATGCCCATCGAAACCAATATATACGTGGGATCTGTGATAAAATAGATCGATAGTAATCCAATTCCACCTATCACAAGGCAGATCAGGTGCGTTATTTTTCTGTTGGTTCTATAAGCTATCAATGGAATGATGAATGCAAAAATTGCAGCCATCCCATTTCTAACGGATGAACAAACATTGAGCCAGTCGGCGCCATCATTATATTCCTGTTGTACCCTTTTTAATTCAACTTTATCTGCTGCAGAAGTTTGTACATTTAAACTGTCTGAAAAATAATTGGCCAGGTTTATTGATATGGCAACGGGGTTTGCCTCAGCCCTGTATTCCCGGATTTCTTTTATGTCGCTTTGCAGTGAATTGAGATTTTTTTTCGCTTTATCATCTTTTATTTCGCTGGCTTTTGTAAGATCAACTGCTATGGCTGCCTCCATTTTATCAACGAGCACTTTATCTACTTTCATATTGTAGATGTTGGAAGTAACGGCATTGGTAGCATAGATCCACATGGCAAATAAAGCGAACCATGTAAAAAACTGAACAAATGCCAACTGTTTCATCGCTTTTGGCATTTTAAGAATACCGCCAAATGTTTCCTTCAGCGCATCAGCAAAAGTGGTTTCCTTTTTATCTTGTTTAAATTTCTCAAGGTTTTCGGGAGGAAATTCCTTGGTTGTAAAAACTGTATAAAGCACAGAAGCAAGAAAAGCAAATCCCCCAAGGTAGAAAGACCATTTTACTGAGTTTGGAATCTGGCCTGCAGGTGCGGTATTGCTAACATTAAACCAATTGGTAAATATCCAGGGAAGCAATGCAGCGATTACCGAACCAACTCCAATGAAAAAACTTTGCATAGCAAAACCAGAAGTACGTTGCGCCGGTGTAAGTTTATCACCTACAAATGCACGGAACGGTTCCATCGAAATATTAATTGATGCATCCAGTATCCACAACATACCACCTGCTATCCACAACGTCGGGGAATTAGGCATTACAAAAAGTGCAAGGGTAGCCAATACGGCACCTATAAAAAAGAATGGCCTTCTTCTTCCCCAATATGGATGCCAGGTTCTGTCGCTCAGGTAGCCAACTATTGGTTGAATTAATAAGCCGGTGAGTGGAGCAGCAATCCATAAGATGGGTATCTCATCTTTATTGGCTCCAAGTGTTTCGAATATCCTGCTAACGTTGGAATTCTGCAATTCAAAACCAAATTGAATTCCAAAAAAACCAAAGCTCATATTCCATAGTTCCCAAAAGGAAAGTTTTTTTTGTGGCGACGAATTTTGTGAAGACATAGCAATCGATTATTGAGTTAATTGGCAAAATGTGTAAAAAATACACTTTGATAAAAATACAATAAAATTTCAGGTGGCAAAATTTTTGAAAAATTATATCGAAAATTAACTTGTTGGGAATTAGCCGGTTTGCCCTGTATTGTTGAATAAATTACGATTTTTTGTCAAAAGTTTTTACACAATTGAGCAACGTATTCATATTGTGTGTATTTTACACATTAAATTGTTTGCAATGAAAAAATATTTACTCTTCCTAGGGGTAATTGTATCTACGTTACCTGCCTTTTCTCAACTACTTTCCTGGTCTCCTAATTTTATCCAGGAAAGTTCCACACCAATCACAATAACAATGGATGCCAGCAAAGGTAACCAGGGATTATTGGGGCACACGCCTGCAACAGACGTGTATGTTCATATTGGTGTTATCACCAGTTTAAGTACCAGTTCATCTGATTGGAAGTATTCTAAATTCACCTGGGCAACATCCAATGTAACTGCCCAGTGTACCTCTTTAGGCAGCAACAGGTGGTCGTATACGATTACAGGAGGATTAAGAAGTTTTTTTGGCATTGTGAATGCTGGTGAATCGATCCAAAAGATTGCTATTCTTTTTAGAAATGGCGCTGGTACCAAAGTACAGCGTAATTTATCGGGAGCAGACATGTATATACCTGTTTATACTACGGCGCTTGCAGCCCGGTTTACTCTACCGTTGATGCAGCCTACTTACGCACCAATCCCTGAATTAATTACGAAAGTTGTAGGTAATACCATACCAATGACGGGTGTTTCCAATACAGCTGCCACATTAAAATTATACCTCAACGGAACCGTTGTACAAACAGCGGCAGCGGCTACCACAATTAGTGCAAGCCCTATTATTTCTACTACCGGTAATCAGCAAATTGTAATGGAAGCTAATAATGGCAGCATTACGAAATATGATACCATCAGGTTTTTTGTTGCGCCAGCTGTAGTTACCCAATTGCTTCCAGCTAATTTAAAGGATGGTATAAATTATGAGGCGGATGCCAGCGCTGCCACACTGGTTTTATATGCACCGGGAAAAACAAGGGTAGGAGTTATTGGTGATCTTCCTGGAAGTAACTGGCTCGAGCAATCTGCTTATCAGATGAAAAAAACACCCGATGGAAATCGCTGGTGGATCAGGTTAACCGGCTTAACTGCTGGCACAGAATATTCATTTCAGTATCTGGTAGATGGTGTGCTGGCAGTTGCCGATCCTTATACTGAAAAAGTTCAGGACCCATATAATGACCAATTCATCACGGCTGCAACTTATCCAGGGTTAAAGCCATACCCGGTTAATTTTGCCTCAGGAATAGTGAGTATCCTTCAAACTGCAGCTCCTGTGTACAACTGGCGCAATACTACTTTTACAAGGCCTGATAAACGTAATCTTATAATTTATGAATTGTTGCTGCGAGATTTCGTTACGAAGCATGATTGGAATACGTTGCGTGATAGTTTAAATTACCTGAAATCACTTGGCATCAATGCCATCGAATTAATGCCCGCCAACGAATTTGAAGGAAATAACAGTTGGGGATATAACCCTGATTTTTATTTCGCACCTGATAAATATTATGGTCCGGCCATCACCATGAAACGTTTTATTGATTCATGTCATTCCAGGGGAATTGCAGTTATCATGGACATTGCGTTGAACCACTCTTTTGGTTTATCACCAATGGTGCAATTATATTGGGATGCTGCCAATAACAGGCCTGCTGCTAACAATCCATGGTTTAACCCGGTACAAAAACATGCTTTCAATGTGGGGTATGATATGAACCATGAAAGCCTTGCTACCCGTGCCTTTGTGAGCAGGGTAGTTGAACACTGGCTGGTAAATTATAAAGTAGATGGATTTCGTTTTGATCTTTCAAAAGGATTTACACAAACTCAAACCTGTGATGCATCCGGTGGCAATTGCAATGTTGGCTCATGGGGAAATTATGATGCCAGCAGGGTGGCAATATGGAAAAGATATTACGATACGCTTCAATTAAAAGCTCCGGGGTCTTATGCTATACTGGAGCATTTTGCAGATAACAATGAAGAAACTGAATTGTCAAATTACGGTATGTTGCTTTGGGGCAACCTGAACAATAATTATAGCCAGGCCTCAATGGGTTTTAATACAGACTGGAATTTTGATTATGGTTTATTTGTTGCCAGGGGATGGGCAAACCCTCACCTGATCACCTACATGGAAAGCCATGATGAAGAAAGATTAATGTACAAAAATCTGCAGTTTGGAAATAGCTCAGGTGGATACAACGTAAGAACACTTGCAACAGCATTAAAAAGAATGGAGTTGGCTGGCGCATTTCTGTTTACACAGCCGGGCCCTAAAATGCTCTGGCAGTTTGGCGAACTGGGTTATGAATATTCAATTAATTTCTGTCAGAATGGAACCATCAATACCAATTGCAGAACTGACGCCAAACCGATCCGTTGGGATTATCTTCAGAATGCAGACAGAAATAAATTGTACCGGGTTTGGGCTGCATTGCTCCGCCTTAGGTCAAATCCCGTGTATAGTAATTTATTTACCACTAATAACATAACCCGTGATTTTAGCGGAGCCTTTAAATGGATGAAGATCACCCAGGGCGGTACACATTTGATGGTTATTGGAAATTTTGATGTAGCTACCCAAACCGGTTCTGTAAGTTTTCCAACTGCAGGTACCTGGTACGATTTCCTTAACGGAACCACAATTGCAACTACAGGCGCAAGCCAGTCTTTCACTTTACAACCAGGTGAGTACAAGGTTTTCCTAAACCAGTTTGTGGCACTACCTGTTACCATTACCAGCTTTAATGGAAAGAATAGCGGTACAAAAAATTTACTTAACTGGTCTGTTACCAATGAGCAAGGCCTGGCATATTATGAATTGCAACGCAGTTTAGATGGATCTGAATTTTCAGAAGTATCTAAAGTAACGGCTACGGGTAATAGTAATTATTCTTATATCGACGACATCAGCGTGCTGAGATCACCGGTTTATTTTTACCGGTTAAAAAGTGTAGATCATGATGGTAATTTCAAGTTCAGCGAAGTAGTTAAGATAAGAGCAAATGTAAATGGTGCATTTATTGAAGCAAATCCAAATCCATTTGCTGAAAAGTTATCGGTTAACATAGAATCAGCATTAGCTGGTATCGCCACTGTAATAGTTAATGATATTAGCGGTAGGCAGTTAATTAGGAAAACAGTAAATTTATCTGCCGGTAACAATGTATTCGAAATAAAAGAAGCAGCTTCTTTGAACAAAGGAATGTACGTGTTAACAGTGGTAACTTCAGAACAAAAACAAAGTATTAAAATAGTGAAAGGTAAATAGAAAGCTTCGGGAATGCCGCCCCGTTTTTTTTAGGAACTGATTCTTAATTTTATTATTATGCAACACACAGAAGATGCAGATTTAAATGGAAAAGCTGTAAAAAGCCTTAAGATCATCCAATCTGAAGTACAAAGTATTAATAAAATTGCTTTGTCGGTAGACTGTGTAATATTTGGTTTTGATGAAAACAAGCTTAAGGTTTTACTGATCAGATCGGATATGAAGAAATTCCAAAGTAAGTGGTCGTTACTTGGCGATCTTGTGAAACCGGATGAAGACCTCGATACATCAGCTTACAGGATATTAAAACAACGTACTGGCCTGGATCATTTGTACCTGGAACAAGTTCATACTTTTGGCACTATCGGTCGTCACCCGGGAGGAAGGGTGGTTTCGGTTGCTTACTATTCTCTTATAAATATTCAACATCATAAATTAAAGATATTAGATAATGAGCTGCATTGGCATGATGTGGAAAGCGTAGTAGACATGGCGTTTGACCACCAGGAGATCTTTGATACCTGTTACACCAGGCTCCAAAAAAGAGTACAGGAACACCCGTTAGGATTCAGTTTATTGCCTAACAAGTTTTCATTAAGGGAATTACAAAACCTTTACGAGGCAATTTTAGGAGTAAAGCTCGACAGAAGGAATTTCCGTAAAAAATTCTTTGCCATGGACTTTTTGATCGACCTGGATGAAATAGAAGAAAATGTACCACACAGGCCGGGTAAATTGTACAAATTCAACTATAGCAAATACGAAAAACGAAATAAGAAATGGGTTGGAATAGACTTTTAGAGATTGGAACAGAAAAGCAGCGGTAGAGGGGTTTTTATTGTCGTATTTAGCTTGTTGATTCGCACGACTTTGTCTTGTTTAACCTTTAATCAAAAACTATTATTTAATTCTTAACATAAATTTAATTTCAAAAAAATGTGCTACTTTGCGTAAGTTTTACACATTGCTTTTAAACTACCAAAACCGTTAATGTTTGTTTTATGAAAAAAACTACCAAAAAAATCCCCAAATTTTTTCCGGTGTTATTGTTATTTCTGCTTACCGCCTTTTCTGCGTTAGCACAAAATGCAATTACCGGTAAAGTAACAGATTCAAAAGGAAATCCTGTTGAAGGCGTGACTGTTACTGTGAAAGGAACCACCGTTTCTTCCCAAACTGCAGCAGATGGAACTTTTAAAATCTCTGCCCCTACAGCCTCTCCAACATTGCTGTTTAGCTCAATTGGCTTTGGTTTACAGGAATCTAAGGCAACTGCAGGTAATGCTGTCACTGTTCGGCTTATTGAATCTAACCAACAGCTAAATGAAGTGGTTGTTGTTGGTTATGGCACTACCAGGAAGAAGGATCTTACAGGAGCTGTTACTACAGTTACTGCAAAGGAATTTCAAAAAGGTAATATCACAACACCAGAACAATTAATAGCTGGTAAAGTGCCGGGTGTTTCTATTATTTCAAATGGCGGCCAGCCAGGTTCGGGAAGTACGATCCGCATCAGGGGAGGTTCTTCATTAAATGCAAGCAACGATCCTTTGATAGTTGTTGATGGAATTCCATTAGATGCCAACGGAATAAGTGGTGCCAGCAATGGTTTAAGTTTTATCAATCCAAATGATATTGAAACGTTTACAGTTTTAAAGGATGCCTCAGCTACAGCTATTTACGGTACAAGAGGTGCAAATGGTGTAATCATTATTACAACTAAAAAAGGTAAGGCAGGCGGTTTGAAAGTTAATTTCTCTTCCAACACTTCCTGGGCCGAGATTACCAAAAAAGTAGATGTATTAACCGGCGATCAGGTTCGCAGTGTAATCAATGCTGGTGGGAATGCTCAGCAAAAATCACAATTAGGAACGGCAAATACTGACTGGCAGGATGCAATTTATCGCACGGCGGTTTCTACTGATAATAATATTAGCCTGAGTGGTGGCATTAAAAAATTACCTTACCGTTTGTCTATTGGGTACGCCTATCTGAATGGTGTATTGATTACTGATCACCTGGAGAGGCAATCAGCTTCATTGGCACTTAACCCGGTATTATTAAATAACCACCTTAAAGTTGATATCAATGTAAAGGCGATTGCTCAAAAAGCAAGATTTGCAGACCAGGGCGCTATCGGTGGTGCTGTTAGTTTTGATCCTACCCAACCAATTTACAGTAACACAAAAAGATTTGGTGGGTATTATGAGTGGCTGGAATCAAATGGTAAGCTTATTTTGAACAGGCCAAATAATCCAGTTGGTTTATTAGAACAACGTTATGATGAGCAAAATCCGATGAGAAGTATTGGTAATATCCAGTTAGATTATAAATTTCATTTTTTACCTGAACTGCATGCCAATGTAAACCTTGGTTATGATGTAAGCAAAAGTACCGGTAACGTATTTATTTCTGATAGTGCAGCCGTTGCTTACAAAAATGACAATCCTTACCAGGGTGGGGTGAAAAATTTTAACAAGCAAAGAAAATTGAATACAGTTTTCGATTTTTATCTGAATTATGTTAAAGATCTTTCCCGCATTAAAAGCCGCATTGATCTTACAGCAGGGTATACTTACAATAATTACTATGCAAAAAATTATTTCTACCGTGGATACACTGCTAATGGAGATACTGTGTTAGGAACAAAAAATCCTGACTTTCTTTTCGATGAACCGGAAAATACGCTGATCGGTGTTTTTGGCAGGTTAGTATTTAACTTCCGCGACAAATATTTATTAACGGCAACAGTTAGAAGAGACGGTTCTTCCCGTTTTGCAGAAGGAAATAAATGGGGAACTTTCCCATCTGTTGCACTTGGCTGGAAACTAAAGGAAGACTTGTTTAAAGCCAGCAGGGTAGTATCTGATATGAAACTTCGAGTTAGCTATGGTATCACCGGCCAACAGGATGGCATCGGGAACTACAGCTTTTTATCAAGCTATTTCCTGAGTTCGCCTAATTCATCTACCGGCTTTGGAAATACGTATCTTCAAACATATGCGCCATCAGGTTTCTATGCGGCACTTAAATGGGAAGAAACAACTACCTACAATGCGGCCCTCGATTATGGTTTTTTCAATAACAGGATCACCGGTAGCGTAGATGTGTATTATAAAAAGACAAAAGATCTTTTAAACCTGGTAGCACAACCGGCAGGCAACAATTTCTCGGCTTATGTGTTAGCTAATGTGGGTGATATGGAAAACAGGGGCGTGGAGTTTAACGTAAATCTGCAGGTGATAAAGAAAAGGGACGTTTCACTCGATCTGAATTTTAATACAACTTACAATAGAAATAAAATTACAAACCTAACTCCCATAAAAGACGATCCTAATTATATAGGACAACTTACCGGAAATGCAGCTGGTGTTAACGGCTTTATTTTCCTGAATGCGGTGGGTGGCCCTAGGAGTACTTTTTATTTGTATCGCCAGATCTATGATAAAGCTGGTAAACCGATTGAAGGATTATTTGAAGATACCAACCGTGATGGTATCATAAACGATAAAGATAAATACAAAGGCCAGTCTGCTGACCCAAGTGTTTTCTACGGTTTCAGTGCCAACTTTACCTACAAGAAATTCAATGCTGGATTTGTAGCAAGGGCAAATTTTAATAACCATATGTACAACAATGTATTCAGCAACCTCGGCAGGTTTAACCAGGTAGCAGGAGCTTATACTATTGGTAATGCATCTACCAACTACCTTGAAACAGGTTTCCAGGGATCTACAGATGTTCAAACCTCAAGCGATTATTATATTCAGAATGCATCTTTCCTGAGAATGGACAATATTAATCTTGGATACAATTTTGGAAAGATCGGTAAAGGACAGAATTTCAATATAAGACTGATTGCGGTAGTACAGAATGTATTTGTTGTTACTAAATATTCCGGCCTTGATCCTGAGATATCCGGTGGTATCGATAACAACTTATATCCTCGTCCACGCGTTTATACATTGGGCGTAAACCTTGACTTTTAATTTAAAAAAATCTTACAATGAAAAATAACATTAAAATACTGGCAGCAATTCCTTTGTTTGCTTTTGTATTGATCACGGGTTGCACAAAAAAACTGGATCTTACACCAACAACAGGACTAACAAATAACGTTGTATTTTCTACACCGTTAGGTTACAAACAAGCGTTGGCTAAACTTTACGGAACCATGCTTACCACAGGTAGCCAGGGCCCCGGTAGTGGTGATCTTCCTTCGCAAATCATCAGCGATGCAGGTAACTCAGACTTTTATCGTAACCTCTGGTACCTGCAGTGTTTGAGTACTGATGAAGCGGGCTGGACGTATTCGAACAATACAGATCCAATCGGTATTCACCAGTTAAACTGGACATCAGTAAATTTTTCTGTAAAATGTATTTACTACAGGGCTTATTATATCATTACACTTTGTAATAATTACCTTATTGAATCAACTGACGATAAACTTGCCACACGTAACATTACAGGTCAGGATGCTACCAATATCAAATTATATAGGGAAGAAGCAAGGTTTGTAAGGGCTTACCAGTATTCATTGTTGATGGATCTTTTTGGTAACCCTCCACTGGTTACAGATGCAACACCGATCGGATCTAATTCTTTTCCACAACAAGTAGGACGTGCAGGCATTTTTGATTTTGTACAATCAGAATTACAGGCAATTGAAACAACGCTTCCTGAACCCGGTACTAATGAATATGGCCGTGTAGACAGAGCCGCAGCATGGTCATTACTTGCCCGCAATTACTTAAATTCAGAAGTGTACACAACAATACCCAATTATACAGAAGCTATCACCTATTCTAAAAAAGTGATCGCAGCAGGCTATAGTTTGCACTCAGATTTTAAAGAACTGATGTTGGCAGATAACGAACTGAATACAAACGAATTTATCTGGACACTTCGTTATGATGGCTTAAGCACACAAACTTTTGGTGGAACAACTTTCCTTATTCATGGTCCCGCAGGAGTACCAGGTAGTATAAGCGGTAGCAGCGGAACATGGAATTGCATCAGAGTTACCCAGCAATTTGTTGGCCTGTTTGATAACCAGGATATTCGTGGCCAGTTTTGGACGAGTGGTCAGTCGCTGATAATGGGAACACTTTTGGGAGATGCAACGCAAGGTTATTCTTCTACTAAATTCAGGAACGTTACAAGGTCTGGTGCCATTGCTCCAAACATTGATATTGACAAAACATTTTCCAGTATTGACTTTCCGGTGTTCAGGTTACCAGAACTTTATCTGATTTATGCAGAGTCTGTTTTAAGAGGTGGTACCGGGGGAGATAACGCTACCGCATTGGGTTATCTTCAGCAGCTGGCTGTAAGAGGCAGACCAACTGATGCTAACGCGGCAGCTTTTGCAGAACTTAATCTTCAATATATTTTGGATGAAAGAGGACGTGAATTGATGTGGGAGGGGCATCGTCGTACAGATCTTATCAGGTATGGCCAGTTTACAACTGCAGCTTATTTGTGGGCATGGAAAGGAAATGTTGCTTCCGGTACAGCAGTAGATGCTAAGTACAACCTATATCCCATTCCATCTGATGATTTAACATCAAACCCAACATTGATCCAGAATAGCGGTTACTAAAATTTTAAAATATCATAAATCGAATAAAATGAAAAAAGCATTTAAACAAGTAATATTCTTCACGCTGCTGGTAGTTATTTTTGCTTCCTGCAAGAAAGAAGAAACAAAAGTTACTTATGAAAGCGCAACTGCTCCTGTATTAACTGCTTCTAACTATACCAACCCATTGGTGTTGCTTAGAGTAAACCGCGACCAGCCTGCTATAACTTTATCATGGACGAATCCCGACTACAAATTTAGCACGGGCATCAGTTCTCAGGATGTATCTTACACGTTACAGTTAGATTCAATAGGAAAAAACTATAGCAGTGATAAATTAAAAGAACAAGTGATTTCTAAAGACCTGGGTGTAACATTAACTGTATCTGAGCTAAACCTGTTGCTTGCTTTATTTCAGGAAGATGTTGCGCAAAGTGTAGAGATCAGGATCAAAGCCAGTCTTGCCAACAGTGCCCTGGTGTTGTATTCAAATCCAATAGCTTTAACCATTACTCCTTATCTGGATGTGGCGGTGCCATTATCTTTTACCGGTAACCTGTTCATCATTGGAAGTGCTACACAGGGCGGATGGAATAATCCTGTTCCTGCAGTGTCACAGCAATTCACGCAAACAAGTTCTACCACCTGGGAAATTGTGGTGAATCTTGCAGGCGCCAACGAGTTCCTGGTTTTACCGAATAATGGTTCATGGGATAATAAATATGCAGCAAAAGGTTCAAATCTGCCTGATGGAAATTCAGGTGGTGAATTTGGATATAATGGTGGTAATCCGGATTTCAATAATAACTTCCCTGGACCCTCTGCCAGCGGCACGTATAAAATTGTGTTTAATTTCAAAACTGGAAAATATACGATCACGTTACAATAAACCTGGTAAATTATAATCGCAAATAACAAAACTTGAATTATGAAAAATTTTTTAAAACTCCTTCTTGTTCAGGCGGTATGTATTATGGTATATACTTCTTGTAAGAAATTAGATGCGCCATTGGTTAACAATAATGGTAATGTAGTTGAACTAACAAGTTCTTCTACCACGCTTACTCCAACTGTAGCAGATTCTAATAATGTAGTTGTTTCGTTCGCCTGGACGAACCCAAACTACGCTACTGATTCCGCAAATTATAAATTCATCCTGGAAATAGATTCTGCAGGCCGCAATTTTTCAAAGGCGGCTACCAGGGAAATTATGGGTGCTAACAGTGTTTCATTAACCGGAAGAGAACTGAATGCTATTCTGCTGGATTATGGCTTTGTACTAGGTACACCATATAATCTGGAAGTTAGAATTGCATCTTCTTACGCAAATAACAATGAAAGATATTTGTCGAATACAGTAAATCTCTCAGTTACCCCTTTTAATGACCCATCACTGTTAACCAGTACAGTTAGTTCAGTTACTTTGAGTTTACCGAACGCAGACCAGGATGCCGGTACTTTCAACTGGAATAGTTCTTTTACCGGTTATACAGGTGACATTACTTACACTATTCAGTACGATCTTGCAGGCGCAGGTTTTGCAACGCCATTTGATATTGTCGTAGGCGTTGGTTTACTTACCAAAACACTCAAGCAATCTGAAATGAATGAGAGCGCTGTAAATTCTGGAATCGTACCTGGTGCAACAGGAACAGTTGAGTACAGGGTAAAAGCAGTTACTGCGCAAGGTGCTGTTTCTTATTCCAATACAGTTAATGTAGAGATTGCTAGCTACATAAGTTTATTACGTTTTTATCTGCCAGGTAATTACCAGGCGGCTACGGGTAACGGTACTAATTGGGATCCTCCAACAGCACCGGAATTCATCAGAGACCTTCGTACAGGTTTGCTAAACAACATGTACTATATATACATCTACTTACCTGCTAACGCAGAGTTTAAAGTTACACAGGGCAGAAGCTGGGATATTAACTATGGCGGATCAGGCGGAACACTTTCTGGCGGAGCCGCTAACATGAGCGTTACAACAGCGGGGTATTATCGCATCACGATCAACAGGAACACATTGCAGTATGATATCCGCGAAGGCAGGATGGGATTTGTAGGTGGAGCAACTGGCGCAGGCTGGGATCCTCCAGGCGTTTTCCCTAACTATGCTTTAGGAAATGCTGCTACTAACTTATTTGTAGGTCTTACCGATTTTACAAACGGCGGTTGGAAATTAATTGATAACAATGCCTGGAACAGTGGAAGCAATGCAGTAGATGAAACCAGGAGTTATGGCACAACTGCAGCTAGCGGAAGTGCTTTGCAGACAAATGGCGACAACTTTGCAGATATTACTACTCCTGGCAGGTACAGGGTTATCTGGGATGGCCGCGACAGGGATAATGTGATATATGAAATGAGTCCTGGAACAGAAATGAGGATTGTTGGAGATGGCATCACCGGTATTCCGGCCTGGACACCAGGTGCATCACCTCAAATGACTTATGCTGGAAATGGCATATGGACCATTACAGCAGGTTTGGAAGCAAACCTGGACTTCAAATTTCTTGCAGGAAATGATTGGGGAGCTTTCGATTATGAAGATAATAGTGGTCAAAGCCAGGCAACTGGAGTTGCAAAATCTATTAAATGGGAAGGTGGGTCTAACTTTAAAACTCCCGCTACCGCAGGAACCTATACCATTACTTTGAATGAAAATTTACAAACTGTTACTATTAATTAGTATTGGTTATACCTAATTAAAAAGAGGCTTACAGCAATGTGAGCCTCTTTTTTTATGCAACGCCGGGCAAAAGGACTAACCACAATGCTTCTTATCTTTTTTTACTTAATTAGGCAATGCTCGTTTTTCTTCGCCAATCTGAAGTTTATTTTTCGCAGCCGCAGGTGTTCCTAATAATTCCGCCAGCCACCCGCCACAATTTGTGAGCACCGTCTGTTTTCCGACCAACAGCGATAAGATCGAAAAAAAGTTTCGATCATATTTGGGTAAATACAGGAACTCCCGCATCCTGGCGCAAGTCTTTTGATGTATGATTTGTTTCTTTACACGTTGCCATTCTTTTACTAGTTTAGCACTAGGTATTATCGTTGTAAAGAAATTTTCATCTGTATGAAAATTTCCTTACTGATTTTTGCATAGCTGTATTTAGGAACGCCTATCCCAAACAGTAGAAATTATGAAATCATTAAATAAAACTATAGGCTTTTTATGCGTGAGCTTTATAAGTTCTTCATCCACTGCTACTGTCATTACATCAAATTCCTATGGAATAAACAAATCTGTTAAGAGCTGCCTCAATTACATAATTCACACTTAAACAATTTATCCTTCGGAAAACACGCCAGCTTGGTTTCTTATCTTCACTTTATTTTAATCACTCTCATATAATCCAACATTGCCTGATTAATATCACCATTCATATTTTCGTTTGCATTTTCAAGTGAAAGAGTAATAATATGGTTTCCTTTTTTTAATGCTGTTTGTACAGAATTACTAAACCCCCAGTTAGACCACTCATCTACTCCCCGTTGAGGAAATATAATAGTGCCGAAAATGTCTTTGCCTTCTTTTAAAGTGCGGATAGCACACTTGTTTTCTGTATTGGTAGGGCCGTTGCCGTTTGCATACCGAAAATCAAAGGAATAAATGCCATCTTCTTTAATGTCTACAGTAATATTAAGAATGCTGTTTTTTTGTTTACTGATCTCTATAAAGCCATCTCCGGAAAATCCTTTATAAGGAAGTTCATCTTTTGATATAACACTTTCCGTTTCTATTTTGATAATCTTTTTTTCATCTGTAACCATCAGGGGCATACTGGCAAACGATTCATATCCTTTTGCATCTACCGCAATTACCTGGTAAGCAGCATAACTTTTATGGATAACCGGTATTTCATTTTTTTCTGTAGTTGCCATCAACGCCCCGTTTTTAATGATCTTATATTGTTTGGCAGCATTTACAGGTTGCCAGCTTAATATATTTTTTTTAATTTCTGCCACGGGCGTTTCTGGTGCAACATGGTTATCCAATTTCATTGTTTTGCCGCCGGGCTTGTTATTGGCAAGTTTAATTTTAACAGAATGAACACCTTCTAATGTTGAAGAAATAAAGGCGGCAGTTTGTACCTTACCGTCAACCATAAACGAACTTACCAGGTTTCCATATCCTTCCAGTTCAATATTGAGTATTGCATTACGGTAGCGGAAATTTGTGAGGCTGCGCTTGCCACTCAGGGTAAACGGAACGAAGGGATTAAAGGCAAGGCCATCCGTTTTAAATTCGATTCCGAAAAGTATTTTATGCACCAGACTGATATTGCCTGCCAGGCTCCATAACATGTTGCTGGAGTTGATCTGCGTTCCTTTGTAATCGCCATTACCCACAACAAAATTTTCTTTATTGGTTAGAAATAAGGCTGCAGGCCTGTAAATTGCTGCCATGCTTTCCAACACAGAAGTTTCATTCCCTGCTTTTGCAGCAGCTTGTGCCCAATAAGATTGTACAAAAGGCCATACCGCATCATTGTGATAGGGGGGTATATTTTTTATCTGTGGGTATAAACACGGTATCCCGAAATTGGTTACCGGCGTTCTTGCAATAACTGCTCTTTGTTTTACTCCTGCTATCCCAAAGATCACTGTAAGCGCTTCTCCTAACGCTTCAGATTTAGGTGATAATAACTTGAAATTACTTCCATAAAGAAATTGGCCGTAATATCCTTTTGCCGGTATCCACAAAAATTTATTGATGCCATTTTTTATTTGTTCTGCTATTAACGCATATTTTTCCGCATCATATTTTTTATTCAACAAAACAGCCATCTCTGATAGCACCAGGTTGGCTTTATAATGCACTGCATTTGTTCCAAGGCATTCAGATTCAAAAATATCTGCAGGTTGCATCCACTTTGGATATGTCTGTTCCCGCCAATCGAGAAATGAAGATTCGCCTCTTACCAATCCTGTAACTTTATCATGTGCATTCGGAATATCATCTTCAACCGAATTTTTAATTATCGTATAGGATTGCAACAACCATTCTTTATCGCCTGTTGCTTTATAAAGTTCCCATGCTGCTACGGCCCAGATTATCCTGTCCGTAGAATTAGGGTAGGCGCCACCGGTACCGGTGTCCTGGATGATCCTGCCATTCTTTACTTTTTTTAGCAGGCTGTATTTCGCAACAGCCGGTTGCAGGTAAGCCATCGATAAAATGATGCTATAACTAATATCGCGTGTCCATACACCCGCCCATTCTTTTCCTGTTCTAAAGGTACTGTCTGGCTCTATCGCATTTTGCATCTCTTCCAGTGCCATATTGTACAGGGCATCACTTAGCTTATAGTCCGACTGGTACTGCGGAAATGCTGAAATGTCTTTGGTTAATTGCCAGTTGGCGGCGAGGTCTTTTTCTTTTTTCGTTTCATTCAAAATCATATCGGTTTCATAAATGCCATCAGCATCAGGATCTTTTAACTGCAATTGCGGGCGCTGGTGCAGGTTATCAAAATCCCAGGTCATTGGTTCGGATGGCCCGGCCACATACAGCCCTTTGAAATCGGCAGTATATATTTTGTCGCCATTAAAAGTAGTGTAATAGCCATCTTTTTTAAAAGCTGCTATTACTTCCCTCATGTCTACTCTAACTGTTAGTTTGGTATCAGGCAACAAATATATTTTATCGGCAATTTTTCCGGCATCTGTATACGGGGTTCCAAATTTTATCAATGGCGTTATGCAGCTTCCACCGGCTGCTGCAATGCAATTAAACCGGTGATTCATGCCAGGCTTCATCTCATTGTCTTTTCTATTAATACTAAATTTAAAAATAATTTCAGGACTTTGAAACTCATTCGTCGGACTTTGATAATTTGAAGTTATTTGTGTTCCTGATAGGGCTGTTGCAACAAAGTTTTGCTGTACAATCCTGTCGGGATATAATGTATAAGCATTGTTTTTAAACACCGGGCTCTGTTGCGCCATGGAAGTAGATGAAAATTGTAGTAAGAGAAGCAACGGGCAGGTAGCAAAACGATATTTCATATCAATCAGATTGTGTGTTAAAAATTAATTGTGATAGAAGTTGTTGTATGCCGAAAATTTAAAGGTATTTCAAGTTTATTAACAGAAGCATTCCATACGTTTTCAACAGAAAGCTTTTTGCCGTTGATCAATATTTCTGATGGGGCATTGATTATATTGCAAACGTTAAGTACCATTTTCCTGTTTTCGACTCTTCCGATATAACTCCCGTTATTGCCACTAATGCGGATGGTAGTGGATTTTTTTATTCCACTGCTTTTAAAAGTGATGATCTCATATTTTTTATTGTTGATCGAATTTGCATCTTTTCCATCATCTTCATATAATTCATATTGGCTTGGCTGTGCAGAGGGAATATAGAAAACATTGAGTATCGTGGTATTGTAGGCTTCCGTATTTTGTATGGGCGAAGCAAGCGGTATAAAACTTCCTTCTTTCGCAAATACAGGAATAGATTCTATTGATATCGTGCTATCGCTTACCCATAGTGGCCCCTGTGTTTTTTTTAAATTATTCATATTGGTCCATTCACCTGCAGGAATATAGTATTTTTTTACTCTTTGATTTTTTTCTGTAATGGGTACTACCATTATCTCATTGCCCCACATATATTGCTCCTGTGCATTATATAAATTACTATCGTTGTTATTTAGAAAGAACATTGGCTTTATAAGTGGTTCCCCAAAGTTCGCTTGCCTGTAGCAAAGATTGTAATTGTAAGGCAGCCATCTGTAACGGTTAACAGCAGCAGCTTTTGCAAGTGTTTTGGCCGGGTCTGGCCAAAGTGACGCTTCACTTGGAATGTCTTTTACATTTGCTTCCAGGTTTCCGAATGCAGTGCCATGCGGGCGATATATAGGTGTAAATGCGGCAAACTGAAGCCACCGTACATATAGCTCTGCATCACCATCTCCACCGGCAAAACCTCCTGCATCGCTGTGCATATAAGGAATTCCACTTATGCTCATTCCCTGTATCAAGGGAAGTTGCGCCTGCAAACCTTGCCAGCTTCTGCTTACGTCGCCACTCCATGGAAAGCTATTATAGCGGGGCGATCCGGCATAACCGCTCCTGTTTAAATGAAAGAGTCTTTTGTTTGGATAATCTTTTTTATAATTTTCAGCTAGCATTTTGCTCCAGTAATGGCCATAAATATTATGTATTTCCCCTGCAGAAAATTTTCTTTTAAATCCAAGATCATTTAAATTATGGTAAACATCTGCAGGATGGTTCTCTGGCTCGCCGAGATCGCCCCACCAGCCTGTTACACCAATGTCCATCTGGTCTTTATATTTTTTATAAAACCATTTTTTAGCATCATTTCTGAATATATCAATGATACCTCCTTTGCCAAAATAGAATTGCTGAAGTGTATAAGGATTGCCGGCGCTGTCTGTGGAAAGCAATTTTTCCGAAGCTTTGTAATTAACGGAAGTTTTTAAGATGAAAGGCTCCGTAATAAGGATTGTCTTAATATTTTGCTTAGTAAAATTGTTGATCATCTTTTCGGGGTTGGGCCATGCTTCCTTATTCATCCAACTTAAATTTCCAAGACTATTTTTAATACTGTCGCCAAACCAAAAAAGATCAAATACAATGGCATCAACCGGTACACTGTCTTTTTTCATTTGATTCAAAATGCCTGTTGCCTGTTTTTCATTTCTATATCCGAAACGGCTCATAAGGTTTCCTAGCGCCCAGCGTGGCGGCAGAGGTTGGGTGCCGCAGAGTTTTTGGTAAGAAACCAGTATAGCGTTATAGTCTTTCCCGGGTATAATATAGAATGACAATTCACCACTTGTTACACTGTATTCCAGCAAATTCATGTCTGTTTTGCCGATATCCAGGTATCCGATTGAAGGGTTATCGAAGAATATTGCATAACCTTTGCTCGACAAGATAAAGGGAACACTAAAATTTAACGATGCGGCATTCAGGCTGTAACCATAAGCGGGAGCATTGTTTAAAGGAAGCGTGTAACCTCTTCTGTTAAGTGGAATACTTCGTTCTCCGGTGCCAAATATCTTCTCATCTGATTGTAGTGAAAATCTAAAACCTCTTTTTTCATTTGAGTAAAATGTATTTAAAAGTGAAAGCAGTTTGTTATTACTTGTATAAAAATCAATTCCGGTTTCGTTTAACTGCGCATAAGATTGATCCTGAAAAAAAACAGTCTCCATCTCTTTAGTTTTTTTTACAAGGGGAAACTTTGACAGTGGCTTCAGGATCACAGCGTCGGATACCTGCTCATTTCGGGTACTGCCTGTTGGCAAAAAAGTGACTTTTATGATCTTATCCGGATAATTTGTAAAAGTCCATTTACCATATGCGGTTACAACAACAGCGGGCTGTTTATATTGTTGTGCAGCTGAGATTAATGGAAAAAGTATAAATACTACCAGGCTGGTTTTTAGTAACATTCTGTTCATCCCTTAAAGTTATCTGAAAATGAGAATGTTTTAAATTTTAATGGGGCCTTTATCTAAAATATTTATTATTCAAGAGATAGTTCAGATGATCCTTTTAAATTTAATAGCTACATTTAAGACTTTAAGATAGAAATGGATGCCAGATTATTTATTCTTGTCTGGAATAGTGGATGCAGGTTTCAGATTTGAAAAAATGGGCTCTTCATTTTGAAAACAAATTTTACATTTGAATAACAAAGCAATATAATTATGGAAGAAGTAAAACTCGGTATTGGAACAAGATTGCAGCACACGTTGTATGGTGCTGGTGTTATAGTAGGCATTCGTTATGCAAGCTACCTGATTTCGTTTATTGAAAGTGGTGTAAAGGAGATAGATAAAACAGACCCCAAACTCGATGAGATCATTCCTGAAAATGTGACTGTGGAACTTGAAACAACTTCAGAAGTTGAACGGTCGCTTTTAAAGATCTTACGATTGTGGTCGGATACAACCGAACTTGTGCCGTTGGGTGACCGTTGGATCGGCGGAACAATGTTGCTTCAACCTGCGGATAAGTCTCAAAAGCCAAAAGAAATTCCGGTTGATGTGTTTTTTCATAAGATTGTAATGTTGCGTGACAGGCTTAGAGTGCTGGAACAAAATGTAAATGCTCATAAAATTCTAACGGATGCCGATAAGGTTAATCTACAGCAGTATATAACCCGCATTTATGGATCCCTTACAACATTTAACGTATTATTTAAAAATAAAGAACATTGGTTTGTAGGAGATAAAGGAAGTACTGAATAGTTCCCGAACCCGATCAATTGCCATGTTTCCCGGATGCTGTTATAATACGGCCGGGATTTTATTTTTTTTTATTTAATGGCACAATGGGTAATTTTTCATTAAGCCCGTTTGGCCCCTGATCATTATAGATCCGTTAAAGTTGAATGTATATTGCTAAAATTGCCAGTATTAAAATATAGTGACATTACAATGCATTAATTTTAAAGACAATTTACTTTCATGAATAAGGAGCATCAGTACAACGCTACCATTACCTGGACTGGTAATAAGGGAGAAGGAACTACAAGTTACAAAGCTTACGAACGAAGTCATATCATTTCAATAAAGAATAAACCCGACATTCAGGCCTCTTCTGATGCGCCATTTTTGGGCGATATAACGAAACACAATCCTGAGGATCTCTTGCTTGCATCATTATCAACCTGTCATATGCTTTGGTACCTGCACCTATGTGCCGATCATGGCATTGTAGTTACATCCTATAATGATAACGCAACCGGTACTATGTTACAGACTGAAAAAGGCGGTCATTTTACTTTGGTGATATTAAATCCGCAGGTAACCATTACTGATAGTTCAATGATTGACAAGGCAAATATCCTGCATACTATGGCAAACGAATACTGCTTTATAGCTAATTCGGTAAATTTTCCCGTTAAACATAACCCGGTTTGCATCGCAAAATAAATTATACAGAACTTTTCAAAAAAAAATATGAAAAACAACGAGATTGATAAAATATTTTCGGATGAAAATATGCATTTAAAGAAGCTGCACTACATCGTACAGGAATCAATAAAAAGTGAAGAGTTGATAGTTAATAATCTTCTGAATCCGCCAGAAGAAGTACTTACGCGGGGACAAAGTATTTCAGATAAAGTGGCACGTTTTGGGGGAAGCTGGAAGTTTATCATAATGTTCATTGTTATTCTTACCATTTGGATCATCTATAACTCGCTGGCTCCAAATGGAGATAATTTTGATCCATATCCATTCATACTCATGAATTTTATTTTATCATGTATTGCAGCATTTCAGGCACCGGTAATTATGATGAGCCAGAACAGGAAAGAAGAAAAAGACAGGCTTAGAAGCGAGAACGATTATCTCATCAATATGAAAGCGGAGATGCAGATAAGAAGCCTGCACCAAAAGATGGATCTTTTACTTGAAGAGCAGATAAAAACCTTGTTTGAAACCCAGGCCCGCCAACTTACATTACTTGAGGAACTGAATAATAAAATTAGTAAACTCTCATTAAGATAATCATGACTGCTAATAATGAAAAGTCCCCTCATATTTTAAATACGTCATCTAATCTGCTCGGCTTGTGCTTTATCGTACTTACATCCATTAAAGTATTAAACCTGAAAGCTGCCACTATAATAGACGAGATTGCAACCCTCGCTATCATTATGTTTATGATAAGTTGTATCTTATCTTTTTTATCAATGCGAAAGAATGAAAATAGCAATAACAGGCTGGAAAAGGCTGCCGATATTTTTTTTCTTAGTGGATTATTTCTATTATTTATTACTGCTATGTTCCTGAGCTTTAATATAATTAGATAAAGCGTCAATCAGTTTTTCTGAAGATAAGCCTGCTGTCATCTATTAAAATAAGGGTTAAAATTCCAAATTTAATATAATAATCTACGGTGCGTCCGCTAACCAGGGTAGCAAATATTTTTTCAGCCTCATTGTTTTCACAGACTAATCTATTTCCAGCATAGTTTGAGAATGTGATATGATTTCCCGTAACTTCAAACGTTCCGTTGATATTATTGCATCCATTAAAACCTGTGAGTTGATTTTTCGCCAGGTTAAATTCCAATGTAGGCAAATTCTTTTTATACTTCAAAACATCAATTGGTTTATTGTCGATATATTCCAGCACCCAGATATCATTTAAGAGGTAATCATAAATTTTTGTTCCACAACCCGTAAAGCGTTTGTTGTTCCACGTTATTTCTACTTTTCGGGGAGCATTTTTATTTGTAGTATTTTGTTCACAGGAAGCATCAAACACCACAACGTTTAAGCTTCCCGAGTCGGTTTTGGTTTCATATACGTCTGCCGGTGAAGCGCTGTATCTTGTTGGTTTTACCGGCGGTGCCAAAAATAGCCGGCTTCCTGCTGGTTTAAAAGAAAATCCTTTTTCCAGGTCAAGTTCAAGCGTCCAGCTGGATGGTTGGCTTCCCTCAGCAAAAAAATCTATTCCTGCCTGTTGCTTGCCTATTAAGTTGCCTGGCGGAATAACTGTTTTTTGTATTGCGGAAGATTTTGCCTGGTTAGCTTTGTAAGTGGTATTACAGGCAACTAGCAAAGTAAGAAGCCAACAAAGAAAATATAGGGTTTTTATAGAAAGATTTTTATTCATATTAACCTAATACCGTGTAATTTAATATTTTCAGCCGTCTTTTAAATGATATCACCAAAAAATGATAACATTGTGTAATAAAGAGCGAGCATGGATTTTATAATAGCGTTATTGGTAGAAGCAGGTGTGTTGTTTATGATCGCTACTATCATTCCAGGTATAAGTGTAAAAAATTATGGAACTGCGATAGTTGTTAGCCTCCTGTTGGGGATACTTAATGCAACAATCGGCTTTTTCATCAGGCTTCCGCTAAATATCATTACGCTGTTTCTGCTTACATTTATTGTGCGGCTATTGGTTACCGCTATACTTATCAGGTTAGCCGGGAAATTATTGAAGGGATTTGAAGTGAGGGCCTGGTCAGATGCATTCATCCTCGCAATTTGCATGGCTGTTACTGCAGCTGTTATTGATAAAGTTTTATAATTTAATATTTAAACATGAAGCCGATTTTTACTTTACTTGTAATATTTTTTACTGCATGCAGCCCACGTCATGTTGCAACGGTTAGTCAACATCCTGCCGGCAGTATTTCTGTACAAGGGAAACTATTTGCTACAGTATTTCAACAAAAAGCGGCAGAATACAGAGCACTTTGTTTGCAGGCTTATAATATTGCAGCGCTCAGACTGAACATGTACAAGGCAACAACTGACAGACCAAAGGCGATCGTAACAGACATTGATGAAACAGTGCTGGATAACAGCCCTTACGAAGTTCATCAAACCCTGCAGGGCAAAGATTATGAGCCGGCTACCTGGTACGAATGGACTGATAAGTCTGCCGCCGATACGGTTCCCGGTGCTGCCAGTTTTTTAAAGTATGCGGCATCTAAAGGAGTGGAAATATTTTATATCTCCAACAGGGAAGAAAGAGAACGTGAATCCACCTTAAAAAATCTTCGCAGGTTTCAGTTACCTAATGCCGATGATGCTCACTATTTACCAAAAACTACCAGCTCAGGAAAGGAGCCAAGAAGGCAAACAGTTGCTGCCACTCATGAAATAATAATGTTACTGGGCGATAACCTCGCGGATTTCAGCAGCCTCTTCGATAAAAAAGTAATGGAGGAAAGGGTACGTAATACTGATCTTTCAGCCAGCGATTTTGGAAACCGGTTCATTGTTTTGCCTAATCCCGTTTATGGAGATTGGGAATCTTCTTTTTTTAATTTCAATAAGTACTCTCAGGCTCAAAAAGATTCGGTGATCAGGGTGGGGGTTAAGGGATATTAAAATTGATCAGGGCCTTACTAAAAATGCCAGGTAACATTTTAGTTACCTGGCACCGTGTCGTTTATATTACGTTTTTAAACTTATATGCTCCTGTTAATATCAAAATTTTCTAATTCCTTACTCACAGAATTCAGGAACGTAGATCCCAATGCACCATCAATAATTCGGTGATCGTAACTTAGTGAAATATACATCATATGGCGTATGCCAATGGTATCACCTTGTGGCGTTTCAATTATCATCGGCCTTTTCTTGATGGCTCCAACAGCCATAATTGCCACTTGTGGCTGGTTGATGATGGGAGTTCCCATTATACTGCCGAAAGTGCCTACATTGGTTAATGTAAATGTTCCGCCGTTAGTATCATCTGGTTTTAGCTTATTGTTACGTGCTGCGTTTGCAAGGCCATTCACCTGTTTTGTTAACCCTACAAGGTTTAGCTGATCTGCATTTTTAATAACCGGAACAATAAGGTTTCCGCTTGGTAACGCGGTAGCCATGCCAATATTCAGGTCTTTTTTTATGATGATCTTATCACCATCAATTGAGCTGCTGAGCAACGGGTATTTTTTTATGCTTTTCACAATTGCTTCAATAAACAGTGGCGTGTAAGTGATCTTTTCTCCCTCTCTTTTTTCGAAGGCAGATTTAACTTTCTCCCTCCATAAAACCAGGTTTGTAACATCACATTCAGCGAAACTGGTAACATGTGCACTGGTATTTTTACTATCTACCATGTGTTTTGCGATCAGTTTTCTCATCCTATCCATTTCTATTACCTCTACATTTCCGCCATAAGATGAAACAGTTGCAGGGGCAGCTTGTGCAGCAATGGCAACCTGTTGTGTTTCTACTTTTACTACCGGTTCGGTTTCAACCGCCGGGGCCTGGCTTATTACAGAAGGCTTATGGCTTACAGAACGATTAGCAACATACTGCAGGATATCTTTCTTACTTACTCTTCCATCCTGACCCGTGCCGGCAATATTTTCAAGTTCAGACATGCTGATGCCTTCGCTTTGCGCAATATTTAGCACCAAAGGAGAATAAAAACGAATAGAATTATTGTTAGCACCTACAGTTGGAGAAGTTACTGATGGCACGTAAGGGATATCTTCTACAATTTTCGCTTCTTCGTAAACCGGTGTTGGTGAAGGAGCCACAGTAGATGACTGAGCCACACCTGCACCAACTTTTATTCTTGCAATCACAGTGCCAATCGGTACCACATCATTTTCTTTAAATAAGATCTCTTCTATAATGCCTTCTGCCGTAGATGGCACTTCACTGTCTACTTTATCTGTGGCAATATCCAACACAGTTTCATCCTGTGCAACTTTATCACCTGGTTGTTTATGCCATTTCAAAATAGTGGCTTCCATGATACTTTCTCCAAGTTTGGGCATTATCAGATCAACTAAACTCATATAGCAAAAAATATTTATAACAACTGATTAATAAAGGCAAATGTAAGCAGGAAACTGCAATTGGCAAACGTCAATTGGAAGCCCGGTTGTTGTATTAACTGAACTCCCCGTAAAAATACTTAGTTACACGCATATTGCTTACCTCGTTTTGGGGTTGGTTCATTGAAAATTCAACACGGTAAGATGTGGCAGCGTTGTACATTTTTGGTTTAAACTTCAGCTTCAATAAATTCCCTCAGTAAATTCAAAGCATTGGCAGCAGTTAGTTCAATGTTCTTCCGACGGTCGAAACGAAAATGAAATTTACGTGTAACCAGTTTATCCATATTGCCAACACATACCCATACAGTACCTACCGGTTTATCAGAAGTTCCTCCTTGTGGCCCCATTATGCCTGATACGGCAATCGTGTAATCAGAATTTATATTTTTCAGTGCTCCTGTTGCCATCTCCTTTACAACTTCCTCACTAACGGCGCCTTTTTCCACGAGTGTTTTTTCCTTAACAGATAGCAGGTCTTCTTTTGCTTTATAAGAATAACTAACAACACTACCTGTGTAAAATGAAGAGGCGCCGGGCAATGTAGTAAGCAGGTGGGCAATGTAGCCTCCTGTGCAACTTTCAGCAGTGCTCATGGTTTTATTTTTTTTCAGGAGCAGTTTTCCAATTACAACTTCCAGTGGTTCATCTTCTGTTGTAACCAGGTGATCGGTTACATATTGTTGTAATTGAAAAAAATAATTATCGATTTCATTTTCCACCTCCGTCTTATCGCTGCCGGTAATGGTTAGCCGAAGCCTCACCATTCCATAATTGGGCAGGTAAGCAAGTTTTATTTGTGCCGGCAAAGCGGACTCAAATGCTGAGATCCTGTCCGCGATCACAGATTCTCCGATACCAAAAGTAAGCAGTGTTCTATGTGCAATATGGGGAAATGAAAACAGTTTGCAGAGCGAAGGAATTACGTCGTCTTCCATCATTCCTTTCATTTCATATGGAACGCCGGGCATGGCCACAAATACTTTCCCTTCTTTTTCGAACCACATGCCGGGGGCAGTTCCCCGTTTATTTAAAATCACTTTGCAATTATCAGGTACTTCAGCCTGCTTTATGTTACGTTCGGTTATATCTCTTTTAAAAACTTTTTCAAAAAGGTATTTTACATTTTCAAGAACGGCTTCATTCACGATCATCCTGCTGTTAAAATATTCGCAGAGCAGTGGTTTGGTGATGTCATCAGCTGTTGGCCCCAGCCCACCGGTTATAAGTATGATATCGGAATGCAAATGCTCTTCATCCAGTGCTTCGCGGATATCAGGCGCTTTATCTCCAACAGCTATCCTACGTTTTACGGAAATACCTGCTTTATTCAGTTGCTGGGCCATCCAGGCACTATTGGTATCAATTACCTGGCCGATCAATAATTCGTCTCCGATAGTGATGATAGATGCGTTGATCATGTGAATGCTAGTTTATTATAGTTATAGTAAAAGACGATCTCCACCTGATTTAATACTTGATAAACATAGTACTTTCTCGTTAGCCTTTTAATGTTTGTTATTATTATAACTTCCGTGAATTAACTAATTTTATGCAAGTTAAAGCCAAACATGAAAATAGTCTATATCATTTTTTATTCTTTCCTCTGTAACGTTTGTATTGCGCAGGATCTGAATGATAGGTTGCAAAAAGCCGTAAACGCATTGCAACAGGATCCGCAATTTAAACATGCTGTGATTAGCTTATACGTGGTTGATTCAAAAACCGGCAACAAAATTTTTGGGAAAAATGAACAGGTTGGGCTTGCACCTGCAAGTTGCCAGAAGATCGTTACCAGCGCTACCGCTTTGGATCTGTTGGGAAAAGATTTTTCTTATATTACTGAAGTAAGTTACGCTGCGAAGGGGATTGGCGACCCTGTAACCCTCTTAATTAATGGTAGCGGAGACCCTACAATGGGAAGCAACAGGTTTTTAAGTACAACTGAGAGCAGGTTTATGGAAAGCCTGAAAGTTGCCTTAAAAAAAGCTGGAATTAATAAAGTAAATAACATAGCCTTTAACGATAGCAGCAAATTTTCTTCGCAAAATATTCCTGATGGATGGATTTGGCAGGACATTGGGAATTATTTCGGCGCTGCAGCTGCTACCATAAATTGGCGTGAAAATCAATATGAATTAATTTTACAACCTGGCAGATCAGTTGGCCAACTTACAACAATATCTTCTATCATTCCTGGTTATCTAAAGTTGACTTTGATCAATGAATGTATTACCGGACCAAAGAAAAGTGGTGACAAGGCATATATTTACCACGGTTTAGATGGCAATAGTGGTTACGTGCGTGGCAGCATTCCTTCGGGAGAAGATAATTTTTCAATTTTGGGTGCTGTTCCTGATGCTGGAGCTTTTTTTAAAGCTGCATTAAATAAATTCCTGCAGCAAAATGACCTGCTTGGAGCCCCTGTTACAGATTTTGATCAGTTAAAACAAACTTCCCTGTACAAATATATTTCACCAACTTTAGACAGCATCAACTTCTGGTTCCTTAAAAAAAGTATTAATCTTTACGGAGAGGCACTTGTAAAAACTATTGCTGTACAAAGCAATAAAACCGGTTCCACCGATTCCGGTATCAATGTAATAAGGGAACACTGGACTAAACGGGGAATTGAAAGTTCAGCACTTAAGATCATTGATGGCAGCGGGCTTTCACCAGCCAACCGATTAACTACTGATGCTTTGGTGAGGATATTACAATACGCAAAAATGCAATCCTGGTATTCTTCTTTTTATAATGCATTACCTGAAATGAATGGTATTAAAATGAAAGATGGTTATATAGGAGGAGTGAGGTCTTATGCTGGTTATCTTACTTCAAAATCAGGAGCATCATTGTGCTTTGCATTTATTGTGAATAATTTTGACGGTAGCCCGGCATCGGCCAGAGAAAAAATATGGAAGGTATTGGATCTTTTAAAGTAATTTTCAGGTTAACTAAAACAACTGTTATGCAGGAACAAAATATGAAAAACCATTCCCAAATGGTACCACTTTATCATTACGTGCTTTCCCTGGTATTTCTCGGCATTTTAGCTGGTTCTGTTTTGAAATTTTATCGCAACTACCATTCTGGAGAAGGCGGTTTGTTGTTACCGGCAATACTTATATTGATAGCGATCGCTATTTTCCTGGTTGCTATGTTTGCACGCACTTTTGCGTTAAAAGCGCAGGACAGGGCCATACGTGCCGAAGAGAACCTTCGCTATTTTGCCATTACAGGAAAATTATTGGATACAAAACTTACCATACAGCAGATCGTAGCCCTGCGTTTTGCGCCTAATAACGAATTTCCCGACCTGGCACATCGTGCTGTTGAAGAAAACATGCATCCGAAAGAAATTAAAATGGCTATTAAGCATTGGAAAGGAGATTTTTACAGGGTGTAACGTTAAAGAACAAAATTGATAGTAAATTATCACAATTTTCTCTCTTTAACTTTAAAAGAAACTGGCTAAACCTGAGCACGCTAGGGGTTATCAGTAAAAAACAGTCCTACTTTTTCTGCAAGCATCTCTGGCATATTGCAGCGTTTCATTTCTTTGGCCTCCATAAAATACAGCGTTACATCGCCGGTATTTAGCAGTTCATTTTTTTGATTGTAGATTTCTGCATGAAATATGATCTTATGATTTGCCGGTAGTTCGCGTAAAGTTGTTTTTACCGTGATCAAATCGTCATATTTTGCCGGTCTTAAAAACCGGCTGTGAATATCTACTACGGGCATAATGATGCCCATGGCTTCTAAATCTTTATATGTGTAACCGATCTGCCTGATTGCTTCTGTACGGCCAATTTCATAAAATTGGGCGTAATGGCCGTGGTATACAACACCCATTTGGTCGGTAAGCGCATAATGAATGCGGATCTGTGTTTCGGAGATGAACATGAAGGAGTATTTTCTTTTGCCTGCTAAATTGTTTCCCGTTACTTAAAACAAGTTGAAGCAACTTAAATGGCCGTTGAATCGAAAAAGCTGTTTACTTACCGGTCATACTATCTACACTAACTTTTCCCGGGCCAACCAATATCAGCCCAATAAAGGCAGCAAGGTATAATGCCGACATCTCACCTTTTCCAAATACGTCTGCATTATGAGCAATGAATAATGCATAACCCATACAAATGATCAATGGAACGCATGCCAGCCTTGTAAACAACCCTAGTATAATAAATAATGCACAGAAGAATTCGGCAAAAATAACCAGGGCTGCAGTGATAGAACCGCTCATGCTAAAAAGGTGTGGCATGTTAGCAGCCGTTTCATTAAAATGGGAAAGTTTAGCATACCCGTGATTCATCATTAATATACCAAAGGATAGCCTTAACAGTAAAGTAGCAAAATTGAAAGCTCCGGCAGAATAGTTAGTTGATAATAATTTTTTCATTAATATTTTTTGTAAAAATAGCGAACAGGAATTACAATATCACAGTAAATGCCGGCAAATGTTTAAACGGATATGTAGGAAAGTATTTTTTAGCAGTTGTTGCTTTTATCATTCTTTTAACAGGAAAATAAAATAAGTTACAGGCTTATGAAATCAGCATTAATAATTTTTTTATTGGAATAATCTTTGTTGATGCTGTGCTGGTTTAACTTTGCAAAGTAATTTAGAAACATTCCCAACATGATTAAGCAAAAAATTCTGCTATCACTGCTCTCAGTGTCCACGTTTTTTTCAGTATTTTCCCAGGCAACTTTTGTGGTTACCGATCCTGAAAAAAAGTATAAAGAAGTAAAGGAAATGATTGTAAAGGAAGCTTACGCACAAGCGTATCCTTTAACCAGGGAATTGAAAGCGCTATATGCAGACAATACTGCTTCTGATCATGCATATATTAATGAGGATGTAAACTTCTATTATGTTGTTTGCGAGTTAAAGCTGATGCTGGATATTGCTAAGGACGATGCGGAAAAATATATTCATGATGTAAATAATGAGCCTCGCAGGCAAATACTGAGTTTTCACCTGGGCCATTACTACTTTTTAAAAGATGACTACGAAAATGCGATTGCCAGCTTTAACAGGGCAGGTTACGATAATCTGAGTAATGAGCAAATTGCAGATGCAAAATTTGAAAAGGCATATTCGCACTTCAACCTGAAGCATTTTGAACAGGCAAAACCCTTGTTCAATGAGATCATCCAGATTCCGGGTAATAAATATTTTATACCTGCAAATTATTATTATGGCTTTATTGCCTATTTTAATAAACAATACAATGAAGCGCTAAAATCATTTAAACTGGTTGAATCTGAAGAGGCGTATAAAGGAGTTGTTCCATATTATATTGCTGAGATCTACTACTTCCAGGGCAAAAAAGACGAAGCATTAAGCTACGGGCAAAGTGTGCTGGAGAAAGGTGGCTCACTGTATTACGAAAAACAACTGAAATTGTTACTGGGTCAATTGGCTTTTGAAAAGAAGGATTACAAGAAAGCATTGCCATTGCTGGAAGATTATGTTAACAGCAGTGATAAAGTAACAAAAGAAGTATTGTATGAACTCAGCTTTTGTTACTACAAAGAAAATAAACTTGAGAAAGCCATTGAAGGTTTCAAGCAATTAAGCAATGAACGCGATTCAATGGGCCAGAACAGCATGTACCTGTTAGGCGATCTTTATCTCCGCAGCAATCAGAAAGAAAATGCGAGGAACGCATTTCAGTATAGCGCATTTAATAGCAGCAATCCTACACAACAGAAAGTTTCAAGATTCAATTATGCCAAACTTTCCTATGAATTAGGATACCAGGATATTGCTTTAAAAGAAATGAAGAAATATATAAGTGATTATCCTAACTCTGAGTACGATACCGAAGCAAAAGAGATACTGGTAAGCTTATTGGCCAATACAAATAATTTCAGCGATGCCTTGTCATTATACGAAACATTTAAGCCACCAACAGCAGCCATGCAAAAAGTTTATCCACGCATTTTGTTTGGGCGGGCAATCGAGTTTGTTAATGAGCAGCAATTAACCGCAGCTGATGATCTGCTGGATAGAGTACTCGCTAATACACAATCTGGAAATATATTACCTTATGCAAACTTTTGGAAAGGAGAGTTGGCCTATCGGCAACAACGATATGATGAAGCTATTAAATTCCTTACCATTTACCTGCAATCCGGCGTACCTGCACAAGGTGAAGCAAACCCGCAAGCTGCCAAATATAGCCTTGGTTACAGCTGGTTTCAAAAAGAACAGTTTAAAAATGCATTGACCAACTTTGAAGGAGTAGCTAAGAACGTAACGGTTACTTCCCCATCCTTAGAGCAGGATGCTTATGTAAGAAGTGCAGATTGCTATTATATGTTGCGGGATTTTACAAAAGCAAACAGCATGTATGATTTCATGATAAATAATGCGTTGCCACAAAGCGACTACGCACTTTATCAAAAAGCAATGATAGCAGGAATTAAAAGTAGTTCCGAAAAGATCAGGATATTAAATACAGTACCACGGCAGTATCCAAAAAGCGGATTGTTGCAGGAAATAAACATGGAAATAGCCCTTACTTACCTGGCAGATGAAAAATTCCGGGATGCGGTTCCTTATCTTAATAATATACTTTCTTCAGAAGATGGCGGTGGATTAAAACCGAGGGCCTATCTCAAACTTGGTCTGGCATATTATAACAGCAACGACAATTCCAATGCACTGTCTGCCTACCAGAATTTAATTCAGAAATATCCTCAGTCGGCAGAATCTGAAGAAGCGATGGGGATCATTAAAGATATTTACGTAGAAGAGGGCAAACCTAATGAGTACCTCGATCTCATGAAAAAGAATGGTGTAATAGTATCCGTTACGGAAGCAGATTCGCTCACCTACACGGCAGCGTTATTAAAGTATAATGCAAATGATTGTGCTGCTGCCATCGGTGGATTTAATAATTATTTAACCAGGTTTCAAAATGGTGCATATGCAATTGAAGCTAATTACCTGTTGGGCGAATGCTACCAAAAAAGCAAGGATTGGACAAATGCGTTAAAGGGATTTGATTACGTACATAGCAAGGGATTGAATAAATACTTTGAAAGAGCTACGCTGGAAGCGGCAAGGATCAATTATTTTGAATTGAAGAATTACAGTGAGGCAAAAAAATATTTTGAATCTTTAAGGGTAAGCGCTGTTAACCAGGATAACCTGTTGGAAGCATTGAGAGGGCTTGTAAGAAGCCATTACCTGCTAAAAGATTATTCAAGTGCAAATGATGCAGCCAAAGACCTGCTTACTAAAAAAGGAATCAGTACAGACGACAGGTCTATTGCTTTTCTGGTATTGGGAAAATCGCAGCAGTTGTCAAATGATTGTACATCGGCCATCAGTTCATTTAAATCTGCTGCTGCAATCAATAAATCGGCCTGGGGTGCAGAAGCAAGATATGAGATCGCCGCTTGCCAGCTTTTGCAGAATAATCTCAGAGCTGCAGAAAAAGCTGCTATGTCGGTAATTAAGGAAACCGGATCTTATGACAACTGGGTAACGAAATCTTACCTGCTATTGGGAGATATTTTCATGAAGGAAAAAGACTATTTTAATGCGAAAGCGACCTTTGAGAGCGTAGCAAAAAATGCAGCGATTGCCGAACTGAAAACAGAAGCGCAGCAGAAACTTGATGCCGCTATTGCTGAAGAAAAAGCAAATTCAAAAATTGGTAATTAGGCTTATGAAGCCATCATTTTTTTTTCTTACTAACCTTACTAATATGAATATATATAAAGAAGTAAAAATAGTTGGTCATATTGCCCAGTCTATTAAAAATAAAACACGTTCTTTTGGGTTGTTTGCTGTTGTATTGGTTTTATCGATGGGTGCCCATGCTCAAAAAGATACTACCAAAAAGCAAAGTATCAATATCGTTTCCTCATTTAAGCCGGTGATCCGCAATGCCGTGAAAATAAATTTTTCTGGCAGCCAGTTGAATGCCGACACAACAAAAAGTGTGAAACAATATAGTATCCCTTCTCAAAACCTGTTTTATGCTTACCAGGCAATATCGTTGAAACCGCTGGCATTGCAGCAGGATACCAATCTTTACCTGGGAGGCAGAAATTACATCAAAGCAGGTTTTGGTAACTACACTACTCCGTACATTAAAGCCGGACTGGGATTTGGCGATGGAAAAACATTTTTGGCAAATGCTTACGCCAGCTACATCAGCTCCAACGGAAATATAACCAACCAGGATTATTCTATGCTGGAAGTAAAAGCCACCGGTAGCTATTTTATGAAGAAAAACGAAGTGTATGCGTCTGCTTCTACAACCCGGGATGAATATTTTTTATATGGGTATGATCACGCAACAGTGGAAGTAAAAAGAAATGACATTCGCCAGCAATTTCAGCAAATAAATATTGCTGCGGGCATACGCAATACCGTTAGTACCCGTTACGATATCAACTATAATCCAAATTTCCAGGCAAACTTTTTCAGCAGCCTTAACAGGCTTAGCGAAACCAGTTTAATAGCAAACATACCAGTTGACAAAAAAATTGGAGATGACTTCACCGTAAAAGTGGATGTAAAAGCAGACCTTACAAGATACACTACTTCCAATCTTATTCCATCAAATTATAAGTTAAGCAATAATGTTACGCAGATAGCGCCTTCAGTAGTGTACAATTCTCCGAGGTTGATAATTAACGGAGGAGTAATTCCGGTTTGGGACAATGGACAGTTAGAATGGCTTCCCAATTTGTTTGCAGAAGCTCAATTAAAAGAGAAAGTTTTTATGTTACAGGCAGGCTGGGTAGGAAGGATAGTGAAAAATACTTTTCGTAATCTTTCAGCAGTTAATCCATACCTGGCAACACTCACCCAACAAAAGAATACCCGCGAGGTAGAATTTTACGGAGGCATCAAAGCGTCTTTGGGCAAACATTTTAATTTTAATGCAAAAGCTGGTATTGTTCATTTAAAAAACTTTGCATTGTTTGTAAATGATATAACGGCAACGGGAGTTTATCTAAATACATTTAAAATATCGCACGAACCTAAAATGAGCAGCCTTAGGATACACGGCGATTTAAGTTATGTAAGCCAGGATAAATTTACCGCTACAGCCGGCCTCACATTAAACGGATATACCGGGATGGATATAAATGAAAAAGCTTTTAATACCGTTCCAATGGAATTTACCGGGTCGGTGCGCTGGTGGCCATTTGAAAAGTTACTGCTTAAAGGGGATTTCTACTTGTTTGGCGGCGGTAAATACCTGGAAACAGATGGCAATGCTTACAATTTTTCGGGTGGATCTGACCTGAGTGCAGGTGCAGAATTTAAAATAAATAAGCAATTCAGCGCATTTCTTGATGTAAATAATATCTTTGATAATAAGTATGAGCGCTGGCACAAATATGAGGTATATGGATTAAACCTGGTGGGTGGTGTTATCTTTCGTTTTTAAGAGCGTTTAAAGTAAGAGTATGAAAGACCTTGTTGAAGAATATTTATTTGTAAATAAAAAATGCCCCTTGCCTGGTATTGGTTCGTTGAGCATAAATGAAGGCAGTGCGGTTGCATGGCATGGAGATAATAAAATGGCTGCCCCTGTTCCCAGAATTGCATTTTCCCATCACGAGATGGAAAGCAGCTCCTTTATACATTTTATTGCTGCAAGAAAGAAACAGGATGTTGATGCCGCGGCAGCGTTACTTTTGCAATTTTGTAATTCCCTGAAAGCATTAAAAACTTACGATGAATTAAAGCTGGAACTTGCGGGTAAATTCCTGATAGACGCATCCGGTACGCTCATCTTTAAACAAGAAGCAGTTCCTAAAGACTTCCTTCCGTCTATTTATTTTAAAAGGGTGGTGCATGCAAAGCCAACGTTACACGCTGTGAGAGTTGGCGATACTGAAACTACCAGTGATGTGATGACAGAGTTTTACAGTGAGAAAGAAAAAGTGAAGCACTATAATTGGAGGATTTTCGCAATAATGCTGCTGTTGATCGGTTCAGGGTTCCTTTTTTATTATTTTTCCGGGCATAAAGTTTCTGAAAATTTTGGGAATACACAACTTGTAGTGCCGGCAGTTACAGAGCAAACCTATCGGGAGAAATAACGGTTAGCAGCGTTGTCAAATATCATCAAGCTTTCAGATTGTTAGGAGGCAAGCATCATAAATAGTTTTGCAAAGATCTTATATAAAAAATTACATTATCCATTTCAAATGGTTCACTACAACAACTGCCCGGTTTGTAAATCAGGTTCTATTAAACCAGCTTTTTCAGCCAAAGATTTTACAGTGTCAAAAGAGCTTTTTTCTATCTGGGCCTGTAACAACTGTACGTTGATGTTTACACAGGACGTACCAGAACAGGAGCAGATCGGAAGGTATTACCAAAGTGACAATTATATTTCTCACAGCGATACGCAAAAAGGATTCATCAATCAATTATATCATCGCATCCGCAAAATCACACTCTCATCTAAGCTTACATTAGTGCAAACTGAAACCGGGTTGCAAACGGGAAGCATACTTGATGTGGGCTGCGGTACCGGTGCTTTTTTAAACAGTATGAAATTTGCCGGCTGGAAAATTACTGGGCTGGAACCGGATGAAGGCGCGAGAAGAACTGCACAGGCATTATATAAAATTGAACCACTTCCTTCTCCATTGATATTTCAATTACCAAAGGGAGAATATAACGCCATTACCGCGTGGCATGTAATGGAACACGTTCACCAGTTACATGAATACGTAGAACAAATTAAAATGATACTTGCTCCAAAGGGAAAAGCTTTTATTGCAGTTCCTAATTATACTTCAGGCGATGCAACCTCATACAAAGAGAATTGGGCAGCTTACGATGTGCCCAGGCATCTATATCATTTTTCGCCAAAGAGCATGACTGTGCTGATGAAAATGCATGGCCTGGAAGTGGTAAAAATAAAGCCCATGTGGTTCGACAGCTTCTATGTGAGTATGCTGAGTGAAAAATATCAAAATAGTAAGGGCAATATCGTAAAAGCTTTTTTAAATGGCCTTGCTTCCAATGCTAAAGCTCTATTTAATAATGACAAATGCAGTTCGCTGATTTACATCATCCGGAAAAGGTGATGCTCGTTAGTTTATCCTGATCTCAAAGATTTTTGGCCAGCGTTTACCCGTTACCAGTATGGTTTTAGAAGTGCTATCGTAAGCAATTCCATTCAAAACATCGGTTTCGGCTGTGGCTCCTGTTAATAAGTTTCCGCTAGCATCTGCAATCGTATTCAGGTACATATCCGCAACCACATGGCCACTTTCCGGGTCAATCTTTACAATCCTGTTTGTCATCCAAACATTAGCCCAGATAAACCCATCGATAAATTCCAATTCATTAATATTGTTTACCGGGCCCTTATGATCTATTACTGCCAGCGTATTTTTTATCTGGAAGGTTTCTGGATCTACAAAATACAGCGTCGGCCCACCGGTATCAATGATTAAGTCGGTGCCATTGTTTGTCATGCCCCAACCCTCGTAAGGCCATTTAAATGTTTTAACCGGTTTACTAATATCATTAATGTCGTAAACATACCCGATATTGGTTTGGTAGGTTAACTGGAATAATTTCCCATTTAAAATAGTAAGTCCCTCTCCAAAGATCTTGCTGGTTCCCATCTTATTTTTTTTCTCGATCACACCGGTTTTGAGGTTTCCAAATTGTAAAACCGAATTAATATAATCACCGCCGCTTTCGTACAGTTTACCTGCATGTAATTCTAACCCTTCAGTAAAACTGGCAGCGTCGTGTGGATATTGACTAATGATCGTATAATTAACAGCCTTTGGAGGAGCGATACCAGATGGAACCGGTATGATTTCAGGGTCTGTTTCGGCATCTTTTTTATCATTGCAGGCAAGCATTGAAACCAATAAGGAAAGCGTGATCAGATACTTCATTTTGAGCATTTTACGTAGCAAAAATAGGTAAGTCCACCTGCTCTTTTCTCAAATTATTTAAAATAAAAGGCTAAAACATTTTAGTTTCTGGAAATTCTTTCTATATTTGAACTACCTCTGAGCCGGATATTCTCTTTTCTACCAATTAGTTAATGCCGCTCGCCTTCCAATGTTACAGGTTTTCTGTACGCATCCTTCTATAATTGTGATTTCATATCCGTGTAAAAGCACCAATCTATATCATATTGGAAAATGATTTATTTAATCATTTTTAATATCAGCGGGATGAAGCTTTTTTTACCATTATTGATCTGTTCTTTTTTCTTTTCGAATATCCATGCTCAACGTACTTGTGTTGCGCCTAACCTGGATAAACAGCGTACAAATATTTCAAAGGAACTACCTGCGCCTGGCGTTTATTCCAGGGATACTATTTCTAACGAGATCATCACTATTCCCGTTGTTATCCACTTACTTTTTAATAATGCAGCACAAAATATCAGTGATCAGCAAATCATTTCTCAATTAACTGCTTTAAACAACGATTACAGGCGCTTGAATTCAGATGCAACTAACACGCCGCTTGTGTTTCAGTCGGCCGCTGCAGATACCAGAATCATGTTTTGCCTGGCACAGGTTGATCCTCAGGGACGGGTTACGAAGGGCATTGTGCGTAAATACACAAGCCTCGAATATTTTCTGGGAGATGATGGGATGAAGTTTAGTGCTGCTGGTGGAGATGATGCCTGGGATAATAAAAAATACCTGAATATATGGGTATGCAATATGTTTGGAAGAAGCCTGGGTTATGCAACTGCACCCGGAGGGCCGGCAGAAAAGGACGGTGTGGTAATTAATTTTGATGTTTTTGGAACTGTGGGAAACCTGCGTACCAATTTTGATAAAGGCCGCACCGCTACGCACGAAGTGGGCCATTGGATGGGATTAAAGCATGTTTGGGGAGACGAAAGCTGCGGAAGCGATGATGTAGAAGATACTCCCAGGCAATTGAGTTATAATTTTAATTGTCCAACATTTCCCCGTGTTACAAGTTGCTCTCCTAACGGTAACGGAGATATGTTTATGAATTACATGGACCTTACCAACGATGCGTGCATGAATATGTTCACGTACGGACAAAAAATAAGAATGCGTTCTTTATTCGCAAGCAATGGTCCTAAAAATTCTTTTTTAAATTCATTTGCCTGCGATAGCAGCCTTGCAACAGGCGCTCCTATTGCTGATGATACCATACCTGTGGTTAAGCCGGCAGGGTTTGTAAAAGTTTATCCAAACCCGGTTGTGGATGTGGTAAATATAATGGCTATGAATGATTATATCCTTGAAGGTAAAAATTGCACGGTATTTAATATGGCTGGTATAAAGGTATTGCAGCAAGCACTTTCTACTAACAGGCCTGTTGTCAATCTGTCTAAATTACCGGCCGGAGTTTATATATTAAAGATTGGGGAGGGTAGTGAGAGGAAGATGTTGAAAATTATAAAAATATAAATCATTCAATATTTTTATCAAAGATGACCGGTTTTTCCGGTCATCTTTTTTACATTGATTTGTTTGCAGATTGGTTAATTTAGTACCTTGTTCTTGTATATGAATTAACTGTTTCAAAAAAAGAAATTATGGAAAAATCAAATCTATCCTTTAATCTTTTTAAACCGCTTTTTGGCATCGGGCTTTGTTTTTTATTTATTCTGTTAGGTGTTTGGTTATATGCTGTTAAAGCAGAAAATCAAACAGCTATTGCTCCGTGGATCATTAAGGGCGTGGGAATAATTAATATCGTTTTCTTCGGCACTTTTTTTATTGTAAGTTTAAAGAAATTGCTAAGCCGTAAATGAGATGCAAAAGATTTTAACTAATAGTTTTTTTATATACCACGTTTCTTTCTTCCAGGTATTGCAATATGAAATCAAAACATGGTTTGTGTTTTCCAATCAACTCTGGTGGAAACACTCCCTTTTCTGAAAAGGTATTATTGATAATTAAATTTGCCGCGGCTGTGCAGGTGTAGCCGGTTGTCCTGCTCATAGAAGCTGTTTTTGTAGCGGCATCATATTCGTCGTATAAAAAATATTCTATGCAGGTGGGCTTGTTTTGCAAACTCCCATTTATAATAATTTTCATGAGCGTAAATTCTTCGTCATTCTCCTGCAGTTTCCATGAATCAAATAATAGGGCGGCGGTAAAATCCATTGGTTTGATCTTATTTCCTTTTACGGTAATTTCGTTTTCATTAAAAAATCCGGCATTTTTTAACGAAATGATAAGATCTATATGCCCGGGGTAGCGGAGCGTTTTTTCTTTCATATTTGGAATGTGCGGCATCGTAAATAAAATGCTCCTCAATCCATCTGTATTAAACGACTCGAGGGTTCCTGCATGTTCAAAATTGATAAGTTCGGCATCACTTAAGGCGGGTTTTGTAACGATATTACTGTTCTCTACATAACGGGCCGGCCTGATATACTCTTCAATAACATCTATAGGAGAAAAAGGTGCTTTGTATTCAAATGGCTTGATCCTTAGCTTTGGCAATCCTCCTACCATACACTCAAACGAAGCAACCTGCATTATCGAGTTATAATATCCCAGTATAAGGTTGCTCATGCCTGGCGCCACGCCGCAGTCTACAATGGCAGTTACGCCTGCTTCTTTTGCAAGTGCATCAAGCTGAAGGGCATTTTCCGGAAAGAAAGAAATATCAACAACATTCTTTCCGCTGCTAATGATCGCTTCCAGCGTTTTATAACCCATAAAACCAGGTACAGCGCTGATAATAAGATCGAAGTTAAATAACAGTGCTGGATAGCTGCTGTAATCGCGAAGGTCGGCTTGCACGCCTGTGATATTTCCTGATTTTCCCTGAAGCAGATTAAGCGAATCGCTACTGATATCGAAACTGGTAACCTGGTAGCTTTTAGCAAGATCAATGGCGATAGCACGGCCGACCATGCCGGCGCCTAAAATTCCTATTTTCATTTTATTATATTTAATATTGAAAGTATAAAACAGTGAACTGTTTTCTATATGAAGCCGGTAATTCTGAAGATTTTACTTAAACAGCGAGGTGCCATTCATCATAATGGAAATATAGGCAGAGAGCTTGTAGAAATGAGCATATTGATTAGTGCAATCCAAATGTTGTAAAGTTGTGAAACAAATGTAGCTTTTTTTTCTGTGAACAAATAGCGGGGAAATAACCTGCTAAAATTAATGGTATCTCTTAGTCTCATAATATTAACCCTTTATTAGCATCAATGGCGTTATTTTTGGTGATCGTTAAAGAAAAATATATGAAGAAATTTAGCCTACTTATACTTATTACTTTTCTGGTTTCAGCAACCCAGGCACAGGGAATCCTTAATAAAATAAATAAAGCTGCATCAAAAGACAGCAGCAAAAGTGTATTGTCAAGCATTAGCAATACAGTTTCAGGTAGTGGCACAAAAGGCGGATCATTGTCGAAAGAGGAGATCATTAATGGACTAAAAGAGGCACTTTCTGTAGGAACTAACAACAGTGCTAAAAAGCTTGGAAGCGTAGATGGCTTTTTTAAAGATGCTGCTTTGAAAATTTTAATGCCTGAAGAAGCAAAGAAAGCAGAGAAAACATTGCGTGGTATGGGACTTTCTTCGCTGGTAGACAAGGCTATACTTTCTATGAATCGTGCGGCGGAAGATGCGGCCAGTGGCGTAGGAACGATCTTCCTGGATGCGATCAAACAAATGACCGTTACTGATGGCCTTAAGATTCTACAAGGGGGCGATTTTGCCGCTACCGAATACCTGAAATCTACTACCAGCACTATCCTTGCCAACAGGATGCGCCCGGTAATTGAAGCCTCGTTAAATAAGGTAAATGCCACCACATACTGGAATGATGTTTTTACCAATTATAACCGTGTTTCTTTGAAAAAGGTAGATCCTGATCTAACTGCCTATGTAACTTCCAAAGCGATGGACGGTATTTTTTATTCTATAGGGCAGGAAGAACAAAAGATAAGGAAAGACCCTGCTGCCCAGGTGACCGACCTGCTTAAAAAAGTATTTTCTAAGTAACAAGCTTATCAGTATAAGATATTCACAAGCCGGAAAGACAATGATCTTTTCGGCTTTTACTTTGACAGCATAAATTTTTTTGTTACTTTAATTTGTAATTAACCCGGGCATTCGATATGAGTATTTCTAAACCAGTATCCATGAAAAAAATATTATTCTTTCTGTTTTTGTTGTTTACACACAGTTTGCTGCAGGCTCAAAATACGGTAAAGCCAAATGATCCTGTTGAAAATAACCAGGACCCTGGTTGGCTCATTTTGAAGAAATGGATCGATTCTGCAAAGAACAATGTGGAAGTTTTATTGGCAGATTCCGTGCAATCCAGGGAAGCACTTGTTCTTACACAACTTTCTACCCGTAGTCCTATTGGTTCAATCCTTTTTTTTACGGGCGGCATTTTAATTGATCATGGATGGATACGAATACTTGGTTCGGGAAATAAAAAATTATTGCGTTCACTTCCTTCATGGAACCAGGGAAAATCTCCTGAAAATATAAATGATTCTGGCTTTTACCTGATCGCAGATGATGCAGTAGGCGGCTTCTTTGCCATAAACACTGCCAGGCCTCATAATGAGAATGTTGGAAAGGTATTTTATTTATCTCCCGACCGATTGGAATGGGAAGACCTCGACTTAACTTATACTGAATTTTTACTTTTTTGTTTAAGTGGCGACCTTAATAAATTTTACGGATCGCTGCGTTGGAAGGATTGGGAGAAAGATGTAAAAAAAATGGATGCAGATAAAGTGTTTAATTTTACACCACCTTTGTGGTCGTCGCAGGGAAAAGATATTTCAAAGAACAAGAAGCAGGCGGTGCCCGCAGGCGAACAATTTGATAACAATGTAATGATGCGAAAGAAATTGAAGCTGGATAAAAAAATAAAATGATCCTTTCTTTTTTCACAAACAAGGTCAACTGGCTTGACGGACTTGAACAATATAATTATACCATAGTATGCCCGGCACAATATTGATTATAGACGACGAAGAAACCCTTAGAAACCTTTTGAAAAGAGTTGTTTCACTGGAGGGGTATATGGTATATGAAGCATCAAATGTAAAGGCAGCCTGGAAAATATTAGAAAGGGAAGACATAAACGTTTTACTCTGCGACGTAAAATTACCTGATGGTAACGGGGTAGATTTTGTTTCATTGATAAAAGAAAAATATCCATACGCTGAGATCATATTACTTACTGCCTTTGGAAATATTCCTGATGCGATACAGGCTATGAAAAACGGGGCTTTCGATTATATTACCAAGGGAGACGATAATGCCAGGGTGATCCTTTTGCTAGGGAAGGCTATTGAAAAAGTTAACCTGCAAAAACGAATCCTGCAGTTGGAAAGCCAGGTGGGCAAAAAATACAATTTCGATAGCATCATTGGAAATTCTGATCTGATGCGGACTTCCATTGAAATGGCCAGGAAAGTAGCTCCAACAGATGCCAACGTTTTATTGCTTGGCGAAACAGGCACCGGAAAGGAAGTATTCGCCCAGTCAATACACAATAACAGTAAGCGAATGGGTAAGCCTTTTATTGCTATCAATTGCAGTGCTTTTGGACATGAATTATTAGAGAGCGAAATTTTTGGACACAAGGCAGGAGCATTTACCGGCGCAACAAAGGATAAAAAAGGTCTGATTGAAGAAGCTAATAACGGCACACTTTTTTTAGATGAGATAGGCGAAATGCATATTGATTTGCAGGCAAAGATGTTGCGTGTGTTGGAAACCAGCCAGTTTTTTAAAGTGGGTGATACAAAGCCTACGGTGGTGTCTGTGCGGTTTATTGCCGCAACTAACCGGGATCTGAAACAAGATGTTGCTGAAGGTAAATTCAGGGAAGATCTTTTTTACAGATTAAATGTGTTTACCATAAATCTACCAGCCCTGCGGGAAAGAAAAAAAGATATTCCTGCCTTTGCAACTTTCTATCTCAAAATGTTTGCGGCAAAAACAAATCCCCGGGTAGTTTCAATGAGTTCACAATTTGTAGATCATCTAATGAACTACGAATGGAAAGGTAATATCCGGGAATTAAAGAACGTGATGGAAAGGGCAGTGATCCTGGCAGACGGAAGCGAGCTTCAGCCTGCTAACCTTCCGGGAGATCTACAGGTGTATATACCGGATGCAGGTTCGGGACATACTTTGTTTGATCTTGCTGCCGTTGAAAAATTTCATATTCAAAAGGTATTGCTTCACACCAAGGGCAATAAAACAGAGGCCGCCCGATTATTGAATATCGGGCTTACTACGTTGTACAGGAAGATCGAAGAATACAATATTTCCTGACATACATATCAAAATGACAATGCGCCCTTTCAAAATGAAAGGGTTTTTTATTGCGCTTATTTTCCCTGTTTGTAATAAATCATTCATTCTGAGTCTATTGTTAAGGTACTTGTATATACGGTGTGGGTTTTGGTATATAGTGCGGAAATGAGTAATAGAAAATCAAATACCACTGATAAGCTCTTAATAATATTAGCCGGGCTGCTTGCATTATCTATGCTCTTTCTCGTTTACTGGAAAATTAAAATATTAATAAACCGCTAAAAAATGGAAACCTCGTCGAAAATAATGCTATTAATAGCCATGTATGGCCTTCCGCTATGCCTTGTAATTATCTACAGGATAAAAGAAAGCCTGAAACAAAAACGAATGATGATTGAGAAAAAGGGATTTATCGCTTAGGGAAGCGGTAAATGTGCAATCGTTTGTAAGTAAATAAAACCTCGCATAACCGCATGGATGACAAGGGTCATTAATATCAGTGATCATTATCATAAATGCCAGGACAATAAGGCGTATTCTTTACAATGTTAAAATTGTAGCAATGAAATTTTTAAATAATACTGAGCGTCTGGCTGATAAAATAATGATCATTGTTTCATTCCTTATTGCGATGGCCCTGGTTATAATGGTATTTTCTAAAATTAAAGTGAGTAATTAATTGAAAATTTAAAAATAATACTATGCTTAACACAATCTTACTTATCCTGGCAATGCTTGTTTGCTTTGTCATATTTTTTAAATTAATTGACTTTTTCGAAAAATTCTAATCATCATGATAATAACAATTTTTATAATCTCGATCCTGGTTTTTTTATTTCTGGTATATGTATTAATCAAACCCGAAAAATTTTAACTCTTAAAGCACAAACATATGAATACAGAATTATTGGGTGTAATAGTGACCTTTCTGCTAACAGTGATGTTGGCATACCCCCTGGGGAAATACATTGCGAGGATGTTCGCCGGTGAAAAAACCTTTATGGATTTTATGAACCCGGTAGAACGGCTTATCTACCGGTTTTCGGGAATCGATGCAAAGAAAGGAATGAACTGGAAAGAATTTTTGACGGCCATGTTAGCAATTAATATGTTATGGTTGTTCTATGCTTTCTTTCTATTATTAAACCAATCGCATTTGCCGTTGAATCCGGATGCTAATCCAGATATGACCCCGGATCTGAGTTTTAATACGGCCATTAGCTTTTTGGTGAACTGTAACCTGCAACATTATTCAGGAGAAAGCGGTTTGACCTACCTGACACAGTTATTTGTAATTACATTTTTACAATTTGTAAGTGCAGCTACAGGTATTGCCGGAGCTGTTGCTTTATTTAATGGATTAAAACAAAAAACTACTGATAACCTTGGTAATTTCTGGGTCATTTTTACAAGATCAATTACAAGGATATTATTACCACTATGCATTATCGTTGGCATACTGCTTGCCTTCAACGGTTCTCCTGCCAGTTATGATGGGAAAGATACCATTACAACTTTACAGGGAGATACGGTACAGGTTAGCCGCGGCCCTGCCGCAGGCATGATTGCAATAAAGCATCTTGGAACAAATGGTGGCGGATGGTTTGGAGCCAACTCCGCACATCCACTTGAGAACCCCAATTATTTTACCAGCATGCTTGAATTGATCGCCCAGGTATTAATTCCCGTTGCGATGCTTTTTGCTTTAGGTTTTTATATTAAAAGAAAAAAATTCGCCTGGATGATCTTTGGGGTTATGACAATAGGAATGCTCTTCCTGATTATCCCTACCATGAATTGGGAAATGCACGGCAGTCCCGTGATTGCAAAAATGGGGATCATGCAATCTAGCGGTGCTATGGAAGGAAAAGAAGTAAGGTTTGGGCCTGCGGCTTCCGGTTACTGGAGTATTGTAACAACAATTATTTCTACAGGATCCGTTAATAGTATGCATGACAGTTCAATGCCGTTATCAGGTATGATGCAAATGCTGGGAATGCTAATCAACGCATTTTACGGTGGTTGCGGTGTAGGAATTTTAAACTACTTTATTTATATTATTATAGCGGTATTTATAGGAGGCCTCATGGTTGGCCGAACACCGGAATTTATGGGGCATAAGGTAGAAGCAAGAGAAGTAAAGATCGCTGCATTGGTGACATTATTATCAGCGTTCCTTATCAAAGGAGGAACTGCATTGGCAGCATATTATTTTTCACATCATGGAAATATAGATTGGGCAGTGCAGCCGGCAAACTGGTTAAACAACCCCGGCAATCATGGTTTTTCTGAAATGTTCTATGAATACACTTCCGCCAATGCAAATAACGGCAGCGGGTTTGAAGGCCTGGGTGACAATAATATTTTCTGGAATGTGACAACGGGATTTGTATTACTACTAGGCAGGTTCCTGCCAATCATAGGACCGATTGCTATCATTGGATTGCTGGCAAGAAAAAAATACATCCCGGAATCATCAGGAACATTAAGAGTAGATTCACTCACCTTTGGAATATTGACATTCGCTATTATCATAATTATAACTGCATTGTCTTACTTCCCTCCATTGGTGCTGGGGCCAATAGCAGAGTATTTGGGAATGCGGTAAAGTCAGAAAAATGGCTCATGAAATCAGAAGATATAAAACAAAAAAATATACAATGTCTAGTCAAAAGAAAAATAGCAAATTGTTCGAACGCTCCCTGGTAACAGGTGCACTGAAACATTCATTCATAAAACTGAAGCCTTCTGTGATGTTGCGCAACCCCGTCATGTTTACCGTATATGTTGGTACCATCATTATGTTGGGAGTTTGTATCTGGATTGGGGCTGGTGAAGCGTCACAGGGCTCTTTGGCATACAACCTTACCATTTTCGCCGTTTTATTCGTTACCCTTCTGTTCGCAAATTTTGCTGAAGCGATTGCTGAAGCAAGGGGTAAGGCACAGGCCGATAGTTTGAGGAAGACCAGGGAAGATACGCCCGCAAAAAAAGTATTCCCGGTAGGCGAGTCGTATGTAAATGAAATAAAGATCGTTCCTTCATCACAGTTAGAGAAGGGAGATATGTTTATATGTGAAACAGGAGATACGATTCCCATGGACGGTGAGATCATAAAAGGAATTGCAACTATAGACGAAAGTGCCATCACAGGAGAAAGTGCACCGGTAATAAGAGAAGCGGGCGGTGATAAATCGTCTGTTACAGGCGGAACAAAAGTTTTATCAGATAAGATCACAGTAAAAGTAACTACAGAACGCGGCGAAAGCTTTTTAGATAAAATGATCGCATTGGTAGAAGGTGCTTCACGTCAAAAAACACCCAATGAAATTGCATTAACGATTTTGCTCGCAAGCTTCACTATAATATTCCTTATTGTTTGTGTAACATTAAAGCCGTTTGCTGATTATGCAAATACGCCTATTACCATTGCAGCATTCGTTTCTTTATATGTGTGCCTGATACCAACAACCATTGGTGGGTTATTAAGCGCTATTGGTATCGCAGGCATGGACAGGGCCCTTCGTGCAAATGTTATTACAAAAAGCGGAAAGGCAGTAGAAACTGCCGGCGACCTCGATACATTATTGTTAGATAAAACCGGAACCATTACTATCGGTAACCGTAAAGCGACAAATTTTTATGAAGCAAACGGTGTAGATAAAAAGGCTTTTGTCGAAGCCTGTGTTTTATCATCACTCGCCGATCAAACACCGGAAGGGAAATCAATTATAGAATTGGCTGGCCTTGATACAAGAAGTTTCAATACAGATGCTGCAACCTTCATAGAATTTACTGCAGAAACAAGAAGTAGCGGTATAGATCTGCCACCCGGGCAGGGTGGTTTCCAAAATGGCGTAAAGATCCGCAAAGGCGCATTTGATTCCATTAAAACAATGGTAACCAAAGCCGGGAATGATTTTCCTTCCGAAACTTCATCTCAGGTGAGGATCATTTCATCCAATGGCGGAACTCCGCTTGTTGTGAGCGAAAATAATAAAGTGCTTGGCGTGATCGAATTACAGGATATCATCAAACCAGGCATACAGGAACGTTTTGAACGTCTTCGTAAGATGGGTGTAAAAACAGTGATGGTTACAGGCGATAATCCATTAACAGCAAAGTTCATTGCAGAGAAAGCAGGTGTTGATGATTTTATTGCTGAAGCAAAGCCTGAAGATAAAATGAACTATATTAAACAGGAACAACAGGGAGGAAAACTTGTTGCCATGATGGGAGACGGAACAAATGATGCACCTGCTTTGGCACAGGCAGACGTTGGTGTGGCAATGAACAGCGGCACGGCAGCAGCAAAAGAAGCAGGGAACATGGTTGACCTGGACAATGATCCTACCAAGCTTATTGAAATAGTGGAAATAGGAAAGCAGTTATTAATGACAAGAGGTACCCTTACTACTTTTTCCATAGCCAATGATGTTGCAAAATATTTTGCGATCGTCCCTGCTTTGTTTATTGCATCAATCCCCGCCCTAAAACCGTTGAATATAATGCAGCTACACAGTCCCGAGAGTGCGATTCTGTCTGCTGTAATATTTAATGCGATCATTATTCCAATGCTGATTCCGCTGGCTTTAAAAGGAGTGGCTTATAAGCCAATAGGTGCAAGTGCTTTATTGAGGAGAAATCTTTTGATATATGGCCTGGGCGGAATTATTGTGCCGTTTATCGGAATTAAACTTATTGATCTTATAGTGGCATTGTTTGTTTAAAATTTAAAAAAATCGAATTATGAAAAAATATGTTTGGCCATCTGTAAAGCTTACGCTTGTCTTCATCATTTTATGTTCAATACTGTATCCTTTGTTCATTGCTGCAATTGCAAAAATGGCCCCCGGTGGGGGAAAAGGTGAAACGGTTTCTGTGAATGGTAAAGTTGTAGGGTATGCCAATATCGGCCAGAAATTTACGGATGATAAGTATTTCTGGAGCAGGCCTTCTGCGGTAGATTATAATGCAGCAGGTTCCGCAGGTTCTAATAAAGGTCCGACTAATCCGGACTATTTAAAGCTGGTACAGGACAGGATTGATAGTTTTCTTGTACACAACCCGGGTGTAAAAAAGGAAGACATACCAGCTGAGTTGGTAACGGCTTCGGGTAGTGGTCTTGACCCGGACCTGTCACCGGCGGGAGCAAAAGTGCAGGTAAAACGCATTGCAGCAATACGCAAAATAGATGAAGTAAGAATTCTATTCCTGGTGGAGAAACAAACCGAACAGCCCTTTCTTGGCTGGTTTGGGCCGGCTAAGGTGAATGTGCTTAAACTAAATATTGAATTGGATAAATTAAAATAATAAGAGATAAAATAAAGTACGATGAAAAAGTTTTTTTTTGGAATGACAATTATAGTGAGTTCAAATTTGATGGCACAGGATTCTGCAAAAGTATCGCCTGCGGCAAACCCGCTAACATTTAGTGGTTATGTGGAAGCATATTATCAATATGACTTTAATAAGCCAGCTGATAATAACAGGCCGGGCTTTATTTACAGCCACAACCGCCACAATGAATTTAACCTTAACCTTGGTTTTTTAAAAGGCAGTTATAATACTGATCGCGTAAGAGCAAACCTTGCAGTGGGTATCGGTAGTTATATGAATGCAAACTATGCTGCAGAGCCTGCTACCTTCAGAAATATTTATGAAGCCAATGCAGGTGTAAAGATCTCGAAGAAGAAAAATCTCTGGATAGACGCTGGTATTTTTTCATCGCATATCGGTTTTGAAAGTGCTGTTTCGAAGGATTGCTGGACGCTAACCCGTAGTATACTTGCCGATAATTCACCCTACTTTGAGTCGGGGGCAAAAGTTACTTATACAAGCGATAATAATAAATGGATCATGAGTGCGCTCGCCTTAAACGGATGGCAAAGAATTAAAAGACTAGAGGGCAATTCTTTGATGAGTTTTGGAACACAGTTACAATACAAGCCAAATAAAACCAGCACTTTCAATTACAGTACTTTTATTGGAACTGATAAACCCGACAGTGTGCGTTTGATACGATATTTTCATAACCTGTATGCCATTTTTAATGTAACTAAAAAGCTGGGAATTATTGCTGGCATTGATATTGGTTCAGAGCAAAAATCTAAATCGAGCCAAAGCATGAACATCTGGTATTCACCCGATCTTATATTGAAATACACTATCAATGATAAATGGGCAGTGGCAGCAAGAGGTGAATATTATGACGATCAGTATGGAGTAATTATCGCCAGCGGTACACCCAATGGTTTTAAAACAACAGGGTTTTCTGTTAATGTAGATTATGCACCCATATCCAATGCAGTTATAAGATTGGAACTAAGATCGTTGAACAGTAAGGATGATGTTTTTACGAAGGGCAGCGGGCTAACAAATAACAATACCTTTATTACGTCTTCTATTGCAGTAAGTTTTTAAAAACCAAGTGTTGCATAATGATCCTGTTTTAGGGTGAAGTCTGGAATTCATTAAATCATAGCTCCCTGCATTGGCTGGAGTTATGTTTTTAGTACGATATTAGTTTTAGTAAATGACCAAATAAAATGGCCGATAATCATTCACTGGATATCAAAAAATTATCTGCGGCGGGATTTCTTATTTCGGTGGGAATCGTATTTGGTGATATTGGTACATCACCTCTTTACACTTTTAAGGCCATTATCAAGGATACCCCGGTAAACAGTGCTTTGGTATTAGGAAGTGTGAGTGCGATATTCTGGACTCTTTTTTTTCAGACAACGCTTAAGTATGTAATTATAACTTTAAAGGCCGATAACAAGGGTGAAGGAGGTATCTTCTCTTTGTATACTTTGATCAGGCGCTATAAAAAATGGTTGATCATTCCTGCTATTTTAGGCGGTTCTTTTTTAATTGCAGATAGTATTATCACGCCACCTATTTCGGTTTCATCTGCTGTTGAAGGATTAAAAATGCAATACCCTGATCTTCCCGTAATACCCATTGTACTGGCTATCATTACTTTGTTATTTTTATTGCAGTCATTGGGCAGCAATAAGATCGGCAAAATATTCGGGCCCGCTATGATGGTGTGGTTTAGCATGATCGGGGTTATGGGAATGTATGCATTGAGCAAAGACTTTTCTGTTCTCAAAGCAATAAATCCTAATTACGCATATCGTTTTATATCAGATTATCCAGGAGGTTTCTGGTTGCTGGGCGCTGTATTTTTGTGTACTACCGGTGCTGAGGCTTTGTACAGCGACCTGGGGCATTGCGGACGAAAGAATATTGAAGCTAGCTGGACCTTTATTAAAATTTGCCTGGTACTTTGTTATTTTGGGCAAGCAGCGTGGCTGGTAAATCATGAGGGTTTGGTATTAGGAGATACTAATTCATTTTTTGCCATGATGCCTGGCTGGATGTTTTACCCTGCTATTATTATTGCCACATTGGCTGCCATCATTGCATCACAGGCGCTGATCAGTGGAACTTTCACCTTGTTCAATGAAGCCATGCGGTTAAATCTGTTTCCAAAATTAACCGTTCTTTATCCCAGCGAAGTAAGAGGACAGTTATATATTCCTGCAATAAACTGGGCCCTTTTTGCCGGTTGCATAGGAGCTGTATTATATTTTCGGGAATCCAAAAATATGGAAGCTGCATTCGGGTTGTCCGTTACGCTTACCATGTTGATGACTACGGTATTGCTTGTTTTTTATATGCATTTGAAACGAAGAAATATTTTTTATATAAGTTTGTTGACATTACTTTTCCTTACAATTGAGACAACTTTCCTGATAGCTAACCTGCAGAAATTTAAGGAAGGAGGCTTTATTACCTTATTCCTTGGATTATTCTTATTTTGGGTGATGTATACTTGGCAATATGCCGGGAAAATTAAGAGCGGGTTGGTAAAATTTGTAAACCTTGGGCCTCATATACCTGTGCTCAATGCTTTAAGTAAAGATACTGAGTTTCCAAAATTTACTACACACCTTGTTTATCTTACAAACAGTAATAGACCGGAAAAAATTGAAGAAAAAATTATAGAATCGATCTATTACAGATCGCCCAAGCGTGCCGACCTATATTGGTTTGTACATATTAACGTAACAGATGAGCCTTATACAACAGAATACAAAACAGAAACAATAGATAAAGATGAAGTGATGCATGTAACATTCAACCTTGGCTTTCGCATCGTTCCCCGAATCAATATCCTGTTCAAAAAAGTATTGGATGAATTGTATGCAAAAAAGGAATTTATTGTTTCTCATAGCGATAAGTTATTTTACAGGCATAATCCTGCAGGAGAATACAGGTTCATTGTTTTTGATACTTATTTGAGTCAGGAAAATGAACTGCCCTTATGGAAACGTATCCCGATGAAATTATATTTCATGTTAAAAATAATTGATCTGGATACCAAGCGGTCATTCGGACTTGATAGTAGTTTTGTAACTGAAGAAAAAGTTGCATTGGTTGTAGAATCAGCACAAAATATTAATTTAAAAAGAATAACATCATAATATGCCAGGCGACGAAAGCAATGCAGATCAACTCATAAATTTCACCCCCTCAAAAAAGAAGGGAAAATTTAAAATTTACATTGGCATGAGCGCAGGTGTCGGGAAAACTTTTCGCATGCTGCAGGAAGCACATAGCTTATTGAAACAAGGTGTAAATGTAAAGGTTGGATATGTAGAAACGCATGGACGAAAGGAAACGGAAGCCCTTATTGAAGGGCTTCCGGTAATTCCCAGGAGAGAGGTTTTTTATAAAGGCAAGCGATTGGAGGAACTTGATGTGCAGGCTATTTACCTGTTGGAGCCAGAAGTGGTGATCATTGATGAACTGGCTCATTCCAATATCCCCGGCAGCAAAAATGAGAAGCGCTGGCAGGATGTGCTGGATGTATTAGATGCTGGTATAGACGTAATTTCTGCAGTGAATATACAGCACGTTGAAAGCATCAATGAAGATGTTAAAGAGATAACAGGTATTGATGTTCAGGAAAGGATACCGGACAAGATGTTGCAATTAGCTGATGAAGTAGTGAATATCGATCTGACTGCAGATGAATTGATCAGTCGGTTAAAAGACGGCAAAATTTATGATCATACCAAAGTTCAACAGGCCCTGCAGAATTTTTTTCAGCCGGATAAAATTTTACAACTGCGGGAATTAGCTTTGAAAGAAGTGGCAGGGCAGGTAGAACGCAAGGTTGATACCCAGGTTGTTTCAAAAAACAAACCTTACCGACATGAGCATTTCCTGGCTTGCATTTCTTCTAATGCAGAAATTGCACAACGCATCATTCGCAAAACTGCCCGGATGGCGTCTTATTATAACAGCAAATGGTTTGTTTTGTATGTGCAAACAGAAAGAGAATCTGCTGATAAGATTTCGCTGGCCGCACAACGGCATTTAATCAATAACTTTAAAAACGCAACAGAACTGGGAGCTGAGGTGATCCGGAAAAAGGACAGCAATATTGCGTCGGCGATCATTGAAACAGCTACAGAAAAAAACATTACCACCATTTGCCTTGGAAAACCACATTTGAATCTTTTCCAGATCATACTAAAAACAAACATTTTTAACCAGTTGTTAAAAACCCTGTCTAAACAAAAAATGGATATTATCATACTTTCCTGATGGTACTGAATGTAAAAAATAAAATATGGTTGGGGACTTCTTTTCTTTTCCTGCTATTGCTCCTAACCGGTGGCACAGGGATCTTTTATATGGCAAAATTAAAAAAAGAAGCACGTAATATCCTTGTTGACAATTATGAAAGCGTGGCTTATTGTCATAACATGCAGCAGCAACTGATCAATCTTGAATTTAATGAAGAAAAGGCGCTCATTGAATTTGAAAGATCATTGGCAGCACAGGAAGCAAATATTACAGAACCCCATGAGGGAGACGCAACAAATTCACTAAGGCAAAATTTCAACAAGTTAAAGAACAATGATACTGCAACAAAAAGTATAAATCAGATCAATAATGATCTCCAGCAAATACTTGCTTTGAACATGAGTGCTATCCAGCGCAAGAACAATAAAGCAGAAAGAACAGCTGATGAAGCATTGACATTGATCGTTGCACTTGCCGGGATCGTGTTTATCATTTCCTTTACATTCCTGGTTAATTTTCCATCCATCGTTACCAGGCCAATCGTTAAATTAACAGAGGCGATCAAAGAGATCGGGGCTAAAAATTATAAGCATCGTATCCACCTGGACAATAAGGATGAATTTGGAAAGCTGGCCGAGTCATTTAATGAGATGGCGGGCAGGTTAGAATATTTTGAAACGAGTAACCTCAACCAGTTATTATTTGAAAAGAACCGGGCAGAAGCAGTCATCAACAGCCTTAAAGATGCAAGCATTGGAATTGATAAGGAAAATATTATCCTGTTTGCTAATTCCCAGGCACTGCAGTTATTAGGGCTGCAGGCAGATGCAATCATTGGTAGATCTGTATCCGAAGCGGGTAGCAGCAATGAGTTATTTAGGTTTTTGATAGAAAATCAATCAACAGCGCCTTTTAAAATTGTTGTAGATAACCGGGAAAATTATTTTGTGAAAGAGATCGTTGAAGTGGTGCAAGGCACAGCCAGTAACAAGGTGATCGTGTTAAAAAATATTACCTCTTTTAAAGAACTGGATGTTGCCAAAACAAACTTCATTGCAACCATTTCACATGAATTAAAAACGCCGCTGGCTTCATCCGATTTTAGTTTAAAATTATTGGAAGATGAGCGGGTGAGCAAGCTCACAGCCGAACAAAAAGAACTGATCGGGCACCTGAAATCAGATAATGTAAGAATGCTTAAAATACTCAGCGAGTTGTTGAATATGTCGCAGGTAGAAGCAGGGCGCATTCAACTGAATGTACAATTGGTGGATCCCGCTATTATTGTTCAAAATGCAATTGATACAGTTGCTGCCGCTGCCAATGAGAAAAATATCAACATCCGGAAAAATATCGCTGACAATTTACCTGCCATTCACGCTGATTCAGAAAAAACTACCTGGGTGCTTAACAATTTTTTGTCCAATGCCATTAAGTATTCTTTCAATGGTTCGGAAATAAACATCGCTGCAATAGCAAAGGACGGGGGAATACTCTTTTATGTAAGCGACAGCGGCCCCGGCATTGCACGCGAATATCTTCCACGGTTATTTGAAAAGTATTTCCAGGTGCCGGGTTCAACTGCTAAAGGTACCGGGCTCGGACTTGCTATTTCCAAAGAATTCATTGAAGCCCAGCAAGGTGATATTTGGGTTGAAAGTTCTGTAGGAAAAGGATCAGTTTTTTCTTTCGTACTGCCCTTATAAAGTACCGCCGCTTTCTTGTAAATTGTTCAACAACTTACTTCTTCTTAATAGCTTTTTTAGGATGCACCAATTCCATCTCAGCAATTAAGTTCTTTGCTTCTGCAAATTTATCCACGATAAAAAGTACATAACGGATATCCACCATAATATTCCTGCAGATGGATGGGTCGTAGTTGATATCACTCATTGTTCCTTCCCAAACGCGATCAAAGTTTAATCCAACGAGGTTACCATATGCATCCAGTGCCGGGCTTCCAGAATTACCACCAGTAGTGTGATTGGAAGCGATAAAACAAACAGGCTGGCGGCCATTACTACCATACTGGCCGAAATCTTTTTTATTGTATAAGTCGATTAGTTTCTGCGGCAAATCAAATTCATAATCTCCCGGTTTGTATTTTTCCATTACGCCTTCCATGTAAGTATAAAATTCATACTTCACGGCATCTCTTGGTTGGTAACCTTTCACATTTCCGTATGTTACCCTTAAAGTGCTGTTTGCATCAGGATAAAAGACCTTTTCCTTCAATACATCCATTTGTGCCTGCATATAGCTACGCTGAAGCTGATTAATCTTAGCCTGCCATTCATTCACTTTCGGAGAAACCTGCGTGGTATAGGTTTTCAAAATATCACCGTATAGCATTACTGCCACATCCTGCTTTAATGCATTTACCACTTCCTGTGGGTTGCCAGACAGCAATTGTTTTATTTTTTCTAAGGAAGTAAGTGAAGAACTATCGTAAATGGCAGATGCCAGGTCCTGATAAGAATCCTTGTTTTTATTCAACAGTTCATTTACCCAGGGAGAAACATATTGTACCTGTTGATCTTTAACATACATTTCCATTAGTGCTGAAAACATTTTTTTATCTACGCCTGCATCAAATTCTTTAAACGTTTCTTCCAGTTTTGCAAGTACCTCTTCTTTCTTTTTTAAATAACCGGCTTCATCTTTTGAAAAAGTGGCTGCAAGAGAATTTAAATCAGAAGCAATACCCATTAATTCGATCCTCGGAACTATTTCATTGAAATAATCCCTTGCATAACTATACGGTTCAATACCTGCATACGCAGTAGAAAGATCTGTAAGGATATTGCCGTAGCTACTTTTCCATGCTGCCTGTTCGTTTACGCGTTTAAGAAAGCTGGCTTCCTGGTCAAGCTTTTTTTGTACCGCGTTTGTTGATCGTAAACCCAGCACTTCACCCTGCCATTTTTTATAAGCGTTTTCAATGCTTGCATATTTTGCGGCATACTGGATCTTTATTTTTTCGTCGCGCCGCATAAAACCATTTAATATTTCCAGTGCTTTTGCACGTATCCCTATCTTGGCAGGATCATTAACTGTCATAATCTGTTTTACTGCTGCAGCAGATAGGTATTCATTTGTTCTTCCCGGAAATCCAAACACCATTGTGAAATCACCTTCTTTCATTCCATCCAGTGAAATTTTTAACGAACGTCCTGGTTTGTACGGAACATTCTCCGGTGAATAAGCAGCAGGATTATTATTCTTGTCGGCATAAATACGGAACATAGAAAAATCACCTGTATGGCGCGGCCACATCCAGTTGTCTGTATCTTTTCCAAAGTTTCCAATACTTGCCGGTGGCGCACCAACAAGTCTTATATCTTTAAATGTTTTGGTAACAAATAGAAAATATTTATTTCCGTCAAAAAAGGGGCGGATCAGTATATCTTCATACGTTTCTTTCTTATAATCTTTTTTTAGCTGGTTGATATTTTTGTCAATTTCAGCTTGCCTTTCTTTTTCAGTTAACGAAGTGGTTAAATTCTTTGTGATCTGGTTAGTCACTTCTTCAATTCGCACAATAAAGCTTACAAACAACCCTGGATTTTGAAGTTCCTGGCTATTATTATAGGCCCAAAAACCTTTTTGAATGAGATTATTGGCTACTGAAGAATGATTTTGAATGGCATCGAACCCGCAATGGTGATTGGTTAACAATAGACCCTGCCCGGAGATCACTTCAGCAGTACAAAAGCCACCAAAACTTACGATCGCATCTTTAAGGCTGCTTTTACTGATACTATAAATATCTGACGCATTCAATTTCATCCCCAGCTTTTTCATTTGCTTTTCGTTAAGCGATTGCAGCAACTGCGGTAACCACATGCCTTCATCAGCCACGCTTTTAAATGCAAAAGAAAAAATCAGAAAGAATGGTAAAAGGATCTTTTTCATATTTTATTTTCTATTGAACAAATGTAAGAAAATATAAACGTTGCTAACACTTAGTGTGATAAAATGGCTTGCAATGCTGCATTAAACGCGAAGCACTGATTTTTTTATTTTAAACGGCACCACCTTCGTAAATAGCTGTTCAGGATTTTTGGCAGGTAGTGTGTTTTTTTAACTATAGGCTTACACGTCAAATTGTTAAAAAAAAGTATAACCAGTTTATAGTTGTTGAGAAGGTTGGATGCAGGCCTGAATTATTTTAGCAACAATTGAGCAAACCTTTGAATTTCGGCAATCTCTGATGGCGCTATGGCATCATTGTTTTGATATTTTGAGTAAAGGAAAACGATCCTTTTGTGTTGTGGGTACCTGGCAAGAATTTCTTCCATTAATTTGCCATTAGATTCGTCTTTCGTCTTGTGAGGAGCTTGAATTATTACTTCAGATTTATACCGTGTTGGCTTTTTTTTGATAATAGCTTCCAGCGTGGCAAGCTTGCCGGCAGCAATTCCTTCTACTTTAGAAGCTTTACTGTGAAGCCCTTCCAGCTGTTTTTTACTAAGTCCGCCGCGATTACAATATTGCTGGTAAAGGCTGTTTACAAATACTGAATCTGGTTTGGCTTGTAACAGTGTTTTTAAAATATCCAGGATTACATTTACATCGCTCATGAATCAAAAGTACCAATAAGGTTTTTGTAAATTGATTATCTAAACTAAAAATAAAGAAGCTGCCCCTTTATGAGACAGCCTTTTTAAAATTTCGTAATAAAAGATTGATTCAATTTATGTAGTTAAAAAATGTAAAGGCGATTGGCAAAACTTTAATTGATTCGCCAACGGGCACTTTCAACCGCATATTTTTCATTTCAATTGAATGTATTAAACGTCTGTAGCCTCACCATATGCCATAGCTGTGGCTTCTTTCATGGCTTCACTCATGGTAGGGTGCGGATGAACTGCATTTAATATTTCATGCCCTGTTGTTTCCAGTTTGCGGGCAACAACTGCTTCTGCAATCATTTCCGTAACATTCATTCCTATCATATGGCAGCCGAGGAATTCGCCATATTTTGCATCGTATATAACTTTCACGAATCCTTCAGTTGCACCGGCAGCACTGGCTTTACCACTGGCAACATATGGGAATTTACCAACTTTTACTTCATATCCTGCATCCTTAGCCGCTTTTTCTGTGTAGCCAACAGAGGCTATTTCAGGAGAGCAATACGTACAGCCCGGGATGTTGTTATAATCGATCGGCCCGGGTTTATGCCCGCTTAAATGTTCTGCCGCATTAATACCTTCTTTGGAAGCCACATGCGCTAAAGCCTGCCCAGGTGTGCAATCGCCGATAGCATATAAACCTGGAATATTCGTTTGCTGGTTAACGTCTACAATGATCTTGCCCTTATCAGTTTTCACTCCTAATTGTTCAAGTCCTATATTTTCAATGTTGGCAACAACACCTACAGCACTCAATAAGATATCAGCTTCCAGCACAACTTCGCCTGAGGCAGATTTAATAGTAGCCTTTACACCTGAGCCGGAAGTATCAACTTTTGTTACTTCACTGCTGGTCATTACCGTAATACCTTGTTTCTTAAATTGCTTTTCCAGTTCCTTGCTGATGTCTTCGTCTTCCACCGGCACAATCCTTGGTAGGTATTCTACAAGGGTAACTTTTGTGCCCATGCTATTATAAAAATAGGCGAACTCAGAACCAATTGCGCCACTTCCGCATATGATCATGCTTTTTGGCTGGGTTGGTAATACCATTGCATCGCGATAGCCAACGATCTTCTTGCCATCTAAAGGCATAGTAGGCAACTGCCTCGCCCGTCCGCCAGTTGAGATAATAATATTTTTTGCATCCAGCGTTTGTTTGCTGCCATCTGCCGCCGTTACTTCCAGTTTATTGGCAGCAACCAGCTTACCATTTCCCATGATCACATCAATCTTATTTTTCTTCATCAAAAATTGTATCCCTTTGCTCATTTTATCGGCTACCCCACGGCTTCTTTTTATAACAGCTTCAAAATTGGTAGTAGGATTACTTACATTGATTCCATAATCAGCAGCGTGTTTGGCATATTCAAAAACATTGGCACTTTTTAGCAATGCTTTAGTTGGTATGCAACCCCAGTTCAGGCAAATGCCACCCAGGCTTTCACGTTCTACAATAGCAACTTTTTTTCCTAATTGACTGGCCCTTATCGCTGCGGGGTATCCACCCGGGCCGCTTCCTAAAACTATTAAGTCGTATGCCATATGTTATGTTGTTTTTTTAATTTTTCTTAATAAACTGGTCGCTGATCGCTCGGTGCTGAAAGCTGATAGCTTTAAGCTGCCCGCAAAATTACTCCGAAATAGGTGATTAGCCAAATGCTTTGTTAATCGCTGACGGATTATGCAAACAGGCTGGTTATTACCATTACATTCACTATTTTTAAGGCTATGAAAATGATTATCGCAGGAATCGCATTTATATTTTTTTCTACAATATCATATGCCCAGCAAATTTCTCAATGGAAAATTACGGATATTGAAAAGCTGATGCAAACCAGCGATAGCCATATACTTGTATTGAATTTTTGGGCAACTTTCTGCAAACCTTGTGTGGCAGAGATACCGTCATTTATTAAAATATCAGAAAAGTATAAAAGCGAAAAAGTAAAATTGATACTGGTTAGCCTCGATCTTCCTTCTTATTATCCCAAAAAGATTGCGGCATTTGCAAAAGAACATAATTTCGATACCAATATTGGCTGGTTACAAGAAACCAATGCAGATTATTTTTGTCCCAAAATTGACGCCGGATGGAGTGGGTCAATTCCTGCCACGTTAATTTTAAATAAAAAAACGGGCTACAGGTTTTTTGTAGAAGGGGAAATTACAGAACCGCAATTTGAAGAAGCGCTAAAAAAAGCAATGGGCAGATAATGGCCTGGTTAAGGGAAGTACGAAATTCAAAAATTATTTTAATGCTGATTTCCGTAATTCCCAGAACCCTGCAACATTTATTTTATTTTCTTTTAATAGTGCAACCAACACTTTTGCTTTCTTTCACTGATATCTCTTGTCCGGAATACAATTCTGTGATCGCCTGCCTTAAATGATGGCGGGTTACAGCGCTGGCATCGGAAGGGTTATCATCAATAGCACCATGATATACGAGTTTCATGTTTTTATCAAACAGGAAACACTCGGGAGTACGATTAGCGCCAAATGCATCGGCTATTTCAAAATTTTTATCTACAACATAGCTCCAGTTGTATTTTTTTTCTGCTGCATATTTTTTCATTTCTTCAAAGCTGTCATCGCCGCTTCTTTGAGCTTCATTACTATTTAATAATATTACACCTACGTCCATTTTCTGAGCATAGTCTCCGATAGCTAATATACGCTGTTCGTTTTTCACAACATAAGGGCAGGTGTTGCAACTAAACATTACCAATACACCATTCTTTTTTGCCACATCTTTAATGCTAACTTCCTTGCCGGATATGTCTTTCATTTTTAAGGTAGCCTTTGGCATTTCAGCACCTATTGGTAATACGGCATTAACGGTAAATGCCATTGTAGCTAATCCTGCAACAACAGCAGTAAGCATCATGATCTTTTTCATATTGATTATTTTTTGTGTAATAAAGTTAGTGTGTTATATGGCTAAAACAATAATTTTTGACTGAGATTATTAGCCTGATGTTAAGCCTGGCAATAGGGTTTAATGAAATGCGTTATTCTAAAGCGACTTCTACAAGCTCAGCCTCACAATTAGTTCATTAATTATCCTCTTATTATTCCTAACCCTACTTCAACAACTGCAGTACAGTCTTACAATAGTACTAATCAAATATTCTCCTATCATTCTCAAGGTAAATTTTACCCTGATTGTCAATCAGGAAGTAGATTTTTTATTATCGGCTTCCCTTTGTAATGAAATGGCCTTTAAAGATTTGATGCTTACGTTAAGTTCAAACCCAATTAAGATCGCCAGCGAGTTTATATAAATAAGCGCCATTACCATCATGATGGTTCCAATTGAACCATACAGCACATTGTAACGTCCAAAGCTGCTTACGAAAGCAGAAAAACCCAGCGTAGAAATTATACTTAAAAATGTAGTGATGATGGTGCCGGGAGAAACCAGTTTCCAGCGTTTTTCTACAGAGGGCGCATATTTAAAGATAAAGCCAATGGCAAAGAAAATAAGCAGTACGATCAATGCCCATCGTGTATAGTAGATAACATCTCTCCACCCTTTATTAGTAACGATCATTTTTAGCAATGCGCCTTGCGATATCAACAGGATGAAATAACCCAGTACGAGTGAGAAGATTAATACGGTAAGCTTAATCGCCATCCATCTCTGTTTTAGTCCTTTAACTTTTTCAAAGCCCACGTATTTCCTGTTGAAAGAACGCACAAGCCCCATCATGGCATTGGAAGCAAAGAATAAAGAGAACAACAAACCAAAAGAAAGGAGTCCGATCTTTGAATCATATATAAACGAATCAACAAACTTCAATACCTCCCGGTTATATATTTTACTGGGTACTATATCAATAACCAAGGCATGCAATTGTGATTGTATGCTTTTTTTTGAAATGAATGGCAGGTTTGGAATCAGGGTAAATAGAAACAACAGGGAAGGAGGTATGGCCATGATAAAATTATAAGCAATGGCCGACGCTCTTTCTGTTAGCCCATGTGTTTTTATCTGCCTGTAAAAAAAACGAAGTACATCATAAAAAGCTACACCTTCAAAACCTGGTAAATACCAGTGTTTACTTTTGCGCAATACAAATGCAATCGGTGTTTTTGTTATGATGATCCTTTGTAACTTAATCACGTAGTGATGTAATTAGTGTTTGGTCTTATTTAAAAATATACTGTCCAGTGCCTGTTGATATGCTTTGGCAAAAGCCAGGTGTTCGGGATAACTTTCTGCGAAATTGGAATATCCTTTTAAGTCGGGTTTGGCAACGAAGAATATATAATTGGTTTCAGGCGCATTCAATACTGCGTCAATGGTATTAATGGAAGGGGTGCAAATAGGACCAGGCGGCAACCCTTTTTGTTGATAGGTATTGTATGGCGACTGGTATTGCAGATGGCCATATAAGATCCTTTTTAAAGCAAAATTTCGCATGGCATATTTCACTGTAGGGTCTGCTTCCAGTTTCATTCCTTTTTGCAAACGGTTTATATAAGTACTTGCAACCTTGCCTTTATCTTCCGGCTGATTAGTTTCTTCTTCTACAATACTGGCCATGGTATAAACTTCATTGGGCGTTAATTTTTTTGCCGCTGCCTTTTCCGTTCTTGCTCCCTGCCAGAATTTTTGTTTTTGATCAGCAAACCTGTCAAGTATATTTTTCAGCGAACTGTTCCACCAGAAAAGATAGGAGTTAGGAATTACCATTGTCATCACGGTATTTGTATCTAACCCGTACCTGCTCAATGAATCATTATTATTAATAAAGCTGATCACCTGCAGGGAATCTACTTCAAAGTTTTTACCTATTTTACCTGCCAGGTCTTCTTTTGTCCTTAATTTATTGATCACCAACCTTACGGCCGATTGGTTACCGCTTTTTAACATGCGTACCAGGTTAACAAGGTTGCCTTTCTTTATTTCATAACGTCCTGCTTTTACTTTTTGATCGTACTTTACCTGTTTAGCAAGTAAGTTGAAGAAAAATTCGTTGGAAATGATTTTTTGATCTGCCAGGTCTTTTTTTACCTGATCATAGGAGGCACCCGTTTTAATGTAAAAATATTTGCCTGAAGGGGCAGAGATGGTTGGCCCAAATAAATTCCAGCCGGCATAAATAGCTGCAATGCCCAGGACCAATACAAGGACCAATAAGATTTTTTTCATAGTGAATGTTATTCGGTGATGTAAGCAAAGTAAAATAAAAAACCCCGCTGTTTATAAGCGGGGAGGTAAATATTTTGTAATTATATTTATTAATTAGCTGAATCGGGAGCTTTAGTACCCGGCATTGGTGCTGTGTTAGCAGGAGCGGGAGCAGGAGTGGCCGATTTTTGTTGTGAATTAGGTGATAATCCCTTGTAGTATTCATCATTCTTGGATGAACCTCCGTCTTTAGGTATAAATGCAGGAGACATCAGGCAAAGAAGCCCAACAACTGCAGCAAAAACCCAGGTTCCTTTTTCCAATACATCTGTAGTTTGTTTTACACCCATAAGCTGGTTGCTGAATCCACCCAATGTACCAGTTAAACCGCCACCTTTAGGATTTTGGATTAAAACAATCAAACCAAGTATTGCAGAAGCAAGGATAATTAAAATTCCGAATAATATTAACATATCAATTTTCTTTTAAAAGTTCTATTTTGGCTGCAAAGTAAGCGCTTTTGGCAGGATTCAACAAACTTAATTTTTTGTATATCTCCTGTGCTTTTCCCAATTTGCCTTGTTTGGCGTACACGTCTGCCATTGATTCGGTTAAAATTTCCTGTCCCTTATTGCTTTTTTCAGCCAGGCTTTGCACCGCAATATCAATTTGTGTGCTGCCTTCCGGTAATTTTCCGGCCTGAACTTTTTTCATTGTTTTTAGCCAGTCGGTAAAACTTTTAAGCTGCTTTCCCAGTTTATCAGCAGTCTGAACTTCTTCACTTAATTTGATCCCCTGTGAAGCAAAATAATCGGTAGTATGTAAAGGTTCAAATATCAGTTCATCCTTTTTATTGACTTCAACTATTTCTTCAGATTTTTTTACAGGTTCGGGTGAAGCTGCTTCGGAGTTGCTAATCTCAGTTTCCGGCTGTACAGGTTCATTTAAAACTACTTCCTCATTTACGGCATTAATTTGCGCTGGCAACACAGTACTTTTAATTTCTTCCGCTATTTCCTCCGCCTTTTTATCGGTTAACCTGAATTTCAGCAAATAAGGATTGTTGAAATGAATGGAAGTTCTCGCTGCTATTTTTTTGTATTCATTGGCAGATTCCGGAGTTTCCTTCAATAACAAAAAATGTGACGCACTGAAGTAAGGGTACTTGTTAGTAAGCTCCTTAAAATACTGCGCGGGAATTTGGTTGTCCGTATTGTCAACAATTATCTTATTATATAGTTCCTGATGCGGCATTGTTCAAAGCTAAATTAATAAATTGTTACAGGGATATTTACCAGTTGGAAAATATTTTATTGAATATCTCGTCTACCACGTTCCGGATGATTTCTTCATTCAGGCTTACTTCTGCCTGGGTAAGGCTTAGGTTGCCGTCAAAATCAAAGCTCCTGGAAATGTCTGTTTCAATATTCTTTTTTTCATCCAGTGTATTTTTAAAGATGAGGTGAAAAGCAACTGTAAGCCTGTTTCCTGAGGCGGTACTGCCGGTAATGCTGATGGTGCTGGTATAATATTGTGAAACATACCCGCTGATATCGTAATGAGCATCATCATCGTTGGTTTGCCTCAGCCTTGTGGTTCCTATTATCTTCTGCTTTAATTTTTCTGTAAGCTGGGGCGTAAGCTGTGTATTTACATATTGTGCCCTGTTTTCAAAAGTTGTAACCCTGAATGTTTTTACTTCAATGGGAATGGATACGTCTTTAAAAGAATATTTGCACGTCATGTAATTAAAGAAAGCCATGATCAGCGTACAGCATAAAAATAATTCCAGCCTTTTTTTTCCTAATAACCAGGTGCCCATAATTAAATTTTAAAAAATGCAGAACAGCAACTCATTTTAAATATTTACTGATAACCACTTACAGGTTTTCGATATCGTATTCTTTCAACTTACGATAAAGGGTTCTTTCACTGATACCAAGATCTAAAGAAGCATCGCGCCTTTTTCCACGGTGTTTTTTGAGCGCTTTAATGATCAGTTCTTTTTCTTTATCCATGATGCTGAGCGATTCTTCCACCTCTTCGTGCTGCTGTATGTTGTTGTCATTTCTTAAAATAACAGCAGCATTATTTTGTTTAAATCCCTGGTTTGAAACTGTTGTAGAAAGTTCTTTAAGATTATTGTTGTTGCTATCGGTATTAAAAACGGCAGCATTTTGTGCCAGGGAGGGGTTTTGCAATAAATCGAAGAACATTTTCTTCAATTCGTTCACATCTTTTTTCATATCGAAGAAAAGCTTATAAAGTATTTCCCTCTCGTTGGCAAATTCGCTTTGGCTTACAGCAGTGCCACCGCTGGCGCCACTTAAAACCGGTAGCCTGGTATAATTATGGTCGGGTAAAAATGACCTCATTTGTTCGCCGTTGATATTTTTATCTTTACTCAGCACCGATATCTGTTCCGCTATATTTTTCAATTCCCTTACATTGCCCGGCCAGGAATAGTTAATGAGTGTATTTCTGGCTTCTTCATTTAGTTGTACGGATGTTGTTTTGTAACGGTCGGCAAAATCGGTAGCAAATTTTCTAAACAGCAATATAATATCTTCCTGCCTGTCTCTCAACGCCGGCACTCTTATAGGTACGGTGTTTAAGCGGTAATAAAGGTCTTCCCGGAATCTGCCGTTATGTGTGTATTCCAGCAATTCTTTATTGGTAGCGGCAATAACCCTCACATCTGTTTTTTGAACTTTGCTGCTTCCTACACGTATGTATTCACCGGTTTCCAACACCCTTAACAATCTAGCCTGGGTTCCCAGTGGCAATTCGCCAATTTCATCCAGGAAAATGGTTCCTCCATTTACAGTTTCAAAATAACCTTTCCTGCTGTCTACAGCGCCGGTAAAAGATCCTTTTTCGTGGCCAAATAATTCCGAATCGATGGTTCCTTCGGGGATGGCACCACAGTTTACTGCAATAAACGGATTGTGTTTTCTTGCAGAAAGCCCATGTATGATCTGCGAAAAAACTTCTTTACCTACACCGCTTTCGCCATTGATCAAAACGCTCAGATCTGTATTTGCAACCTGTGCCGCAACATTTAAGGCATGGTTTAAGGCAGGCGAATTGCCTATAATTCCGAAACGGTTTTTTATTGTTTGCTGATCCATATATTAAATCATTTAGTTCATCGCCTTTTTACAGCCATGATTTTTTAAGATTCTACAGCTACGCCTAATAGTGTTCCAGCCGTGCAGCTTGTAACCTTTACCGTTACATATTCGCCTTTACTGTAACCGGCTTTGGGAAATACCACAACTTTGTTCTGTTCATTTCGTCCATACAACTCATCTTCATTTTTTTTGGATGGACCTTCTGCCAATACTTTAAAAGTTTTGCCTACGTCTTTCTGCATACTGATAAGTGAATGGCCACGGTATAATTCCACCAGTTCCTGCAACCTGCGTTTCTTTACATCCAATGGCACATCATCTTTAAACCTTCTTGCAGCAAGCGTTCCCGGTCTTTCAGAATAAAAGTATAAATAAGCAAGATCATACCGGCAATATTCCATCAGGGTAAGGGATGCCTGGTGATCTTCTTCGGTTTCTGTGCAAAATCCTGCAATCATATCTGTTGAAATTCCACAGTCTGGTATTAGTTCCCTTATCCTGTCTACTTTAGCCATGTACCATTCCCTGCTATACGTTCTGTTCATCATTTGTAAAACCCTTGTACTGCCACTTTGCACCGGAAGGTGTATGTAATTACAAATATTCGCGTATTGCTTTATGGTAAATAAAACGTCATCCGTTATATCTTTTGGATGAGAAGTAGAAAAACGTACCCGAAGCAGGGGAGACACCAGGGCAACTTTTTCTAATAACTGTGCAAAACTAACGTTGATGTTAGCAGTATCATTTGTCCAGTAATAGCTGTCTACGTTCTGCCCCAGTAAGGTAACCTCACGGTATCCATCGTTAAATAAGGTTTCGCACTCATTTACAATGCTTTCTGCACTTCGGCTTCGCTCACGGCCACGCGTAAATGGAACAACACAAAAAGAGCACATATTATTACAGCCACGCATAATGCTAACGAAGGCATTTACGCCATTACTATTTAACCTGATAGGAGAGATATCGGCATAGGTTTCATCGCGGCTCAGTAAAACATTTACAGCCTTCTGGCCACCGTTTACTTCTTCAATCAAAGAAGGCAGGCTGCGGTAGGCATCCGGACCAACTACCAGGTCTACCAGTTTCTCTTCTTCAAGAAATGCTGCTTTCAATCTTTCAGCCATGCATCCCAACACTCCTATCACCAGGCCTGGCCTTGATCGTTTCAATTGCCTGAATTCCGTTAGCCTTTTCCGCACTCTGTCTTCCGCTTTTTCGCGGATAGAACAGGTATTGATCAGAATCAGATCAGCCTGGGTACAATCCGCAGTTGCACCAAATCCATCTTTCTGCAAAATAGCAGCTACCACTTCACTATCGGCAAAGTTCATGGCACAACCGTAGCTTTCTATGTAGAAATGTTTCTTAAATGGATAAAGCGTTGCTGCAAGTGGCAGAAATGCTTCTCCTTGCCTTAATTCATCATGAGTTTTATCCAACATCAACTCCTGCATGTACAATTGATTTTTAATTGCGCAAATATAGCCTAATTAGATGTAATTATGACAGGATGGCAGTAATAATACTTAAGCATGCGTTAATTATATCAAGTATTAAAGCAGTTTCATACTCATTTTAAGATGCTGCAACTTGTATTAAAAAGCCTTTATCAGTTGAATATGGATATTACGGTCTTCGGAGGAAATTGCATAAGAAATGCTGGCAGAAATTAAATTATAGGGAGATAAAATTATGCCAGCACCATAGCCATTGTGCCATTTGTTTGATTGTTCATTTTTCAGCCAGACCCTTCCAACATCCAGCAGCCCAAAGAAGCCAATTTTTCCATTGTATATCCTGGAGTGTACCGGGCTTATCCACTGCAATTCATTTTGAGTATATACTGTGCTGTTACCGTAAAATCTCTCTCTTCTGTGGCCTCTAAGTGTTTCTGAACCACCGATGTTATTATACTGGTAAAATAAGGGCGTACCTGCAAGTGTGGCCGCTGCGGCTTTAACAACAACTCCAAGCTTGTTGGAAACCGGAAAGTACATATTTGCCTCTGCACTAAACCTTGCAAAATTATTACGGCTGTTTTTTAAATTATCTGTGTAAGTACCGTTTAACAACAAACTGATTCCCTTACGCGGCAAAACGGAGTCGTTTAGTTTTTGATATATATAGGCAACAGAGATACCTGCAAAATCATTGTTTTTATAAAAATCCGGAAGTCCTGTGTTTACAGATTTCGCTACAAATCTGCTACTGTCATTCCTGATGTCTATACCCTGGTAAAATCCGTTGAAAATAATTTTGTGTTGATTTCTGAATGATCGCTGCAACCCTGCGCTCAACATATAGTTTGAACTTCTCATCCTGTTGAAATCACGATCGGTAGTTAACAGTTTGCTTTCATTTCCAAGGCCAAAAAAATTCGTCCAACGTATGAAATCATAATTTCCGAAGAACAGCGCATCCCATTTTCCAATTAAGCTTGTGTACTGGCTTCGGTAAGTGCCGCTAAAAGCTTTTTGGCTCAATGAATATTTTACATCAAAATACCTCGTATAGCCATAGGGCTCTTTTCTCCATTTATTTTTAGTGGTAAGGTAGTTTACTCCAATAAAAAAGCGGTCTTCATTACTGAAGAATGCGGTAGGCTTAAATCCTCTTTTGTCGAATTTGTAAGCCTTGTATTTAAAATCATGAATTGCAGGGTCGGATGATATATGCAGGGAAGTTTCCCTGGATGTAACAAAATCATTCTTGCCGTTGTCGTAAATTTCTGTTTTATGGCTGTGTCCGCTAACGTTTGACGAATCCACAAATTCATCTTTATCGTTTCCACCGATCAGGCGGATGCTGATGCCTCTTTTCACATTACCTTTTAGCAGGTATTCATCCTGGCCATCCATTCCGTACAACCTTACTTCCTTTGTATCTTTTTTAAGAAAAGTTCTGCTGTAAAATGGGATCTCTTTTGTATCTCCCTTTTTGCTTTTTGCATAAATATTTACAACAGTAGAATCGTCATTGATCCTGTTTATTTCAAAAAATTCGGGACCTGAAGTTCCGGTAATATCAACGCTTGCTGCCAATACCATATAGTATTCTTCGGCATATTTACCGAGGTTGTTGCGCCGTGCTTTTATTTTTGCGGCAATGGCCGGTCCGGAGATATTATAAATTTCCGGTGGTAATTTTTTAATTGCGTTATCTATAACGTTATCGGTTAGCTGCTCTTTTATTTCGGCTGCTGTTAGCTGCCATTTATCAAGTGAGAGTTCGTTTAGCAGGTGCCTGTCGAGGTTACGGGCAGGGAAATTAAATGTATTTATATTGCTTATATCTGCAGTAAATGTTTGAAGGTGATTGATTCGGGCAGCACGCTTGGCGGATTTAACAAGGTAGCCATCAAAAATTGTAAAAGCCTGGTCGCGGTCGCGGGGTATTGGTTTGTAAACTGTTTTTTTACCTGTTTTAAATTCCGCCCATCTCCACTGGTCTTCATGTCGTCCCCAATCTCCAATTATCATATCAAAAAGCCGGGCACGTAAAAATGCTTCCTGGTCTGCTTTTTTATCATTGTCTGATAGTGTCTTTTCCAGCATTTTATCAGTACTTTTTATATCGGTAGCATTTCCAAAATTGGCTGCTGTACTCCAGTTCTCATCAGGCCTTTGCTCAAAAAGGTAAAGGTTATCGCCGATGCTGTCATTAAACTTTCCCAACGATGATTGCCTGGGAATAAAATAGATCTCAGGATTTGTATGAAATACGCCAATAGCCTCGGCCATTGGAGCAATTGTAACCGCAGCATAAGGATGGGCAATTGAAACCTGGTCATTGGTAACTTCTTCTACAATGCTTCCTTTGGTAACTTCAGGCAATATTGAGGAGAAAGATTTGTCGATACTGCGTAAAACATACTCCCTGTTATTTTTGTCGCGAAGCTTTACAGATCTCGTTTGCCTGCTTCCACCAATTTCGTAAGGAATGAGTCCGCCAGCGAGTGTATCGAGCATCGCTATTTTAACCAATACGGGAGTTGTCCATTCCTTTCGGTAATGTTTTCCCCACAATGACTGATAAAATCTACTCTTTTGATATTCTTTGCCAGCCACTACTTTCTTATACTGTGTAGTATCTGCTGTTTGTGCATAAAGATTACAATTGCAAAAAAGACAAAAAATGCCTCCAAGGGCTGCGTTTTTTATAAATGACCTTGTCAATTTGATTTAAATATTTAAGGATAACTTTAAAAAACCGTGCCACAGCTGTTAATGTGCAAGTCGAAAGCCGATGCTAATTAATAACAGGAATGAAATCAGTTTTTTTGAAGCAATTGTTTCGCAAGCCAACTGTCTTTTACAGGAACGATCCATTGCGTGAGAAGTTGTTTTTTTGTGAGCACGGTGTTATTAAAATAAGCTGTTTGCTCATTGATAAAGTGATTCTCAACCGCATAATTAAACTGGGAGAGCGGAATCAATTCGATCTTGTCTTTAACAACAAAAGCAAGCGATTGCCTGTCAAAAAGATCTACCTTATATTTTGTTTCAATTGCTTTGATCAATCTAACCGAACTATCGGTGCTGCAACCACTTACTCCTGTGGCGGTTTCATCGGCCATTAATACGATAAACCTGCCGAAGAATAAGTTAGCATAACCTTTTACTGGTGCCCCATGACTGTTCCAGCCGTTAACAAACTCTGTAAACATATCTTCCATTTCCAACGCTTCGCTCATTAAAAACAGGCGGTTGCTTTGGTAAACCCAAACCCTTGACTGATCATTAAAATCCTCTGGCAGATGTTGCTGAATATCTAATTCCATGTGGCAAAGTTATGCCCCTTTGGTAAATTCGGGAATTTTGTTTTAGAAAGATTACCATGAAAACTAATCTGTGGAATTTTCTATTTATGTTACTGATTGTCAGGGAGAACTTGTTGAACGCGGATTAAAGAACCATGATTGCCTTCAACAGCACTTCAAATTGCTCATTACAAGCTTGTATTATGATAGGATTTGAAAGCACTCTTTTAAATATTTTTTATTTGAAGCAGGTAGATGTCAGCTTACATCTTCGATCGCCCAAAGTTAATAGCACAACAAATTAAAATTGTTATCCGGTTAATTCATTACCTCATCTAAAAAGGCCCAGAGAATTTATTTCATTGACGCAGCTACAATTTCAGCAATATCGAGTACCTGTACTTCAGCCTCTTTTTCTTTGTTTTTTACGCCATCTGTAAGCATAGTATTGCAAAACGGGCAGGCTGCCGCAATTACAGTGGCGCCAGTTTCCAGGGCTTCATCGGCTCTTTCAAAATTAATCCTTATAGAACCTTTTTCTTCTTCTTTAAACATTTGTGCACCACCGGCACCGCAACAAAGTCCATTACTGCGGCATCTCTTCATTTCTACCAGGGCAACATCCATAGCTTCCAGTACTTTTCTTGGCGCATCATAAATGTTATTTGCACGGCCGAGGTAACAACTGTCGTGATACGTTATCTTTTTCCCTTTAAAAACGCCACCTTCCTGCATGGTTATCTTTCCTTCGTCAATTAATTGCTGTAAAAAACTAGCGTGGTGAATCACTTCATAATTTCCTCCCAACACCGGGTATTCATTTTTAAATATATTAAAACAATGAGGGCAGGCAGTAACAATTTTTTTAATACTATAGCCATTCAGTAACTGAATATTCTGATACGCCATCATTTGAAACATAAATTCATTACCAGCTCTGCGGGCAGGATCACCCGTGCACATTTCTTCATTTCCCAGAATAGCGTATCGTATACCGATCTTATTAAGTATGGTTACGAAAGCCTTTGTGATCTTTTGCGCACGCTGATCAAAACTTCCTGAACAACCTACCCAGAATAACACTTCCGGTTGCTCGCCTTTGGCTAAAAACTCGGCCATTGTTGGTACATGCATAATTCAGATATATTTGTAAAGACAAAGTAAACAAGATTTTATGATGGATGTTTATTAAAGGGCATTTAATTTTACAAAATAATCAGGCATTTGAAAAAAATTATTAATAAGATCAGTAATTGGGAGGCATGGCCATTTAAGTTAATTTATGCGCCGCTGGTACCAATGTGGGCATGGTATATGATCCGTTCGGGTGCTGTTTGGTTTTTTACACCCAGTAACCCGAAGATTACTTTTGGCGGAATGGATGGTGAACCTAAGAAAGAAATGTACGACCTTTTACCGGAGGGCTCTTATCCTACAACATTTAATGTGTTGCCATCCGATGCGCTTGATGAAGTGGTTAACAGGATTGAAGCCCACGCAATTGGATTTCCGCTCATCGTAAAGCCGGAAATGGGTGGACAAGGCATTTTGTTTCGAAAAATTGACACGATCGCAGAATTGCAGCATTACCACAATCTGGTACCTGTAGAATATATCGTTCAAAGAATGGTGCATTTTCCTATTGAGGTTAGCGTATTTTACATACGGCACCCGAAAGATGAAAAAGGTATCGTAACAGGTTTTTTGCACAAGATCCCTTTGCATGTTATGGGAGATGGAAAAAAAACGCTTGAACAACTTATTTTACAACATTCAAAAGCTGCTAAACGTGCGGAGGAATTAAAAAGTAAACATCCCGCAAACTGGAATAAGATTATTGCTAACGGAGAAAAGTATATACTTAGCTATGCCGCTAACCATAACCGTGGCGCACATTTTATAGATTTGAAAGACCATATTGATGACAGGCTTGTGGCTGTATTTGATAAAATCAGCCATGAGGTGAATGATTTTTATTATGGCCGGTACGATATAATGTGCGAAAGCATTGAGGCATTAAAAAACGGTACCGGCTATACGATCCTTGAATATAATGGCTGTGGTGCAGAACCCAACCATTTTTATGATACAGGATATACTTTGTTAAATGCCTATAAAGAGATCCTAAAGCATTGGAAAGCTCTTTATACTATCAGTAGTTACAATGTAAAACAAGGTGTAAAACCCTGGCCGCTGATGAAAGGAATCCGGTTTCGCATTGAAACAAAAGAGATTTATGCAATTATGAAGAAAGCGGATGCCAAAATAGGGTAGGAAAGAAAATCAGGAGGTTTTAAAAGCGCTGCTCATTGCTTTTCAGCAGTAAGTATTTTATCTAAGCTAGAAAACTTCTCCATGCGTTTTCCTAATGATCATTTTTGTAACTGATGGAAACAATTTCATGATGCTGATGAAAATATTAGTGACCCGGCTCTTTCCAAAAAAACGTTGTACGAGCCGGCCAGTTTTAAGCCTGGTTTCAAAATTTTCTGCCCATTCTGCGGTGTATTTTTTTTCGAAACCGGAACGGGATATCTTTTTATCCAGGAAATCTTTGATATTTTCTGCAGCAATTTTTCCTGCGTGCATGGCCATACTCATACCGTTGCCACAAAGTGGTGTAATAAGGCCAGCTGCGTCTCCAACCATAATCACATGATTCTCTACCGAAGATTTTTTTTCGAATGAAATTTGCGAAATTGACAGTGCAGAATCGTAAAGCTTCGTTGAATTACTGAATATTTTTTTAAGATGCGGATTACGCCCTAAAATTTTCAATTCCATTTCTTCTATGGAATTATTGCAGGAACTTAGGTTGGCGGCATTCGTAAGGTAACACAGGCAATATTTGTCGTCTTCAATCCTGGATATTCCGCAATAGCCATTTTCAAAATTATGCAGTGATATGAGATCGCTAGGATGATCAGTACTGATATGGTATTTTACAGCAATAAAATTATTGAGTTTATTAGGTGAGCGTTGTGTAAAATTCCGTTTCCATTTTATATCGATGTTGCTGCGTTTGCCAAAACTTCCGCAACAAACACGGCTGTTGATTATCCCATTGATTGTTGTTATGAAGAACTGATCATCTTTAAATGATACCTCAGTAGCTTTACAATTTTCTATAACGGTAACGCCTGATTGTATGGCGATCTCTTTTAATGAATTGTCTATTGTATACCGGCTGATGCCAAATCCTCCGAGTGGAAGTTCCTGCTGTAGTTCTTTGCCATTGGATGCAGTAACCTGGAGTCTTTTTATGATGGGCAAATTCATTTGGTTTAATGGAAGCCCGAGGGATAATAAATACTGCCAGCTTTCCAGGCTAATATATTCACCACAAACTTTGTGAAAGGGATAAGTTTCTTTTTCGATCAAAATAACCTTAAAGCCTTTCTTGCCTAAGTTTATAGCTAGTGTTAGCCCTGCAAGCCCTCCACCAATTATAGCAGCATCATATGTTTCATCATAGTTCATGCTTGTAAACGATTAAGTGCCGGAATGCCCATTTCCATTTGATGTTATATTGTTTTATTCCTGCAGCGCTGAAGATAGCCTTCCATTCTTCTTTTTTAAACCCACGTGCTACTGAAAGCGGGGCGTCATTTTTTACCAGGTACGACCGGGAGAATAATCTTGTGATCCATTTAATAAGATAAAAAGCCAGGTGATTTCGGTGAAGGTCATTAATGAAAAAACCCTTCTGGCAATTTTCCTTCATCCATTTAACCATTTCAATTAGTTCTGTTTCTTTAAAATGATGGCAAAACAGTGACGAGAAGATGATTGCAGGTTTATTCAAAGAGAGATCTGCTGTTGCATAATCGCTGGTGATCCACTTCGCCGGCAGTGTAGGATACTGTTCGCAGGCATACTCAATACAAGCCTGTTTTATATCAATGCCAGTGAAAAATACTTTTAAATTTTTCTTTTTGCTCCAGTTAGCAATTGCATTTAAATTATCACCGCCGCCGCAACCTATTTCACATACTGTTAAAAATGGCAATTTGTGCTTACCTGCATTGATTGTTTCAATTCCGTTGATGGTAATCTTATGTCCACCCAACAAACTATTAACTTTATTCAGTTCTTTCATGTTTTGCTTAATATCAGCAAAAGGGATATCGTCGTTATCCAGCAGTTCTTTCTGATATGATCGGTAGGTAAGATCAATCATATGTGGCAGTAAAGGTTTCCATTGTTAATCCCGGGCCAAAAGCAGCACCGAATATGAGTGGCGTTGTTTCCGGATGCTGCTGGTTACACTCTTCCAGTATTCTTTTTAATACAAATACGATAGTGGCAGAACTCATGTTTCCGTATTCTTTTAGTACCTCGTAAGAATATTTCAGTTTTTCCGAGGGTAGGTTTAATCCTGAGCTAATACTTTGCAGGATCTGCTTTCCACCCGGATGAATACACCAGTGAGTTATGTCGTCTGTTTTTTCATGGGTAACAGCCAGGGCTTTGTTAACCAGATCTGCAAAATCTTCCTTTATTAATGCAGGAACATATCCTGTTAGCGTCATTAAAAAACCTTTGGAGGAGATCTCCCAGGCCATCTCATTTTTGCCTTTAAAAGACACGTCCGAAAAGAAACTTTTTAAGCGTATACCTTTTATTGCGGAGTCATTTTGTATCAACATGGCCGCACAGCCATCAGCAAAAAGTAATGAAGCAGTAAGGTTATCGGGGGTAGCAGTTTTTTGAAAATGTAACGTGCATAATTCTGTACATACAACAACAACATTTACTTTTTCTGAAGTCCGGCAAAATGCATCAGCCAGTTTAATAGCATGTACTGCTGCATAGCAGCCCATGAAATTAACGGATGTTCTAACAATATTACCGGGAAGTTCCATTATTTCCATTACCTGCAGATCAAGTCCCGGCGCACTTATGCCTGTACAGCTTACCGTTATAAGATGCGTAATTTCATTTTTATTTATCCTGTTCTCAATACACTTATCAATAGCTTCTACCGAAAGCAGAGGCGCCTGGTTCATATAAAGCAACATCCTTTTTTCAATGGAGGGAAAAGGTTCAAGGTCATCAGATGGAGGAAAAAAGCTGCGATTTTCTGGTAAAGACCTGAAATCTTCTGTTACCGAATAGCGGGTATCGATACCCGATTGTTTATAGAGGAATTTTAATTTTCTTGAATCATCGGGAGTTGATGAAAATATGTTGTCTGCAAACTGAAGCAGTTCATTTTGATCGTACCTGTTTGCCGGTACGCTGGTTGCTATGGAAACTATTTTACTCAAAATTGTTTGGTTAGGCATAAAAAAATAAAGGCAGCATTGGTGCAAACAGATGCCAGGATATTCATCCGCATTGTATTAACAAAATTAGCTTCAGCCTTGTTGTAATAAACTTTGTAAAACCACCAAAAGAAATATACGAGCACAGGAACCAGAAAGATCTGCATAACAAGGAAATTGCTGAAAGATCCGTTTTGGGCAAGATAAATTGCCAGCGTAGTCATACTAAGTGCATATAAAAGCATTGTAAATACAAATGTGCCTGTATATCCCAGTTTATAACTCAGGGTAAAAACGCCATCTTCTTTATCCTGCATGTGCTGGTAAATTTGGGTTAGGGGATAAAAGCCTCCTACGAGTAACGAGGCAGCAACCATGCCAATTAAGGGTACGTTCAATAACTTTTGTGAACTACATCCATGCATTACCAGAAAGAAAACCAATGCACCCTGGAAAATGATCACGGTAAGATAACCGCCGATGGCATATTTTTTTAACCTTATTCCTCTAAAACTATAAGCCCTGGATGCTGCAATAAAAGCAGCTACGCCGAAAACAAAATATAAACTGATGAAAAAACTGCAAAGTAGCGCCAGGCAGTCCAGGATCAGCGTTACATAAAATAATTGCCTAGTTGGCGGTTTCGGATTTTTTATACCTCCGATACTTTCGGTATCATTGTCCATGTAACTATTATAACCATTACTGGCAGGATAAAGCAGCAAATGCAAAATCACAAAAACCATGATGCTCTGTGATGTTGAGATATCTTTTGTTTGGCTAAGTGCAAACCAATACACTGGCATCAAGAAAAATGAGAAGTGAAACCTTAATAATTGTATTGTAGAAGATCTGATCATATAGTTAATTCATCGTAAATTTAATCTTAAAAAAGTTACATCAATATTTCTTGCACGCAATTTGCATTCCCTTATTTTAAATACGGTATGTTATGAAAATGAAGAGGTTGTTTGGAATGATTATTTTATCCTGTGTTTTTTTTATGGCCAGGGGCCAGTTTATCCCTTCAGACGCTGATAGTAAAGTACATTTTGTTATTAAAAATTTTGGCATCAGAACGGGTGGCGATTTTACTGGTTTGAGGGGAACTATAAAATTTAATCCCGGCAATCCTGCTGCTTCCTCTTTTGATGTTACCGTAGATGCTTCCAGCATTGATACGGATAATAACAGCCGGGATGGCCATTTAAGAAAGGAAGATTATTTTGATGTGAAAAAATATCCGGTCATTAAAATGGTCAGTACAAGTATATTGGGAACCAACAAGCCGGGCCGTTACCAGTTTAATGGAAACCTTACAATAAAATCTATCACTAAACCTGTGCAGTTCTTTTTTGATGTAACCCCAAAGAATGGAGGCTATCTTTTTTCGGGAGATGATTTTAAGATCAATCGCCGTGATTTCGGAGTTGGTGGAAATAGTGTTTCTCTTTCCGATGACTTAAAAGTTTCCCTCAGCGTTATGGCAAAGTAGTTAATTCTTCCGCCATAATTTTTTGAGGCTTATCTTTGGCTCATGCCTAAATTGCTCCGGATTTTTTTATGGGGATTGATGATCAGCTTCCTGGGATCTCTACCTTTGGGAACCCTTAATGTTGCGGCTATGCAGATTGGTATAGCAGAAGGTTTTTACCACGCACTACTATTTTCTTTTGGTTCTCTCCTGGTAGAAATGATCTACGTTAGAATTTCCCTGGTTGGCATCAGTTGGATACAGAAACAGGTGAAACTGATGAAGATCATGGAATGGATCACCTTAGCAATAATAGTTATTCTGGCCATTGGAAGTTTTTATGCAGCTATCAACAGCACTTCGGAAGAGCATCATAATTTTTGGGACAATATAAATGTTAACCGGTTTCTTTTAGGGATGCTAATGTGTGCTATCAACCCTGTTCAGATACCGTTTTGGTTCGGATGGAGCACAGTATTATTTACCAAAAAAATACTGGAGCCAAAGAAAGCCCAGTATAATAGTTACATAGTAGGCATCGGATTGGGTACACTGGCAGGTAATTGTGTATTTATCTTTGGAGGCAAACTGCTTGTAGAAAGAATTTCCGGAAGCCAACAATACCTCAACTGGATTATAGGCGGCATCTTCGCACTTACAGCCATTATACAGCTGTGGCGTATTTTAACGCACAAAGATGCGGTTGATAAAATGCAACATATCAGTACAGAAGATACAGAAGCGATCGGGAAATCACTTCACTGAAAAACTAATAAAATTTACTTATTCATGTATCACCAGTATAGGCATCTTACTGTGGAAAGTTAATTTTTTGGTAGTACTGGATTTAAATATTTTCTCCATAAATGAATGATTGCGTTGCACAGCAATTATAAGATCTATCTCCCTGTCTTTGGCAAATAATTCCAGCGCTTCGTCAATGTCGAAGAAACGCATAAAATAAAATTCAGGGGTAAAATCTCCCAATAATTGTCTCAGATTTTGCTTTTCTGCTTCGTATTTTTCTGTTAGTGAAATGTAATGCTCCTTATCTACATTAACCACATGGAGTTGTGGCCTGTTAATGCTTAAAAACTTTTTTATTGGTACCGATGGAGTTGTATTTAATGTGTCTTTAAAATCAGAAGTAAGCATTACATTTTTCATCCTTGTATAGCTTGCATTTTCAGGTACTATTAAAACCGGACAAGCCTTGGTTTGGGCCATTTTTAATGTATTGCTACCAAAAAGCACTTGTTCCAGTTCAGATTTTCCGGTAATTCCCATAATTACAAGATCTGCATTTTTATGACGGGCAGCTCTTTCCAATCCAACAACAAATTCGTCTTCATGGTGTGCCAGTATCTCCAGTTTTACCGGGTGGTCTGCCGACAGATCCATTTTAAGTTTCTCCAGGGAAGCCGTGATACCTGCTTCATCTTTCACAGAAGAATAACTATGATACAGGATAATATCTACCCCATAATGTCCTGTAAGAAAGCTGCAGGCATAGCGGGCAGCATTTAACGATGTTTCAGAAAAATCTACAGGAACAATAACTGTTGTCATAATTAGAATTGTGTTTTAGATATATTAATAAAGTTATAAATATAAGAAAATATTTTCCGGTGCAATAAAACTTCAGGATCGGAAAACACGCTTATTCCATTTCTGTAGCCCATTTATCACGATCTGAAGGACTCAGCTTCCAGGGAGCAAAGTTATTTTCAATATTACTGAACATGCCGTTCCATTCCTGCGGTGCATTGCTGTCTTCCATTATAAGACTGCGGCGCAATTCTAATATGATATCCAGAGGATTGATGCTTACAGGACATTCCTGCACACATGCGTTACAGGTAGTACAGGCCCGAAGCTCCTCTACTGTTATATAATCATGCAGCAATGATTTTCCGTCCTCTTTAAATATCTTATTCTGGTCTACGTTCTTTCCTACTTCCTGCAACCTGTCGCGGGTATCCATCATTATCTTTCTTGGACTCAATAATTTCCCTGTAATATTTGCAGGGCAGGCAGCAGAGCAGCGTCCACATTCTGTACAACTGTAAGCATCCAATAAACTTTTCCAGCTCAGGTCTAACACATCTTTTGCTCCAAATTTAACAGGAGCTTGTTCGCCTGTAGGCGCAAGTTCGGGTTGCATCATGTACTTCACTTCGTTCTGTACACTTTCCATATTATCCATTTTCCCGTTCGGTTGCAGCCTTGCATAATACGCATTAGGAAATGCCAGCATTATGTGCAGGTGCTTGCTATAAGGCAGATAATTTAAAAAAGCAAAAATTCCTATAATATGCAGCCACCAGCAGGACCGTTCTATCAACACCAGTTGAGTGGAAGAAAAATGCTGGAAGAGGGGAGCGATCATTCCTGAAAATACAAAATCACCCGTTTCACGATAATGCTCATTTAATCCTTGTAATTGAAGTGCCCTGTCAGTGGCATTCATGGTAATAAACAGGGACATTAATATAATTTCAGCAATGAGGATGTAATTGGCATCGCTTCTTGGCCAACCATCAAGGTCTTTGCTGATGAATCTTTTCAATTTTAATACATTTCTTCTTGCCAGAAAAATTACACACACGGCAATTACACCAACTGCCAGCCATTCGAAGAAATTAATGGTGAAATTATAAAAACTGCCAAAGCTGCTTAGGAATAAACGATGAGTACCCAGTAAGCCATCAAGAACAATTTCCAGAACTTCAATATTTATAATGATAAACCCTGCATAAATAATAAAATGCATAACAGCCACCAGCGGGTTCCGAAACATCTTCTTTTGCCCGAAAGCAAGTAAGAACAGATTTTTCCAGCGCAGCCCCGGGTTATCTTTCAGGTCTTCATCTTTTCCGAGAAGTATATTACGCCTGATCTGCAGGATATTTTTGCTGAATAGCCAAACGGAAAAGCCTACCAGTAATAGGAAAGCAGCCTGTTGTATATAATGCATATCATTAAATTATGGCGGCTAAGTTAAAGTATTTAGTATTTAATATAATAGATTGAATAATTTTGAGTAGTTCAAAATTATCATTTCTGCAACAATACATTAAAAATCAATCCTCCTGGTTATGATTCTAGATAAGTTAACTGCCGACAAAAAACTTCGCCGCATGGCTTTGGAAGTGGCCGAACGTAATTATGAACAAAAGGAACTCACCCTTATCGGTATAAAGGAAAATGGAATTGTTATTGCCAGAAAAATACAGGAATACCTGCAGCCGGTTTTCAAAGGAAATATCATTTTAATTGAACTGTCTATTGATAAAAAGCATCCTGCAGACATCAGTTTAAGTGAACAACTGGATTTTAGTAACAGAACCGTATTATTGATAGATGATGTAGCAAGCAGTGGAAGAACAATGTTGTACGCAATAAAGCCAATTTTACAACAATTGCCTCAACAGGTAGAAACGCTTGCATTGGTAGAACGGACGCATAAAAAATTTCCCATTGCTGTTAATTACGTTGGTATCTCCGTGTCTACTACTTTAAAGGAACAGATTGTGGTAGAAGTTGAAAACGGCGAGGTAACGGGAGCGTGGATGCGCTGATTATTTATATCTTAAAATTAAAAATATGAGTCAGGCTTTTATAAGAGAAAGTGATGACCAATAGTTTCGATATTACAACCCTAATGATACATCCGGCTAAACCTATTTACAAAATGAAAACAACCTTAAATGATGATAAAGAAATTCGTCATATGAGTAATGCGTTATTATATGCAAGAGATTAAACGGCTGCCTGGACGGTAGCAGGATAATTTTAAACATTCAGATACATATTTATAACTGTAATAAACCGGCTTTTTTTGCTCTTATACATCTGTTACAGACAAAAAAATGCGTTTAAGTTTGGGTATCTCAACTGGTTTCAGTTATTTTGATAAATGTCAGTAATCCCACCCAATAATACTTTAATACTACTTGCTGAAGATGATGCCGACGATCGGTTGCTTTTTCGTGAGGCATTAAATGAGATCGATACTAGTACCAGTCTTAGTACAGTTTCTGATGGCGAAGAATTAATGACGGCACTACATAAGAATACCCAAATGGAAACTCCCTTTATCATCTTTCTAGACCTCAACATGCCTAAGAAAAATGGCTTTGAATGTTTACAGGAAATTAGGAAATCCGATAAATTTAAGGATGTGCCCGTGGTTGTTTTCTCTACATCCTGCCAGCAGGAGGCCATCAATAAAATGTATGAGAATGGTGCCAGCTACTACATCTGTAAGCCTAATAGTTTTGTAAAACTAAAAACTTCAATCGAGCATATTTTATCGATAGGGCTCAAAAGTTTATTTCCTCAACCGCCATTGAAAGACTTTGTGATCGCTTACTAAATAACAATATCATTTTATTTTTTGCCTTTAATCATTTCCGGATGTAAGCAAGTGATAGTATAGGCAATGGCAAACCTCATTATGCAGAAAACCGGTTATTCATTTTCCACGGCTAAGGAACTTTTTAAAAGTAGTGAGCTGCAAATTGAGATCGCCAACGAGATGTTACCAAAAAATAAACTAAGAAGCAGGTCCTGAAATGTTCATGATATAAAGTTGTTGGATGTTTTATGCGAATTAGTGGGGTAGTATTTCCCCAAATTAATGAGCGGTGTTATTTAACTTAATAAAGGCTCACATATTGATTTGTTCTTTCCTGTTTTATCTGCATCAGGCTATATAAACTATCAGCCCTATAGTTACGAATTGTATCAGCAAACCGTAAAATGGAAAACTGTTGATGCGGAATTTATTCTTAATGAATAAAAAAAGTGAGGCGGCAATCGTCATTCCAAGTAAAATAAGCGCAGGTATTGTAAGCATTTCTCTTATTACCCTGATCAGTTGAGCATCATAATTAAGTTTGCTAAGCAATATGATAATGGCGAAATACAGGAATACAATAATGCTAACGCTAAGGATGCTGATACTGGTTTTAAGTTCCCTGCTGTTCTTTTCTTCCCTGGTCATCTTTTTAAAAGGATAATGTTATGCAAGCAAATGTATAAGTAAAAAGTTATTAAAAATGTAACCAGTTAAATTTTATGCCCTTCGCCGAATACTCAAGGGAAGGGGTAGGGAATTTAAAGATATTGAGGATCATCAGGGCAAATCTGATTCCTTTTTTGTTGGTCTTTATTTTGGTAAGATCTATGTCGGGAGCAAAATACCATTGCCTGTAGCGCTTAATATCCGTTCTGGAAAATTCGATATTTCCCTCTTTATCTCTCCCAATATTTTCGTTTGCGCCAAACAGCCCTTCTGCGCCGGTTCCCAACGAAACGGATAACCATGCTGGAATGTTAGAATGCGGAAAAAATGCCCTCAGATTACTGCTGATCCAATAAGTTTGTCCGTTATAATCTTTAAGAAATCTTTCCGGCGAAGATTTCCCAAAAATTTTATCACTGCGTGCATTTAATGCAGGATCAACATATCTTTTTCTATGAAACGACCATTTTAATTGAATACGCTGTTCATCCCAGGCAAGCTCCTGTGCTACCAAAAGTCCGCTGCCTAAAATATTTGCGCCGATATCTCCCCAGCTCCATCCCCATTCGCTGCTAAAGCCGTCCAGTGTTTCAATTACAGTTTGGTAAACGGCACCGCTCATTCCGCCAATCCAGATTCTTTTTTTTCTATCAATTCCTGTCCAGCGCCATAACTCCATACTGGCTTTCCCCGAGGCATAAGCGCTGAATACGTGCCCGAATTTATCAACCTGCTTCCATTCTGGCAGATCATTGAAAACGTGAAATTTCCCTTGTGGATAATTCCTGTACCAGGCGGCATACAATCCAACCATCGTTCCTCCATATCCAACAATATTTGCAGCTGTGATCAATTTTACCCGTTTCCTGCTGTATGGATACTCCAATTGTTTTAAACTTAACCTGGCGTCGTTTTGCAGCAGCTTTTCCGAATATAAAGTGTCGCGTGGTATTACGGGGTTAACGATTGAATCCTGGGAAAAAGCAGTGACAAATAATTGCAAACAAATAAAAATGCTGATAATTTTTTTTGACCATGGATACAATGCGGGCAATGTGCTTGCAGAAACCCGGGGTTCTGCCAACGTTGGAAAAGAAATTTGAAAAGTTGGGCCCATAAAAACAAAAATAGCAGTAATTGCGCTTAATCAGGTACGAATAATATATTTTTGAGGATGTTAAACAACTAAATATGGAAAAAAATATCCAGGATAAAATTGACAAATGGCTAAACGGAAATTATGATGAAGCCACTAAGGATGGTATCAAAAAAATGCCGGCAGACGAACTGACAGATTCATTTTATAAAAACCTTGAGTTTGGTACCGGCGGCCTTCGTGGAATCATGGGAATAGGAACTAATCGTATGAACAAATACACGGTTGGGATGGCAACACAAGGTTATGCCAATTACCTTAAAAAATGTTTCGGAGATAATGTGAGTGTTGCTATTGCACATGATTGCCGTAATAACAGTGCTGAATTTGCAGATATTACGGCTAACGTTTTTGCAGCAAATGGTATTCAGGTATATTTATTTGAAGCGCTGCGCCCAACGCCTGAACTGAGTTTCGCGATCAGGCATTTTAAATGTAAAGGAGGAGTAGTTTGCACCGCCAGCCATAATCCTAAAGAATACAATGGATATAAAGCATATTGGGACGATGGTGCCCAGATGGTACCGCCACATGATAAGAATGTGATCATAGAAGTAGAAAAGATAGCTTCTGTAGATGACGTTAAATGGACAGGTGGAGGAAAAAATATCACCATCATAGGTAAGGAAACAGATGAACTATACTTAAATATGGTGCAGGAACTGAGCGTTTATCCTGAAGTGTGCAAAGCGCAACATGATCTTAAAATAGTGTACACGCCTATACATGGTACAGGAATTATGCTGGTACCGGCAGCGCTTAGCCGCTACGGCTTTACTAATGTGCATATTGTAAATGAACAAAGCACTCCTGATGGTAATTTTCCAACAGTGATATATCCAAACCCGGAAGAAAGGGAAACTATGAGTATTGGTCTTAAACAGGCTGAGGAGTTAAATGCTGATATATTATTGGGAACAGATCCTGATGCAGATAGAGTAGGGATCGGCGTTAAAAACAATAAGGGAGAATGGATACTTATGAATGGTAACCAAACTGCCTTGCTTGCGTTTAATTATATGATAGAGGCAAGGAAAGCAAAAGGTATCGCTTCACCCGACGATATGGTTATAAAAACTATTGTTACAACAGATATGATAGATGCAATTGCCAAAGCAAATGCTGTGAGTTGTTATAATGTTCTTACCGGTTTTAAATGGATAGCAGCTTTAATAAAAGAAAAAGAAGGAAAGGAAAATTATATCATTGGTGGTGAAGAAAGCTTTGGTTTAATGATTGGAGATAAGATAAGGGATAAAGACGCCATAAGCGCTGTTACAATTCTTTGTGAAATGGCCGCTTACGAAAAAAACAAGGGCAGAAGCCTGTTTGATAAATTATTAGACCTGTATGTACAATATGGTTTTTACAAAGAGAGCCTGGTAAGCATAACCAAAAAAGGCATGAATGGCGCTGCTGAGATCAGTGCGATGATGGATGAATACCGCAGCAACCCGCCAAAAACCATAGATGCTGTTGCAGTTTCAACACTACTGGATTATGAATTGCAGGTAGGCAAAGACCTTATCACGGGCAAATCCTGGAAAATCGATCTGCCTAAAAGTAACGTGTTACAGTTTGTATTAACTGATGGAACCAAGATATCCGCCAGGCCAAGCGGTACAGAACCCAAGATCAAATTTTACTTCAGTGTTAATGCGCCGTTATTACATGTGGCAGATTTCGACAAAGTAGAAGCAGGCCTCGATGAAAAAATTGCCCGCATCGAAAAAGAAATGAAACTGAAATAGTGTTTTGAAACTACCGGTCTCCGTTGTAAGCTCAATTGATTCTTATCAATTTTAAATTAAATGTCAGGGTTTGCCCTGACATTTTTTATATTGCACTACCTAACTACAAGACAGCCATTTTAGCTATGAGAATTTTTGAAGATACATACAGGCATAAAGGATTAAGAAAAAAATTGATAGATGTTCTTCGGGAAAAAGGCATAACCGATGAAAATGTGCTGCAGGCAATGATCAGTATTCCAAGGCATTTTTTTCTTGATACAGCGCTGGATAATATTGCCTATGAAGACAGGGCATTTCCAATTGCCGAAGGACAAACAATATCGCAGCCTTACACGGTTGCCTATCAATCGCAGCTTTTACAGGTAAGGCCCCAGGAAAAAATACTTGAAATAGGCACAGGCAGCACCTACCAGGCAACAGTGCTGGCCGAAATGGGGGCTAAGGTATTCACCATTGAACGGCAAAAAAAGTTATTTGAAAAAACTAAACAATATGTTTTTAGAACAAAGTATCCTAACCTTAAATTTTTTTATGGGGATGGGTTCGAAGGACTTCCAACCTATGCGTTATTCGACAAAGTTATTATTACAGCAGCAGCTCCGTTTATACCTCCTAAACTTATAGAGCAGTTGAAACCAGGCGGAAAGATGGTGATACCTGTAGACGCAGGAGCATTTCAACGTATGCTCCGAATTACGAAAACAGCGGATGGAAGTATTGTGGAAGAAACGTTTGATAATTTTTCTTTTGTACCAATGCTTTCAGGAAAAAACCAGTAAGATTATAATTGCTCGATTGGAAGTAAGTTTTAGTTAAAACCTGATTAAAAAAAGTTAACTAACAAATTAAATACAAATGCGTTTTTTTTCAAGGCTGGTTTTTATCTGCAATCTTTGTTTTGTGATCGTTTTTGTATTACACTTTTTAAGATTGTCTAAAAAAGCCGACAAGGTTTTTGACGGCACCATTACATTGCAGCCACTTATTGGTACAGTTGCGATATTGGGATATGTAGCAGCAATTTTCTTAAACCTGCTCTTTTTATTGTTATGTATCTACTGGGTAAAAACAAAAAAGATTAATACCATACCCAGGTGGCTGGTAATAACAAATTTGATATTATTTCCTGTTCAGTTCTATTATATATTTTTAATGACTCCATAGCCATGATTCATAATATTTTAAAAGATAAACCCACCAAACTATTCCTTGTATTTACGGCCTTTTTTGTAGCCAATGCTTTGATAGCGGAATGTATTGGTACAAAAATATTTTCCCTTGAAAAACTGTTTGGTGCAGATCCGTTTAACTTTTCGCTGTTTGGGGAAAGTGGCCTGGCACTAAGCCTTACCTGCGGAGTTTTATTGTGGCCGTTAGAGTTTATAATGACAGATATAGTTAATGAATATTACGGACCCAAAGCCGTACGGCGTATTTCCTTTATTGCAGTTTCGCTTATTTTATATGCATTCCTGATGTTTTATATGGCCATGTCGGTGCCGGCAGCCGACTTCTGGTATGGAACCGGGGTAAAAGATGGAGTTCCAGATATGTCAAAGGCTTTTAATTCGATTTTCGGGCAAGGTATGTGGATCATTGCTGGAAGCCTTATCGCATTCTTAGTAAGCCAGATTGTTGATGTTACCGTATTTCACAAAATTAAAAAGGCTACCGGAGAAAAGAAAGTGTGGCTGAGAGCCACAGGATCAACTTTGGTATCGCAGTTTGTAGACAGTTTCATTGTTTTATTCATTGCATTTAAAATTGGTAAGGACTGGAGTTTTCAGAAAGTTCTGGCAATCGGCATGGTTAATTATGCTTATAAATTTACGGTTGCCATCTTGCTAACACCACTCATTTATTTTATTGAACACAGGATAGAAAGATACCTGGGAAAAGATGTTGCTTTTAAAATGAAACAGTCTGCAATGGGAAAAGGAGAAGAAGTTTTAGCTACTTCCAGCTAATAAAAAAGCATGGCGAATGCCATGCTCAAAATAAAATTCGGATTAATTTAAATGTATTTTCAGTAGGGAAATATTATTATAAATAATTCTTTCTGCTATTAATATTAAACTATTACCATTTAGTTGAACTTCCCAGTGTTTTATGCTTTTTCTGCATTCTCCAGAGGTCGAGGGTTCCAAAACTTTGTTTTCTTTTTGTAACGGTTAGAAATTCTTTTGCCAGTGTTTCCCTGGTTTCTTTTAAAAGTTCTTCCATGTTTTCTTTGCTTATCGTGTCAATAATGACCGCTGCATTCGTTTTCATAATTCTAATTTTAATGTAATCAAAAATTCTTTGTAAGTCAGGCTGTTATTGAGTCTGGCCTTAATAGGTTAGTGCAAACTGGAGTTATAGAATAATTTTCTGTGGTTGTTTATCCGAATTGCGGCGCAAAGGTAAGCATGTTTCAATTCTCTGCCTAACATTTTGCATATATTTGGCATTATCCATGTTTAAGTGGTAACTGAAACGATTTTGTATTATTGGTTACAAATTTGGGGTAATATCTGTTAGCATTTAATTAACAAATACTTTTAGATTTTGTAAAAATGAAAAAAGAAATAAATTCGTTTATTAAATGCCTGCTTTTTGTAATTCAGGATATCTAACAGCTACCGTATTTATTAAAATGTATAAATATCTTTTTTTCTCTTTATTGGTATTCCTAATTCCTTTCAGCTTACTGGCTCAGGAAATAGAAGAAACAAAGGATACATTCTTCCTGGCAAAAAAAAAGGGTTTCCTCGGTAAGCTCGGAAAGAGTATTGCTACCAATCCGCCGTCTAATGCTCCCCCTATTAAATCTGTTGATCCATTTAAAGATTATGCCGGTAAAATCATTCGTTATATTGAAGTGGTTAGAGTCGGTTTCAATCAAAGCCTGAATGATACAACAGAGATCAGAAAAAATTTCGCGATCCGTGTAGCAAATAACCTTCACCGCAACACAAGGGATATAACCATACGAAAAAATCTTTTTTTTAGAGAAGGTGATGCATTACTACCATTGCTTATTGCAGATAATGAACGTTTTTTGCGTGACCAGCCCTTTATTAGTGATGCAGTTATTGTAGTATATAAATCCATCATGTCTAAAGATTCTGTGGACATAATTATACTCACAAAAGATGTTTTTTCTATTGCAGGTAATTTCAGTATCAACGGATCAGGAAGGGTGAAAACAGAAGTGAGGGAAGAGAACCTTGTTGGCACTGGCAGCAGGCTTGCGATCAGCAGTTTGTACGACAAGACCAGAAATCCTGATATTGGCTTTGGAGCCGAATTCACTGAAAGAAATATTAAAGGAAGTTTCTTAAGTGGTTCACTGGGATTTAAAACTTTTAAAAATGCCATTGTTAACAACCGGTTCGAGGAACAAACTGCCTATATTAAACTTGAAAAACCTCTTGTAAACAGGTATACGGAATGGACGGGTGCATTTATGCTCTCAATAAATCAATCAACAAACGGTTACCTGGATAGCAGTGATTATTACTACACTTCGCAGTATAAATATAAGAGTGCAGAGCTTTGGGGTGGATATAATATCGGCTGGGGAAGAAAGCGTGAAACAGACTCTGAAAAAAGGCTGAGGCATTTCGTAGCTGCACGAGTATTTTATAATTATTTTGATAAAATACCAGTGATCTACAAGGATAGCTTCAATTATAATTACGCCAACTTAAATGGATTACTAGTTTCCTATTCATTGTATAAACAAAATTTCTACCGGTCAAAATTTATTTATGGTTTCGGAAGGAATGAAGATGTGCCCATCGGTATAAATGCTTCGGTTACGGCTGGCTGGACAAATAAACAAGGCCGTATGAGAGGATACTACGGAGCAGAATTTGATGCAAGCCATTATTCAAAAAGAGGTTTTTTCACTGCTTACACAATAAGGGTAGGCGCATCACGCGGAGCAAATTCTTTTGAAGATGTGGGATTATTAATGAGCGTAAATCATTTTACAAAACTAAGGCAGTTGAATCGTAAATGGCTGAATCGGAATTTTCTTTCCTTATCTTACACCGGGTTATACCAAAGAAATTTAAATGAACCCATTAAATTGCAAAGTGATTTTGGGCTGCCTTATTTTAGAACCGATTCATTAAATTATCTTGAAGCAGTATCAAGAGCAACTTTTAAATTTGAGTCAGTTTTTTTTAATCTGAATAAATTTCTCGGGTTTAGGTTTGCTCCTTTTGTTTTTACCGAGGTATCATTTCTAAAGCCAGTTGTAAATCCAACCAACAGAACTGATCAGTATACTTCACTTGGAGCAGGAATTCGTACAAGAAATGAAAACCTTGTGTTAGGAACGATTGAATTGAGGGCCTATTATTTTCCCCAGGTTGTAACAATCGGAATGTCGAGATGGAAGTTTGCCTTCACCTCAAATCTTCGGTTTAAATACAACAGTACGCTGGTAAGCAAGCCGGATATTGTTGGCGTTAATTAAAAACTTATGTACACACAACAGGAAGCAGCTGCATTGCGCCAGAAATTTTGGATCAGCTTTGGTAAATATATTTCACCCATTCCTTCCGCATGCGGAGAAAAAGTGAATTGGATCAATTACAGAACCGGCATTAAGAATATTCATTTTAAAATGGATGCTTTTTTTAGTGAAGCTACCGTGAGCATTGAAATAACTCATAAGGATACGGCCCAGCAGGAACTGTATTTTAATCATTTCAAAACCTTTAAAAAAGCACTGGAGGAAACACTAGGCGAAAAGTGGGCCTGGCAACCAGATCATATAAACGAAAGCGGCAATCATTTGGCCAGGATCTATGCCAGCCTCGAAAACGCCAATATTTACAACGAAAATGACTGGCCTAAAATAATTTCTTTTCTTAAAGAGAGGATTATTTTATTAGATAAATTCTGGTGTGAATACAGGGATATTTTTGAAATGCTCGAATGAAATTTAATTAATTTCGCTGAACAATTTACTCATTCAAACGTTCATCAAATAAATTAGTACAAATGAAAATTAGAAATGTTTTACCGGCTTTATTGATTGCCTGTACTCTAATGGCAGGTTGCAGTGGAGAAAAAAAAGATACAACTGAAACAACCGAAACAACTATGAAAGGTCCGGAAATAAAAGAGGAAAAGGTTAACTATTCAGTAGACAGTACCGAAATGATCGGTTTTGTTGCATATGACACTGTTTCCAGCAAAAAACGTCCTGTAGTATTGGTAGTTCCTGAATGGTGGGGATTAAATGACTATGCCATGTCGCGTGCTAAACAATTGGCTGCATTAGGTTACCTGGCAATAGCAGTTGATATGTACGGAAATGGAACAATAGCAGATAACCCTGAACTCGCTGGTAAACTGGCAATGCCGTTTTACCAGGATCCTGCTATGGCAAAACGTAGGTTTGATGCAGCCCTGGCTAAAGTTAAAACCTATGCAGTGGCAGATACTACACAAATTGCAGCTATTGGGTATTGTTTTGGAGGTGCCCAGGTAATTAATATGGCAAAGATGGGTGAAAACCTTAAGGGTGTAGTGAGTTTTCATGGCAATTTAACGGTAATGCCAGCCGATAAGGCACTTTTGAAAGCCCCGATTCTTGTTTGTCATGGTGATTCAGATCAGTTTGTAAAGCCTGAAGAAGTTACTATGTTTAAAAAACAAATGGACTCAATAGGTGCTGTTTACACTTTCAAATCTTATCCTGGTGCCACACATGCATTTACAAACCCCGATGCAACTAAGACCGGGGAGAAATTTAAAATACCTGTTGCTTACAATGCAGCGGCAGACTCAGCTTCCTGGAATGATATGAAAGATTTTTTTGGGAAAATATTTAAATAAAAATGCTCAACTAAAACGGAAAAGCTACACGGTAAGTGTGGCTTTTTTTATATATACAGATTAACTGGAATAAATTCTTGCATTATTATCCTAAAGGTTCAATTGCTTCAGCAGTTTATCAGCGTAAATAGCTATTTTTATCCGGCATATAAATTTGTCGGTATGGCTCAGACTTTAACTACCGGATATTTTCAAATTTATCATATCGCCGGCAAATAGGATTAACCCGGGAATTGCCTATAAATTTAATTACATGAGATTACTATTTATTTTATTGTTTTTACCGATATTTTCAAAGGGTCAGGATGTTTCCATCCAGATCAAAAAAGCAGAGAATGAGATCGATCTTATAAACAGGAAAAGAGATAGCCTGCTGGTAACTGTTGAAGAACTTAAGTTTAAAAAGCTGCAGCAGGAGCTGAAAGCCACCGGGTTACCTAAGCTTTCGCCGGGTGAAGAAGTAGTAGATCACCTTGCTTATTCCCTGGTGTATGCAGAACCGTATGAGCAGGCAAAATGGGTTGCCCATATTATTTTACCAGACGTTGTTAGAGGTAATGAGGGGCGAACAAATGATTTTAGGCCCGATGATAAAATTAAATCAGGTTCGGCTGTAGAAGCTGATTACTTTCTTCGCATATACCAGCCCGATAGTACATTTAAATACGATGCATTTGGATACGACCGAGGGCACCTGGCACCTTCAGCAGATTTCAGGTATTCAAAGAAAGCTTTGTCGGAAAGTTATTTGTATTCCAATATGTCGCCGCAGGTAGCTCAATTGAACCGTGGCCGATGGGCAGAACTGGAAGATGTGGTAAGGCAATATGTAGTTAGAAACAATACCCAATTGTTTGTAGTAACCGGACCGGTGTTGAAACCCGGCTTAAAGAAGATTGAGAGAGGTATAAATAAAGTAAGTGTACCGGAACAATATTTTAAAGTGGTACTGGACCTTGGCAACCAACGTGCTATTGGTTTTATTATGCCTAACAGGGAATGCGAGTACCCGGTGTTAAACTACGCATGTTCCATTGATAGCGTGGAAACCGTAGCCGGAATCGATTTTTTTAATTCGCTGCCTGATGAGCTGGAAGCAAAATTGGAAAGCAATGTTGATATAAATAAATGGGTAGGAGAGCGGGAACTGGGAGATGTGCTTCCCTTGAAAGCCGATAGTCTTCCAAGGAACACTTTTAATACCGTGCAGGCAAAAAATTTCATGGGTAGAAATGAAAATATTAAGGTATGCGGCACCGTAGTAAGTACAAAACTTTCGTCTAAAGGGAACATCTTCATAAACCTTGATAAAAAATTCCCTAACCAGATATTTAGTATTTCAATATTTAAAGACAATGTTGCCAACTTTAGCTATCAGCCAGAAAAGTATCTTTCCGGAAAAACAATCTGTGTTACAGGAAAAGTGACCAATTATAACGGCGTGCCGTCTGTTAGTATCCAGGATGAAAAGGCAATTGAAATATTAGACGAAGAATAATAATATTTATAATATACAAAGTTAATCAACAGATTAGAAAAAATCTGATTCACTGGTCGCCCTTGAAGGTAGATCACTCGATTGTACACTCATATTTTCAATAAGGGTTACGGAACCGGGATCTTTTAATTTAATTACCACTGGCTTCAATTGATTAATAAAAAAGCTTCGCTGTTTTTTGTTTAATTCTTTTAAAGAAAAAGCCAGCCAGTATTCTCCTTCTTTCCCCATTGGTCCGATATGTACAGCTTTTAATTTCTTCTTTATCTTATATTTTTTTCTAAAAGATTGCACATAAAGCTTTAAAGAAGTATCAGCGGGTACACCACAACATTCACTTTGAAATTGAAGCACCACAGGATATAATGTGCTTTGATGTGTCTGCGCAATTGCGGCAAATTGGATACACAATATTAAAATAGAAAGGCTTATTTTTTTATACATGTTATTGTTGAATTTCATTTCAATTTTGAAGCTAGTAGATTTTCAGTAAGAAATGAGTATTACTCTGTTAAATTACTATAATTGGGATCGGATGTTTCCGATCAGCATTCATAAATATCGGGCATAATTTTGAAGTCTGATCTCTTTGATAGAGACAGGAAAAGTAGAAGGGTTATCAGGAGTAGATCTGGCAATAAGATACTTATTCCTGAATACACATAGCCAGAGGCAGATATTCTATAAATTAACATCTATCTGCAAAGAATTTATCCAAAACTGAATTTTCGATGTTTAAACATTGTATATTTGTGTTCTTGAATAAAAAATTTTAAAAAAGCAAATAGAAAATGGCGCTTGATATTAAAGGTTCCTATTCCTGGTTAAAGAAGCTATTAATCACTGGTTTTATACTGTTGATTATTGCGGCAATAGCTGTTTGGTATATTTTTACTGAGAAATTTACAGACACAACTGAGCGCAAATCGGATTATGTGGTTAATGCTACAGACTTCATCCATGAATTCGAAAGAAGTGATAGCATGGCTAATGTAAAGTATAGTGAAAAGATCATAACAATAAACGGCACAATTTCTGAAGTTGAGGCCGCAGATACAACCCTAAACCTGAAAATGGCAGATAGTGTAAGTGGCTCATATATCATATTTGGGTTTCAAAAAGCAAACCTGGAGGAGCCGAAAAAAGTTAAAGTGGGAGATAAGCTTTCCATCAAAGGTTCTTGCAGTGGTGGCGCTTACAGTGAAATACTTGAAGCCGAATACATAACATTTAAAAGGTGTATCATTAACAAGTAGCATTTTCCCATTTATATTTATCACATATATACACTCATAAAAAAACAATTAAAATGAAAAAAACAATCCTTGTATTTGCATTAGCGTTCACAGCAGGCGCAGTTTTTGCTCAAAAAAAAACGACTACTTCTGCAACTATTAATTTTGATGCAACCACAAGCCTGGATGCATTGCCTAAGGCTGAGAACAAAGCTGCAGTAGCTTCTCTTGATACTAAAAAGGGAACTGTTGCATTTGAAGCGATCATTAAAAATTTCTCGTTTAGTAATCCGATGATCCAGGAACATTTTAATGGCGAAAAATGGATGAACTCCGACAAATATCCTACAGCTACCTTTAAAGGAACTATAAAAAACCTTGCTGATATTAAATTTGATACTGATGGTACTTATACTGCAACAGTAGAAGGTAATTTAACCATACACGGTGAAACTAAACCAACAAGCACTACTGCCAAAATCACAGTAAAAGATAAGATGATCTCTACTTCTTCAGATTTCTCAATTAAGTTAGAAGATTTTAAGGTAGATGGTGGAGCTATAGCAGCAGGAAAAGTGTCTAAAGAACCAACTATCTCTGTAGTTGCTGATTTTAAATAGTATGAATGTAGTTTATAAATTAGCTCCCGGATTTTCCGGGAGTTTTTTTTGCCTTGCAAATAGAATGAAGTTGCACCAGGTAGTAACATTGGAAAGCAGATTTCAAAAAGTCGATCGCTTTTTTAATCTGCTTTTTTTATAGCTGGAAGAAGTTTAAAACTGCTTGCTACAAAATTTTTTCCTCTTACGCTGCCGGTAACTTCCGCCTTTCTAACCATATTACACATACCATCTGCTGCATGAGCATCTCCATAGCTGTCCATCGGCGGAACGCCTTGCACCAGGTATGAGTTGCCTTTAATCCTTATGGCTAATACGCAACCAGTACCATTCAACCCAAACTGGCATTCAGCACAGGAAGCTTCTACGATCATCTTTTTTGCTGATGAATCTTTTTCAATAATTGTGTTTTCTGTTGTTTGAGCATCTGCAAGTATTGTGAAAACGAGCAAGCTGCAGAAAATGATAGTTTTCTTCAAGTTTAATTATTTACAGATGAGGTTAATTTTTGTCTACAAAAGCGGCATTAAAAAATAATTAAAACTCCAGGTTATGTTTTTAGAAATCAACGTGTATCCTAATCATTTCGTTTTTTATTTAATCCAGGTTTTTAAGATACACTTTTTTTCCATTCCAGGTTTCTTCTTTGAAACCCATCACGGTAAGAAACCGTTGATGCTTGTTATTGACCGGCTTCGAGTAAACCAATTGCTTTACACCTTTTGATACAAGAAATTTTTTTTCTTTCTCAAAAATGAACTTGCCAACTTTATAATCTCTGTATTTAGCAACCGTATAATTTAAATGCACTTCTGCTAAACCACCAGGTTGTAAACTGGCAACAAAAAGGTTTGCAATAACGAGGTCGCGGGTTACCACAAATCTTATATTATCACACTCCCTTATTTCATCAAATTGTGGGAAGTAAGCCTTAATATCATCCTGGTAAAAAGAAAGGAATTTTTTTATTAGCGTTCCGCCTTGTTCAAATTCAAGCAAATCGAAATGTTCGTTTGTTCGGTATATTTTCAACAGATAAAATCCATTAATTAAAAACAATAAACTATTTGTTAGAATTACGGGAAGGGCATTTATTAATATACCATACCCTATAAAGGCAACACATCCCAGGATATTCAACCACCTGAATTTAAGGTCATTGTTTACCATCAAAGAAATGGCCAGTAATACAGAAGCGAGATAACCTAAAAGCTGTGGGATCATAGTAAGATTACTTTGTAAAAGAGTTAGTTGGGTTGTAAAATTGTTGAGCTGTGACCCTTGAAGCTGTTTTTAGATCACAAAGTTAACGCTCTAAATATTTAGCGGGCAATATTCAGGCTTGTATTCAAAAGAAAGCTCCCACTTTACAGGTGGGAGCTTCTTTTGAGGTTCTTAATTAAGCTTATTGACGAACTACTACTTTTTCTGTAGCAAGCCTTACACCTGATTTATCGTAGATCACTACAATATAAACACCAGAAGCAGCTGGCCTAAGATCAACAGCAATTTGCTGATAGGCTGTTCTAACTAATTTTTCAATATTTGCATAAACCCTTGCACCGCGGCTATCAAACACCGTTACATTTCCAACAATATTTGGATTTTTAAACACGATGTTAAACTGTCCGTCATTTGGATTAGGGTAAATATAAAATTTGTTGGTTATAGAATCTATCACAGTAACCTTGTTGGAAGAACTTCCGCAAAGTCCGGTAATGTCAGAAACAGTTACACCATACTCTCCCAATTCTGTAATTCCAACTCTTAATGAGTCAGTAGTGTTTGGAATGGTAAGGCCATTTCTGTCCCATGTATAAGTAAATACGCCGGCCGGAGTAACATTAGCTTTTAACAACACTGTTTGTCCAACAATGAGTGGTGCATTAGCCGGGGTTGCAGTTAAAGTAACTACAGGTAAAGGGTTAGCCGTTACTGTTACGGAACTGGTGCCTACACAACCAAAACTATTTGTGCCTGTTGCAGTGTATTGAATTGGATTAGGAACGCCTGGAGAAGCCGGAAGTACCTGTGGTGTAACAGTTACGCTAGCTCCGGTTAATCCACCTGGTGCCCATGTGTAAGTTCCACCTGTTCCTGCACCGGTAGCTGTTAAAACAACCGGGGTGGCAGTACACACTGCAATTGCATCAGCAGTTGCTGCTATTACAGGCAATGGATTTACAGTAATAGAAACCGGTACTGAAACTGCGGGAGCAGGACAAGCAGCGCTTGCACTTGTAATGCTTACCTGGTATAGATTGCCATTTAATGCAGTTGTAACTCCTGTGATGGAATATGAATTGTTGGTTGCACCTGCAATATTTGTATAAGTTAGACCGCCGTCGGTACTTACCTGCCATTGGTAGCTGATAGAAGTACCAGTTGCAGCAACATTGAATGTGTAGTTATCTCCTGCACAAAGTGGAGCACCACCGGTTGGCTGCGTAGTGATATTAGCTGCGGTATTAATAGTTAATGTTGCATCACTACTTGTTGTAGTACCACACTGGTAAGATACAATTACATGATATTGGTTATTATTTAATGCTGTAGTTGTAGCAATAGTGTAAGTAGCGGCATTGGCACCAATAATATCAGTGAACGCGCCACCTGCTGTGCTTACCTGCCATTGGTACGATAGTCCTGTACCAGCAGCTGCTACGGTAAATACTGCATTATCTCCTGAACAAACCGCAATTGCTGCAGGCTGTGAGGTAATAGATGGAGGAGTTCCCGGTTGAACGGTAAATGATAAAGTGCTATTTTGTGTGATGGCACCTGCAACACCTGTTACGATGATGTCATAAGTACCTGGTGATAAAGTATTAGCGTTGCTTAAAGTAACTTCTGTGCTGTTGCCTGGTACAACCGGGTTTACACTAAAACTTACTGTTGTTCCTGCTGGTGCACCGGCTGCCGTTAAATTAACCGGTGTTACAAATCCACCAAGTGAAGTTGTTGCAAGCGTTATAGTAGCAGTTGCAGGGCCCGCGCAACTTACTGTTGCCGGCGCTACACTATTAAACGCATATCCTGAAGCAGGTGCAGAAATAGTGAAATTTGAATTTGAAATATCAAAAAAGATATTACCGATTGATTCTACTTTTACTCTTGCAGTAGTTGTGGCAGTTCCCGGAATAGTTACCGTTTCAGTACCATCATTAGCTGTGGTAGCTACTAAAACAGTAGGGAAAGTTTGTCCGCCATCAATTGAAAGTAATATTCTCACATTAGCACAACTTACAGGAGCTGCAGTACTATTGGCAACATCCCAAGTAATTGTTTGAGTAGATCCACCAGGCCATGTAACGTTAGTATTTGGCTGGGTAACCAGGAAAGGTCCCGATGTAGCGTCAACAGTAACGGTCATATCGGTAAACGAAGTTTGGCCAACTTTAAGCGGCACTGTTGAACTGTATGGAGAATTATCTCTAACTGTTAAACGAAAATTCAATGTACGGGCAACTGAACTTAATGCTTCAATATTTGCGATCGCATCTCCACCTGGTAACGGACCAGTAATGAAATTGCCTGCTAAAATGGTGGGAAGGATCGGGCATGTTCTTATTGGGTTGGCAGTAGGCCTGAATGATAACCAGTTTGGTCCGCCAACTTTTGTTGGGCTTGCAACACTGGCATTTCCCTGAACAGTTGAATTGTCGTTTTGCTCCCAGCAATACGTTAATGCATCGCCCGCGTTGGCATCAGTTGCCGAACCGGTTAAAGCAAAAGGTGTACTTTTTGGAATAGTGTAATTGCTTACAGGTGCTACTACAGGAGTAGCATTGGTTGCAGTGATATTAGTTGTGATAGGGCAGGTTTTCGTTGCCAGGTTATTTTGTATTTGCTGAATAGACGCCTCATGAAAAATGTCAATTGAGTGAGGAGCCACATCCTGGTTGGTAATACCGGCATATCCCATAATGGTGATACCAGAACCAACTTCTTTATTTACACCGGAACCTTCGAGGCCCATTGAAAATGTATGATTTGCACCTAATTGATGGCCAACTTCGTGAACAACATAATCAATATCAAAATTGTCACCTTCAGGGATACCATCTGCAGGAGATGTGATACCGCTACCTTTTTGAGCACCACAAACGCAGCCGATACAACCTGCATTTCCACCGCCACCAGACGCACCAAACATGTGGCCGATATCATAATTTGCAGCACCAATCACATTGGTTAATGTAGTTTGTAATTGACCGTTCCACGCACCTAAGGTTGTGTATGGATCAGTTGCAGGATTGTAATAAATTACATCAGCAGTATTTGCAATCAGGTTAAGGTGTAAAGCCAGGTCAGTTTCGTAAACACCGTTACAACGTGTGAGTGTTGCATTAAATGCAGCTAATACAAGCGCAACATCAGTGGCACTGGTTGCTCCAAAGTAGTTGGAATACTCACCATTACATGATTGAGCCAGGCGCATTGTTTTTAACTCACCAGCAGAACTGGTTGGTCTGTTTGAAGCTGCTATCTGAGCATTGAGGTCATTAAAACTCTGGTGCTCATCTGTAGAGCAGGTCCAGGGAAGACCACCTTTAACTCTTTGAGATTTAAAAACTGCATAAATTCTGTGATCATTAGAATACGGCTCAATAAATTCATTGTCCTTATCAGTTCTAAAAACCATGGCTTTAATACCATTAGGAGCAATACTCATTTTCAGCCTGGCATATTTATCAGTAATTCCTTTACCCGAAAAAGCCCTGATCATAGGAAACTGTGCCTGTAAATCCGGCTCAAAATTAGAAGCTTCAAAAATTTCAAATTGTTCAAAATTTCCATCGGCATTCGGTAATGAAATTACTGTAGAATGCTTGATGGCATTTTTACCAACAGTTGTAAATAAAGTTTGCCTGAAAGGATCAATATTTAAGTTAAATAACTTGAACTCTTTAGGAAAAGATAGTCTTGCAACAGCTTTGTCTGTAGTTATTTTACTCTGGCTTTCACTGTTGGCAGACCAATACCTGTCTGATTGTGAAAAACCTGCAGTAGCAAAGAAGGCAAACAATAGTGTTAATTGTAAAGCTTTTTTCATGCAATTTTTGTTTTGATTGATTTAATTAAGGTTGTAAATATAATAATAATTCGCAAAAAACGTTGCCGAAACATTATTCAGGCGTTTCTATTTATTATAAACTGGTATTGCATTAGCGGCTATGAAAGTCCATTAAAATGAATAAGTATAATTACAAAATTTCTGTTTAAAAAAAACTGGATTGACGGAAATGCGCAAATGGATTAAAAACTCATTAAAAATTCAATCAATTTCATTATTCTTTAAAATTTATTTAAAGAAATAGCCTTTTGATTAATTTATTTATTAAGTTTTTTAATGATGGGTACTTATCCTTGCTGGTTGCTTTGTCTATTTTATACAGGCACGCCTTTTGAATTTCTCTAATTTAATGGAATAAAGTACAGGGAAATTATTTTATAGGTATAAAAAAACTCCCGTCAAATGACAGGAGTTTTAATATTAATCGCTAAAAATTTATTATTATCTCACTACTACTTTTTCTGATGCCAGCCGTATGCCAGACTTATCGTACAGTACAATAATATAAACACCTGCAGCGGCCGGCCTTAAATCTACCGTGATCAACTGGTAGGCTGTTCTTTCAACACGGTTAGAGGCCGTGTAAATTCTTGCTCCGCGACTGTCGAACACCGTTACATTACCGATCAGATTAGGATTTTTGTAAACGATATTAAATCTTCCGTCGTTAGGATTAGGGTAGATGTAAAATTTATTTGTAATAGAATCTACTACTGCAATTGAGTTTGAAATATTAGAACAGGTGCCCGAAGGATCTGCTACTGTAACCTGGTATTCTCCTAATGAACGAATATCAACTCTCAATGAATCGGTAGTATTTGCAATGGTAGTACCGTTTTGCGTCCAGGTGTACACGAAGTTACCATTTGGGGTAACCGAAGTCGTTAGCAGAACAGTTTGTCCGGGTAGAATTGTTGTATAAGAAGGAGAAGCCGATAAAGTAACCACTGGTAATGGGTTAGCCGTTACCGTTACAGTACCTGTATTTACACAACCGTTGGCATCGGTACCGGTAACTGTATATGTAATCGGGTTAGCCACGCCTGGTGTTGAAGGGTTTACAGATGGGTTTACTGTTACAGATGATCCATTTAAGCCTGATCCTGGAGCCCAGGTATAAGTACCAGTTGCACCGGCGCCATTCGCCGATAGTATAACCGGAGATCCTGTACAAATGCTGGATGCATTTGCTACTGCAGTTATCACAGGTAATGCATTCACTGTTAAAATTACCGGTGTAGAAGTTGCCTGTGCAGGACAGGTAGCATTGGATAACAGAACCTGGTATTGATTTCCGTTTAGTGCAGTAGAAGCTGTGTTGATGGCATAGGTTGCAGCATTTGCTCCTGCAATGTTGCTGAAAGGACCGCCGGTGCTAACCTGCCATTGGTAAATAATGGCAGGAGCTCCACCTGCATTTCCTGTAACAGTTAAAGTTGTATTGGAACCTTCGCAAACTGCTGTTGCCAAAGGTTGGGTAGTAATGCTTGAAGGACTGATCACTGTTAGTACGGCTGCGGCAGAAATAGCGGAAGGAGTACAGGTTCCCCCGATAACTACCTGGTATTGATTATTATTCATGGCTGCGGTAACTGCAGTAGCCGTGTAACTGGCATTGGTTTCACCTGCAATATCTGTAAAAGGGCCTCCCGAACTTACCTGCCATTGATAACTAAAGTTAGTGCCTGTTCCTGCTGCCGTAAAAACAGCATTGCTACCGGCACACACGGTAACGGTTAGGGGCTGCGTTGTAACTGCCGGAAGTTCATTTACAGTTAAAGTGGCTGCAGCAGTTATTGATGGAACTGTACAGGTACTATTAGTAAGAACCGCCTGGTACTGGTTGCCATTTTGTGCACTTGTTACGCCTGTTAAAGTTAGAGAGGCGCTGTTGGCTCCGGTAATATCTGTAAAAGGCCCGCCGGTGCTTACCTGCCATTGGTAGTTAACACCAGTTCCGCTGGCTGTTACGGTAAAAACAGCATTAGAACCATTGCAAGCTATGATGTTTACAGGTTGATCTACAATTCCTACAGAGCTGCTCACACTAAGAGTTACGCAATTGGTAATTACAGAAGTAGGTGCACATATTCCTGTAACAACGCATTGATATGCATATCCATTCTGGGAAATGTTTACGTTGTTCAATGTATAGCTGGCACTATTGGCTCCGCTGATATTTACAAAGGTTCCGGCACAGCCAGTAAGGCTTTCCTGCCACTGGTATGATAATCCTGTGCCTGAAGCGGTTACTGTAAATGTATTGTTATTGCCAGCACAGATAACAGCATCATTAGGCTGTGCTGTAATTGATGGTGCTGTGTTAACTGTTAATGCAACGGCGCTGCTTGTAGCAGATCCGCATAGTGTAGAAACAATCACCTGGTATTGGTTATTATTGTCGGCTCCTGTAACAGCTGTTGCAGTATAAGTACTGGAATTGGCGCCGGTTATATCCGAAAATGGTCCTCCATTGCTTACCTGCCATTGATAAGATAATCCTGCACCAGGCGATACTACGCTAAATACAGCATTATCGCCGGCGCATACCGTAATAGCCGTTGGTTGAGTGTTAATAGCCGGAGGCGTTCCCGGTTGAACTGTAAATGAAACTGAACCGGTCTGACTAACGGTACCGGCTACTCCATTGATAGTTACGTTATAAGTGCCGGGAGATAATATAGAAACATTATTCAATGTAACTGTTGTACTGTTACCCGGTGTTAATGGATTGGTACTAAAAGTTACCGTAGTGCCAGCTGGGTTGCCCGTAGCGGTGAGGTTGATAGGAGTGTTGAAAGTACCTATTACGGAAGTAGCGAGCGTAACTGCAGCACTGGCAGATCCGCACGCTACACTAGCAGGTGCTACATTATTAAAGTTGAAACCTGCAGTTGCTGCAGTGATGGTAAAATTGGCATTTGAAATATCGAAGAAGATATTGTCAATGGCTTCTATTTTTATCCTGGCTGTTGTAGTAGGAACATTTGGGATAGTTAAAGCTTCGCTTCCGTCGTTTGATGTACTGGCAACAATTACTGTAGGAAAAGTCAGCCCACCGTCTGTGGAAAGAGAAATTTTTACATTGCTTACTCCAATCGGTGCAATATCTGTTCCGGCCACATTCCAGGTAATTGTTTGAGTAGAGCTTCCCGGGTAAGATTCACCGCCGTTGGGAGCAGTAACAGTAAATGGAGCAGTTCCTACAACATTGATCTGGTAAACAGAAGTCGATTGGCAACCGCCGCCGCCAGCGGAAACTACTCCACCGCCAGCAGCCCGGTTATCCCTTACCGTAAGCCTAAACTTCATCGGGCGTGCAACCGGGGAAAGCGTTTCGCCCTTTAAACCTCCTATGGTGGCAGCAGGGTTTGCGGGATAATTGGCAAGAATAACTGCTATGTCGGGGAATGTGCGGCTACCGGTGGTTTTTGGGAGCCTTGATTTAAAAAGTGGAACGGTGTTTCCGGCTGCTGCTGTTGCACCTGCATTCCAGGTAACAGCACCACTTAAATCCCATTGTTCCCAACAATAAGAAAGCGGGTCATTGTCTGCATCAGTAGCTGATCCCGTTAATGTAAACGGAGTAGATACAGGGATACTAACGCTTGCGGGTAACGGATTTATAACTGGTAAAGTATTTCCTGTTGGAGTTGATATACCACAACCTGCGCCGGTGCCTGCGAGATAATTACTTATTTCATCAAAACTGATGGCATGGAAGGTTGGGTCGCTGTTTGGCTGAATATCCTCACCACCACAAATTCCTGCATAAGCCTGTATTGTTGTACCGCTGCCAACTTCGTACTTTGTATTGTTTGGTGAAGAACCACATCCTGCCATAGAATGATTACCACCCCATTGGTGCCCCATTTCATGTGCCACATAGTCAATATCATATGCGTCTCCGGTAGGAGACGGGCTGCCAGTAATTCCCCTTGCTTTTTGAGAATTGGTGCATACAACGCCCAGTCCGGCGAGGCCACCACCTCCCGTACTGAAGGTATGTCCAATATCAAAATTTGCCGAACCAATATTGCTGGTAATTACAGTCTGGCTCTCATTGATCAACGTATTGGCGTTGTTATTACCAGTGAAAGGATCTGTTGCGGCGTTCAGGTATTCTACCAGGTTATTATTGGCAACCAACACCATTCGTATGGCAACTTCTTTTTCATAAACACCCACCACTCTGTTTACTGTGGTAACGATGGCAGCATGCAATAAAGCAGCATTATTACCTGCCGCTACACCCGGTGCCTGTGCATATTCTCCGGTACAGGCAACAACCAGCCTGTAAGTCCTTAAATCTGTTCCACGGCATGGCGCAGCAATATTTGCAATTCTACCTGCATCTGTTATCTGGTTTTCGAAATCACAAACAAATCCTTGCCTTGCCGGCAACTCGGTACGAAAATAACTGTTGTAAAGTGCTGTATTACCTATTGCATAGGGGTCGATATAATAAGTGCCATTGGGTGTTAATACCTGCGCATGAAAGCCTCGTGGGGTAACGTCAAACCTTATCGTGGCATAGGGATCGCTGATGCCCTGCCCGGTATAAGTTCTGATTTCAGGAAACTTTGCCTGCAATGCCGGTTCTTGAATACTGCTTTCCCAAACGCGAAAAGAAGCTGTTCTGCCGTCTGGCATTGGCAACTGTAGAATGGGTGCAGCATTCCGATTATAAATGATATTTCTTTCTTCAGGAAGGGTACCTAAAAAAGATTGAATTCTGGTTAAATCCAACGTCAATACCCGATATTTTACCGGTACGATCACACGTTTTGAATTACTTTTATCTGCAGTGCCTTCAACAGCATCAGCAAAAAAACTTTGCTGAGCCAAAGATGAAAGTGAGGCTCCCAGTAAAATAAAAGTTCCAAGAATTAGTTTGTTGAATTGTTTCATAATGTGTAGTTATGGTGATTGTGTTATAAGTAAATATATTAACATTTGACTTTCTCTCCAAAATCCTTGCTTTAAGATACTTTTTTTTAAAATTCATTTCATATATCGTTTACCGTTCATGTAAAAAAATCAAAAATTAGTTAAACCAAACGAATTGTTTCGTATGTTGGCGAAGTAAATTCCATCACGATCAGGTATTTATATTTGATAGGCAAATTATTCATGTAAAATATTGTAAAAAATGAAACGGTTGATGCGCAAAAACAAAAAAATCAGTATGATGATCGTTCTGTGCCTTATCCTGGCAGGAACGATGGCGTTCAACGACACCCCGGTTGTTTCGCAGATACTTAATGAACAACCAGCATCCATTGATACCGTACCGCAAAAGAATTATCAGCATGCTATGACTTTAGCTGCATTTGATAGCTTGATCTACAGCCTGGATCAACAACTAAATGCAACCTTATCACAGTTGCAAAATGCAGACCTGGAGCAGGTGCGAAAGCAGGCAGTTTTGGAATTAAATAATATAGACCTTAACCAGGTAATGAAAGATATTGATCATTCATTGAAAGCTATAAACTTCAATAGCATCATGGAAAGCATTACTGCTGCTTTAAAAGAAATAGGTTTGAATAATGAAGCTGACTTACACAAAGAATTAAGCAATGCCGCCGTAGAAATAAACGATGCAAAGGAAGAGATCAATAGCCTTAACGTTAACCAGGTTAAGCATGAATTGGAAGCAGTCGGCAAAGAAATAGAAAAGGCTTCAGCAGAATTAAGCAGGATTAATTTTTCGGCAATGTTCAGGGATGTAAATGAACAGATGAACCTGGCAAAAGCAGAACTGATTAAAACAAGACAGATGTTTGTAGAAATGGAAAGTGATGGTTTGATCTCTATTAAAAATGGATTTAGAATAAAATTTGAAAAAGGAGAACTTTTCATTAATGGTAAAAGGCAGTTACAGCAAGTGACTGAAAAATATAAGAACTATTTTAATGAAAATCACTTTGAAATAGAAATAGAAAAAGAATTATAAAAAAAATACTTTTGCTATTAACAAAGATTTCAGATACTGGATCCATATTTATACTACGTTTTATCAATACCTAATCGGGTTAAGCACCAGATGGCAAATATTGCCACATTATTATCCTGCCAATTTCATTCTGCGCAAGGATAAAATTGAAATTAAGGTCATTAATAATTACGCCAAACACCGTTCAGGCTTAACTTGTAGAAGTCCTGTTCCTGTATTTATTTCCGGAGATAACATTACAACCCGTTAAATTATATCAGCATCAGCCCACAACCACGTACATCGCTGTTTTCAAGTCTCCCGTTTATTTCGAAACTTCCGTCTGCATAAAGTTTTCCGATGTCATCCGTTGCTATAAAAGAGCAGCTGTTAATATTTGCAAGGTCAATAATATTTACTGCGCCGCGTATAGATCCTTCAGTAATTTTTTTTGCTTCCCTAACTTCAAACGGATCATCTTCAGCTCTTAATAAGACCTGCATCCATGGAGCACATTTAAAGATGCCCTTACCGTGCGAATATGCCTGGGATAATAGTTCCGTCATGCCATATTCTGAATGTACTTCGGCTACGCCTAATTGTTGGCTGAGTTGTGTATGCACTTCACCACGGGTTAGTTCTTTTCGTCTTCCTTTCATGCCACCTGTTTCCATTACAATAGTATGTTTAAGTTGCATAGGATATCTTTCAGCAAAATCCAGTAAAGCATAAGTAACACCAATCAATATCGTTGGCAGTGCCCGCAGTTCGTTTTGGAGTAAAGTTTCGTGTAATTTTTCGGTGTTATATAGATAAAAACCGCTGGTTGATTCTCCGCTTTGTAAGATCAGTTCGTTAACCATATGCACAAGGGAGGAGTGCTGCCTTTCCAGGTAAGAAGGTAAAAGGCCGATGATACATTTGCCAGTGATGCTTCCATAATTATTTGTAAATGATCTTATAAAACTCTGTTTATAAAGGTTACTGTCTTTTACATAATGTTTGCTGTTTACAGATCCCGTAGTGCCACTGCTTTCAAAAACTAGTTCGGGAGTAAACGAGCCGGTAGTTACTACCTGTGTTTTAAAAAACTGTATCGGCAGGAAAGGTACTTTCCCGATGCTTTCTACATCCTGAGGATCAATTTTTAACATATCACAATATTTCCTGTACACAACATTTTGCTGGTATTGATGTTGGAATACGGAAAGTGCTAACGAGTCAAATTCAGCAGGGGATGGGCTAAACAGCTTATCGTAAGTAATTGTATTAAATCTTTCTTTTTTCATTGCTGTTATACAAATTTCTGCTTTTTATTTAAAATGGAAATATCATTTTCTATCTTTAAATTTGATCATAATTTAAAAAGATGAGAGTTTTATTATTTATTGCTACAATTGGTATTGTTTTTACGGCTTGTAAAAAAGATAAATTCACGTCGGCGCCCCAGATAAAATACAAATCTCTTACCACCAATGTGTATGATAATTCTACTACCGCAGTTTCTCCGGGTATAATTTTCACTATTACTGATGCGGAAGGCGACCTCGGTGATACCGCTACCATTCATATTAAAAATTTACTTACAGGCGATTCACTTGAACATCCTTTTCCTAACCTGGGCGTTTCCGGAAAAGCGGATTTTAAAGCAGAGGTAACGGCATCGATTGGCCGTTTGGGTGGTTGTCAAAGTTCAAATCCTATTGATAGTATTGATGTGATGTTTTACGAGTTGTTTGTAGTTGATTTCGCAAAAAATAAAAGCAACACAATTGTTACCACGGATCCTGTTTTCCAATTATGCCGCTAAATGAAATGGTTTCAATTCATCCTGTCTCACTCTATTTTCATTTCAATTTGTGCCGCTGCGTTATGTTATCAAAGTTTCCTGCTACTTCATTTACCTGTTAACCATTTTGTAAGCGGTCTGATTTTCTTCGCCACCTTATGCAGCTATAATTTTTACTGGCTTATCAGCAAATATCATTTTAGCAACAGGCAACCTCTTGAAGTATTTCTAAAAAAAAATTTAAGTAATGTAATTTGTTTTTCAATTGCTGCCTTTGGCTTGTTGCTTTGCCTCTTATATTTACCGGGAATTATACCCTCAGTTTCAATAGCTGTGTTACTTACGTTGTTGTATAGTGTACCATTGTGGCCCGTGAAAGCGCTGGCATTTTCAAGGAAGGCAGGTTTTTTAAAAACCATGCTGCTGGCATTTACCTGGTGTTATGTAACTGTTTTAATACCGGTTATGCATACGGCTGATGTTATAAATATATCCGTTTACCTTTTATTTTCTGCCCGTTTTTTCTTTATGTTGATGCTATGCCTCATATTCGATTCCCGGGATATCGTGATAGACAAAATACATTCGCTCAGAAGCCTTGCTACTGATGTAAGCAGGCCCGCTCTTAGGATGATCATGACGATTGTTTTTTCTCTTTATCTTATTTGTGGCTTTTTTCTCAGGTTTTATTTCGATAGCCATATCCAGCAGCTGGCATTCCTTATAACCGGGCTTGCAACATTGTATATTTATCGCCTTTCGCTGAAGCCGCAAGGCTATTTTTTTTATTACTTCCTGGTAGATGGCCTGATGTTGTTTTCTGTAATTGCCAGTTATGTGGCAAGTATTTAGTTAATTTTGTTTTTAAAAACCTCAAATAAATATGGCAAAAGCTATAAGAACAAAACGCACTCTTCCGGATGCATCTTACAATTTCCTGAGAGATTATATCAATAACGCCTCACCCACAGGATTTGAAAGCAGTGGGCAGAAACTCTGGCTGAATTATCTTCGTCCATTCGTTGACGATACCTTTACAGATCCTTACGGTACTGCTGTAGCTGTGATAAATCCTGATCATCCGTTTAAAGTTGTAATAGAAGCCCATGCTGATGAAATAAGCTGGTTTGTAAATTATATTTCTCCCGAAGGGTTGATTTACCTCAAACGTAATGGAGGTGTAGATCACCAAATAGCTCCGTCTATGAGGGTATTAATAAAAGGTAAAAAAGGAATCGTGAAAGCGGTTTTTGGCTGGCCCGCCATCCATACGCGTATGAACAGTGCTGATTCTAAAGAACCTGTACCTAAAGTAGAAAACCTGTTCCTTGATTGTGGTGCCCGTAACAAAAAAGAAGTAGAGGCTTTAGGAATTCATATTGGTGCCGTAGCCACATATGAGGAAGGCTACGATGAACTGGCACACGATTTTTTAATTGGCCGGGCTTTCGATAACCGTATTGGCGGTTTTATGATCGCTGAGGTTGCCAGGTTACTGAAAACAAATAAAAAGAAATTACCGTTTGGGTTATATATCGTAAACGCTGTGCAGGAAGAGATAGGGCTGCGTGGCGCCGAAATGATAGCAAGGAGAATAAAGCCTAATGTAGCTTTCGTAACCGATGTAACCCACGATAGCAGTACACCTATGATCAATAAGATCATTGAAGGGGAGTGCTCCTGCACCAAGGGGCCCTCGCTTTGTTATGGCCCGGCGGTACACAACAAACTACTCAGTTTTGTACAGGATGTAGCCGAGAAAAATAAGATCCCCGTTCAGTTACGCACGGTAAGCCGAAGCACAGGAACAGATACAGAATCTTTTGCCTATGCCAATGATGGTTGCCCTTCGGTACTCATTTCTATACCCTTGCGATATATGCATACAACAGTAGAAATGCTGCACAAAGATGATATTGAAAATACCATTAAACTGATGTACCAGTCGCTGCTGGCACTCACGCCAAAAACAAATTTGAGCTATTTTTAAGCCGGTAAAGGTTGCGGCTTAAAAAAAAGCCGCAACCTTTACAATTCAAAATGTAGCATCATACATTAACTTCGCACAATGGATGATACTTTTGGAAAATACATCAGGCTTTTTGGTACAATCTTCTTTACTTTTATCGGGTTCATAATCGCTTTCATCTTATTGATGTTGGGAATAAGGCTGTTCTTTGGTATTCTTAGTTATATACCCTGGCTTACTTATCTCTACATGATTCTGATCTTAATTTTTCCCACTGCGTTATTTGTTACCGCTTACCTGATCTATTTCCGGCGCACAAGGATGCACCCTTCCAGGATTGTTAAGATCGTTTCTTATACTTTGTTTATCGTAGCTATTGGTTTTTGGTTGGTTTTCTTCATAATGGATATTAAACTGTTCTTCAAATATTTCTATGCAACTATCGACCGGTATCAAACCTATAACCTGTTATTTCTGGCAAGTAATGTGGGTTGTATATTTTTTGTAGGTGTTTTGCAGGCGCTTAGTACAGATAAAGAGCAGGACTGGATGGAGAAGAGACGGCAGAAAATGCTGAACCAAGACATGTAAGTTGATAAAACCGACTGTAAATAAATTCCCCCTGAAGAATCAGGGGGAATTTTTCTTTAACCCTTAAAACAACCAACATGAATATTAGTTGAATCTTAATAACATATCTACGGCAGAAAGGTTGAAAGGGTTTTAATGTTTTTTAATTTTTGAACGTATTTAAGTTATTGTCAAGATAAAAGTATGATACAGCTTTGCAAAACAGTTGAATTTACTGCAGAGCAATATCTAAAACCTGCTGCATTGTTTTTACATAGTGAAATTTCATTCCTTTGATGAATTGAGGGTTTATTTCAGAAACATCTTTTTCGTTTTGCCAACACATAATTATTTCTTTAATTCCGGAGCGCTTTGCTGCCAATACTTTTTCCTTGATTCCACCCACCGGTAAAACTTGTCCGCGTAAAGTGATTTCGCCTGTCATAGCCAGGAATGGCTTCACTTTTCGGCCTGTGTAAGCACTTGCCAGGGCACTCATCATTGTAACGCCAGCACTTGGGCCATCTTTTGGTGTTGCACCTTCAGGAATATGAATATGAGCATCTTTTTTATTAAAAGCTTCTGCTGTTAATCCTAACTTCTTACCGTTTGCTTCCAGCCAGGTAAAAGCAGTGCTGGCACTTTCTTTCATCACATTTCCCAGATTGCCCGTTAGCTTCAATTCACCTTTCCCTTCGCTCAATTGTGTTTCAATAAAAAGAATATCGCCACCTACATAGGTCCAGGCCAGGCCAACGGCCACTCCCGGCATATTGGCCATTTTGTAAAGCTCGTTGCTGTAACGGGGTTTGCCCAGTATCTTTTCTACGTCATTATTAGTGATGGTAGCTTTCAGTTTACCTTTCATTACAAATTCTTTTGCCTGGTAGCGCATGATGCTGGCCAATTGCCTGTCGAGTTCTCTTACACCGCTTTCGCGTGTATAATCAGCAATAACTTTTTCCAACACGGCATCGCTCATTTTAAAGCTGGCAGGCTTTAAACCATGCATTTCTTTTTGCTTTGGCATCAGGTGGCGTTTGGCGATCTCAATTTTTTCTTCAATCGCATAGCCGCTCAGGTCTATTATCTCCAGCCTGTCTCTCAGCGCAGGTTGTATACTGCCAAGATTATTAGCCGTGGCAATAAACAATACTTTACTAAGATCATATTCAAGCTCCAGGTAGTTATCGTAAAAGCTATTGTTTTGCTCGGGATCCAACACCTCTAACAATGCGGAAGATGGATCTCCTCTGTTATCGCTGCCTACCTTGTCTATCTCATCCAGAATCATTACAGGATTGCTGGATTTTATTTTACGGATAGATTGTATGATCCGTCCCGGCATAGCACCAATATATGTTTTACGATGTCCGCGGATCTCGCTTTCATCATGCAACCCGCCGAGGCTTACCCTAACATATTTTCTGCTGATAGCGGCTGCAATACTTTTACCCAGGCTGGTTTTACCAATGCCCGGAGGGCCTATAAAACATAGTATCGGGCTTTTCATATCGCCTTTTAGCTTTAGTACAGCGAGGTATTCCAGTATACGTTCCTTAATCCTGTTCATACCATAATGGTCATGGTCCAGTATCTTTTTCGCTTTTTTAAGATCATATGAGTCTTCTGTGTAATCTTCCCAGGGTAAGTCCAGTAATAGGTCCAGGTGATTGTAAACTACAGAATAATCTGGGGTGGAAGGATGCATCCTTTCCAGCTTTTCCGCACCTTTATTAAACATTTCTTTGGCAGCAGCCGGCCATTTTTTTGTTTCTGCCCTTTTCTGCATTTCCTTTACTTCAGCAACATTATCTCCACCCAATTCATCTTTGATGGCTTTCATCTGTTGCTGTAAAAAATAGTCGCGTTGCTGTTTGTCAAGCTCGGCCCTTGTTTTATTGGTAACCTTGTTTTTAAGTTCTGCATATTGCAATTCTGTATGCATCAGGTTCATCAGCAATTCTGCCCTGGCTTTTAAATTACTGATCTCCAGCAATTGCTGTTTTTGTTTAATATCACAGTTTAAATTGCTGCTCACGAAATGTATAAGGAAAGAAGGGTTTTCGATATTTTTCAAAATGATGGCAGCCTCACTGGGAAGATTAGGAGAGAGGCCAACAATTTGCCCTGCAAGGTCTTTGATACTGCCCACCATAGCATTGAAATCTGCATCGCCGCCCAGGTTTTCTTCATCCAATACTTTAATAATTGCCTTAAAGTATGGATCATCAGATGTGATTTCTTCAATCTTAAATCTTTTTCTTCCCTGTATGATGATGGTTGTACCGCCATCAGGCATCTTGATCATTTTTACAATTTTGGCTACGGTGCCGATATCTTCCAGGTCGCTTACGGTAGGTTCTTCCACAGTACTGTCTTTTTGGGCCACTACACCTACCAATTTGTCAGCCTTATAGGCATCAGATACGGCTTTTATGCTTTTATCTCGTCCAACAGTGATCGGTATTACAACCCCCGGAAACAAAACAGTATTTCTTAATGGGAGTATCGGTAATTCATTGGGGATTGGCTGTGCATCTGCATTTGCATCGTCTTCATCGTTTAGTGGGATGATCGGCATAAACTCCATTTCCTCTTCATTTCCCTGCAGATAAAAGTTTTTATTCATGTATGTCTTTTAGAATCGTCAATTTGACAAAATTAGTCAGTTAATCGGTTATTTTTTTATGGATGTTACTTAAGTCAAGTTTGATGCCGAAATAAGCTTCAAATAGTAAAACCAATGACTTGTCAGTATTATTTGCCAGGTGCACTAAAATTTGGCACCACAATAAAGCACCTGGTTCTGAACTTTAAAGCGTTAAACGATTAAATTTGCGCTTTATGGACATTAAGTGCACAGAACAGGAATTAGCCATTTTACAGAGGATAGCAACAGCCGCTTGGCAATTACAGATCAGTTGTTATCTTATAGGAGGTTTTGTAAGGGATAAGATACTTGGGAGAGAGACCAAAGACATAGATATTGTGTGCATCGGAGATGGCATATTGCTGGCTCATAAAGTAGCGGAGCAATTACCGGATGTGCCACAGGTTAATTTTTTTAAGAATTTTGGAACTGCCCAGATAAAGACTGACGTTTCTTCGTTCGGTTCTTCCGTTATCGGCCAGGATTTGCTTGAAATTGAATTTGTAGGTGCCAGGAAGGAAAGTTACAATTTCGATAGCCGTAAACCTACCGTTCAATCCGGTACATTGGAAGATGATCAGAACCGCAGGGATTTTACAATTAACGCCATGGCCATCAGCCTGAATAAAGATGATTACGGAACACTCCTGGATCCTTTTGGAGGCATCAACGATCTGGAGCAAAGGGTGATTCGTACACCATTAATACCTTCAGAAACATTTAGCGATGATCCGTTGCGCATGATGCGGGCGATCAGGTTTGCAAACCAGCTTAATTTTCACATAGAGCCTGCCACATTGCAGGCAATCGCTGAAAATGCTTTGCGGATAAAAATTGTTAGCGGGGAAAGGATAGCTGATGAGCTCAATAAGATATTGCTTTGTAAAAAGCCCTCTATAGGGTTCGACCTGTTATACAAAGCGGGCTTGCTAAAAATTATTTTTCCCCAGATGGTTGCGTTGGTTGGGGCAGAGTACATTGATGGTAAAGGGCATAAGGATAATTTTTACCACACTTTGCAGGTGGTTGATAATATTGCTGAAAATACGCAGGACCTTTGGCTGCGATGGGCTGCTGTGTTGCATGATATTGCAAAGCCAGCCACAAAGAAATTTGAAGAGGGGCACGGCTGGACTTTCCATGGGCATGAAGTTATAGGAGGGCGCATGGTGCCAAAGATATTTACCCAGCTGAAATTACCGCAGAATGAAAAAATGAAATTTGTAAGAAAAATGGTGGAGATGCATCTTCGGCCAATCAGCCTTACTAAGGAAAATATAACGGATGCTGCTATCCGAAGATTGATTTTTGATGCCGGGGAAGACCTTGAGGCGCTTATGACACTTTGCAGGGCCGACATCACTTCAAAGAACAAGCAAAAAGTAGTTCGGTTCCTCGAGAATTTTGAAATGGTATTGGTGCGTTGTGCAGAAGTGGAAGAGAAAGACCATATCCGTAACTGGCAGCCACCCATTAGCGGAGAAATGATTATGGAAACGTTTAAGCTTCCACCATGTAAAACGGTAGGAGATTTGAAAAATGCGATCAGGGAAGCGATCCTTGATGGCAATATTCCAAATGAGTACAACGCAGCTCATATTTTTATGATGGCGAAAGCTGCGGAGCTGGGTTTAATAAATGAGATTTAACCAAACAAAAGAAAGCTTATTCATCAATATTTGCCATAGTAGCCGTGCATTCTTTTATTAACGATTGTCAATTGTCTGTTTTTCAAAAAAAAACCTATTTTTACGGCATGGCAATATTAAAATTCAGGATATACTGGGAAGATGATGAAAGTATTTACCGCGACGTGGTGATTAAACACAATCAAACATTTCTGGATCTTCACCAGGCGATCCTAAAGAGTTATGAATTCGATAATAAGCATAAGGCCACTTTTTATCGCAGTAATGATAGCTGGCAGCGAGGCAGGGAAATTACGCTGGAAAAATATGATAAAGCTTACAAGGCCGAGCCATTGATAATGGCGGAGGTTAATATAGGAAGCGAGATCATTGATCCAAATCAAAAGTTTGTATTTGAATATGATTTTAATAAGTTCTGGCATTTTATGATAGAACTTATCAACGTAGATAAGGAAGAAAATAAAAAGCTCACTTATCCTGCATGTGTGCGTTCAGAAGGAATAGCCCCGTCGCAGTATGGAACAAAAGGTCTTATAGATAGCCGCCTGGCGGAAATGGAAGAGAAGTACGATCTGCAACCTGAAGCATTAAAAGATGGTTATGGCGAAGAGGGAGAAGAAGCTGAGGCAGAAGAAGGGGAAGATGATGTAGTAGCGGATGAATCGAATGACGGTTTTTAAGCAATCCGCACCGGACTGTTCAAAATAAATAATTGTTTCGGGTTCTTTACAAACTCTAAACAAAACATGAGAAAAAAATGTATCATCATTGCCGGTCCTACCGCTGTAGGAAAAACATCGCTTGCCATTGAAGTTGCCCGGCATTTTTCAACAAAAATTATATCTGCAGATAGCCGCCAGTGTTATCGTGAATTGGATATTGCTGTAGCAAAGCCTACGCAGGCGCAATTAAAAGAAGTACATCATTATTTTATCAATACACTCAGCGTAACAGATGATTTTTCTGCTGCGAATTATGAGGCATATTCACTGGCAGCTGCCAAAGAAATATTTTTACAAAATGATATAGCGGTAATGGTTGGGGGCACCGGGCTATACATCAAAGCATTTTGCGATGGTTTGGATGAGATACCGGCGATTAAGAAAGAGGTTAAAGAAGAAGTATCTGCCAATTATTTGCAGCAGGGATTAACATATCTCCGGGAGGCAATCAGAATTAATGACCCGGTTTATTTTGCAGAAGGCGACATCAACAATCCACAAAGACTGATGCGTGCATTGGAAGTATGTTTGTCTACCGGTAGTTCTATAAGTTCATTTCAGGCAAAAACAAAAAAGCAACGTGATTTTGATATTATTAAGATCGGATTGCAACTTCCGAGAGCTGTGTTGTACAACAGAATTAATGAAAGGGTAGATGAAATGATGCGGGCAGGCCTGGAGAACGAGGCTAGGAAACTATCGCCTTATAGAAACCTCAATGCGTTACAAACTGTTGGATACCGTGAACTTTTTGATTATTTCGATGGGCAGATTTCTTTAACCAAGGCCGTGGAGCTGATCAAACAGCATACCCGCCATTATGCTAAAAGGCAAATGACATGGTTTACCAAAGACGAAGATATTACCTGGTGTGAGCCGGAATTTAATAAAGTAATGGCGTTTATCGGTTAGGTATTAGTTTGCAGGTATTAGCTACAGGATAGATATTAAAATTTTACTCCAAATGTTGCAATGATATTACCCTGATTATTTTTCAGGGATGCAAATGTATTGGCTCTGTCTTCCAGGCGATAAGGAACGCTTATATCTTTGGAAATATTTTTTACATAGGTGAGGTCAATAAAAAAACCTTTGTTACGGTAACCGAGGCCTCCACTTAACAACAATTGATTACCTTTTAGTGCAGCATCTTTGTAAGGGTTTCCGTAATAGGCAAATCCAAGTCTGCCCATGATCGTATTGAATTTTATCTCTCCTCCAACCCTGAAGTTGAAAGTTCCTTTAAATTGCTGTTTAACTACCTTGTTTAAAGATTTATAATACATCCTTTCCTGTTCTGTTGGCTCTTCATTATTGCTGCTAAAGCGGCTGGAACGATGGTTAACATATTCAATATCGGCAGAAATAAATCCCCGCTGTTTGCTAACGTCTTTCACTTCCCTAAAAACATAGGAAGCGCTTACGATTGCCTTCCAGGCAGAGTTTTGAAAATATTTGCTTTCACCTGGAATGCCATTCGTGTAGGTAAGGGAAGTTTCGTTGTAACTTTGAACCGTTCCCGAGTCAGATTCCAGCACCGTACTAATATCTACAGTTCGGGTATCCGTTAGCGTCATAAAAGTGGGTGTATGTAATGAAAGCCCTAAACGGATAAAATCTGCCGGGCGGTAAATGGCGCCTATTTTTAAATTGATGCCAGCCCCGGTTGTTTTAAAAACATCGCGATAAGACGAGGATTTAAATCCATTGAACACATTAGCGGAAGTATCAGCTTCAAGGAAAGTTGCGTCACTTTTATAATAAACAATCGGAATTCCTACTGTAATTCCCCATAAAAATTTCTCTTTAATATTTTCAGCAAATGAAAAAGCGAGTTCATAGATGCCTCCTTTGGTTCTTTTGATCATTTCCTGGCTAATGGCCTGGCCGGAATCGAGAATATTTTCTGCCGCACCTCTTACCCTGTTTACCCCGTTAATACTGGATGTATCAATAAGGAATGAATTCCAGGCAGGCGCAATCGTGTATGGCGCACTGGAATTCGTATACAGAAAATCAGCAACAGGAACACCACTTTTGGCCAACTCCTCTGCAATTTGCTCACTGAATGTACTGTAATTATTAAGCGCTTTATACCGGATCACATTATTAAAATTAGCTACCTGGTTTATAGCAAAACTGAAAGCAGAACTTCTTTCATTGTATTTGCCTTTGGGAAAACCAAGAATAAACCCCGATGGCCCTAAAGAAAAACCCTGTTTCTTTTCTACCGTTTCAGATTGCCTGAAGCTCGACTGGTTATTATTTGAGAATAAGCCTGGTGTAATAACTATTTCATTTGTTTTGTAAAATCCTATCCCGGCTGGGTTTACATATGCAGCAGTAATGTCACCACCCAATGATCCCATCACGCCTCCAACTGCCATATTTCTGGCTGAGCCATTGTGTGGATACCAGCTATAACGGATCGCATCTTCGGGCACCTGCGCATAAACGACAGCACATGAAAGCAGGAGGGCAGCGATTAAAATTTTTTTCATTCAATAATATTTAGCCTTGCAATATGAGTGGAATTGATTCTGGTAATTTACAGAAACTATCCTCCTCTTTGAGGTCTTGACACAGGAGCACCCGAGCCGCCGCTTCCGGAAGAAGGTGTTGAACTTCTCGTGTTTGTTGACGGCGTATAATTGCGGGTATTATTTTCAACAGGCCTGTAAGTATTATTATAATTGTTGTTTCTATTATTGGAAGGAGGAATTATCCTTCGTATCATATTATTATCAGTATTACTATTGTTATACAGCCTTGTAGATCGTATCATCCTGGTTGATCCGTTTTTTTGATTCACTACCACCATATTTGAATAATTATAACTGCCGAGGTTTGTCATCCTGGGTGTAGTATTTTTAGGGTTTGTAAAAACTGCTCCTGAAATATATACCGGCGACGGATAATAGTATGGATTATAATAATATCCACAGCTGTAACCAAACCTATAGGGGTCATAAAACGCATCATAATCATCGTTAAAATAACGCCAGCGCCTGTCGTAGATACTCATAACGATCTGCCTGTCGTCATAAGTCCTTCTAACTGTTCTTACTTCTTCTTTCTTTTCTTTTTCAACTTTTTCAGTTATTGGTCTCGTAGGAGAATAATAAACATCATCAGGTGTTTGGCCACTCTTATAAGTTGTACTACAACTGCTGAAAGCAGCCGCAGATATAGCTAAAAGTAAAATTTTAAGGTTCATGGCGCAACGTTTAAAAAAATTATAAGATGAAGTTACTACTTTTGTGCAGTTTCAGGGTATTAAACAATGCACTGATTCAATGCATTACTGCTGTTACAAATCTACTTTGGATGACAGCAAAGCACAATGAAATGATGTTAAAGATGTGATAAAGTACCATCGGCACCATTAGCATTTATACCCTGAATGCATAACAACAGGTTTCTTTTTAAGTTTAAAAGCAAGTAATAAAATTATAGCATGAGCAAAGAACTAACAACAAGGGCGGCAGATTATTCTCAATGGTACAACGACCTGGTAATAAAGGGCGGACTGGCAGATTATTCCGCCGTTAGGGGTTGTATGGTAATAAAACCATACGGCTATGCACTATGGGAAAACATGCGTGACCAGTTAGATAAAATGTTTAAAGAAACAGGCCATGTAAATGCATATTTTCCATTGTTTATTCCTAAAAGTTTATTTGAGGCGGAAGAAAAAAATGCAGAAGGTTTCGCTAAAGAATGTGCCATTGTAACACATTACAGATTAAAAACAGATCCCGACAATAAAGGTAAATTAATTGTAGATCCTGAGGCAAAACTGGAAGAAGAACTGATTGTTCGCCCCACCAGTGAAGCGATCATCTGGAACACTTATAAGAGTTGGATACAATCGTACCGCGATCTTCCAATCCTTGTAAATCAGTGGGCCAATGTTGTTAGATGGGAAATGCGTACAAGATTATTTTTGCGTACGGCAGAGTTTTTATGGCAGGAAGGCCATACTGCTCACGCAAGCAAACAGGAAGCCATAGCCGAAACAGAACAGATGCTGAATGTGTATGCTGATTTTGTAGAGGAATATATGGCTGTTCCGGTAATTAAAGGAATAAAAACTGCTAATGAGCGTTTTGCAGGGGCAGAAGAAACCTATTGCATTGAAGCGCTGATGCAGGATGGTAAAGCATTACAGGCAGGTACATCTCATTTCCTTGGTCAAAATTTTGCTAAAGCATTTGATGTACAGTTTCTAAATAAAGAAAATAAACTGGAATATGTTTGGGCAACCAGTTGGGGCGTCTCTACCCGTTTGATCGGGGCATTGATCATGGCGCATAGCGATGACCAGGGGTTGATAATGCCGCCAAAGATAGCACCATTGCAAGTGGTGATCGTGCCAATTTACAAAGGCGAAGACAGCAAACCTGTTATTGATGGAAAAGTAGAATTGCTCATCAAAGAGTTTAAATCACTTGGCATCAGGGTAAAGTATGATAACAACGATCATGCAAGGCCAGGTTGGAAATTTGCTGAATATGAATTGAAAGGAGTGCCGGTTAGAATTGCCATGGGGCTTCGCGATATTGAAAATAACGTTGCGGAAGTAGCACGAAGGGATACAAAAGAAAAGCAATCAATGAGCCTCGATGGACTTGCCGGTAATATCAAAGAATTACTTGCACAAATACAGCAGAATATTTATGATAAAGCATTGGCTTTCCGTAACGAAAATATCAGGGAAGCAAACAGTTGGGATGAGTTTGTAAAACTATTAGATGAGAAAGCAGGTTTTATCTCAGCGCATTGGGATGGTACCGGAGAAACGGAAGAGAAGATAAAAGAGCAAACTAAAGCAACCATAAGGTGCATTCCGATGAATAATAAAATGGAGAATGGTAACTGTGTTTTTTCCGGCAATCCAAGTACCCAAAGGGTATTATTTGCAAGGGCCTATTAAAATTGCGTTACTGTGCCAAATTTTGTGAGGGTATTCTGAACTTGTTGAAGTGTTGTCGATCAAACTCTACTGTCAGGCTGAGTTTGTCGAAATCGAAGTAGATTTCTAAAATCGCCATGGATAATCCTTTCAGAGGCCCAGGCTTACGATCCAAAATTTAAAGATGATGCTGTTGGCCTATTCCCTTGTTGCCAGGTAATTATAGTCTTCTAAAAGTTTTTCTAAGAAGTCGTTTGGCGACAAGCGTGAGTCAATGCCCAGAACCTGTTTAACCTTTGCTTCCACTCTAAAACTCATATCGTCGTTGTTTCTTTTCCTGGCCTGGGTTATTACGGTTTTAATTGTATTGATATCGTTGTCGCTTAACCGCATTACCTCAGGATAAGTTACTGTATAATTTTCATTGTTTACATCCATAAAAACAGTGTCTTCCACACTCATGGCAGATTTACTCTCTACTAATACAGTGCCCGCTGCCAGGTCTCCTAATCTTTGTCTTTTACTGGTAATCAAAATAGTTACTGCCACAACAATACCCAAAAAACAAGTACGTAAAATGTAAACATATAGTGCCTCTTCGGTGTATACCATGTAGCCAAACAGGAAGGGCCATTCAAAAAATTTTGTAATCCATCTGATAAGGTATTGACCAAAGGTGGGTTCGCCACCATCCATACTGATCACGCGGATAGACATGAGTTTTTTCCCCAGTGTTTGCCCATTCATAGTAACTTCTGATAGGAGTGAGTACAGCAGCATGGGTAGGGAAATTAGCAATATGTCGATACCTATATTGTCATAGTTGTCAATTAAAAAAACGTCATATAACAAATACTTCATTGAAACCATGTATAGTACAAGCACACTAAGGTCTATAAGGTAGGCGAGCAGTCTTTTATGAAATGCAGCCACTTCAAATTCCAATTCAATATTAAAAGCAGTATTTATCCTTATTATAGACATTAAATGCAATTTACAAAGAGCATTCACTTTAAAAGCATATTTTTTTATTTATCAAAAATGAAGCAAATTGTATAGCAAAATAAAGGTTCAATAAATCATTTGGCTAAGATATCATGCAGCATTGCCGGTTAATCAGGATAAGGCAGAAACGCCAATGTCTTTTTCAGTAAAAAAAATGGTTAGATAATTTTATGAGGGAAGCGATGTTTATTAAGAAGAATGCTGAAAAATGGAAAACTTATCAGCATAAGGAAACTAAAAACCCCGATGAAACAGCGGAGCGGTTCATAACGCTCATTGATGACCTCTCATATGCAAAAACATTTTATCCTAAAAGCAGGGCCACCAGGTGGATCAATGGAATTGCTGCAACTATCTATCAAAGTATTTACAAGAATAAGAAAGAAAAATACAGCCGGATATTCCAATTCTGGAAGTTTGAATTACCACTACTTTTTAAAAAGTACCAAAATGTTTTTTTATTTACTGCGGCCGTGTTTTTCCTGTTTGTTGCAGTAGGCTATTTGTCCTCTGTACAAAATCCGGCTTTTGTTAGGGGTATACTTGGAGATGAGTATGTAAATAAAACGGAAGACAGGATCGCAAGTGGTGACCCGTTCGGGATATACAGTGAAGGAAATTCATTCAATATGTTCATTCTGATCGCTTACAATAATATTAAAGTGGCATTTATCACTTTTGCCGGAGGCTTTACCTTAGGTATTTATACATTAAAAGCAATGTGGGACAATGGTATCATGTTGGGAAGTTTTCAGCATCTTTTCTTTTCTAATAATCTTGGCATTCAGTCAATACTCGTTATCTGGATACACGGCACCATCGAAATATCTTCTATTATAATTGCAGGTGCAGCCGGTTTTATCATGGGAAACAGCATCTTGTTTCCAGGAACATTTACAAGGTTATTATCTTTTAAACGTGGGATCAAGGACGCAGCTAAGATCCTGGTAAGCCTGGTACCATTTTTTATTACGGCAGCATTTCTTGAAAGTTACATAACCGGGTTGATGAGTAAAACATATCAGAATAATGCGGATGGAGGATTGCCGGTATGGGCAAGTGTTATTATTTTAATAGCATCACTTGCCCTTATTATATGGTATTTTGTATTGCTACCTATCAGGCTTAACCGAAAGGGGTATTTTATTAAAAAAAGTGGAATTGTAAGCCGGCTAAATGAAACAAATGAATAAGTCATCTGCCGGTTTTATTTATTGTACCAGAAATATTTGTATAAGCAGTTGCTCATACATTTTCACGGTAATTTTCTTCACGCTTCTACTCAGCTTTTTTAGCTCAAATAATTGTATTGCCCAGGTTAAGGAATTTGAATACTCGGATTCTTCTATTTTACAGGAATCCGAAGAAACTAAACTTACACTTGAAAAGCCGGCAGAAGTGATTACCGATACTACCTTCCATCCTCACTTTGTATCATTGCCGGCAGATTCCGTAGCAGCCTGGAAAGGCAGCGGGGAATACGTCTATATGAACACATTGGACAGTTTATTGAAGCGCAGGATGGGCGAAAGCGAAGAATCATATCAACCTGTAAAACAGCAAAATTCCCCTTCTTTCCTTCAGGGATTATTGTCGGCCACTATAGTGAAAATTATTTTTTGGATCCTCGCCATTACTGCTGTTGGTTTCCTGTTATATAAATTATTCTTAAGTAAAGCAAACCTGGGTAAACGGCAAAGTGGTAATCCGGTTACGGAGGTATTGCCGGAAGAAGTATTGCCCATTGAAATGTCGGACTATGATACGTTGATCCGTCAATCGTTTCTGCTGGAAGACTACCGGATGGCCGTAAGATATCTTTTTCTGCGAACACTATTTGTGCTTAATGAAAAAGGCGTGTTACAGTGGCCTTCTGAAAAAACTAACTTTGAATATGTTCAGGAAATGCCGCTACAAAAGAAAAATGATTTTGCAAAGATTGTTTTAAACTATGAGTATGTGTGGTATGGCCATGTAAAGATAAACCGCGAACAATTTGAACAGATAGAAAATTCCTATACTCAGTTTACTAAAAAAATATAGCGATTGAATAGATGGCTTGTTACATTAATGTTGTTGGGTTCATTGCTGTTGTTTGGATGCAACAGGAAAGCCGTATTACCCGATCTGAGGGAATCTTACATCGGGAAAGATACAAAGCCTTTTGGCGGCAATATTGCATTTAGGATTTTGCAAAACAGTTTTCCTGATAATTATATACAAATCAGTAAAGCTCCTTTTTTAAATGGCATTGAATCCTCCAGCGATAAAACTTCAATTTATTTTTGCATTACCCGTCATTTTTTTACAAAGGAACAGGAAGTAGATGCGATCATGGATTATGTGTCAAAAGGGAATACATTTTTCCTTGCTGCATCAGATATAGATAGTTTACTTCTTCAAAGAATTGCCTGTAAGGTTCAGCGATCAGAAATGGAAACAATCATTGGGCCTGTATTACAGCAATCTTCCGTAAGCTTTGTTAAGGAAGTAAGTTCAACAAGGGATAGCTTTAGTTATTTTTTCATGCCTTTTTCAAGTTCTATTTCGGAATTTAACGAAAATTTCAGTCGCCCGATAAGTAATAACAGTTACGGGAAACCGAATTGTATTAGTTATTTTTCAGGGAAAGGGAAATTGATCCTTCATACAGATCCCCGCGCTTTCAGCAATTATTTTTTATTAACGGGAAATAACTACCAGTATTTGAAACAAATTCTGCAGCTAACTAACCAGTATCCCGAACATATTTATTGGAATGAGTATTATGCCAGGCAGAGTAACAGGAATTCCGGCAAGCCATTTTCATCTTTTTCTGAAATGATGAAGCATCGTTCTTTAGGAACAGCGTTCCTTATTACTTTGGCGCTGCTGTTATTGTTTGTAATTTTTGGAATAAAGAGAAAGCAACGGATCATAAAAGTTATTCCGCCTAATGTAAACAGTTCAATTGCTTTTACAGAAACTATTGCAAGGCTATACCTGCAGGAAAAAAACAATAAGAACATCGCGGAAAAAATGATCAGTTATTTTAATGAATTTATCCGCTCAAATTATTTTCTGTATGCAAATCCGGGCAGCGACGAATTTATAAAAACACTAAGCAGGAAGAGCGGCGTATCTTTAGATAGAACTGTTTCACTATACCGCGCCATACAGCATGCGGGCAAAGCTGGTAGTCTGGATGATTACCAATTGCTATCACTAAACGAACAAATTCAGCAATTTTATAAAAAAAGAAAATAATGGAAAATAATCTATTTGAAGAACGATCTGAGATTCTGGAATTAAACGAAGCACTTAACAGGATACGGGCTGAAATAGCAAAAGTAATTGTTGGTCAACATAAACTCGTGGAGCTTCTGCTGATCGGATTATTATGCGACGGCCATATTTTAATTGAAGGGGTTCCGGGTGTTGCAAAAACACTGGCTGCTAAATTAGTTGCCAAAATCATTGATGTTAAATTTTCAAGGCTTCAGTTTACACCCGATATGATGCCTAGTGACGTGATTGGTACAGCTGTGTTTAATCCCAAGGAGGGTAGTTTTTCATTTAAAGCCGGACCAGTTTTCAGCAACATTGTATTAATAGATGAGATCAACCGGGCTCCTGCCAAAACACAGGCAGCTTTGTTTGAGGTAATGGAAGAACGGCAGGTTACCGTAGACGGCTATACGCACTTCATGGATTATCCTTTTATAGTGCTCGCAACACAGAATCCTGTAGAGCAGGAAGGTACATACCGTTTACCCGAAGCGCAACTGGATCGCTTTATTTTTAAAGTGGAAGTTAACTATCCGAGCCTGCAGGAAGAGATTATGATTTTACAAATGCAGCAGGGTAAAACACAGTTTGAAATGTTACAGGAAGTAAACACAATATTGTCTTCTCATGCACTCCGGCATTTCAGGCAGGTTTTACAGCAGGTAAAAATTGAACAAAAGCTGATTGAATATATTGCACACATAATAAATGAAACAAGAAATTCTCCTTCACTATTCCTGGGAGCTTCTCCCAGGGCTTCACTGGCGTTATTAAAAGCGTCAAAAGCTGTTGCCGCTGTTAAAGGTCGCGACTTTGTTATACCGGAAGATATATTGGAAATGGCACCCCATGTGCTTCGACACAGGATCATGCTAACCCCGGAAAAAGAGATGGAGGGTATCAGTCCGGATGAACTGATAGATACCATTTTAAAATCTGTGGAAGTGCCAAGATAGCCTGGTTCTGTTGAAGGACTTTACATTACGAGCATCTTAATTTGTAAATTTTGGACATTTTAAAGAAATATATCAGTGACCTTTTTCTGCCGGGAAGATTTTATCTGCTGGCTGGCAGCATTGCTATTGGTTTTATTTTTTCTTTTTTTGTTACCGCTTTCCTTCAACCTGTGATAATAGCTGGCTGGGGATTTTTATTGCTAATTTTGATCGATTATATTTTTTTATTTGTTCTGTCAAAGCCCCCTTTGGCAGAACGGATCATCAGCTACAGGCTAAGTAACGGTGACGACAACAACGTAGTACTCAGGATAAATAATCGTATGCGTTTTAGTGTGAAAATGGATATTATCGATGAGTTGCCTGAGCAATTCCAGGTAAGGGATTTTATGATGAAAAGAGATTTCCTCGCGGGGCAGGAGATAAAAGTGACTTATACAGTGAAGCCTGCACAAAGAGGTGAATACAGTTTTGGTAAACTGATTTTGTTTATCCGTTCCAGGCTGGGCCTGTTGCAAAGAAGGTGTGAGCATGAACTTGAGCAGGTAGTGGCGGTTTACCCTTCGTTTATGCATATAAGAAAGTACCAGCTGTTGGGTGAAGCCACTATCAGAAACGGATACGGAAATAAAAGGGTTAGAAAGATTGGGCAGAGTATGGAGTTTGAGCAAATTAAAGACTACATAACGGGAGACGATATACGCAATATAAACTGGAAGGCTACAGCAAGGAAAGGTATGCTGATGGTAAATAACTATACAGATGAAAGATCACAACAGGTATATTGCATTATAGATAAAGGGAGATTAATGAAGATGCCCTTCGGCGCACTAACCCTGCTTGATTACGCCATTAACAGTACGCTGGTAATGAGCAATGTTTGCCTTCAAAAACAAGACAGGATTGGCCTGGTTACTTTTGCAGACCGAATAGGAAGTATCATTGCTGCCGACCGCAAGCCAATACAAAGGGAAAACATATTGCAGATTCTTTACAAGCAACAAACAGCTTATCTGGAGAGCGATTTTGAAATGCTATATCTGCAGGTAAGAAGTAAAATAAAGCAACGCAGCCTCTTGATACTCTACACAAATTTTGAATCGATGAATGGGTTGCACCGGCAGTTAAATTATCTCCGCTCCATTGCCCGCTATCATTTGCTAATTGTTGTTTTTTTTGAGAATACCGAACTTAATAAGCTGGCTCATACTGACGCGTTAAATATGGAAGACGTATATATTAAAACGATCGCTGATAAATTCATTTTTGAAAAAAAACTGATCGTTAAGGAACTAATGAAATTTGGGATCCTTTCTATACTTACCTCTCCTGAAAATTTAACGGTGAGCACGGTTAATAAGTACCTCGAATTAAAATCTAAACAGGCAATTTAAACAGTTGCTGTCAAATCACTACATTCGCAAAAAGAAATAGTTGGGAAAGAAAGGTTCATATTGGCAAAAACACCAGGAAAAGAATGGGGAAGAGCGACCGGCAAGCAATGAAAGAACTAAAGCACTGCCGATCAGCGATCACCAGAAGCAAAGTTTTGAGGATGGAAAGCTACTGCTTATTGATAAGCCGCTGCACTGGACTTCCTTTGATATGGTTAGAAAGATCCGGAACCGCATTCGTATAAAAAAAGTAGGACATGCAGGAACACTGGATCCCCTGGCTACAGGTTTATTGATACTCTGCACAGGAAAATTTACAAAAAAGATCAACGAATATATGGCTCAGGAAAAAGAATATACAGGTTCTTTTACTCTTGGGGCCGTAACACCAACTTATGATCTGGAGAGTACCCCGGAGCAGCATAAAGACATTGCCAATATAACTGCAGAGATGGTACAAGATTTACTGCCGGGCTTTCTGGGTGAAATACAACAGTTTCCACCCATTTATTCTGCGATAAAGAAAAAAGGAACGCCGTTGTATGAATTGGCCAGGAGAGGAGAAGATATTGAACTGCAGGCCCGCACCATAAATATCTATTCGTTTGAATTTACAGAAATAATTTTGCCTGTACTTAGGTTTAAGATTGTGTGTTCAACTGGTACGTATATCCGAAGTATTGCAAACGACATCGGCGCTGCGCTTGGTTGCGGAGCTTATCTAAGCGAACTTCGCAGAACCAGGATCGGTAATTTTAATGTAAATGAAGCAATCACTATTGAACAATTTAATGAAAGCATTCAGGTGCACTTTTCCGATGATCCCGATGATATAATTGATTAGCAATTTCAACAGGTGTTCTTAAAAAGAGTACCCGATCCCGATAGTAAAGTTGAAATTTTCATACCTCCATTTGCGGTATTGCGAATCAGTTCCCCTTGTAAATAATTTTTGAAGCAGGTCGTCGAAACCCACCGGCGGAGCTTTCCAGCCGTCATTTATATAATACAATTCCGGCCTTTTAAATCTAAAGCCAAGATCGAACCTCAATACAAGGTAATTAAAATCCAGCCTGAATCCAGTGCCGGCAGATACGCCGAGTTGTTTGTATATATTCTTGAATTTAAATTGAGCGCTGTCGATGCTTCCTTCCGGTGAGTTGCGCAGGTTCCATACATTGCCGGCATCTACAAAAAGTGCTCCCCTTAGTGTAAGTGTGTTCGGTATTATACGGGCAATATCGTACCGGTATTCCATGTTGTATTCCAGTTGCATATCGCCGGTGCGGTCGTTAAATATTGTTTTATTTGAATTAAACGGCGTTAAAGGTTTGCCACCTGTGCCAATACCTCTAACCGGCCAGCCACGCATACTGTTACTTCCTCCTCCAAAATATTGTTTAAAAAACGGAAGGGTCCGGTTAGTATCCGAGCCAAGCAAAGGCACACCAACGCCGCCGAATAAACGAAAAGCCAGTACTGTTTTTTTATAAGTAACAGTGTATTTATATTCAGCATCAAGCTTAATATACCGTCTTTTATATTTATTCAAAACAGGAATTAGTCCCCAGGTTAAGCCAGATTCTTCCAAATTGGCTCTGATGCTTCTTTCTCTTAGTGTACTGTTAGGATGAACAGGATTGCGGTAAATTTTGGAAACACCAACCCCCATGCCCACCACAAAAGCTGTGTTGTAGGAATATTGCAGGAACGGGTTCTCTTTCAGGATCGTTTTAAAACTGTCTGTTTCATTAAAGAGGTTGCTGAAACCTAAGCTGAACGGCCGCCAGGTTATATTCCATTTATATTTATTAACCCTGTTATACCCAAAATTGATATTAACCGATTGAATATTAAAAAGGTTTAATCGATTGTTGTAAGAGAGATCGGTATTAACGAACGATTCTCCGCTGGTGAGTTTTTTATTTTTCTTTTTATTAAAGAAATTAGCAAGTTGCGGAAAGATAAGCCGGGGTATGGCGATGGTATTCGTATAACCAAGTTCATTTGAATTAATGAGTTGGCTGCTGGATCCCCGGCTGTTGTTATTCAATTCTATACCAGCCCTGATGTTATGACTCATGCGTATGCCTTCCTTCCAAACATTTCTATTTACAAGCGAAAGGTTACCAGATACACCGAAAAGATTTCCTGATACGATATTAGAGGAATTACTGGATGCCGAGTAGCTGGCTTCCAAAGCTGCCTGGAAACCAAATTTTTTGTTAGGAGTTAATTCTATGATCACATCAATTTTTCCACTATCGCCGGGAATTTCAAGTAGCTGCACATTTACACTTTGCCAAACTCCTACCTTCGACAAATTATTTAGTGTTGTAAAATAATCCTGTTGCCGGTATAAAGTGCCTGGCCTTAAAGTAATTGTTCTAAGCAGAAATCCGGTACGGAATAAACGGTCGTGGTAGATTTCAGTAAAATTCCTGGTTTTCCTCTTGTTGATATTAAAGCTGTCACTAAAATTGTCATTCTGCCTGAAATCAGACAGTACAAAAATCCGGTTAATGTAAAATTGTTTTAGTTTGGAAGAGTCGGTGGGAGGAATGAGCACTACAGCCAGCCTGATCTGCGGTGAATCCTTTTTTTGCTGAGCTTCCGCCAGCAGGCGCAACTGTTCAAAAGGATCATCGCTTACCGTGGTAAGCGCTTCAATGGTAGTATCTCCTCTAACTCTTAATTCCGCAGCAGTAAATTTATAATAACCGTTATTTCTAAAACTGTCCACCAGCCTGCCAATTTCCGACAGCACATTTGTTTTTGTAATGGTAGCGTTTTCCTGGAGGTAAGATTCTTTTCTCGAATTAAGTGCAATTTCCTGCAATCCGGGCTTTCTCAAAATGTACCTGATCGTATCAATTTTTGTGGGTTCGCCGGCTTCCACGGTATAGGTTACATGCACCTGTCTTTTCGATTTGCTGGTATCAGACTTGTACGCGGCTCTTGCGCTATAGTAGCCAAGATGAAACATACTGGCTTCCATATTCCTGGCCGACAAACCAGAATAAGTAGTATCATAAGCCGGCGGATTAATGATATAATGAAGAAAAAGATATTTATCCTTTGTTTTTATCGTCGCACTGTCGTCCAATTGTCCATAAAGCCGTTGTAAAACTGCCGACTTCTCTGTTCTTGTAAATTTTCCACCTTTAATTTCTATGCTGTTTTTGAAAAGATAAGGCTTACTTTTTGGAGCTTTTCGCACAATTGGCCCAAAACAGGAGGAAAATAATACAACACAAAATATAAGAATACCGGTTTTAACCGGCAATTTTGTATCATTCAAAAAAATAGGCGACATAAATAATCGGGCAATGTTTAGCAAATCCACCATCAAATATATTCAAAGTTTACAGCACAAAAAATTCAGGGATGAATACAATGTTTTTGTGGCGGAAGGTCCAAAGTTGGTAACCGAACTATTACAGGCCAATATTTTTAAATGTAGTGCGGTGTATGCCTTGCAGGATTGGGTAGATCAGTTGGAAAGTAAGTTGGCAGATGCTATCAGCAATGAAGTAACCGTAATTAAGGATTTTGAGTTGGAAAAGATTGCAGCCTTCTCTACAGCCAATAAAGTGGTAGCAGTTTTTGAGAAGAGGACGGGTGTAAATAATTTTTCGTTAAAAAATAATATCACGCTCGTTTTGGATGATATCAGGGATCCCGGAAACCTTGGCACAATCATTCGTACCGCAGATTGGTTTGGTATTGAACATATCGTTTGCTCAAATAATACGGTTGATATGTATAATCCGAAAGTAGTGCAAAGTACTATGGCCAGCCTTGGCAATGTAAATATAATTTATACTGATATTGTGAACTGGCTTCAAGAAGCCGCCACTGTGCAAAAAATTGCCGCTACGCTTGACGGAATTCCTGTTCAACAGGTGCAGCAGGTAAGCGAGGCGATTGTGATCATTGGTAATGAATCTAACGGCATCAGCGAAGCTGTATTGAAACTGGCGGATGAAAAAATAACAATTCCTAAATCAGGTTGGGCAGAATCACTAAATGCATCGGTAGCAACCGGCATAATATTGTATTCGCTTAAAACCAGGGTAAATTAAATGATGTACGTTGCTGTTACCTGAATTGAATTGCTTTTACCGGGTTTACTTTCCTTATCAACATAGTAGGAATGATTAGGGTGGAAAAGCAAACCAGCAGTGTTACCAGGTCTACCAATACAACCTGCCACCATATTATTTCTGCACTGGCAGTACTCATATAGTAGGCGTCTTCGTTTAGTTTTATGAAACCGGTTTCTTGCTGCAACCAGCAAATTCCCAGTCCTATTATTGTGCCAGCCACTATTCCCACAATGGCAATAAAAGAGGTATTGTATAAAAAGATCTTTTGCACTTTCCAATCGGATGCGCCCACAGCTTTCAAAATTCCCGTCATTGTGGTTCTTTCTAAAACCAGGATGATGAGGCATGTAATTAGATTTACGGCGGCAACTATCATCATAATGGCCAGCAGGATATTTTTCAATTGCCCCTGTAAATTTAGCCAATCGAATATATTCGGATATATCTCCCGTATGCTTTTTGCATACCAGGAATCTGGCAGTTCCTGGTAAACTTTATTACTAACGGAATCGGTTAGCCGGTAATCATTCAAAAAAACTTCGTAGCCACCAATCTGCCCCGGTTCCCAGTTATTAAGCCTTCGCACAAGATTAATATCGCACAATGCAAAATTTTTGTCATATTCTTCGATACCTGTTTTAAAAATACCTGCAACAATTAAACGCCTTGCCGTATAACTTTTATCTTGCCTGAAAAAAAATACGATTAGGCTGTCGCCTGTTTTTATTTTTAACTGGTTTGCGGTGTAAAAACTTATATTGATCTGTTTACTATAACCGCTGTCTTTAAAGGAAAGCCATTTACCGTCCTTTAAAAAAGAAGCCATCCTGTTAAAATTGAAGCTGCTGTCTACACCTTTTAACAAAACACTTTCTATACCTGTTTCAAATTTAAGTATGCCCGATTTTGTTGCATATCTTTCTACTGAGACGGCTTCAGGAATACTTCGCAGGTAACGTTCTACCGTATCATTCCTGTAAATAGGGTACTCTTCAGCCGTATTTACCTTGTCCTCGAGGTTTTGCTGAACCCGTATATGTCCCCAAAAACTGAACACTTTTTTACTAATTACGCTTTGAAATCCATTCACGAAGCTTAGGGCCACAATCATTACTGCAACGCTTAGGGCTGTAGCACTGATAGCGAGCCGTATAATGAAGCGTGAAAATGTTTTTTGTTTAACAGATGCAATACGCCTGGCTATAAATAATGATACATTCAATCGTGATAAATTTGCTATCTTTCAAAAGTAAATTAATTAAACAATTAAAAGAACGCCATGCGGTTTTGCAGGTATTTTATTTTGATCTTCATTTGCGTATTTTCGGTAGATCTGAAAGCGCAAAATGTAGAAAGGGTGGTCAAATCAAATATCCGAACAGCGCAATTATTTAAGTATGGTAACCAGCAGGAATTACCTGTTTATAATCTTAGCAGCAACGACAAGCTGGAGCTGGAGTTTGATGACATGGAAGGTAATGTGAAGAGCTATTACTACACTTATGTACTGTGTGATTACAACTGGCAACCGGTTAATTTAAGCCCGTTTGATTATATAAAGGGCTTTACTCAAAACCGAATCACTACATACAGGTATTCTTCATATGCCTTAACACGCTATACACATTACCAGGCATTTTTACCGGAAGCGAATTCTGCGCCAACAAGGTCTGGCAACTACCTTTTGAAGGTTTTTCTGGATGGTGATACTTCTAAACTGGTATTCACAAAACAAATGCTGGTGCTTGATCAGAAAGCTGCTATCACTGCTGCGGTATTGCAACCTTTTACTCCCGACAGGTTTTACACGCATCAAAAAATAAAATTTGCCGCAAATATTTCCGGTATCAACAGCTTTAGTGCTGCACAACAGGTGAAAGTGGTTATTCTTCAAAACAACCGCTGGGATATTGCACAGCGGGATATTGCACCAACTTTTGTTAGAGGAAACACATTGGATTACAGTGCAGAAAATATTGCTGTTTTTCCTGGAGGAAAAGAATGGCGCTGGCTCGATCTGAGAAGCTTCCGTTTACAAAGCGACAGGGTAGATCATGCTGATTATGCAAAAACATTTACTGATATTTATTTGAGGACAGATATTGACAGAACCGGGCAGCGGTATGTATATTTTCCGGATTATAATGGCATGTATAATATTATTACTTATGAGAGCATCAACCCGTTCTGGCAGGGTGATTATGCCACGGTGCGCTTTAGTTTTGCAAGGCCAGACGGTACCGAATACCCGAACAAAGACATTTACCTTGCTGGTTTTTTTACCGGGTACCAGCTTGATGATAAGTGGAAAATGATCTACAACCCCGAAACATTGAAGTACGAAGTAAGTACTTTCATGAAACAAGGCTATTATAATTATACCTATATAGCAGTTGACAAAAATGACCCAACTCAAAAAACAGAACTGGAAGGAAATTATTGGGAAACGGAGAATTCATATACCATACTTATTTACTATAAATCTTTCACAGATCGCAGCGACCAGCTTATTGGAGTTGGAAGCATCAATTCGCGGTCTGATAGACCAGGGTTCAGTTTTTAATACTAAAAGCAGGAATTTCTACGAAATAAGGTTACCTGATTTTCTCTTAGTTATAAAAAAAAGGGCATAAAAAAAGGCAAGTTACTTACATCGCACCGCTCAACCATCTACCCTTGCTACCTTCCGGTCCTGGGGGAGTTCAATAGGAGCTGGTCGTATAAGACTTGCCGGGTGCAAATATAGGGTAAAACAAGTTTACATTTAATAATTTCACTTTTTGCATTAGAAATATTTATGCATGCTGTTATTGATTATTATTTTGTTATTTGATAGCTTGTTCAAATATTTTAGAGATTAATCTGCCAATTCGGTTAAATTTGCCATGTAATTTAATCATTCAAATTTTAAATGAAAGCTCATAAAAATGAGCATTTAACTATGAAATTTTTTATAGATACAGCAAATCTTGCTCAGATAAAAGAAGCCAACGACCTTGGTATACTTGATGGTGTAACAACCAATCCTTCCTTAATGGCAAAAGAAGGCGTTAAAGGACAGGAGGCTGTAATGCAGCATTACAAAACAATTTGTGAAATGGTAGAAGGTGATATCAGTGCCGAAGTTATATCCACAGATTTTGATGGTATCATTGCAGAAGGTAAAAAGTTAGTAACTATTCACAAGAATATCGTTGTAAAAGTGCCCATGATAAAAGATGGCATAAAAGCAATAAAATGGTTTACCGAAAATGGTATCCGCACCAACTGTACACTCGTGTTTTCAGCCGGGCAAGCAATATTGGCTGCTAAAGCGGGCGCTTCATATGTGTCTCCGTTTATTGGGAGAATCGACGACAGTGGCTGGGATGGTATGGAGTTGATACACCAACTAAGGCAGATATTTAATGTACAGGGGTATCAAACTGAAATACTTGCAGCATCTATTCGTAATCCTAATCATATCATAAAATGTGCTGAAGCTGGGGCCGACGTATGTACATGTCCGTTAGAATCAATACTTGGCCTTCTAAAACATCCATTAACAGACATCGGACTGGCCAAATTCCTGGAAGATGCAAAAAAGTTTGCGTAAGGCATTTCTACATATTAAAAGCCCGTTCAAAAAAGATGAACGGGCTTTTTATTTCCAAAAAAAAATAGTAAAACCTAATGCTTTGATCTTAATTCATCCATAACCTGCTTTTCTGTTTTTAACTGCGGGTCTTCTTTCTTTTTAATGTACATCACAAAATCTTTTTTCACTTGTTTGTTATTATTCAGAACAACATGTATGCTCACTTTCTCTTCTTTACAGTCATGGTCTATAAATAAACTATTACCAAAAAATTTTCCATATGAGCTGGAAAAACTAAGCTGGCTGGTATCTAATGGAATATATTTTCCGGAGGACAAAAGGCCATCGATATTGATATAGTTGTAAGTGCCTTTTTTTAAACTGTCTGTGTACAGGTGAACAAAGATACTGTCGATCTTCTGTGCCTGAGCAGCTTTACCGCTAAGTAGCAGGAAAATAAGTAAAAAAACAAAACCTGTTTTCATGTGGCAAAGATGTTTGAATTATTTCAGCTTATCGTTAAATTGCTCCTAAATTTTAACAGGGATTTTTCTTTGTGTTTATATCTTTCTTGGCTCCTTCCTTCTTGGCAAGCAAAACACAAAAAGTTAATTAAAAGCCACATCTGTAAATTCTGCCTTCTTTTTTTCAAACAGAGCATGGGCAAACGGGCAAACCGGGATGATCTTCAAACCATTTTCCCTTGCATAGTCAGCTGCCTGCGTTACCAGTTTGTATCCAATATTTTTACCTTTTAATTTTTCATCTACTTCAGTATGCAGAATAGCCATAACGCCTGACGAAAGCGAATAGTCAAGCTCCGCCAGCCTTTTGTTGGCTTCTTCTATATAAAACCGGCCACGCATTTCTTCTTTTTTATGCTGTATTAGCATTCTTTTTCTTTTAATGAATGTACTAAAAATTTTTTATTCCGTTATTTGTTCTGATATTTGCCTATCAAATGACGAACAATTATTCAAATAACACAAACTGGCGTTGGCACATTATCTGTCGATGAGGTGTTAGCTGGATCTATTTATATAATATGGAGGCCTCAACACATCGTTGGGGCTTTTTCTATTACCGCAATTAATTTTGAAACTGAATATTTTTAAACCTGTTGTACTATTAATAGTACCAAACATTTTAAGGCTTGATTTTTTTTATTTTAGAAAAAGGCTTAGGATCTTGATCATAAAAGATAATAACGATGAAGAAAATAATATTTAATACCAGTTTTAAAAAGATCCCGGCAGATCTATATACTCCGGTTGGAATATATCTTCGGCTGCGTGACCGCTTCCGAGACACCATCTTATTGGAAAGTTCAGATTCACATGCTGCAGAAAATAGTCTTTCAATCATAGGCATAAATGCTATTGGCGGCATAGAAATCACCGATCATAGTTCAGCAGAATATAAACTGCCAGCACAACAGCCACAAAAGATATCTATAACAGCCTCTTCAGATGTAACTACTATGCTGTTGGGATTCCTGCAACGCTTTCAGCCTGAACCCGCTAAGAATAAACAGGTAACGCTGGCACAGGGATTATTTGGCTATACCAGTTATGATGCCGTTTCTTTTTTTGAAACGATCCGGTTAAAAAAACAAACTACACAGCCCGATATTCCACTTATACGGTACAGGTTATACCAGTATGTTATCATCATCGATCATTTTAAAGATGAATTATATATTTGTGAGAATCATTTTGAAGGAGTAGATTCTGAAATGGAAATAGTTGAAAGTATCATCAGGAGTAAAGATGTTCCCGTATTTCCATTTGGTATCAAAGGAGAGGAAACTTCAAATATGACGGGGGACGCATATATGGCTATGGTGCAAAAGGGCATTGCAGCATGTCAAAGGGGAGATAGCTTCCAGGTAGTATTGAGCAGGAGGTTCCATCAACAATTTACCGGCGATGAGTTTAATGTTTATCGTGCCCTGCGTAGCATTAACCCTGGCCCTTACCTGTTTTATTTTGATTACGGTGATTATAAACTCCTGGGTTCATCCCCTGAAAGCCAGCTAATTATTGACAATAAAATAGCCATGCTGCATCCCATTGCTGGAACAGTTAGGCGTACCGGTGATGATGATACTGATGTAGCACTTGCAAAGGAACTTGAAAATGATGTAAAGGAAAATGCAGAACATGTAATGTTGGTAGACCTTGCAAGAAATGATCTCGGTAAAATGGCTACAGGGGTAACCGTTACTGAGTTTAAAAAAGTACAATATTATTCGCATGTGATTCACCTCGTAAGTAAAGTGAAGGGTTTTATTGCTGAAGAAAGTAATCCCTTTAAAATAATGGCCGGTACTTTTCCTGCAGGTACATTAAGTGGTGCACCAAAATTTAAATCCATGCAACTGATTGATGAAATTGAAAATGTATCACGCGGTTTTTACGGCGGTATGATAGGCTATATTGGATTTAACGGGAATTGCAATCATGCGATCATGATCAGAACATTCCTTAGCCAGCACAATACCCTTATTTGTCAGGCTGGCGCAGGTATTACCGTAGCTAGTAAACCTGCCGCAGAATTGCAGGAAGTAAATAATAAATTGATAGCCTTGAAAAATGCGGTTGACCTCGCTCAATCTATCAGCAACTAAAACCATTGGCATGATTAAAGTACTTGTTTTTGATAATTATGATTCTTTTACCTACAACCTTGTACAGCTTGTAGAGAAGATATTGCACAACAAAGTGGATGTTATACGGAATGATGCATTGGCATTGGAAGATGTAAAGAAGTATGACAAGATTATTTTGTCTCCCGGTCCGGGTATACCCAATGAAGCAGGATTTCTGCTTCCCCTGGTAAAAGAATATGCAGCATCCAAATCTATCTTAGGAGTTTGTCTTGGGCACCAGGCTATTGGAGAAGCATTTGGAGCCTCTTTGGTAAACCTGGATACTGTGTACCATGGCATTGCAACACCCTTATTATTTACTGGTGTTGTTACAAAACTCTTTAAAGGCATTCCACCACAGGAAATGGTGGGCAGGTATCATAGCTGGATTGTTTCAAAAGAAAATTTTCCCGAAGAACTTGAAGTAACAGCCGTTGATGAAAACGATTATATCATGGGATTGCAACATAAAAATTTTGATGTACAGGGGGTGCAGTTTCACCCGGAAAGCGTACTTACGCCCTGTGGCGAAACGATCATACGGAACTGGTTGTGTGAATAAAACAGCAGACTTTAAAGAAAAAAATGTATGAAAAAAATACTCAGTCATTTATTTGAATACAAAGCCCTCAGCCGGGAAATGTCGAAAGAAGTTTTGATCAATATTTCCCGTGGCATGTACAATGAGAGCGAACTGGCTGCCTTCATAACGGTATATCTTATGCGAAGTATTACCATAGCAGAACTGCAGGGATTTAAGGATGCTTTGCTGGAAGTTTGCCTGCAAGTTAACCTTGGTAATAATGAACTCATTGATATTGTTGGTACTGGTGGCGATGGTAAAAACAGTTTTAATATTTCCACTCTAAGCAGTTTTATTGTTGCGGGGGCGGGGCAAAAAGTTGCCAAGCACGGCAATTATGGTTCTTCTTCTATAAGTGGCGCTTCCAACGTAATGGAGCAATTAGGGTATGTTTTTAAAACTGATAACAATATCCTGAACAGCGAACTGGAAAAGGCAAATATCTGCTTCCTGCATGCTCCCTTGTTTCACCCGGCCCTGAAAGCGGTAAGTGCTGCAAGAAAAAACCTTGCTGTGCGTACTTTTTTTAATATGTTGGGCCCCATGGTAAATCCTGCATCACCGGCTTATCGGCTGGTTGGTGTTTACAACCTGGAAATGGCCAGGTTATACAGCTATATATTTCAGCAGGAAGCAGCTGCGTTCACGATTATTCATAGCCTGGAAGGATATGATGAAATCTCATTGACCGGCGACACAAAACTGATAAACCGGAACGGTGAAAAAATAATGACAGCTTACCAATTGGGAAAAAGAATGGTACAGCCATCCGATATCTATGGAGGAAACACGGTTAAGGAAGCAGCAGCTATTTTTCTAAAGATCATTAAAGGTGAAGGCACGTGGGCGCAAAACGCAGTGGTAATAGCCAATGCGGCGATGGCCATCTTCTCAACTGGTAAATATAGCGAATATGAAACCTGCTATCAGCTTGCCGTAGAAAGTCTGGAAAGCGGGGCAGCGTATGCATCACTTAAAACCCTGGTTAATTGATATGGATATCCTGCAGAAAATTACGACTCATAAAAAAGCAGAACTGGAAATTATTAAGCAAAGCGTACCGGAACATGAGCTTCGCAATTCGTCCTTTTTTAATCGCCAGGCTTTTTCCTTAAAAAACATCCTGCTCTCAGGAAATACTTCCGGGATTATTGCAGAATTCAAAAGGAAATCACCGTCGCGTGGATTTATTAACAAAGAGGCTGATGTTTTTGCTGTTACCAGCGCTTACACGAAGTTTGGGGCTTCAGGTTTATCTGTACTAACTGATGAGTTTTTTTTTGGCGGTAACACAGAAGATATCCTGAATGCCCGTGCAAATAAAATTCCCATTTTAAGAAAGGATTTTATTATAGATCCCTACCAGGTACTTGCTTCAAAAGCCATGGGAGCAGATGTGATCCTGTTAATTGCTGCGTGCCTTTCAGTTGAAGAGGTAAAGATGTATGCACACCTGGCCAAAAAACTTGGCATGGAAGTAATACTCGAAATTCATGATCAGGTAGAATTAGACCATCTTTGCAGTGATATCGATATGGTGGGAATCAACAATCGGAATCTTAAAACATTTGAAGTAGATATCAATCATTCCATAGCTTTGAGTAAATTAATTCCTGAAGGGATTGTGAAGATTGCGGAAAGTGGTATTGATGAAGCTCAAACGATCAGGCGATTTAAAGAAGAAGGTTACCAGGGGTTCCTGGCAGGAGAGGTTTTTATGAGATCAGCAGAGCCAGGTAATGCATTTAGAGATTTTGTTGAAAAATTATAAAGAGCGAAGAAGTTCGCACACATTTTAAAATAGAAAACGATGAACATAAAAGTATGTGGAATTACAAGCATGAAACAATTGCAGCAGCTGGATGGTTTGGAAGTTGATTTTGCCGGCTTAAATTTTTACAAAGCATCTCCCAGGTTTGTTGGCGAAAAGATTGCAGAAGCTGATATCAGGGATAGTGACCTTGATGTTAAAAAAGTAGGAGTTTTTGTAAATGCAGAATACGACGAGATCATGGATACAGTGGAACGTTTCGGGCTGGACCTGGTTCAGTTGCATGGAGATGAATCACCACACCTTTGTGAAGCAATATCAGGTGAAATTGAAGTGATCAAAACTTTTCGCATAACCACTAACGATAAGTCTATTGATTACCTGATCAAAGAATATGATGAAGTGTGTGATTATTATTTATTTGACACTGCATCTATACATGGTTTTGGCGGATCAGGCGAAAAATTCGACTGGAGTAAAATTGAGTCAGCTAAAATTGAAAAACCATTTTTTCTTGCTGGTGGAATCGGCTCCGAAGACGCTGCGCTGATAAAGAAACTAAAGCATCCGGACTTTTACGGGGTAGACCTTAACAGCCAGTTTGAAAAATCTCCCGGTGTGAAAGACATGGTATTGGTATTGAAATTTATGCATGCCCTTAGAACGAAGGCGGCGAAATAGCAGGAACACGATGAAGAAAAGTGAGAAACACAACAGCATTTTTACCCATCCCGACAAGCAGGGATATTATGGTGAATTTGGAGGGGCTTTTATTCCAGAGATGCTTTATCCTAATATAGCAGAGCTTCAAAAAAAATATAAAAAGATCACCGGCACAAAATCCTTTAAAAAGGAATTTGCTTATTTGCTGAAAGATTTTGCCGGCCGCCCAACACCATTATTTTTTGCGGATAGCCTTAGTCGGGAGTTTGGAACAAATATTTTCCTTAAGCGGGAAGATCTGTGTCATACCGGTGCCCATAAGATCAACAATAGCATCGGCCAGGTGCTGTTGGCAGAAAAATTGGGCAAAAAAAGGATCATTGCCGAAACAGGTGCTGGTCAGCATGGCGTAGCTACAGCTACCGTATGCGCTTTGCGTGGACTGGAATGTATTATCTATATGGGTGAAAAAGATATGGAACGGCAGGCGCCAAACGTTGCACGGATGAAAATGCTTGGAGCAACTATTGTTCCTGCAACAAGCGGGAGCAAAACATTGAAAGATGCTACCAATGAAGCGATCCGCGACTGGATAAATCACCCGCACAATACACATTATATAATAGGAAGCGTGGTTGGGCCGCATCCATACCCGGATTTGGTAGCCCGTTTTCAGAGCATCATCAGCAAAGAAATAAAAGCGCAGCTGAAGAAGCAAACAGGTAATGCTTTACCTACACACGTGATTGCATGTGTGGGAGGCGGCAGTAATGCAGCCGGAGCTTTTTATCATTTCCTTGATGAAAAGAAAGTAACTCTTATTGCCGTAGAAGCTGCAGGGTTAGGATTGCATACCGGTCAATCCGCCGCCACTACGCAATTAGGTACAACAGGTATTCTGCATGGAAGCAAAAGCCTGCTCATGCAAACAGCAGATGGGCAGGTTACAGAACCCCATAGTATTTCGGCCGGGCTTGATTACCCGGGTATTGGCCCTTTGCATGCAAATTTATACAAGCAGGGCAGGGCAATCTTTAAAAGTGCTACGGATGAAGAAGCATTGGTTGCTGCTTATAAACTATCTGCCTCAACAGGCATTATCCCGGCACTGGAAACTGCTCATGCTTTTGCAATTCTTAAAGATATCTCTTTTAAAAAAGACGATGTAGTTGTAATATGCCTTAGTGGTAGGGGCGACAAAGACCTTTCTACCTATATGAAGTATTTGTAAATTTTAGCGGCTATTATGAATAAGTTGGATCAACTCTTTCTGACTGGAAAGAAAAATCTATTGAATATGTATTGTACAGCTGGTTATCCTGCTTTAGACAGTACAGTTGAAGTTATGCTTGCCTTGCAAAAAAACGGTGCTGATATGATCGAGATAGGAATGCCCTACAGCGACCCTATCGCCGATGGCCCTGTAATCCAGGAAAGTAACAAAACGGCGCTGCAAAATGGCATGAATATGAAGTTGCTGTTTGAGCAGTTGAAAGAAGTTCAGGATCGTTTAACCATTCCTGTTATATTGATGGGTTACCTTAACCCTGTACTTCAGTATGGGATGGAAAAATTTTGTCGCGATGCCAGTGAAGCCGGCGTTCATGCTATCATTCTTCCCGACCTGCCCATGTTTGAATTTAAAAATGAGTACCAGGCACTTTTTAAAAACTACGGGCTTCATGTAATTTTTTTGATCACCCCGGAAATGTCAGTAAAGAGAATAAGGGAAGCAGACGGGGTTACCAGTGGTTTTTTGTATGTTGTTTCATCTTCTTCCACCACAGGTAGTAATGAGCCGGGTGTTTTGCCGCAGGAATATTTAAAAAAATTACAAGCACTTAAACTCAGTAATCCACTCCTGGTGGGTTTTGGAATAAAAGACAAGGCCGGTTTTGAGCAGGCCTGCAGGCATTCAGCGGGCGGGATCATAGGTAGTGCTTATATCCAGGCACTTGGCAGTAAAGGCAATATCGGCGAGGTTACCAGAGATTTTATAAAGCTTATCAAAGATATTTCGTAGTAAGGTTGTTAATTTTTGCCCCTATGGTTAGGTAAAAATGCCAAAACCAGTTAAATTGCAACGCAGCCTGCCTGGCTGATCATAAATTTTACAAATATGAAGAAGTATTTCCTTTTTATTATGCTGTTGCCTTTTATTGGATTTGCACAGAGTAAAACAAAAAAAGCAGCTGTAAAACCAGCAGATGCAGCTAGTGGTTTTGTTATAAACGGAAGTATCTCTGGTTTTGCCGAAGGTACAAATGTTGACCTTTTGAACGGGAATAATGGCCAGCCGGAACTTTCTACTAAAATTGAAAATGGCCGTTTCAGTTTCAAAGGCAGTGTGCAATCGCCCGATTTTAAACTGATCTCTTTTAACAAAGCGGGTCCATATATCACCTTGTTTCTCGACAACAGTACGGTAACCGTTTCAGCGGTAAAAGATGCATTGGATAAAGCTGTAGTAAAAGGTTCGGTTTCTAATGATGATTTCACCAGCTTCAATAATTCTGTGAAACCTTATGAAAAGTTATTTTCCCAGGAAGGTGCGCCGGGGATGGACCAGGCAACGATCAACAAAGCAGCTGGTATTGCAGAAGATTTTGCCAGGAAAAATAAAAGTTCATATATCGCCCCGTTGGCCATTTACAGGAATAACCAGCTTACAGCTAACAGTTCATTGATGGAAGAACTATTTACTGCCCTTGATCCCCAGGTGCAGGCATCACCAATAGGAAACTATATAGCCCAGATGATTGGGGAAGCAAGAAAAAACCCATTGGGAAAACCATTGGCAGATTTTTCGCAGGCAGATACATCGGGTAACCTGGTAAGTCTTTCTTCGTTCAGGGGGAAATATGTGTTAGTTGATTTTTGGGCCAGTTGGTGTGGCCCGTGCCGCCAGGAAAATCCAAATGTGTTGAATGCATATAACAGGTATAAAAATAAGAATTTCACCGTATTGGGTGTATCATTGGATAAATCAAAACAGCCATGGTTAGACGCCATTGCAGCCGATGGACTTGCCTGGACGCATATCAGCGATCTTAAATTCTGGAGTAATGCGGTTGCCCAACAATTCCAGATACAAAGCATTCCTCAAAATTTTCTGGTAGATCCCAATGGGATCGTAATAGGAAAAAATCTTAGAGGAGCAGCACTTGATAGTAAACTGGAGAGTCTTCTTAAATAACCAGGAGTTAATATTTTTCCTGATGTTATTTTTATTTTAAGCAGCGTTTATAAAGTTGCACCGTGTTTTCCAGTCCCAGATTGATGGCATCACAAATAAGTGCATGCCCGATGGAAACCTCTTTTAATCCCGAAATATTTTTAGAAAAGAAGGCCAGGTTGTTTAAATCAAGGTCGTGGCCAGCATTGATTCCCAGTTCAAGTTCATTGGCTTTATTTGCCGCAGCAATATATGGGGCAATGGCTAACGTTTTATTACCATTTGCTGCTTCTTTTGCATAAGCTTCTGTGTACAATTCTATTCGGTCGGTACCGGTGATCTTAGCCGCCTCCACCATCTCTACTACCGGATCAACAAATATTGAAACCCTGATGCCGTTATTTTTAAAAACAGCAATAATTTCCTTTAAGCAAACAGCATGCCTGATAGTATCCCAGCCATGATTGCTGGTAAGTTGGCCTAAACTATCAGGTACCAGCGTAACCTGGGTTGGTTTATTGGCCAAAACAAGTTGTACAAATTTATCTTCTGTAGGGTTTCCTTCAATATTAAATTCGGTTGTGAGTATTTTCTTAAGATCCGCAACATCCTGGTACCGGATATGTCGTTCATCCGGGCGTGGATGTACCGTGATGCCATCTGCTCCAAAACGTTCAATGTTTCTGGCAGCCTTTAAAAGGTCGGGATTATTGCCACCCCGGGAATTTCTGAGGGTTGCCAGTTTGTTGATGTTCACAGAAAGCTTTGTCATTGAATTAAAACATTTTTTCAAAGTTAGTATGTTTTATTTTGTTGTTTATTTTGAATTACATTTCGTAAGAATTAAATTGATAGAATGTAAAGATGAACATCATTCTTTTGTATATGTCAATCTTCTTGTTTTATAAATCAGAAGCCCCTACTTTTTAGTGAAGGGGCTTTCAGAAGGATCCGAAATTAACCGGAAAAGTAAATGCACTGATAGTAAGGCGGAGAAGCTTATTCTCGTATTGACAAGTTATTTAGCTCACTGCTATCCCTGATATTTTTTTGTACCGCAATAGCGCCAAACAAGGCCAGGAGAAATGCAAAAGCATAAAATCCTTTTTCACTAGGTAATAGGGTGGCATTCCATAAACCGATAACAAGCAATACGATGGATAGTATTGTTGCAAACCAAGCCAGTCCAAAATAGATATCCGTTACAGGTAAATTATCGAGTTTGTCCCGCACCGCTTTTTGCAGTGAAACAACGGCGAAAAGCCCAAACATCAACACGGTAAAATAATAACCTTTTTCATTAAGCGGCATTTCGGCCCGCCACAATCCCACAAGAAATCCTATCATTCCACAACCAAGGGCTACCCAGGAAGCAGCGATAAAAGCATTTGATGGTTTTTGATTCATACATTAATTTTTGTTTGCATAAAAGTAGTGGCACATACGTTAAGGAATCTGTAAAGGAATCAAAAGCCTTGTTAAGATTTTTGATTCCTTATTTTTGCCGAATGACAGGAATTGAAAACGTTACCATACTAAGAACGATCGTTCATAAAGTGGGCAATCCAACACGGGGAGAAGACTTGAAGCTATCCTTAAACTGCCTTACTTTGAATGATGCTATTGTGCAAAAACTACTAACTAAGTATTTTTTAGGAGCAATCAATGAAAATGAACTGAACCAGTTTACCCATTTGCATGATATTGGAATGAATGAAGTTTACAGTTATGTAACGCAGATGTTTGCCGATAAGGAAACGTTTATAGAAAATAGTAATAAGCTGGCGCAGTTCCTTTATAGTAAATCCACACATGTAAAAGTAAAGGACGGTGAATTGTATGTTGTTCATTTAGATAATATTCCTTTTGAAAATGATTTTATTCAGGCTATAGGAATTTTTAAATCAGAGAATAAGGAAACATTTTTAAAAGTATTTGAACATGGCCTCAGCCTGGAATTGATACAGGAGGACGGCATCAATATTCACAAACCAGATAAAGGATGCCTGGTATTTAAATCAAATGCAGCAGAGGGTTACAAGGTATGTGTTATAGACCATACCAATAAGCAACAGGACGCACAGTATTGGATAAACGATTTTTTGCAGGTGCAGCCAATTGCCAATGATTATCATCACACAGATAAATACCTGGCTTTGTGCAGGCAGTTTGCCACGAACGAATTTCCTGAGAAATTTGAAGCAGGTAAATCAGAGCAGTTGGAACTGATGAACAGGAGCATGGATTATTTTAAAACGCATGATCAATTTAATTTAGATGAATTTGCCAACGAAGTGATAGATCAGCCGGAAATAGCCGAAAGTTTTAAGGAGTATAAAAAGAATTTTGAAACAGCCCGTAATTATGATATTGAAGACCAATTTGATATTAACTTATCGGCAGTAAAAAAACAACAAAAGCTTTTTAAATCAATTTTGAAACTGGATAAAAATTTTCATATTTATATTCATGGCCGCCGCGACTTGATAGAAAAAGGCGTTGATGAACATGGTAAGAAGTTTTACAGAATCTATTTTGAGGAAGAGCATTGATGTGTTGAATTACAGTATTGGTTTTTCATGGTATGGTTCCATCAAATCGCGGATCACTACCGATGAAACTACTGCGCCAAAAGTAGCGGGCAGGTACGACATTGTTCCGTAAGCAGATTTTTTAAAGTTGCTGCCGTCTGTCATCACCAGGCTGTCTTTTTTATTTTCTTCCGGGGAAAATACTACTTTAATACCCTTATAAATTTTATCTTTTTTCAACATTTTTCTTATTTGCTGTGCAAACGGGCAATTATAAGTTTTTGAAATATCTGCCACTTGCAACAGGGTTGGGTCAAACTTTCCACCGGCTCCCATACTACTAACGATGGGTATTTTTTTTTCAAGCGCCATTTTCATTACGGTAAGTTTGGGCGTAATGCTGTCGATGGCATCTACAATATAGTCTGGTTTGTAGGCGAACAGTCGCTCCACCATTTCGGGGTTGATAAATTCCTTAACCACATTTAATTTGATCTCGGGGTTGATAGCCAACAGCCGCTCTGCCATGATATCTGCTTTAGATATACCATGATTGGTAGAAAGTGCTACCAACTGCCGGTTACGGTTAGTTGAATCTACCACATCACCGTCAATGATCGTCATTTGTCCAGCGCCGGCCCTGCAAATAAATTCAGCTGCATAGGAGCCTACGCCGCCGAGCCCAATAACCATTATATGAGAATTGTTTAATAGTTGTAATTTTTCTTCACCAATTAATAAGGTTGTTCTCGATAACCATGATGTATCCATGTTATTACTGAATTAAAGCTGCTTAAAAACAGCAATGGCGTTTTTTTCTATTTGCAAAATTAAGGCTTCTACAGAAATGTTTTTAGCATCCGCAGCTTCTCTATAAATGGAATCGATTGTAATGCCTGTATCGTGCGTTTCCATAAAAGCAGTATTTAATGGAATGGCAGCAAATACTTCTTTTGTATTTTGATGAAACAATGCTTTGCCGAAGCTCAGATAGTAACCATCATCGATAATTTTTTTTGCAAGAGTAATATTTTTATTGAATCCATGAAAAATGGCTGGCACTTTATTATCCAGCTGCTTCAGTAAAAGCAGAACCTCATCATAAGACCGCACGCAATGAATGATCAACGGTTTGTTGATTTCATTTGCCCATTGCACCTGCGCCACAAATGCATCTTCCTGTAATTGCATGTTTGTTTTGCAAACCTTATCCAGTCCACATTCTCCAATAGCAACTACATTATTTTGTATGCTTGCCTGTTTCAGTTCATTCAACTTCTGCTGCAAGCTGTTAGCTTCTATGAACCATGGATGCAAACCTGTTGAGTAAACTCCGCCTGGATGCATAGTATTAAAATCTTTGTAAAGATTTTGTATTGCCCATTCATGTTGATGAGATGAATGTGGACTATGTATATTAATGAACAAAGTTTATTTTTATTGCAAACTACATAATGTTTTCGTTTTTAAAGTAAGTTGCTCGTTGGTGGGCATGATTGAGCATTAGACAAACTGCTGAACAAAGCGATACTGTACAAGAGTGTGACGCCAATAAAGCCGGGTTATTATATACTGCCGGGCAAAAAATAAAACCCGCTCTTTCCGGAGCGGGTTTATTATATGTTATTCAGTTATTAATTAATAACGGTACATCTCAGCCTTAAACGGACCTTCTTTAGGCACGCCTAAGTATTCAGATTGTTCTGTAGTTAATTCTTCCAGTACAACACCAATTTTAGCAAGGTGTAAACGGGCAACTTTTTCATCAAGTTGTTTAGGCAACACATATACTTTGTTTTCGTATTTATCAGTGTTTGTCCAAAGTTCAATCTGGGCAAGGGTTTGGTTGGTGAATGAGTTACTCATTACAAAACTTGGGTGGCCAGTAGCACAACCTAAGTTAACCAAACGGCCTTCAGCAAGGATGATCACATCTTTACCATTGATGGTATAAAGATCAACCTGTGGTTTGATGGTGTTTTTAGTTTCACCATGATTTTGGTTCAACCATGCCATATCAATTTCGATATCGAAGTGACCGATGTTACAAACGATTGCTTTGTCTTTCATTGCTTCAAAATGCTTAGCAGTAATAAGGTCACGGCAACCACTAGCTGTAACGATGATATCAGCTTCTTTAACAGCGTCAATCATTTTCTTAACTTCAAAGCCGTCCATTGCTGCCTGTAAAGCACATATCGGGTCTATTTCAGTAACGATTACACGTGCACCAGCCCCACGTAAACTTTCTGCAGATCCTTTTCCAACATCACCATATCCACCAACAACAGCAACTTTACCAGCCATCATTACATCGGTAGCACGGCGTATAGAATCAACCAATGATTCTTTACAACCATATTTGTTATCAAATTTAGATTTGGTAACTGAATCATTTACATTGATTGCAGGAATAGGCAGGGTGCCATTAGCCATACGCTCGTATAAACGGTGAACACCTGTAGTGGTTTCTTCGCTCAATCCTTTGATGTTCGCGATCAATTCCGGGTATTTATCAAAAACTACGTTGGTAAGGTCACCACCATCATCCAGGATCATGTTCAATGGTTTGTCGGCGCTGCCGAAAAATAAAGTCTGTTCAATGCACCAGTCAGCTTCTTCCTGTGTTTGTCCTTTCCATGCATATACACCAATACCTGCGGCGGCAATTGCAGCAGCAGCCTGGTCTTGTGTAGAGAAAATGTTACAGCTGCTCCATTTAACTTCCGCACCTAAAGCGATAAGTGTTTCAATTAAAACTGCTGTTTGAATTGTCATGTGAAGACAACCAGCGATGCGTGCACCTTTCAATGGCTGGCTTGCACCATATTCTGCTCTTAAGCTCATCAGGCCTGGCATTTCTGCTTCAGCTAACATAATTTCTTTGCGGCCCCATGCTGCAAGGCTCATATCTGCCACCTTGTATTCAAGGGCGAAATCGATACCTTTTTCTGCTATTGTTGACATATTTATTTGTTTTAGAACACAAATGTAGTTTTTATAGTAATAAATTCTATTCAATTTAAAAAATTTGGGATAAAGTTTAGATTATTGGTTATTTTGTAGGATAAATTAATAGTTTATCATGAAAAAAACAGCTCAAAAAGAACAAACAACTATTACGATGCCTGCCTTAGATAAGATGGACCTGGCCATATTGAAACTTTTACAGGAAAATGCACGCATCACTGTTAAGGAGATATCTGCAAAAATACACTTAAGCACCACACCAGTGCACGAGCGAATAAAGCGTTTGGAACAAAACGGCGTGATTAAGCAATACGCTACCCTGGTAGATCATGCCAAAGTAAAAAAAGGGCTGATGGTGATCTGTTATGTGAGTTTAAAAGAACACAGTAAAAATGCGGGAGTGAAATTTATTAAAACCATCAATGCGTTAAATGAAGTAATTGAGTGTTATAATATTTCCGGTGAATTTGATTTTATGTTGAAGGTAGTGGAGGAGAATATGGATAGTTACTATGATTTTCACGTTAACCGTTTAAGCCAGATTGAGAATATGGGAAATGTGCAGAGCGTTTTTGTTATGGGGATAATTAAGGAAACACACCAATTGGTTTGGGGCTAAATACCAATGCTAAACTTTTAACTCCATCACGTAATCATCCATAAAAAAACCTTCGCCAATATCAATGTTTTCTTCCCTGGATATGGTAAACCCCATCTTATGATAAAAATGAAGGGCTTTGTTGTTCCTGTTTACATTCAGTTCTAACTTGCAGGCTGATTGTTTGCGAATTTGATCGACAACGAACTGCAGTAAAATTTTGCCGGTTCCTTTTCCCTGTTGGGATGGAAGTACATATAATTTGTGCAACCGGAATACCTCCGGATCATTTTTTAATTTGGCCGAATAGGAGGCAAAGCCAACAGCTACATCATCTTCTTTGATAAGTATAAACTGGTGGCCTTTTTCGATGATCTGGTTTAGTAATGCCTGGTCACTATACATTAACCCGAGCATATAGTGAAGTTGTTGAGGCGAAAGGATTTCGCCATACGCCACAGGCCAGATGCTGTGCGCAAGGTTGCGGATTATATCTACATCATCTTTGCCTGCGTAGCTTATCTCTGGCATTGTTTAACGAATCAGTAGTTTTAAATTAGGAGCATACATCACTCTTCCCTGGGCATCTTTTGCAATCACATCAAAAAAGAAAAATTCTTCTCCTGCTTTTACCTGGCCGCGGATCAGGTTTACCCATATTTCCGGTAACGGGGTCACTTTAAACCTATCGGAAGAAATGCTGGTGGTAGGAGTTACCTTTCCTTGTTCATCTTCGGTTACTCCTTTTTTCCTGTAGAGGAACTGGTAAGAAGAAATGTTGTATTCTTTTTTCTTGTCATCATATATTTTTAATGGCAAGCCAACGATTCTCGCTGCTTCTTCTGCAGAAATGGTTACGGAGTCGCGGTAAGTATCGAGCGTACAATATAATTTAGGTGCTTTAAACTTTTGAACGGGGATTATCTCAGCCTTCTTTACAGGTTTCTTTTGAGCAAGCAACAGGGTAGTTGAGCACAAAGCCAGCGCAAGTAAAAAAGTGATCTTTGAAAGATTCATGATAATAAGTATTGATAGATAAACGAAACTACTAAAGAAAAATTTTGGATGAAGGATTTTAACAATTCGCAAACCGAAAAAGCTACCATATCAGCATTCCTGCTTGGATAGTTCATGTAAAATCTAAAGCAATCTCATGATACATTAAAAAAGACAGCACGAAAGATCTTAAATCACTATCCCAGCGAAACCAGGCTTTCCTCAATAACTTTTATCTTGGTTTCTGCATCAGATCTTTTCTTTTGTTCCAAGGCCAATACTTCTGGTTTGGCGTTGCTCACAAATTTTTCATTGCCGAGTTTTTTTTCTACCGAAATCAAAAAGCCTTTTAAATGATCCAGTTCCTTTAATAATTCATTTTTTTGATTGCCTGTATTGATCGGCTGCCCGGTTTTTATATAAAATTTATCTTTTCCAATAACACAGGAAATTGTTCCTGCTACCGGTTCAATTGTAAATGTGAAAGACCCTGCATTAACCTGTTTCGTTAAAATGTTTTCAATAGCCGAGTAAGTTTCTTTGTTAGCGGTATCTATAAACAATTCTATTGTTTCTTTTGGTTTTATCTGCTGCTTATTCCTCACGTCTCTCAAACCCGTGATGATATCTTTTAGCGTAGCTCCTTTCTTAAGAATTTCCGCATCGGTGCTTAAATTTTTTGCAGATAATTTCACGCAAAGATCATCGCTTCTTTCTTGCAGTAAATGATAGATCTCTTCGGTAATGAACGGCATAAATGGATGTAATAAATGCATCAGTTCTGCAAAAAATGCGATCGTCTTTTTATAAACTCCCTCATCTACAGGTTGTTCAAAACCCGGCTTTACCCACTCCAGGTACCAACTGCAGAAATCATCCCATATTAACGAGTAAATTGTTTTCAATGCTTCGCTCAGTCTAAATTGGTTCATCATTGAATCCACTTCAGCTTTCACTTCATTCAACCTGTTTTCAAACCACATCACCGCAAAGCTTTCAGCATGTTGTTGATTGCCTGTTTCCAGCCTTCCTTCCCAGGCTTTTATCAACTTTACGGCATTCCACATTTTATTATTGAAATTCCTCCCTTGCTCCAATGCTGCTTCTTCAAATAAAATATCATTGCCGGCCGGCGAAGCGATCATGATGCCAAAGCGGGTTGCATCAGCGCCGTACTGGTCTATCAGGCCCAGCAAGTCTGGCGAATTTCCGAGGCTCTTGCTCATTTTCCTGCCTTGTTTATCTCTTACGATACCGGTGAAATAAACTGACTGGAAAGGCTTTACCTCCATAAATTCTACTCCAGCCATTATCATCCTGGCAACCCAGAAGAAGATAATTTCAGGTGCAGTTACAAGGGTATCAGTAGGGTAGTAATACTTAATTTCTTTATTGCCCGGATCAGAGTATCCTTTAAAAACTTCAAATGGCCACAACCAGGAAGAGAACCAGGTATCCAGGCAATCTTCATCCTGGTGTATATCTTCTATTGTTGAAGTTGAATTTATATTTTTGAATTGTTGAAAGGCATCTTCTCTTGTTTCAGCCACAACATAATTTCCTTCTGCATCGTACCAGGCAGGTATTCTTTGTCCCCACCATAACTGCCTGCTGATGCACCAGTCTTTGATGTTTTCCATCCAGTGCCTGTAAAGGTTTCTGAATTTTGGAGGATAAAATTTGATCTCTTCTTCCATTACCAGTTTAAGTGCCGGGGTAGCCAGTTCCTTCATACTTACCCACCACTGTAAACTTAAACGGGGTTCTACAACTGCGTTTGTGCGTTCACTATAGCCTACTTCACTGGTATAATCTTCCTTCTTAACCAGGTATCCTTTTTCTTCAAGTTCTACAACAATTTTTTTACGGGCTTCAAAGCGATCCAGCCCGACATAAATTTGGGCATCATTGTTAAGTGTACCATTATCATTAAAGATATCGATGACTTCCAATCCGTGTTTTTGACCCAGCATGTTATCATTTAGATCGTGTGCCGGCGTTACTTTTAAGGCACCGGTTCCAAATTCCATCGTTACATATTCATCTGTAATAATTGGTATGCGCCTATTGATCAACGGTACAAGCGCAAATTTTCCGTGAAGATGGGTGTACCTGGTATCGTTAGGATGTACCGCGATGGCACTATCGCCCATGATGGTTTCCGGGCGTACGGTAGCGATAACAATGTATTCTTCTGCTCCCGTTTCCTGCCCACCATCTTCTATCTTGTATTGTAAATGAAACAACTGCTGTTTTGTTTCTTTTCTTATTACTTCTTCATCACTTAAAGCGGTTAATGCTTTTACATCCCAGTTGATCATTCTTTTACCGCGGTAGATAATTCCTTTTTTATATAATTCAATAAACACTTTTATAACCGAGTTATAATAATCTTTATCCATGGTAAAAGCGGTGCGGTCCCAATCAAGACTAAAACCCAATTTCTTTAACTGCTGAAGTATGATGCCGCCGTATTTTTCCTTCCACTCCCATGCATAGCCTAAAAATTCATCTCTTGTTAATGATGATTTTGTAATGCCACGTTCTCTCAGCATACCCACAACTTTTGCTTCTGTAGCAATGGAAGCATGGTCCGTTCCCGGAACCCAGCACGCATTTTTGCCCTGCATCCTTGCACGGCGTATTAAAATATCCTGTATAGAATTATTGAGGCAATGCCCCATGTGCAGAACACCGGTAACATTTGGTGGAGGCATCACTATTGTGTATGGCTCGCGATCATCGGGCACACTCTTGAAATATTGTTTATCCAGCCAGTGCTGGTACCATTTATTCTCAATTGCCTGTGGCTCAAAATTTTTAGTCATTTCCATTTGTTCAGTCGCTTTTACAAGTTTGCAAAAGTACAAAATGAGCAGCGATTATCATTTTTTGAAAATTGTTGGCGCTCAAGTGTTGAAAAGCGGCCTATCTGCATTTATTTATTTTACATCTTTATAGTTTGCTTGTGAAGGCAGATTGTAGAAGTATCATTAGTCTGACAAGAATCTATTTTCACCATGTTACTCCTTTTTTTTACTTATAACTAAATTAATTAGTAATTTGGCAGTGAATTTCATTTCACCCATCATCTAATATTATATTCTTTTGTACGCAATTGTAGATATAGAAACCACCGGAGGCCATGCAGCCGGCAACGCCATCACAGAGATAGCAATTTATGTACACGACGGCCAGCGGGTAACCAGGCATTTTAAAACGCTCATCAATCCTGAACGTAAGATTCCTTTATACATTACAACATTAACCGGCATATCCAACGCAATGGTGGCAGATGCACCTGTGTTTGAAGAAATGGCACCGGTGATTCATGAGATATTAAACGGGAATATATTCATCGCTCACAATGTAAACTTTGATTTTTCATTTGTGAAGCATCATCTGAAGTTGTATGGATTCGATTTGAGCGTAAAGAAATTATGTACGGTTAGGCTTAGCCGAAAAGTATTTCCCGGATATCCATCTTACAGCCTGGGTAATTTGTGCCGCAACCTGCAGATTAATATTAAGGACCGGCATAGGGCAGACGGAGATGCAAAAGCTACAGTATATTTGTTTGAAAAGATATTAGCAAATGGAGGAGAAGCTTATATCAATGATATGCTAAAGAAATCATCCGGAGAACAATGGTTACCGGTTAATTTGGATAAAGCACAGATAACAAAGTTGCCCTCACAACCAGGCGTGTATTATTTTCACAATACCAAGGGTAAGATAATTTATGTAGGCAAGGCCATCAATATAAAGAAAAGGGTATGCAGCCATTTTACTCACAATGATGCAGAAAAGAAACGCCAGCATTTTTTAAGACAGGTTTGTAACATAACTTTTAAAGTATGTGCCAATGAACTACAGGCGCTTGTGCTGGAAAGCACAGAGATAAAAAGGCTCTGGCCAAAATACAACTACAGCCAGAAACAACCTGCCCAAAAATACGGGCTGTATTTATTTGAGGACAGTAGAGGTTATATGCGTTTGGCAATTGATAAGAAAAAGAAGAATTTTCCTGCGTTATATAATTTTAACCTATTGCATGAAGGGTTGGTATTGTTGAAAAATATGGTGGAAGAGTTTCAACTTAATCAAAAGCTTTGTTATTTAGACAAAACACCGCTGGCAGAAAATGATCTTGAGTTTTTGGATACGCCAATGTATTATAATGGTAAAGTAAAAACGGCTTTGTCTGCATTAAGCGATCAACTTCCTACGTTTGCTATTGTAGACGATGGTATAACCAAGGAAGAAAAATTATACCTGTTGGTAGAACGTGGAAGTTTTTGGGGTATGGGATATATTCCGGCTGCACTCAATATTAATAATGTATACGAGCTTAAAGAAAAATTAGAACCATATTCAGATAATGATTTTATCAGAAACAGCCTTTATTCTTTTGCCGCAGCTAATCCGGATAAAAAAATCTTATTAAACTCTTAAAGAATTTATAGTATATGATGTTTGATCTATGATGTGTGAACTTTCTTTAACTGATTGTGCTTAGTACGGTATATCATACATCTCAGATCATATCCACCGATTTCCGCTATTTTCGCAATCCCAAAAAAACAAAAGTATGTTTGCTCAACCTATAGCACAAAAATTAAGTATAAAAGTACAGCAGGTAGAAACGGTGCTTCAATTACTGGAAACCGGGGCTACCATTCCCTTTATTGCCCGTTACAGAAAAGATATGACTGGCGCACTGGATGAGGTACAGATTCAACAAATACAGGATGAGAATAAAATAATGCTCGATTTTCAGGAGAGGAAAAGCTTTATTGAAAAAACGATTGCAGAACAGGGGAAGATGACAGAAGCCTTGCAGGAAAAGATAAACAAAGCAATCAGCATTACGCAGCTGGAAGATATTTATCTGCCTTATAAACAAAAGCGAAAGACCAAGGCAGATACGGCCAGGGAAAATGGACTGCAGCCGTTGGCAGATCTACTATTGTTGCAAGTTGAAATCGATCCTGTTAAGGAAGCGGCAGCTTACATTAATGAAAAAGTTTCCACGGCAGAACTGGCTTTGCAGGGAGCAAGAGACATTATTGCAGAAAAGGTTAATGAAGATATTATTGTAAGGGAAAAGCTACGCAAATTATTTCAGCAGCAGGCTGCCATCAAAGCATTGGTGAATACAGATAAAGAAACGGAGGCCATTAAGTACAAAGATTATTTTGATTTTTCTGAACGAATTGCAACTATTCCGTCTCATCGAACACTGGCAGTACTGCGTGGTTTTTTAGAAGGTTTTTTAAGAATTGCGATAGAGCCGCAGGAAGAAATTGCACTGGAAATAATTGAGGAAGTTTATATTCAGAAAATGAGCCCATGCAATGATCACATCAGGAAAGCTATCAAAGACAGCTACAAACGTTTATTGCAACCCAGCCTGGAAACGGAGTTTAGGTCCGCATTAAAAAATACTGCTGATGAAGAAGCTATCAATGTATTTTCCGAAAACCTGCGGCAGTTATTATTAAGTGCGCCGCTGGGCAATAAAAGAGTATTGGCAATTGATCCCGGCTACAGAACCGGTTGTAAAGTGGTGTGCCTTGATGAGAAAGCGGAACTAAAAACAACAGCCCTCATTTATGTTCATGAAAAAAACCGGGTTGAAGATGCGGCCAATAAGATAAAAAAACTGGTTTCTCAATACAGCATAGAAGCATTTGCCATTGGCGATGGAACAGCCGGAAGGGAAACTGAGCAGTTTATTAAAGGATTAGCGCTTGGTTTACCTGTGTACCTGGTTAATGAAGATGGCGCCAGTATTTATTCTGCTTCAGAAATTGCCCGGCAGGAATTTCCCGACCAGGATATAACTATTCGTGGTGCTGTAAGTATCGGAAGAAGATTGATGGATCCACTGGCAGAACTGGTAAAGATAGATCCCAAAAGCATTGGAGTGGGGCAGTACCAGCATGACGTAAATCAGCCAAGGTTAAAAGAGCGGCTAGACCAAACCGTTATGAGTTGCGTAAACAGTGTGGGTGTAAATGTAAACACTGCCAGTAAGCAGCTCTTGCGATATGTAAGTGGTATCAGTGGAACACTGGCAGATAATATCATTAGTTATCGCAGCCAGGCAGGTAAGTTTAAAAATAGAAAAGAGTTATTAAATGTACCACGATTAGGAGAAAAGGCTTACGAGCAATGTGCAGGTTTTTTAAGAATTAACAGTGGCGAAGACCTGCTGGATGCAAGTGCGGTGCATCCTGAAGCGTATCCAGTTGTAATGGCAATGGCAGCAGATCTTAAAATTCCTTTGGATGTACTAATAGGTAATGAAACAATACTAAAAACAATTGAGCCTAAAAAATATGTTACCGATACCTTTGGCGAGCACACGGTAAATGATATTATCAAGGAATTGAAAAAGCCAGGATTGGATCCACGCAGCGAAGCACAGGTATTTGAATTTGCTTCCATTTTTGCCATTGAAGATGTAAAGGAAGGCATGGAAGTGCCTGGTATAGTTACTAACCTAACAAGGTTTGGAGCGTTTGTAGATATTGGCGTAAAGCAGGATGGGTTGGTACATGTATCTGAAATTGCTAATAAATATATTCAGAATCCCGGTGAAGTACTTAAATTAAATCAACAGGTAAAAGTAAAAGTAACAGAGGTTGATATAGCCCGTAAGAGGATCGCCTTGTCGATAAAACAGGCAGGTGGAAATATTCCGGTTAAGAGAGTACAACATCATCAAACAAAGATACCAATTGCAAAAAAAGAAATAGCGCCGGCTACCATGCATGATGCATTGGCAGCATTAAAAGAAAAATTCGGGAAAGGATAGTGAAGACCTGATCGTGAATATGTAATACAGCGAGTTGCGGTAACATTCAGTTATCAGGCTAAAACTTCAAGCGTAGCACTAATAGAACGCTCTGTGATTGCATCGCATTGCGGCTTAAGGTTATCGTAAGTGCCGATCTTTACAGCATATTTTCCTTTTGTATGAATGAGAAAGGCGCATTGTTCTGCCTGTTCCTGGGAATGATGACAAATTTCAATCAGGGTTTCAATCACCCATTCAAAGGTATTCACTTCATCATTCCATACTACCAGGCTATAGGCATGGTCTTCTAATGTAAGAACATCCAGATCTTCTTCAAGATCAATTGCCGGATTGTATGATGGATGTTGTTTCATATTTGAGTAACAAAAATAATAAATTCTTTAAAATGTTGCCCTGCAAATTTTTATAAGGCAATTTCCTGTGCATTTTTAAAGTTAACGTTGCAACCTGTTTAAGGAAAACTTTTAAAATCTTTAAAAACATCAAACATTTAAAACGCTTATTCTGTGTCGTTTAGGCAACCAGCCAGCAGTTGTTGCATATATTTTATTCCTTTTTCTGTTGCAAAAGCGATATTACGAGCGGGGACCGAATCTATATCGGGATGCTTTTCTACCGCCTCAGTGACAGCTTCTTCTCTCAGAAAATGAAGCATCGGATAGGGGGAACGGTTCGTATAATTAGAAGGATCCTGATCATTACTTCCGGCAAACATATAAGCCGGGTGAAAGCTGGCCAATTGGTAGATGCCTTCGTATTTTTCTTTCTTCAATAATTTTTCAGTCAGATCCAACAGGTCCAGATAGTCGGGAAATTTTTCAAACCCATGAGGCAATATCAGCAGGGAAGTAGCGGTTTCGGGATGATCGTCGAGGAAAATAAACTGGCGCATCACTGCTTCAAGGGCTTGCCGGTTGCCTGCTTCAGGCAAAACCTGGTAATGAATAGTGTTGCGTTTAATTTCTTTAGATGCAAAAGGACAAAAATTACATCCCGCCACTACATCGGTTATCCACTTTTTTGTTTGTGCAATTATTTTTTCGTTTGATGGGGTTACCACGGGTATAAAATTAAGTGAGGGATTTAACATATAATGCTTCAACTTTTTTGCGGGCCCAGTCCGTTTTACGTAAAAATTTGAGAGATGAATTGATAGTTGGGTTACTTGTAAAGCAATTTATCCTGATGATACTTCCCAGGTGCTCCCACCCAAAGTGGTGCACGAGTTCGGTGAGGATCGTTTCCAGCGTTTTTCCATGTAACGGATCATTTGAGAGCGACATAACTTCGTTTAAAGTAAAGGTAAGTCACAGCTAAATACTAATGTACTTCATACGCTTGTAATTTATTTTAAATGTGATATAATCAATATCTAAATAATTCATTTACTGCTACAGGCTGTACTTACAATACAGTCTATTTTCCCTATTTTTACTTTACTATAGTATCTTGCCATATACATTTACCGAACCTGCACAAAATGAGAAAGATCTTCGCTACCCTGGTCCTGAGCGTTCTCTTATACGCTAATTTACTGGCTGCCGACAATGACAGCAATGTGATCATCTTAAATTCGAAAGAATTTTACCGGTTTGAATTTGATAAGAAGGATAACCAGGTTAAAGTTAAACAGGAACTAACTACTACCTATAGATGCCTGGAATATCGCACGGCCATACCAGTGGTGGAATTCTATGATGATAAAACCAGCATTGATGAAGTGAAGGTTTTAGTAGATGGTAATAAGGCAAAATACATTGTTCCAAAATACGATTATTATTCAATTGACAATATTTTTTATTCTGATGCCCATATCTGCTATTTTAATCTTCCGATAGAGAGAAAAGGAAGTTCAAGTGAAGTTTATTTTGAGAAAACAATTTCTGATCCACGTTATTTTACTTCCATCTATTTTAGTGACGGGTATAAAGTTTCCCTTAAAGTAGTGTCAATTAATATCCCCCGGAGTGTTAAAGTAGAACTCAAGGAATTGAATTTTGAAGGCAGGGACATTAAAAAATCTTCTGTGTACGACAGCAAGCTTGATGCTGATATCATAACTTATACCATCAGGGATATTGCTGCAAGAGAAAGGGAAAGCCATAGTCCGGGGCCAACTTACACCGAACCACATGTAATGGTACTTTGTAAGTATGCAGAATCACCAGTGGGAAAAATAACTTATTTTAATACACTTGATGATCAGTATGCCTGGTATCATTCTATCACAAAAGACCTTGAAGCTAACAACGACCAGGTAAATACAAAAGCGAAAGAGATCACCGCCGGAATCAGCAATGACTTGGATAAGATAAAAAAGATATTTTACTGGATGCACGATAATATCCGTTATATAGCTTTTGAAGATGGGATCGCAGCATTTAAACCGGAAAAGCCGGAAGAAGTATTAAGAAAAAAATATGGAGATTGTAAGGGTATGGCGCATCTTACAAAGGGAATGTTGAAAGCGCTGGGATTCGACGCAAGGCTTTGCTGGATCGGCACCAACCACATCGCTTATGATTACAGTACTCCATCAATTGCGGTAGACAATCACATGATCTGCGCATTAATTTACCAGGATAAAACTTACTTCCTTGATGCTACAGAAAATTATATCGGGTTTAATGAATATGCAGAACGTATACAGGGAAGGCAGGTGCTGATTGAAGATGGTGCAAAATATATACATACAAAAGTTCCTGTAACTGTTTATGAGCAAAATTTAAATACAGAAAAAGCTACTCTCAGTATAAAAGGCACCGATGTGGAAGGTGCTATTTCACGGGAATGGAGAGGGGAAGAAAAGGAGAATATATTTTCACAACTAAATGCTATTAAGAAAGAAAAAAGTAACGATGCGTTTATAAAGTACTTGAGCGATGATGATAAGAATTATGCCATTACAGAATTTACCACATCCAGCCTGCAGGATTACGATAAGCCGCTAACCGTTAAGTATAAAATGAAACATAGCAATGCAGTTTCATCTTTTGGAAATGATCTTTACGTGGATATTGATTTCAGGAAAGACCTCGGCAATTTTACATTTGATATTAAAGAACGTATCCTGGATTATTGGTTTAGTTTTAAAACCAATACCAGGCAGGAAGTACAGTTGTCGATACCAGCCGATTACGCAGTTACAGCAATGCCACCTGATGTAATCGTGAAAAATGATGATTACGAATTTTCGGCCACTATTGTAAAGCAGCCTGGAAAGCTATTGTACACTAAAAGTATAGTGATCAAAAACCCACGCTTGGTGAAATCAAAATTTGAACAGTGGAACAGGGATATTGAAAAGTTAAAGGCATTTTATAACGAGCAGATCGTTCTTTCAAAAAAATAAAATTGGTATTGATATGACTAAAATACTGTTGAAAACAATTTGTTTACTGCTGATAACTCTTAACGCATCTGCACAGAGTAAAAGTGAGAAAAATGATAAGGATTACAAAGAAAGAGCCATTGAAATACAGCAGGAGATATGGAATAATGCCGACAAGGCTTTTGATGTAAAGGAAATTCCTGAAAAATATAGCAGTGAAGGGGCGGTTATAATTGCAAAATCATTTGAAGTAGCAAATTCGTCTCAGAAGAAATTTAAGATGATCCATTTATGGGGAGGGTCTGTTAATCAGTATCGTTATTTTACCACGCTTCGTCTAAGGGTTTTAATAAAGGACAAAACCGCGCTGGATGATTTCTCTACACTTAATTACAGTAAAATTGTTGACAATACTGCCCGTATCCGCTTTTATAAACTTGTAAATACTTATAAAACTTTTATTGGTGCAAGGATCATAAAACCAGACGGGAAGGTTAGTAGCTTTAATCCCGAAGAAGAAGAGGTTATACTAAAGAATGAAGATAAGAATAAGGAAGGGAAAATTGCAATTCCTGATTTGCAGGTAGGTGATATCCTGGATTATTATATCCGGATAGAGGAGGTTATTGAAGACCAGTCGAAGGTGCGTGGGCCTAATCTTTTTTTCCTGGGAGATGAATACCCGATCCTATATTATAATGTTAAGTATAACCTTGATAAAAAATGTGGAGCCGATGTTATTAACCTTAATGGTGCAAAGCCGATGATACAATCTGTAAATGAGGAAGGAGACATTGTGTTGCAGTTTACAGAAAGAGATCTACAGAAATTGAAAAATACGTTATGGACTTCACAAGCCCGTCAGGTTCCATACCACGTAGTACGGTATGGATTTCCCGGAACTGATATTATTGCAAAGAAAGGAGAAGTGAAAACAGGCCCGTTTACAGAAACTTACAAAGATCTGTTGAAAGCAGCTTATCGCGATTCACGAATTGTTGACCATATGCCTGAAAAAGCCCTGGAAGAATATTTTGGAAGATCGAAAGTAAAGAACCTGCCACCAGACAGCATCGTGAATTTTCTCTTTAATTACTACCATTGGTATGAGTTCGGCAGTTTTAATACGATGAACGTTTCCAACGACCGCAACTACAATGGAATGAGGTATTTCTATATGGCTGTTACTTTTAGTGAACTGCTGAAAAGAATATACAATATTGAAAATGATATTGTGATAGTTTGTAACCGTTATTCAGGCAGGCTGAACGAAGTTTTTGGGATCGGTGATTTTGAAACCTTTGTTCGTGTAACCGGAGGCGGGAAATTAACGTGGTTATGCTTTAATGATTTTTTTCAGAATGCAGGTCAGTTGGCATCAGTGTACCAGGGAGAAGATGCATTTACATTAACCCGGGAGGGCAGGGGGCGTAAGCACGATTATACGGATGCTGAAACACCCATCAAGTTGCCAGTTATGAAAAGCAGTGAAAATGTGTTGGTTGAAAAATTGAAAGTTAGTTTTGGTAAAGATAATTTTCAGTTAATAAATATTGATAGAACCTGCACACAAACCGGTGCCATGAAAACGAGCGATCAGAAAAGACTGATGCTATCTGAAGATGTGGAGGGAGGTTTTGCCTACCTTCTTAATAAACAGAAAGCAACTGACATGTTAGCGAAGAACAGGGCTAACAAACAGCAGGCTTTGGAAATTCAGGCTGCGCTTGATAAAGAAAGGGTTAAGCAGAAAGATTATTTTAAATCTGAGATAAATGATCAGTTTGGCCAGGAGCCGAAGGAACTCTTGAGTTACAAAGTTGTAAATAATGCCTTGTCAGTTGCCAATCCCGTTTTTGAATACAACGAAACATTTACGATGGAAAATTTTGTAAAGAAGGCAGGTAACAATTATATTTTTGATGTAGGTAAATTAATGGGTGTTTATAAAAAAGCAGAAGAAAAAGAACGCACCCGTACGTTAGATATCTATATGAGTTGCGGAAGAGAACTTACGTATAATTTCGCCATTACTGTTCCGGAAGGATATAATCTTAAAGGCGTAGAAGAATTGAATAAAAAAGTAGAGAACGAAATTGCTACTTTTAATGCCACAGCAAAACAAAGCGAAAATATTCTGAATGTAACGGTTACCCGTACCTACAAAAATAATTTTGAGCCCGCAGCAAATTGGCCCAAATTACTAACGGTAATGGATGCTGCTGCGGATTTTACCGGTATGAAGGTTTTGCTTGAAAAAAGTAAATAGCTGGATTGCAGTCCGGAAATGGCCTCACTTTTAGACATAAATCTCCCTGTACAGCCATTTATGGTAATAAGTTATACGCCCCTTTCTTTTTAAGCGGGGTGGGGATAGTGCACGCAATGATTTGAAAGCAGCAGCCGGACGAAAATATTTTTCGGATGTATTTCACCGAAATTATTTTGATCATCAGTTGGAAAATAATCACTGCTGTTTTGTTACAAAAATATTCATCATCCACAAAACATGCCGTAAAAGTGCGTCTGTTTTTTTATGTAGTATTTTAGTGACACAATTTTGAGCCACGTTTTTCATGGTTGTTATTTTTTGAAACATTTTAAAGCTCCTTTTTTTGCTGTTTGTTGAAAAGCAGCTGTTTTTTTCTTTGGACCATTTTATTTTTTATTTCTTTTCGATAAATACAATAGTTAAAAATTGCTGATACGCAACAGGGTTTGCAAGTGTTGGATTATGTAAAACATTATAAGATAATGTAAAACATTGTTGGGTACTGCAGCCAAACGTTTGTTTTGCCGGATGTTATTTATTCCGCACTAATTTGCCGAAGCATTAGGTGAGATGGGTCTATTTTGCAGGGTATGTTAACAGTAAAAGCAGCTCGATGGTGATCATGGGCTAGGAACTTCCATTAACAAAGCGTGCAACCGGAAATTACTGCTGCAGGATGGCTTTTACCAGGCCGTGATGCCTTCGTTAACTGAAAATTGAATGTACGTTACGATCATTGTTTTTTTGTACGAAAGAACAGTTATCGCTGGGAGTAAACTAATTTAAGATATTGTCCGCTTGTTAAAACCATCATAATAAATTCCTCGTAGCTATTCTGTAGTACAACCCCTTTAACACTTTTTACAACCTACTTTGAATGAGTGATTTTATAATCATCAGCCTGAGAGGCGCTGCCTGTTAATGTGATCAGTTACGGCAGTGCTCAACTTAATTGAGTTACAATTATTTACTGCACCACTGCAATTATTATTTATTTACTATTAAATCAAAAATGTATGAAACGAAAAATTTATGCAACGTTACTTTCATGCCTGATGCTTGTGAACATGTTTCCCATCCCGGCATTGGCTTCAAGTCACCGGGAGGCTCCAATGATCGCTGATGATCCACTGGCTGACAACACAGATGTTTATGCTTTTAAAAGTCCAAACGATCCCAATAAGATCGTTGTTATTGCCAACTACATCCCTTTCCAGGCTCCACAGGGCGGTCCGAATTACTTTCATTTCAGCGAAGATGTTCGCTATGAAATTCACATCGACAATAATATAAATACCAGTGGGGACGATATTATTTACCGGTTCAATTTCAAAAGACAAAATGAAGATCCTACAACGTTTTTTAATATCCGTTTGGGAAAAGAGAATCTTAAAACAAGTTATTCTGTAGAAAGAAGTACAAATGGCGGACGGAATTTTTCCACTATTCTTACTAAAGGAGTTGTACCTCCTCCTAATATTGGGCCGCGTTCAATTAGCTCACCGGTTGGCTTAAATGCTCCCGATTACCAAACACTAATGACGCAGGCAATTAAGACTGCCAGAACAGGCGAAAAGGTATTTGCTGGTCCGGTAGATGATCCTTTCTTTGTTGATCTGGGAGGTATTTTTGACCTCGGGGATGCACCACGCCAGGGTCCATCACGTTCAGTAGATGGTTTAAAATGTACCAACGTTTCTACCATTGCAATGGAGATTGACGTGGCTACGTTACAGAAAGATCATCATTCAATCAGCCAATGTACCAGCATCCTTGATCCAAATTATGTGATCGGTGTATGGGCATCGGCCAGCCGTCAAAAGATTAGTGTACTAAATGATATCAGGCCCTCTAAGGATAATGACCGGGGTGGGTTATTTGGTTACAACGATAATAGTGGCGTATCTCATGCTGGCCCATGGATACAGGTTTCGAGGTTAGGAATGCCTTTAACCAATGAAGCCGTAGTTCCTGTAGGCAACAAGGATCTATGGAACAGGCTTACACCTTACCAGGACCTTGCAAATATCAGTACTTTCGGAAATTATTTTTACAATCCTGAACTGGCTTTGTATATGGACGATGCACAATTCGGTGGTGCTGTTCCAGCGTTTACACCTTTGAGGATTCAAAAAAATTCGCTGGGCGCATTCGGATTTGCCAATGGCCAGAATGGTTTGTTTGGTTTAAAAGGTAATGCAGCCCTGAATGGTACAGCATTAAGTGAAGCCAATTTCGGCGGCTTGCTGTTACCGGCTGCAAATTCCCCTCGTTCTGTTGATCTTTGGCCAATATTTCATACCGGCGTTCCAAATCTAGCTCCTTATCAATTAGCTACAGGCAAGGCAGGTAATCCTCTTGCAGCAGGAAAACCATTTATCAATAATTTTCTACCGAATGGTGGCGATATGCTTCGCTTAAATATGGCAGTTCCTGCAACACCACGGAACTCACCCGACTTCAGTTCAGAAGGGCTGGTTAGCGCAGCTGTACTTGGTTTAACAGACCCACGCTTTAATACTACTACGGATATCCAGTTTATTCCAAACATGGACGGCTTTCCAAATGGCAGAAGGCTGGAAGATGACGTAACAAGAATAGAATTGCAGGCAGTTAGCGGTGTTGTATTGGCAGCAATAGGATTATGGTATGACGATTATAATCCCGCTTCAAGTGCAAGCCCTGTTACTACGCAGCTTGTGAATGTTCTTACTTACAGTACTGGCATCGAAGCAAATGATGTTGCATTTAAATCTGGATTTCCCTATGAGCAAACGCCATGGGCAGGTACACAAAACTGTGATTGTGGAACTGCAGTTGCACCAAGATCCGCAGACAGGAGCAACAGTAAGTATGGAAATGTGAATACGAATGCAGGTAAAACCCTTAACCTCACTGCTCCGGAAATTTTTGCAAATACTTCTCCTAATCCATTTGTAGAAAGTACCACAATTCAGTATCGGGTTGAATCTTCTACCCAGGTAACTATTTCAGTATTTGACGAACAGGGGAAATTTGTAAAAGTATTAGTAAATAAAAAGCAAAATGCCGGCACCTACACCCAATCCTTTAATGGTAAGGGCTTAAGCCAGGGCATTTATTTTATACAGGTTTCTAAAAATGGCGAAGTAAAACAAACGCTTCGTGTTGTAAAAGGATAATGAAAAAACAAGGAGGTTGTTTGATATCCAAACAGCCTCCTTAATTTAATTTAATGATCTGGATCGTATTGACGCTAACTACAATCATTTTTTTTCCCTTAATCATGAAACAACAAAAATGAAAAAAAAATATTTATATATAACACTTATCAGCATATTCCTCGCTACCGTTAGTTTTGTAATATTAAAATATTCAAAAAATGCAGCGGCGGCGAAAAACATAGAATATATATTACTGGCTCGCAAATCCGGTGATGCAAGTAGTGATGAATGGCTATTTGCAAAAAAGAATATTGACAACCTGCTTGGCAAACTAAAAAAGAATCCGGCAGATACCAAATCAAGGATTGCTTTGGCCAATGCTTATATTTCTGAATCTAGGATCAGCGGTAATACCGCATATTATGATAAAGCCGCCATGACAAGCGTAAATAAAGTTTTAGAAACTAACCCATCTGATTTTGAAGCACTCATGTTAAAATCTTTACTTTACCTATCACAGCATCATTTTGCTGATGGGCTTGCTACAGCATCGTTAGCTCAGAAACTAAATCCTGAAAATGCTTTTGTGTATGGGTTATTAATAGATGGAAATGTAGAAATGGGTAACTATACTGCTGCAGTTGCTGCGGCAGACAGAATGGTTACGATACGTCCCGACCTTAGATCTTATTCGCGTATCGCTTATTTACGTGAAATTCATGGCGACTATCCCGGAGCGATAGACGCAATGAAAATGGCAATAGCTGCCGGAGCTACAGGGCAGGAGACAACTGAATGGTGTCGTGTGCAATTGGGAAAACTTTATGAGAGTACCGGAGATTTGAAAAACGCATTGTTTCAATACCAATTATCACTGGCAGCCAGGCCGGACTATGCTTATGCACTTGCTGGGTTGGCAAGACTTGCGTCTGTTGAAGAAAAGTTTGACAGCGCCGTGTATTATTACAAACAGGCTAACACATTAATTAATGACTATGGTATAAAGGAAAATTTAGCTGCTTCTTATAAACTCGCAGGAAATTTATCATCTTCTGATTCTTTATATGCAGACCTTATTAATGAAATGACGAGCAATGCAGGCAAAGAAAATGATGATGCAAGTATAGGTCATTATGCCGACCGTGAAATGGCTTATGTTTATTTACATACCGGCAACCTTGATAAGGCACTGGAACATGCATTAGCCGAATACAACCGCCGGCCGAAAAACATTGATGTAAATGAAACAGTGGCCTGGGTTTATTATAATAAAAAAGATTTCGCAAAGGCAGCTACTTACCTGAAAAATTGTTTTGTAACAGAAAGTACAAGCCCTTCATTACAGTGTATTGCAGGATTAATTTACCTGAAGACTGGTAATACAGTAAAAGGGGAAGAAATGATACAATCAGGTTTAAAAAACGATCCATTAATACCTGCGGATATTAAAAATAATTGTTTACAAGTTCTTGCAAAGAGATGATGAAAACAATAAGCAGACCTTTTATTTGTTCAATATTATTTTTGTTGATGGCCTTTAGAGGCTTTGGGCATACCATTAATTATGCTCTTGAAAATTCATCTGTAAATGAAGTGTCGTGGTATTATTTTAAATTAGGCTTTAATCATATTATACCAGAAGGTTTTGATCATGTGCTTTTCATTATAGGGATTTGCCTTATCAACACAAAATTGAAATCTATTGTGTACCAGGCTTCGGCTTTTACTGTTGCTCACACCATATCACTTGCTTTGAGTATGAAAGGTATCATTGTGGCGCCAAGCCCGGTGATAGAGCCTATCATAGCTTTGTCAATTGTATTTGTTGCCCTGGAAAATCTCATCCTTAGTGAATTGAAACCATGGAGAGTTTTACTGGTTTTCTTCTTCGGATTAATTCATGGCATGGGGTTCGCAAGTTCATTAAATGAAATTGGCCTGCCGAGGGATAAATTTTTTACTTCTATCCTGGTATTCAATGCGGGTATAGAAGTGTGCCAGATACTATTGATCAGCCTACTTTTCGGATTAATAATCCATCCACTAAAAAATAAAAGCTGGTATCGGTATAGGATAGTCTATCCTATATCAATCGCCATTGCAATTATCAGCAGTTATTGGACAATTGAAAGGATGATGTAAATATATTTTTTTGTATTTTCTGCTCTCATTGTATCTCTCTTCAGTAAAATAAAAATTGTGTAATCCTGGGTCTTACATTAAACGCCATCGTTTTTGGGATAATTGATTAAATAGGGGAGCGTTATTCTGAAAATAGTTTGAAATGCTTCCGGTCGATATTCCTTCGATGCTGCTGATTGTGCGCCACAAACAGTAACTAAGAAATCATCTAAGCTGATTTTATCGAAGTTATCCGGCGGCTAAATAACGACACAGGGAGGAAAATCAACTATATCTCAAGGTAAAATGTATTTATGAACAGCTACTATTCATAAATGGTATAGTTTATTACAAGGTGATAAGATGAAGGATATCATCATTAATTATTTGAAGAGACTTTCTGATGAAAGTAAAATAGCGATGTATGGTTTATTCATTATGCCAAACCATCTTCATTTTATCTTACAGCAGAATATTTTAAATGGAAAGGAATTGCCAAAAAGATATTTATTCAATATACGGCACTTAAGTTCGGGAAATTTTAGAAATACATAGTGTTTTTTAAATAGACCGAATCCGGTAGAAGTCAATAAGCATTGCAAAGAGATCGATATTGTATTGATATGTTTGTTTGAAACAGGATCCCTTTTATCAAAAGATTTAAGGGGTTTTCTTTTAGGTCCAATAGTTTTTGGTGCGTCGGCAGGAACTTGTGTGGAGTAGAAATTTTCCCGCGATTCATTTATTGGGTTGTGAAAGAGATAAATAAGTTAAGATATTGTTTGTGAATTTTTGTACTTTCCCCAGCCAGATCCTGAATAAGCAGCACAGCTAAATTCTACGTGTAAGCTTACCGACGCAAATTCTATTTTTTACTGATGCACTTTTGTAGAAATTCGACTATAGATTAATTGTCAGGCTTAGCCTTGCGAAAAACGGCGTTCCTGCTGTGAAATGTATTTCAGAAACCGGGGTAGTTTCCGTTTTTAATTGACTTTCGGTGTCAAACTGCGTTTCTTTCCATTTAGTGTTAAGAACATTTTGAACAGATAAGCCTGCTTCCCATTTCTTTTTTGTGAAGTTAATTGCTCCGTCAACTACAAAATAGCCTTTGGCTACAACTGTGTTGGTTTCATTTGCGGGCCTGTTGCCCATATAACGGTATCTCAAACTTCCATTCCATCCATACTGTTTGCGATAAGTTAATCCGCCAACGCTTGAATAACGCGGCGCCAACGGTATATAGTTTTCTATGCTGGATAAATGTAAAGCTCTTGGATCAGCAAGACTTATATCTATATCGGCATAAACGTTTTTTGCTACTTCAAACCTTGCTGATGCATCAAAACCTAATCTTTGTGTTTGACCTCCTGCTTCTACGATGCCTTCGTCGCCAACATACACAAATTCCTGGTCGAGCCATAAATACCAAACGGCAGATTGTAATACTAATTTTTTTCCTACTTTAAATATTCCGCCCAGATCAGAGCCATAAGCAGGAGGTAAAACTTTTCTCCCATTTTCCCGAGCAGCAACCCTGGTGTCGTTACTATGATATCCTTTTCCATTGTACAAATAAAATTGCACTTTGTCATTTACACTATAGTTTAAGTTTATTTTAGGGGAAATTATCGATGAGTTTGTATGTAAAACCTGCGATAGTAATTTATCATTATATTTATTTGAAAAATAGTCAAATCTTAATGCGACTGTAATATCTAACTTATTCGTTACTGAAATTTTTTGTGAATAGAAAGCTCCGGTATTTAATTCATTCACATTACCTAACATAATACTTTTCGTATTTGTAATTCTGTTTTTTGTTCTGGTTAATTCTATGTTATTTACATCGTCGTATCTAACCTGGATACCTGTTTTTATTTCAGCTTTAAATTTGCCAAGGTCGTATTGTTTATGATAGATACTGTTATATCCGATGATATTTCTACCTTCTTTTTGCCTTATTTGATCTCCATTTATTGGGTCTTCTTTAAAAAAAGTGAAGTTAGAGTATAATTCAAAATTATATTTACTGTAATAGAGCTGGTTTCGAAGCGTTGCACCGTTTTTTAAGTTGGTTAATAATTCTGTGTTGGCATTAAATCTTGATGTATATCCACCTTCCGTATTGTCAATTGCTCCATAAAACTTAACTATTCCGCTTTCAACTGCTCTATCCGGAATTTGCCCCGATGCATTCCACTTACTTGTAAAGCCTGTTAATGTTGCACTTAATGTGGTTTTCTTACTCACACTTCCATGATATTTTATCATTCCATTAAACCGGATGAAATTTTGAGGACTTTCAAAATATCCTTTAGTAAATGACCCTTCCCCTGCAAAATACAAGCTTTGATTTCTCCTGTCTTCTTTGGGATTTATTAAATTTATTCCTACGATGGTTCTGAAAGTGCTGAATTGACCTCCTTCTAATTTTACAAAGTTATTTTCTAAATAATCCTTTGTTTTAAATTCAACAAAACCTGCTGTAGTAAAATTCCCTTTGTCGGCAAAATAAGGCCCTTTGTTAAAATTCACTTTATCTATTAATTCGGGTATTACAAAATGCAGATCTGCATAACCTTGTCCATGTGCGTGGCTTACCATGTTCACTGGCATTCCATCCACACTAATATTGATATCTGTGCCATGGTCAAGATCAAATCCTCTTAAAAAAATCTGTTCTGCTTTGCCTCCGCCGGCGTGTTGTCCAATAAATAATCCTGGAACCATGCGCAGTACCTCCTGTGAATTGTTTAATGGCCGCAAATGAACATCAAGATCACTTATTGTTTTGAATACGCCATTGCGTGAAGATGCTTTGATTATAATTTCTGATAAGCTTGAAAATGTTTGTTGTAAATAAATAATTACTTTATTATTATGAAATATTAGAGAAGAAAGCGGAATCAGTTTAGGCCGAAAGCCGATACAGCTAATTTTGAAAAGAGGGTTGCCTGTTGCTGATATATCCAGGCTCACAAAACCATTTTCATCCGTCGTTTTGTCGAAATTTAAGTCTTCACATTGAACTGTCGCTAGCGTAACAGGAACTTTTGTTAGAGAATCAACAACGTAAATAGCTTTTGATTGTGCGTTAACTTTACAGATATAAAGTACAAGGAAGAAAGGCAATAACAGTTTGGTAATAATTCGCACTTTATGGACTTTTATAGATTAAAACAAAGCCATTTTAAATACGGATTCTTTCTGTTGACAGTTTTTTAGATTAAAATATTTTTTGAAATTCAAAATTGTTACTCAAAAGTATTCATCAATTTTATCTCATTTCTGTATAAAATTATTTTTTTATCATTCTCCAGTTTTTTTAGCAGCCTTGATATTACCACTCTTGAAGTATGTAATTCTTCGGCAATAAGATTATGAGATGCTTTTAGTACACTGGAGCCAGTTAATCGTTGTTTTTCTTTTAAGTAAGAGATTAGCCGTTCATCTAATTTATGAAAGGCAATGCTTTCGATTGATTTTAGTAATTCAATAAAACGTTCATTAAAACTACGCATGATGTAGTTTTTCCAACCTGGGTAAACACACAGCCATTCATCTAACTTTATGTTTGGTATTGCTATGAGCTCTACATCGTCTTCCGCTATTGCTTTTATTTCACTTTTTTTAGCTTCCACACAACAACTGTATGCCATAGAACAGCTTTCGCTGCCGGATAAATAATATAGCAGTATTTCATTTTTGTTTTCATCTAAGCGATATACTTTTACTGTACCTTTTAAAACAATGGGCATCATCCGGATGTATTTACCGTAATCTATAATTACATCACCATCCTTGAAACTCTGCCAGGTGCCAAACTGCTGTATTTCTATCAGTAGTTTTGGTTCAAATACATTTTTTAGATCATCAAGGTTCATTTTTGTTATTTAAAAATGATAGTTTAAAACAAAACTGTAGTTTACCATATTTACTTTATTAAACTCAAATTTCTTGTTATTGTACGTTTGCCCTTCCTTTATTTTTCCTGCAACTAAAAGTTGCGCTTCTAATCCTTTCATCATGCCGGCAAAATTGTAGCGTACATCAGCATTTACCTGAGCGTATGAAGGTAAGCCATACTTATTTAAACGGTAATCTTTTACTGCGGGTAGTTTGTAATAGCCTGCTGCCAATGATGTTTTTACTCTTGTTTTGGGGATATTGTAATTTACTTTTGTCATGATAGCATTTACATCTCCTACGCCATCATTACGTTCGCGTGGCATAAAGGTAAAGAATGGTTCACGGCCCCACTCACGGGGAACCAGGTAACGTCCATCGGATGTGATCCTGTTATAGTTGATGCTTGTTTCCCATCGATTGTTTTTCCAACCAAACTTTCCACCAAATGTTATTGATTTTTGTCCTTTTGTAAAATATGTTTTTGATGGATTTAGATTGCCGCCATCATTCACTGCATCCTGCCGTATAAGCTGTGTTGCAGCAAAAAGGCTTGAACTGTTTTTCATTGGGAAATTTAAATCTGCCTGGAGCATGGCAGTATTAAATACATTTTGGGTAAACATATTCCAACCTTGTAATTTTATATTTTTATTAATGTTGGTTGTAATGCCTAACACCGCTACGCCTTTACTTTCAACATTATTACTATAACCGGATTTTGTTCCATCAATATTTACTCCCGCCGGGTACACACCAATTGATTCACCTACATCAAACCATTTCACGGTGCCTCTTGGAGATATAGCATATAACCATCCACCTTCTATTCTTATATTTTTTATTTCATTCATTTCCAGCCAAACAGCTTCTACACCTGTAGGCCGCATTCTTCCATCCTGTAAATTGATAAAGGGTGAATTGATCAACTGACGGCCAAAAACAATATTTGAATTTCTGAAATTATACTTTAGATAAAATTCTTCCAGCCTGTCTAAATCTTTTTTATTGGTGGGGTCAGTTACATCAAAGAGAGCAGTTTCGTACCTGTTAAATTGCCCGGTGGTTGAGTCTGGTTTTGTAAAATTGGATGAGCCTATATTGAAAATATAGAACCCACTTACAGCCACTTGAAAGCCATGAAATTTTGCCGTTTCATACCTGATACCACCACCTGCGGCATTGGCGTAATAATCTGTCAGCCCTTGTTGGTTTTGCGTATTCATAAAAAAATACCTGAAATGACCATGAAAACTCCCTGCTTTAAAAGCATGCAATAAGGATGTGCTGTCTTCTGTTGTATTTTGTTTTCCTTTATAAATTACCGCTTTTTCTGAAAGCTCCTGGTGCTGTGCATTTACAGACGCAGATAACAATAACACTAAGATCACCAACACGGTACTAATTAAATATTTCATTGTTTTTACTATCTCGTTTCTTTAGAAGCCTGCTTTGATATAACTCCAGCCCGTCTCTTGTTTTTTAATTATTTCTCCAATACCCATTGGTACAAATTCAGTTTCAGGTATCATAGCGTCTTTAGATACTTTTTTTTCCCTCAATGTGTTTTCACAAGCATAAAAGACTACGCCTTTACTTTTAAACGCTGCAATATTTTCTTGTTGGGTTGTTTTTTCTTTCATCAGTAATTGTATACCCATTCCATTAGTTACCACTTCTATTTGTACGCTGTCGCCCCAACCTGCTTTTAGACTTTTTATATTGTTCATCAATCCTTTCCAGGCTAAGCTGTCGTTGCTGGTAAGATGAAATACTACTTTATGTTGAAGAACAATAGCTATTTTACTTTTTTCATTTTCATTATTTTGTGCAAATAGTGTAGTTATGTTTAAAGAAAATAGTGTTAAAAAAAATATTATCTTTTTCATTTTTTCGTTTTATTTATCTGAAGTTATAATCTACCCCGGTTACCTGTGTGAGTAATGATTGCGGAGCATCTAAAATTTTTGCTGCCATCGGTGGTTCTGGTGACACCGGCGAATTTTCTTTTAAATATTCTGTAAGTACACTGTGTAATGTAAAGGCTGTATTGGTAGAATTTGCCACAGGTTTTATCCGGCAAAGCATATCAGCAGGGTCACCATCTCTTTCGCAGGCACAAATTTTATAGGTTTTATCGGGTTCAATTAAATTACCATTTACTTTTGTTTGTTGTACCCTTTGCCCTTTTTCTGCATACGCTTTAAAGGAAACTTCCATTCCTTTAAATTTAATTACCCACCCGCCTAAACGTTCACCCGCGTTTTTTGCAAATACATTATTTAATTCTTTTTCTAACCATTCGGATATTTGTTTTCCTGTAACGGTTCCGGTTCTCACTGTACTATTTACCGGCAGCATATCAAACATATAACCGTTGGTGATAGGGATATTACCTGTATGATCTGCTGTAGTTCTTGGCGGACAAAACCTAAACCCATTTGACAATACAATATCCACATCCTTCATTTTCCATTTTAACGCATCCAGTATTAGTGTATCAATAGTGTTTTCTACAACAAAATAGCGATAGAGCGGAATGGTACTATAACCTATAACAGTATTAATATCTTTTTCAAATACATTTTCATTTGTTTTTATCAATGCTGCAATTTCTTTGTCAGCTTTTTGTTGATTACTGTCAATCTCAATCAATGAATATTTATCCTCAGTAACTTTTCCATTAGCTATGGTTAATTCTAATTTTCCCACAAATGAGCCAAAAGCACCGGGCTCTACAACTTTTGAATATTTGCATATGATCGGCTTTCTTACTCTTTCATGTGTATCGCCACCTAAAATATAGTCAACTCCTTCACATTCTGGCAGATTAGCCAGGTAAATTTGCTGGGATAATCCCAGGTGAGACAATAGCAATACATAAGCACATTGCTCCTGGTTGCGCAGTACATCAACATAATGAGCAAGGTTCTCTTCGGGCTTTGTATAAATAATTCCTTTGCTATAATTGGGAGATTGCCTGATAGGTACTAACGGATCGGTGTATCCTACGAAGCCGATCTTAACACCCTTTACTGTCCAGATATGGTAAGGCTGAAAAATGAGTTCACCTTTTTTTCCGTTTCCCAAATCATGATACATATTGGCGCAAACTTTAGGTGCATTTAGTGAGCCTAATAAAGTTTGCATTGCTTTTTTATAATAGATTACTTCCCAGTTTCCAGGCAGGTATAGATCATAGCCTAAACTATTTAAAATAGGCACCATTGCTTTGCCCGTAGTTTTTACAGATAGTTCACTGCCCTGAAACATATCACCTGTATCAATAATAAATGTATCTGGATTGTTTTTCCGTTCCTTTTTTAAATAAGTAGCTAAATGAGCATACCCGCCGGTTTTACGATAAACTGCTTTACCATTTTCCCAGAACAATTCATCATGTGGATGCACCTGGCAATGTACATCGGTGGTTTGCAAAATAGAGATAGTAAATGGCTTATCCTCCATTTCTATTGCATTATTTTCTGTTATTTCTCCAGCCGCAGCCATTAGCGGACTAGCTGTAAGTAGAGCGGCGCCTGCACTCATTGTGCTTAATTGTTTTAAAAAGGTTCTTCTGTTATTTTCCATAATACAAGCTTCGTTTTAATGGTTGAAAATATTTTTTATGAACCCGGCATTTAAAATATTAAACTTCACTGGCATTCTTTGATTTGTTCAGGTTATTTGTTTCAGAAAAGAAATGTTTGAATCACTCTTTAAAATTTTGCACTTTATTGGGTAAATACAAACACCGATAGCTTTAATTTTTTACAACTACTTTTTCTTTTGCTACTTTTTCTGCCTGCTCTCTTTTCATCTGTTCTTCGGCTATTGGTTTGTATGGCCCGTACTTATGTTGCTTTTCTGTAAAAGCATCGGCATAGGGGCCAAAAGGATGGTCAATAGGTTTCTTTGCTTTATCAGGCCAATCTTTCGGCACAGCAATATCAGGACGTTGTTGTGAGTTTACGAAAGCGGCTACATCCCATGCTTCTTCATCCGTTAATTGTGGCTCTTTATATGTGGTTCCCTGTGGCATATTGTACTTTACATACTTTGCAAAATTACTGATGCGATATAAACCGGCACCATCGTTATAGCTATTTTTGCCCCATAGCGCAGGAAATGTATATTCTGTTTTATCAGCATTAAACACACCTTCGCCGTTTGCCTGGTGGCAGCTTTGGCATTTAGTGGTATAAACTAATTGCCCTTTTTCAGGATCAGTTGCCCTATCCAGGTAGGCAATATCTTTAAAGCCGGAGCCTTCTGCTTTTTTTCCTTTTTCTACATTGGTGCCCAGGAAATTTATGTATGCAACAATGGCCTGCATTTCTTTACCTGTCGTATCTATTGCTTTACCATTAAGGCTGCGTTCAAAACAATCATTCACTCTTTTGTAAACATTTTCAACGGCACCACTTCTTGCCCTGAACTTTGGAAAAAGCGAAGCCACCGAGCCATAGTTATTGCCAAACACTGCAGTGCCTGCCTGCAAATGACAGTTCTGGCAATTTAATCCATTGCTTATTTTTAGAACAGAACCATTGGGCCCAAGATATTTTGCAGTATGTGCAATAAGGTCTTTGCCATATTCCACCTGCTCCTTTTGCTTAGCATCAGCAATGTTACCAACATCTGGCGCAGTCCAATAAGCAACAGCATCTTTTTTTATTTCAGCTGCTGTTGCGGGTGTTTTTTCTTTTGGCTTATCCGGTTGATTGCTGTATATAATAATAAACGGCACTGCAATTAAAGCAAGTACCAACACTGCAATTATTTGTATCAGCCTGTTAATAGCAGAAAGAAGCACCTGTGGCATTTTATTATCTTCTTTTTCTATTGGCATAGTTACTGGTTTTTTATAAAAATTAATGTGGTAGTTTTTCTTTAAAATATCCGTAGAAGAATGTTCCAATAATTGCAAAGAGAAAAACGATTGCCATTGCAAAAAAGCCATAGCCAATATTTACTACCATCGGTCCGGGGCAGGCACCGCTTAATGCCCAGCCGAGTCCAAAGATGGTGCCTCCAACGAGGTAGCGTACAATTGATTTTTCTTTGGGGTGAAATAGAATAGGGTTGCCATGAAAGTCGCGTATTTTAAATTTCTTAATTAGTGCAACGCCGATAACACCAAGGGTAACGGCCGTGCCAATAATGCCGTACATGTGAAATGCCTGGAACCGGAACATCTCCTGTATCCTGAACCAGGAAATGGCTTCGGACTTGGCCATTACAATACCGAAAACAATACCAAGTAAAAGGAACTTTATAAATTTCATGTGTTAAAAAATTAATGGGAGTATTAAAAAAGTCATTATTAAACCACCGGCAAAAAAGCCTATTACAGCAATCAATGATGGTACTTGTAGATCTGCTAAGCCACTGATGGCATGCCCAGATGTACAACCACCGGCATAGCGGCTACCAAAGCCAACAAATAGCCCACCAAATGCCAATACCAGGAATCCTTTTACAGATAATACCGCTTCCCAGCTAAATAATTCTGCAGGTTGCAAAGATGTAGGTGCTGCAATACCCAAATTGCTTAGATCTTTGATGGTAGCCTGCGAAATTTGAACTGCGGGGCTTGCCGGAGAAAGGAATTGAAATGCGATAAAACCTCCAATAATTGCACCTATCAGAAAAATTAGATTCCATGTTTGTGTCTTCCAGTTAAAATCAAAAAATTTTGCTTTTTTACCTAAACCTACAGCGCCGCAAATGGTTCTTAAATTGGCAGAGAAGCCAAATGATTGCCCAAAGTATAAAAGGAAAAACATGATGGCCGCTATCATTGTACCCGAAAACCACCAACTCCAGGTTTGTGTTATAAATTCTCTCATTGTTTTATGATTAGTTATTTAAGTGAAACGAAATAATGGGTTTAAACAGATGATTGATTAATTTTTCTGTGGCACTTTGGTGAAAAATTCCACCCTTGCCATGCGTGCCAATGCAGATAATATCCATGTTGATCATTTGGTTGAAATGAATAACTCCATCTTCAACATGTTTATCAGTTATTAAGTGGCATTCGTAATTGGTAATATTGTTTAGTTCAGCAAATGTTTTCATATCAGCTTCTACTTTGGGTTTATGGGCCGTTGTATCGCCGGATATAATTTGCAGCAAATGTATTTTGGGATTAAACGCTTTAATAAGTTTGTGCATCAGGCCCAAATCTTCCTTTGCAGGGCTGCTGAAATCATGTACCATTAAGAGATGCTGAATTTGTAGATCGGAGCGGTCGCACATTAAGGATAGCAGCGGCACTTTACTCCTGCGGGCTATCATTTGTGTTTCGCTGCCGGAAAGTTTTTCTTTTATTCCCCAGGCACCTTTAGTGCCCATTACTATCAGATCAAACTGATTGCTTTCAGCAAAATTTAAAATTGCATCTGTTGTTTTACCCAGTACCAGGTGTGTATTGATATGGATTCCGTATAGTGTTTTAAGGTCTTCCAGCTTTCTTTCTGCTATCTCTTTTTGCTTTTGCACATATTTAATATCAATTTCGCCACAGGTTTCAATAGTGCCATTACGGTCCATCGTTACGGTATCAGGTACAGTAAGTACGTGCATAAAATGTATGTCCACGGCGATTTTTTCTTCCAGTTTTTTTACCATCAGGTAACTAAACTCTGCCTGAACGGAAAAGTCGGTGGGTATCAAAATTTTAAGGCTTTCCATATCATTTATGATGTTTGTTATTTTACAAATTGATTTACAGCTTCCCAGGTGCCGCCATTGGTTACATTGCCAATACCTTGCTGCTCCAGAATTGCTTTAGCCTGTCCGCTTCTGTTTCCACTGCGGCAGAAAACAATAATATTTTTCTTGTTTTTGAACTTTGACAGTTCCATTGTTACCCTGTCTAATGGTATATTAACCGAACCTTTTACATGACCTTCAGCGAATTCACCGGCGGAACGAACATCTACTAAAAATGCGCCGTCATCAATAATGCTTTTCAGGTTGGCAGTGGCTCCACCACCAAAGAGATTTGAAAAAAGTCCCATAGTATTTTTTGTTTTATATGTTGATTAATAATATTGATTAATTCTTTTTTGAGCACCAAACTGCTTTGTCTCCAAAGTGGTTTTTCATTTTAAATTAAGTAAGTTGTTGTCACTCCCGGCACCTGGTGTTAATTGGATGCTTCCGGGTTTTTGTAAACATCTACTTTTATGATCGTACCGGTATCGCCAATTTATTTCCTAAACTCTTGAAGAATTGAAAAAGCTTCAATTACACAATTTTGACTGTTTCAAAATTGATTATTTATAGCTCATATTACCCACTGCACAGCTTACGAATGATTTTGCCTTGCTCAAGAGGCTGTTGTTTCCTTTTTCCGGATAGCCCAGGGATAACAGTTGGTTAACCTTATCTGCTCTTTCAATTGCTACACCTGTTACGCAAACTTTATCCTCTTCTTTATTAATTTCAACGGCAGTTACGCCCTTGTTTTTTAACAGGGCCGTTTTAATGCTGTTCATACAGCCGCCGCATTTTATATTTTCTACAAGTATTTGATGTGTTGTCATTTTCGTTTTATGTTGAAGCAAAAGTAGAATGTACTGAAGGCCTTTTTGGTAACAAAGGTTACATACAAAAAAGCATCCGTCTGGCACTGGATGCTTTTAAAGCAAATTCAAGATATTATCGTTAAGGCGAAGTGTTTTTTTTAGTCATTCTCCCAATCCTGCCTGAAATTGCCAATATGAAGCTTATTATTTTTAAGCTTTTTTTTCTGCCCGTAAAAATTTAATAAGCCTGTAATTAGAATTGCGGCGGCTATTATCAAAAATACAGTTTCTATCCACCAGCCATAGCTTACCTTAAGCATGCTGTTAACGGTGATTCCGGCAATTGAAAAATATAAGGCAGATCTAATAAATGCCAAGAGGGTTCGGTCGATAGCCATATCCGTTCTTTCTACCGCAAGGCGTTCCCTTAGAATGAGGTCTTTGTTTATATTATTTTGTGTTTGTTTATCCATATAAGTTTATTCTATTTAATAAGCAGGAATGATTTCGCAATTTGCATCCCGCCACCATTTTTTTAATGTGCAGCACATTCTAAAATGAGCGATCATTCCTGCGGCTGCGGTAATACCGGCTATAATGATCAGGGCACTCATCAAGCCAAAAGCATCAGCCAGTACTCCGGCCAGCAAAGCACCAATTACATAACCACTATCCCGCCAAAAACGAAAGATGCTTAGTGTTTCTGCCCGTTGCGATGGGTGTGTGTTTTCGGCCACTACAGTTAAAAAATTTGGATATACCAATGCCGTTCCTATACCCAACAAAACAGATGAAACGATTAATAGCGGCAATGCTGCTGACAGCGCCAGCATAGTAATAGCAACTGCCTGTAGCAACATCCCAAGTGTAATTATCTGTTTTTTACAATAGCCATCACCTATTTTTCCGGTGATCAATTGTGATATGCCCCATACTACCGGATAAATGCCAGCAACGATACCTACCTGGTAAATACTAAATCCCCGTTGTATCAGAAGTACCGGCAATAAACCCCAAACTACAGCATCGTTCATATTATTTACCAACCCATTTAAGGTAACACTGCTTATATTTTTATGTTTCCATGTGCTGTCTTTCCATGCGTTTTTAAGTAAGGCAATGTTGCTGGCAATGCTTTCTGCCTGCACAAAATGAGTTGTATCTTTCACCAAAAATACTGACATCATTAATCCCAACGCTGCAAAAACCAATCCCGGAATAAACGGGTAAAATGCAAAGCCATAGCGGGCTGCAATACTGCTTGCCAGGTAAGATGCCAGGCCAACAGAAAGATAGCCGGCAAACTCATTAATGCCCATAGCCAAGCCCCGGTTTTTATTTCCTGCCAAATCTATTTTCATAATAACGGTACTGCTCCATGCCAAACCCTGATTTATGCCAAGCAGGATATTTGCGAACAAAATCCAATTCCAGCTGGGTGCATACATCAATAAAAGAGGTACCGGCAATGCAAATAACCAACCGGCTATTAGAATGGCTTTACGGTTATATTTTTTAGTAAGTTTTGCTACACTATAATTGCTGATGGCTTTGCTGATACCGAATGCTGCTACAAATGAAAGCACAGCGGTATTGGCATCTATGAAAAATACAGCCTTTGCTAAACCCGGTATAACTGCTCTTTCCAGGCCTACCATTGCACCTACAAATGCGTTAACCAAAACAAGTAAACCAAATTGATATTTGTTTTGTGTTAGCCCCTGCATAATTATTTGGTTTGTTTAATATACACTTTGATAACTGTATTATTTGCTTTACTTTCTTTGCCGGTATTTGTCCAGAAGATATTTTTATCGCTGCTGTTGATACCCCCTGTAATGTAGCCAATAAGTACTTCGCTATTTTCAAACGCAATCATATCTGCAATGCCGTCTTTGTAAAGTTTAGCATTTGAAACATAAATAAATTCAGCAGCAGTTCCGAGGTATCCGGGCATTTGAATTGGCAGAAAGAATTCCTCCACATTATTATTGATGCGGCATACTACACTAATGGTTTTTGTAAAAGGCACATCTTTATCAGGAATCAGCTTTCCTGTTATATCAGGATAATGCTGGGCTATGCCCCCAAAGAAAACCGTGTACATAGCAGATGCAGTGTTATCATACATGGGTAATACTGCACTATGGTAATGACTCAATTTTTGCTGAAAGCTGTCATTTACTTTATAACTACCATCCATAATATCTACAAAGTTTGTATAAGGCAGATCTTTGTTATATTGAAATACTCCGGAGAACATGGTATAACCCAACTTCCCGTTTTTAAAGACTTGCGGCACTAAATTGTAATCTCTCCGGTGCAGGTTGATGCTGTCATTTAAGGCAACGTAATTAGATATTGAAGGGATGTTATCTTTATATCGGATTGTGAATTTTCTTATCTCGTTGCTGTATTGCTGCACAAAACCCGGGCCGTGGTCGGGCCCCATAGGGTTGTACATGCCATCAAATCTTTGTCCGCCGGCTAATAATAGGGTATCGCCTGTTTTTCCAAGCCTGCCGCCGGTTACAGCCATTCTTTCATCTTTAATCTGGGTTATGTAATTAGTAACAGTCTGTTCATTCATGATTGCATGAATCGCTTCTTCTACTTTTATTATGGTAAGGTAAGGGTAGGTAATATGGTCATCAGCATTTTTACTGTAACCATAACCACCGGTAAGTATCAGTTTATTTTCAAATTGAAAAAACTCCATGTTAGTACTTTGCAGTTGTTCCTGAATAGTGGGAGGCAATTCTTTTAAAGATCGTTTCCATACTTGTTTTTTTACCGGGTCAACAACATAGATGTATTTGTTCTGTCCTTCCTCATCAAAACCGGCCCAGGGTTGTCTGCGGTGAAGCCCATCTTTTCGGCCACCAACCAACAACCATTTATCCTGCCAGGTGGCGTAAGCAAAGGATTGCAATGCAGGCAGTTCATCTATTTCTACCTGTTGTAAGCGTATTGTAAATGGCAAGTTTTGTAATGGTTTTTGTGCAATGCCGGTTAGTATCAGTAAAAGGAGAGATGTAGATAGTGTGAAATATTTTTTCATTTGATGTAATGTTGGAGCTTTAATATATAAGTTAGCGAATATAGAAAGGGTTGAACAGCGATATAGTAACAATTGTTACATTAAATGAAAAAAGAGTAGCGAACTACTCTTCAAAACTATTTTATTACCAAATAATACCTACAAGTTTTTTACAAGCTCTTCAAACGCTACCAATCCCTGTTTTCGCAACACTTCTTTACCCTGGATATAAAAAATAGAGCTGGGAGATCCATCCACATTAAGTTCTTTAGAAATATAGGTATGCTATCCGCTGGCAATTTTTACCAATACATCCTGTTACAAATGCTGTAGATATTGTTTTAGTTCTTTCATATAATTATTGATCGCCGTAATCGTTTAATACATGCATCGTTTTTTTAAACTTCAAAGCTGCCATAAAAACAAGTTCTTTTACAATTATATAAAAAGCATGTGTGTACCCAAACCGCTACCTTGCTTATAAAAGTCACCCACGGTTATAACACCATCAATATCATCAAACATGTCTTCTTTTTTATAATGAAACATTTCCATGGCCAGCTTACATGCCCAGAGTTTTACACCAGAGGCTGTAAGTATATCCAGGAATTCATGTATATCCGGCATGTCTATCTTTTCCATTTCTTTTTTCATCATTGAAGTTGCCAGAGCTTCCATACCAGGCAAGCCTCCTAACATGGTAGGCATGTGCATAGCAGGGTTTCCAACGGTTGCAACATGCAGGTGCTCCAGTTTCTTTTTATGAATAGCCTCCAGCCCGAAAAATGTGAAGAACATTTCGGCTTCAATGCCTTCCATTCTTGCACCGTTTGCCAATACAAAAGCGGCGTATACATTTTCTAAAGTTGCTTTGGAAAGTATAATCATCATCTTTTTTATTTCGCCATTAAACTCGTTCATGATTTGATCTGTTTAGTAGTTAATAATTAAATGCAACTTGCTGGTTTAGGAACACCAGCGATTTTTGTTGCTGTTTTTAAAGGCGCGGTGGGAAACAACGCATAAAATTCCTTGATGTCTACTACGCCACTTTTTCCTATTTTACGAATACTCAACGGAGATTCCTTTTTGAATTCATCCTGGAGATAGTTGATCACTTCCCAATGCCGTGGGGAGAGTGAAATGTTTACCTCTTTGGCAATTACTTCCCCAATTTCTTTGTCCCATTGGGAGAAATTGGTCATGTAGCCTTCCTCATTTACATCGATTGTTTTTCCGGCAATTAATTTTTCCATAAAATTATTTTTAGTTATTAATCAAAATGTTTTCCTTCTTCCTGCATGGTAGCGGATACAAAAGGTATATGCGTTCCTTTTAATAGCATGTTCCAGTATATCCAGCGGAATGCCAGTTTGCCCATGTGGTTCATTCGGCTTTCCTGCAATAGCCTTAATGGTCCAACGCCAGGGAATGGAAATGAGCCTTCCACCGGTTCATGCGTATAATTAAAGTCGATCAACAATGCTTTACCATTTCCAGTTTCTATAAAACAATTAGCATGGCCATCAAATTCTTCTTTCAATGGTTCGCCTTTGATGAACCGTAAAATATTTTCTGTAAGGATTTCTGCTTCAAAGTGTGCTACGGAACCGGCTTTGGATGCAGGTAAATTGCTGGCATCACCCAGCACAAAAATGTTTTGATAAGCCTTAGACTGCAAAGTGGTTTTATCAGTAGGTACATAATTCAATTCATCTCCCAGGCCAGACCGTTGCATCAGGTCATCGCCTTTATTAGTAGGAACAGTTACCAAAAGATCAAAAGGAATTTCACGGCCGCCATAATCGATGATCTTCTTATTTTCATTATCTACTTCGGCGATAGCAAAATCACTTTCAATTTTTATATTCTTTTCCTCCAGCAAGTGATCTAATTTTTCTGTTGCTTTTGGTTTTGTAAAGGCACCGCTTAGTGGAGTAACATAGATAATCTCCACTTTATCTCTCATATGCTTATGTTTGAAAAAAGAGTCTGCCAGGAAAGAAAATTCTAATGGTGCTACAGGGCATTTGATCGGCATTTCGGTAATATGCACAACCAGGCGGCCACCTTTCCATTCCCTTAATTTATTTCTCAGTGCAAGCGCTCCTTCAAATGTATAGAAATCAAATACAGATTTCTGCCACTCTGCACCTTTCATTCCTTCCACTTCACCAGGAGCAATCTTGGCGCCAGTAGCAATGATTAATATATCATAGTGCAACTGATCGCCGTTTTGCATCTTTACTACATTCTGTTTTGCATCTATCATTTCAATTTTATCGGTAAGTAATCTTACTCCTTTCGGAATAAATTCTTTTATTGACTTAATGATATCTTCCGGCTTGTAAATATCAAACGGTAGAAATAGATATCCGGGTTGGTAATGATGTTCTTCTCTTTCGTCTATGATATCTATTTCCCAATCGGCTTTATTCAATTCGTGACTCAGGTGATTTGCCATCATAGTTCCGGCTGTACCGGCTCCTAATATTACTATTCGTTTCATGTGCTCTTGATTTTAGTATAATTCACTTTTTAAACAACATTTATCTGCGGCTGAAATATTATATTAGACTTTATTGAATTAGAAATCAGGCAGGCTGCTTCAGATTTATCTAAGATCCTAAGTGCCCTTTCCCTGTCTGCTTCATTGTTTATGGTTAAAACAGGAGAAAGCACAATTTCACTTATCATAAATTTACCTTCTACTTTTTCCAGTTTGCCATCTGCATTGCTTTCAAATTTCACAAATAACAATTTTGAATTTTCTGCAATTGCAAGAAAAGTTGTCATTAGGCAACTATTTACTGCTGCTACGAGCAAATGTTCGGGAGACCATATTCCCGCCATTCCACCGGGGAATTCAGGCGGCGTTGCTACCTCAATATTAGATTCCAATACTGAGGAACTCATCAATCCTTTTCGGTTATTTTCCCAATTGATATTCACTTGGTAATGATGAACTGTGTCCATATTATTTTTTTATAATTGTTAAAAGAGATAATTGTATTGTGAAAGTATTCACTAATAGAGCAGGGCTTTGTAACATTTATAACATATAAGGGGAATATGATTAAGTTCAGTTATAAGTATGAGTATTTTTTTGTTGGGTGATGATATTGATCACTTATATATTGAAATTATCAGACTATGTATTCGTTATCGAAGCAACTGTTTACTAAAATTATTAAATGAACTATGGTCTTGTAACTATTCCAGGCATGAAAAGCCAAAATTGATTATTCTTATACTTTGGCTTTTAGCGCTATTGTATTTATGACTTAATATAAAAGTATCTCATCAATAATATAGCATCATACATTACGCTGAACCCTTTAAAATTTTATTCCAGTATAACCATGGTAATATTTTCGTTTTTAAAATCCACATACTCCATCTTGGTTTTACCTGGTTAAAGGGAAAGGTCATTTTCGGGTTGCCACTGTAATCAAATTCTGCCAGCATCAGTTTGCCATATTGAGTAGGAATAGGACAGGCACTGTAACCATCGTACTCAGCAGTTACCGGCTGATTATTTAGAACAGCTAGTGTGTTCTCAACAACTACCGGAGCTTCTTTGCGAATGGCAGCACCGGTTTTCTTTGCAGGTGCATTGATGCAATCACCAAGTGAAAAAATATTTTGGTAGCGGGAATGTTGCATTGTTGATTTATTTATTTCCACGAAACCAAAAGGATTGCTGGCATCGGCAAGAGGACTGTTTCTTATAAAATCAGGTGCAGATTGAGGTGGCACAGCATGACACATATCGAACTTCAGTTCCTTTTGTTCTGTTACAGCAGCTGCATTTATCTCTTCGTAAAAAACAGATCTATTTACTCCGTCTATTGCATTAACATTTACTCCAAAATGAGGTTTAATATTGTTAGTTTTTATTAACTCGGTTAGTGTTGCTGCATATTCCTTCACATCAAAAATAACTCCTGCGCCAGACAGATAATGAACATTGCATTTATCCAGTATGCCCTGTTTACGCCAGTAATCACATGCCAGGTACATTATTTTATGTGGTGCTCCACCACATTTAACGGGTCCTACAGGATTTGTGAAAACGGCTGTTCCGCCTTTAAAATTTTTAATTAGTTCCCAGGTGTATGGCGCTATATCAAATGAGTAATTGCTGGTAACATTGTTTTTACCGAGTGTTTTTTTAAACCCTTTTATTTTATCCCAGTTCAGTTGTATGCCGGGACAAACTACCATAGCGTCATATTCATAAGAAGTGCCGCTTTTGCAAACAACTTTATTTTCTTCAGGGCGAAATATTTCAACTGCATCTTTGATCCACGTTGCTCCTTTGGGGATGTAATCTTTTTCGTTGCGGACAGTTTTATTAATATCAAAAATTCCTGCGCCAACTAATGTCCACGCCGGCTGGTAGTAATGCTTATCCGAAGGGTCAATAATACTTATCTGAAGGCTTTTATCTTTATTTAAAAGTTGAGCGGCAACAGAGAGGCCGGCATTGCCACCTCCTACAATAATGATTTTTTTTGCAGGCATGTCGTTTAGTTTAAATTGTAGTAAAAAGTAAAAGTATTTCCTGCCTGTAACATTTATTGCAACTTTTGTTACATTTAAAAGCAGCGTTTTCTTATTATTGTTAATGCAGAAAGGCAACCTTACGGCTGCCCTTCAATTTTGCCCTCGTGCTATAATCAATTTATACTATCATCAGGCTTTCATTACTTTGCTCTGGCACACATAATCTGTTTTGGGCACAGCTGTTTCTGTAATGGCTTTAAACCCACCTTCTATTTCGGTAAAATTCCTGTAGCCACGACTTTGTAAAATAGATGCTGCAATCATACTGCGGTAACCACCGGCGCAGTGTATAAAAAAATGTTCTTCAGGATTTATATCTTTTATCCAATCATTGATATATGCCAATGGCCTGTTGTAGGCTTCTTCCACATGCTCGGCTGCATACTCCGTTTCCTTTCGAATATCTATCACTTTGTCTTTTCCGATTTCTACAACATCGGCAAATTCTTTTGCAGTAATTCTGTCTACCACATCTGCTTCTTTACCACTTGCCAACCAAGCTGCAAAACCTCTTTTCAAATGTCCGATAATATTATCAAAACCTACACGGCTTAACCTGGTAATTGCTTCTTCTTCGTTACCTTCCTCTGTTATCAATAAAATAGGTTGGTTAACATCTACAATTAAAGCACCTACCCAGGGGGCAAAATCACCATTCAGTCCAATATTTACAGACTGTGGTATAAAGCCTTTATAGAAAATAGTATTTTCCCTGGTATCTAAAATTAGTGCTCCGGATGTTTCGGCAGACATTTCAAACTCATTGGGGTTTAAAGCCCTCATTCCATTATTTAACACGGTATCAAAACTTTCTATACTTTTTTTATTCATGGCTACATTTAATCCAAAATATGCCGGCGGCGGTTGCAACCCTTCTGTTACGGCTTTAATAAATGATTGTTTATCTGGTTGATTTAAAGCATAGTTCATTCTTTTTTGATTGCCCAGTGTATCAACCGTTTCTTTCATCATATTTTTACCACAAGCACTACCTGCGCCATGTGCAGGATACACAATTACATTATCTGCCAATGGCATTATTTTATTATTCAAACTTTCATATAATAACCCAGCTAGTTCTTCCTGTGTCATGTGAGCTGCCTTTTGTGCCAGATCAGGGCGTCCTACATCACCCAAAAACAAACTGTCTCCACTAAAAATGCAATAGTCTTTCCCGCTTTCATCTTTTAGCAAGTAGGTAGTGCTTTCCATGGTGTGGCCGGGAGTATGCAATACTTTAATTGTTACATCGCCAATTTTAAATTCCTCATTGTCTTTTGCTCCAATAAATTCAAACTCAGGATTTGCAGTAGGGCCATATACTATAGCTGCTCCTGTTTTCTTTGCGAGGTCTAAATGGCCACTCACAAAATCTGCATGAAAATGTGTTTCAAAAATGTATTTGAGTTTTACGTTATCTTTTTCAAGCCTGTTTAAATAAGGTTGTACTTCCCTCAAGGGGTCAATAATAGCCGCTTCACCATTGCTGGTGATGTAGTATGCGCCTTGTGCGAGGCATCCTGTATAAATTTGTTCTACGTTCATGATAATTATTTTATACTGCAAATTTGGGACATGTTTTTTGCCGGGTTGGTAACATTTGTTGCATACCAAAAACTACAAACAACATTATATATTGCTGCCAATACTTCTCCTTGGTTTTTAAAAAAAAATCGCTGTTTTGTTTGGAACAAATCAAATAAACTTTCTTACTGTAGGTATTTACGGCGATGTTAATTTGCTAGCTGTTAAGCCTTTGTATTATGCTGAATAGCGAATTAACCGTACAAGTGTGCGACGCAACCAAAGCTTCATAATAGCATGGCTGTTTGGTTCATAAAAAATATTGTAATGAATAATTTACCATTACTTAAAATTAAAAAGCTGCACTTTTTATGAGTGCAGCTTTCAGAAATTATTATGAAACAACCGGTTCTCCTTCATTTATCCACTCATTAATACCTCCGGAAAAGTTTACCACATTTTTGTAGCCGTTCTTAGCCAGTATTGAATAAGCTATGGCTGCCCTGTCTCCGCTCTGGCAATGAATAACCACTTTTTTATTTTTACTTACTTTATCTAAGTTTTGTGGCAATGTACCAACAAATACATTTTCTGCTTTTGCAATATGCCCGCTGTTATATTCAGATTCGCCTCTTAAATCTACCAGTTGAATACCATTATTGCTGATGAGTTCTTTTGCTTCATCTAAAGAAATAACATTTGCTTTTTCCAATGTGCCGCCTGCATCTGTCCATACCTTAGTGGAAGGAATATAGCCATACACATTATCAAGGCCAATGCGCATCAATTTCCTGGTAAGATCGTCTAACTGGTTTTCATCTGCCAATAACATAAATGGTTCATCATATTTTAAAAACCATCCTGCCCAAGTGGCAAATGCGTTATTGCCTTGTATGTTGTAGCTGCCTGGTATAAAGCCTGCCGCAAAATCAACTTTGTTTCTTGCATCAATCAGTTTTATCCCTTTTGCCAATGCCTCTTTTAATTCAGTTGACGATATCAATTTTTGCTTAGGCACTTCAGTCAATAAGGGACGGTCAATTTTATTCAGTTTTTTCATCATAGCAAAATACTTTGGCGGCTCGGGCTGGTCTTCAAGCAAATATTTTACGAAACCTGGTTTATCATTTTCATATTGCAAAGCCCAGTTTCTTATTTTTTCGTAACCAACGGTAGTGCTTGGTACAGCTCCCAAAGCCTTGCCACAGGCGCTACCAGCACCATGGCCTGGCCATACTTGTATGTAATCTGGCAGTGCTGCAAATTTATTGATGGAGTTAAACATTTGTAATGCACCAGCATCTGCAGTGCCTGCAACACCTGCTGCTTTTTCCAGCAAATCGGGTCGGCCAATATCACCTACAAAAACAAAATCTCCGGTAAATAACATCACTGGCTTTTTGGAAGCCGGATTATCGGTTAACAAAAAACTAATACTTTCCGGTGTGTGCCCCGGTGTATGCAGCACATCGAATGTGAGGTTGCCTAACAGAACTTTATCGCCATCTTTCAACCCTTTATGAGGAAATTCGTATTCCCAGCCGTCTCCGCCTTCGTCAGACAAATACATGTCTGCCCCGGTAAGTTTGGCCAGTTCTCTTGAACCTGCAAGAAAATCGGCATGGATATGCGTTTCAAAAATGTGTGTTATTTTCATGTTGTTTGCCTTTGCAATTTCAATGTAGGTATCAACATCCCTTTTGGGGTCAATTACCGCTGCTACGCCTGCTTTTTGGCAACCGATGAAATAACTTGCCTGGGCAAGGCTTTTGTCGTAAACGTGTTGAAAGAACATAGTTATTTATTTTTATTTTTTATTTTTATATTAATGCAAATATGCAACTACTTTTTGCAACCGATGGTAACATTGGTTACATTGGATCCAGACTGTAATATTTGTGCTTATGCCTAAAAAAGCCTCCCGGTACATACAAGGAGGCTTCGCAATTATAGTACTTAATTTTTACAAAAGTGTTGTAGGACAAACATAATCACTCTTGGCTACGCTGGTTTGGGCAATTTCTCTAAAGCCACCAATTACATCCACAAAGTTATCCCAACCTCTTTGTTTTAAAATAGAGGCCGCAATCATACTTCTGTATCCACCTGCACAATAAAGAATGAATGGTTTATCCTTTGGTAATTCTGCCAAATGTTTATTGATTTGGTTTAAAGGAATATTTACTGCACCAATTACATGTTCAGAATCATATTCACTTTTCTTTCGCACATCAACAAGCAAAACATCGGAATGCGTATATATTGCTTCCATTTCTTTTGCCGTAATCCTGTTTACAGTATCAATTTCTTTGCCAGCCTTTTTCCAAGTGTTGAAGCCAGCTTTTAGATATCCAATGGCATGATCGTAGCCAACACGGCTCAGTCGGATCACAGCTTCTTCTTCTTTGCCTTCGTCTGTTACCAATAAAATTTCCTGTTTAATATCGGTGATCATTTCGCCAACCCATTGTGCAAAACTGCCATCCAGACCTATGTTAATGCTGTTGGGTATAAAACCTTTGGCAAATTCTTCCGCACTCCTGGTATCTAAAATCAAAGCCCTGGTTTCATTGGCTGTCATTTCAAAAGCCTCTGCACCCAATGCCTTATGTCCTCTTTCCTTAACCGTATCCAGGCTTTCATAGCCTTTAATATTCATCAGTACATTTTTAGGAAAATAGCCCGGAGGCGGTGTAAGGCCAGTAAGAATTGCTTTTACAAATGCATCTTCGGTCATTGGTTGAAGCGCATAGTTTACCAATTTCTGATGGCCCAATGTATCAGTGGTTTCCTTACTCATGTTTTTACCGCAGGCACTGCCAGCGCCATGATTGGGATACACAATTAGATCATCACTCAGCGGTAAAATTTTATTACGCAGCGATTGATATAAATATCTTGCCAGTTTTTCTTCGGTTAAATCTGCAATAACATGCTGTGCTAAATCGGGCCTGCCTACATCACCAATAAACAACGTATCACCGGTTATGATGCCATGTTCTTTACCATTCTCATCAATCAACAAATAAGCAGTGCTTTCCATGGTATGGCCAGGGGTATGTATCACTTTTACTTTGTAATTTCCTACAGTAAATACCTGGTTGTCTGTTGCAGTAGTTGCTTCATAAGATGGTTTGGCAGTAGGCCCAAAAACAATTTCAGCGCCAGTTTTTGCTTTAAGGTCTAAGTGGCCGCTTACAAAATCGGCATGAAAATGAGTTTCAAAAACGTATTTTATTTTTGCATTGTCTTTTTTAGCCCGGTCAATATAAGGCTGTACTTCCCTCAATGGATCAAAGATGGCGGCTTCGCCGTTGCTCTCTAAATAGTATGCTGCATGGGCAATACAACCGGTATAAATTTGTTCTATTTTCATAATGATTTGTTTTTTGCTTTAAATAATCAGAAGCTGTTTAAATATTTGTTGTTTTAGTTCATGGTGATCTTTAATGATTTATTATGGGCATCTTGTTTGGCAGGTTTTGTTAAAGGCGTTTTATTTCTTATGAAAGAATTTGTTTGATTGATTATACAAAAATCCTTCGAAATGCTTTTATGGTAGGTTACTATTGTTACATTTTAAAATGATTAACATCATGTACATGGGTGATGAAAGTCATTTTTTGAATGACCTATAATAAAAAGAGGCTGCATAAGAGCAACCTCTTTCATTTTATTTTTGTTTGAACCTTAATTATAAAGCCCTCTTAGCTAAATACCAATCCACCATTTCCAAATCACTATTCTTTCTTTCTTCTAAAGCCTCAATGGTTTTAGGCGCAGGTACAATTACTTTATCGCCTGGCTGCCAGTTGAGTGGCATGGCACATTTATTTTCATCAGAAGTTTGAAGCGCAATTAAAGCTCTTTTAATTTCAGCCATATTCCTGCCCACATTCAGTGGATAATACATCAGTAAACTTACTTTTCCTTCAGGGTCTATTATGAATACTGCTCTTACTGCCGCGGTTTCACTTTCCCCGGGCTGCAGCATACCGTATAGTTTTGAAACGCTCATATCAATATCAGCTACTATAGGAAATTCAAACAGCACGGCAGTTTTTTCCTGCACAGCATTAATCCATGCAATGTGCGAATGTATGCTGTCAATACTTAATCCCAACAGTTTTGTATTGTGTTCTGCAAAAAAGTCCTTTTCTTTTGCAAAGCCACTCATTTCGGTAGTGCATACCGGCGTAAAATCGGCCGGGTGAGAAAAGAAAACTACCCAACTACCTTTGATATAGTCGGAAAATTTTAATTTACCGGTGGTGGTTACTGCTTCAAAATCGGGGGCTTTGTCGCCAATACGTGGCATTATGTTCGTTGTTATATTTTCCATTTTTTATTTTGTTTAGATGATAAATTGCTATGATAAGAATATGTATTTGGTAAGATAGGTTTAGCTTAATTTTTTTATATTAATGTCCGCCTCCGGTTGGAAAAAATAGTTCTTTAATTATAATGTAGATACCCATCATCAATACAAACCACCCAAAAGCTTTTTTCAATTTATCACCGGAAATTTTTTTGGAAAGAAAGATGCCGATAAAAATACCTATTATAGCAAAAGCTGTGAAACTGCCGAGCAGTTTCCAATCTATAAGCTGGCTGCCCTGTAAATCGCCGATAAAACCAATTAACGATTTAGCCGCAATGATGAATAAAGAAGTACCAACTGCCAGCTTCATTGGCATTTTTGCCAGTAATACCAGGGCCGGTATAATTAAAAATCCTCCGCCTGCACCAACTAAACCGGTAAGTAAGCCAACAACTGCACCTTCTAATAGAATCATTGGATAGTTATATTTCATTGGGGCATTTTCATCTGTTGCTTCCTTCTTCTTTCCGCTTCTTATCATGCTGATAGATGCCAGTATCATTACTACTGCAAAAAGAAGCATCAATGCAATTGGTTTTGTAATAACGAGGCCGCCAATTGAGAATAATTCTTTAGGTATTACAGGCAAGAGCCACATACGGGTGGCATAAACAGCAGCGATTGATGGAATACCAAAAATCAAAACAGTTTTAAAGTCTACCTTTTTTTGTATAGCACTTTGCACACCGCCAACCAATGCGGTAGAGCCAACAATAAATAATGAATAGGCTGTTGCAAGCACCGGGTTAACACCCATTACATAAACCAAAATTGGAACGGTTAAAATAGAACCACCACTTCCAATTAAGCCTAATGAGATACCCACTAAGGCTGCTAATAAATAACCAACTATCTCCATAATATATTTTTTATGTGGCTGCAAAGATGTTACAAGCAGAAAGGAATTATGGTAACAAAGGTTACACTTAAACAAGGGCAGGTTATTATTTTAGACTTTAAAACAGCGCCGGTAAAAATCGTGATCGTAACAGATTTGTATTAGCTTTTGCTGCTGCGGATAACCTGCTGTATTTTTTTATCACAGTTAGGCCATTCATTAACTTAGTAATTTGTGATAACCTGGCGGGGGCTTTTTATTTTTTGGAATAGCCTTAATAAATTCCATATGATTCTGATATCCCTTCAGGCCAGTTTCTTGATGTTAAGCTAAGCAACTTCCCGATCTTTGTTTTAAACCGAAGTTTCATCGGCGGGGAACTAATCAATAACATCCAGTTCATCAATTACAAAATGATGTTTATATTGTAGTGGATGTAAAAGCCCAGGTGTGTACGTTTTGCAGGATGTGTTGGAAATCTGTGAGCCTTCAAAACAGCCGGTCAGTTTCAACTGCCGCAAAATGGTAACAGGTATCTTTCTTTATTTTGAATTCAGCAAACTACCAGACTTTGATAACCGGAATTTATAGTTTTTATAATTTATGACACCGGGGGATCTGTATCCAAATTAAAAATTTATTTTTATTTTTTTGAAATAATAAAATGAAGAAAATTCCTGTAAGACAAATCAATCTTCTAAATGAACCCGTTGCCGGAAAGTTTAAGATTCGTACTATTGCCAATATACTCGATGGCAAGGATTTAGTGCACGACCTGCACAGGCACGATTTCTTCTTTCTCCTTGCACTGCAAAATGGAAAAGGAAAACATGAGATAGACTTTACAGACTATGAAATTGGGAATAATTCAATATTTATCCTCCGGCCAGGGCAGGTGCATCAACTTCAATTAAAAACAGGCTCTACAGGATTTCTTGCGGAATTTGATAGTGCTTTTTATCATCCCAAAGACAAACTTGCAAACCAAAGACTAGTAAAAGCCTGTAATAGAAACTTTTGTGCTTTTGAAGAAGAACGGTTTAAAAAACTAAAGGATATTTTAGCTTATATCTATAATGAGTACACAATAAAACAGGAAGGATACATAGAAGTGATAAAAGCTAATCTTGATATTTTCTTTATTGAATTTATCAGGCAAAGTAGCCATGCGCAAGGTAATGCGAAATTTGTTAGTACCTATGCTCAGGAGCGCTTTGAGGAATTTTTAGAACTTACTTCAACTCACATAACCACTCTTAAACAGGTTTCTCAATACGCCGTTTTATTGAACCTCTCAACGTACCAGCTTAATGCAATTACGAAAGCTACTGTTGGTAAACCTGCTTCCGGAATTATTAATGAAAAAATTGTATTGGAAGCTAAGCGATACCTGCTTGCAACGCCCAACCAGGTTAAGGACATAGCTGATTACCTGGGTTATGAAGACATTTCTTACTTTATCAGATTCTTTAAAAAGCATACCGGCTATTCGCCTGAGGCTTTTAGAAAGAATTTTCATTAAGTCCTATTCAACTTCGTCATCGTCCTACCACAATGGCGGCTGCAGAAATTAGTTTTGTACAATAAGAATAATTGTCAAAATATAATTTCTAAAGCATGAAACCGAAATTAAAATTTATTGCAGCCTTAAAAATCTGGCTCGTCATTTATCCATCCATTACGTTGTTTCTTTTTTTGTTTGGACAGCCCCTTGCATTCTTACCACTTTACCTGAGAACTTTTGTATTAACCATAACGCTGGTTCCCTGGATGGTATTTATAGGAATGCCTTTGCTGGATTCAATTTTCCTGAAAATATCTTCCAGTAATAAGAAGTAAGCCTGAATGAAAAATGTGAAAATCAGATAACTGTGAAAACCATTTTTAAAAAACAGTAAAATATATACTTTAATATTACAATGGAAGTAAGCGCCAACTCAAGAAGAAGGTTCATTCAACAGGCAGGTATTGCCGGTGCGACGTTAATTTTCCCTTTTAATATAAAACCACTTTCAAGAAATAAAAACATGAAAAGCAATCAACAATTCGACGTGATTATAGTAGGAGGTAGTTATTCCGGGCTGGCGGCTGCCATGGCGCTCGGCAGGGCACTCAGGAAAGTAGCGGTTATCGACAGTGGAAAGCCCTGTAACAGGCAAACACCACATTCGCATAATTTTTTAACACAAGATGGTAAATCACCGAAGGAAATTGCGGCATTGGCAAAACAGCAGGTTGAACAATATAGCAGCATACAATTTTTCAATGGCTTTGCAACAAGTGGAGTGAAAACCAATACAGGTTTTGAAATCTATAGTGATACCGGTAAAGTTTTTACTGCAAAGAAAGTAATTTTTGCTACAGGTATTAAAGATATTATGCCCAACATTCCAGGGTTTGCCGAGAGCTGGGGGATAAGTGTATTGCATTGCCCTTATTGCCACGGTTACGAAGTAAGAGACCAAATAACGGGTATCCTCGGCAATGGAAATTATGGCTTTGAATTTTCGGCCCTTATTTCCAATTGGACAAAAGAACTAACACTTTATACAAACGGAAAATTAACTTTAACAACTGAACAAGCCGCCAAACTTCAACAACATAACATTGCTATTGTTGAAGATGAAATTAAAGAGCTGCAACATCAGAATGGATATATCCAACACGTCGTTTTCAAAGGAGGCAAATCAGCAGCAGTAAAAGCCATTTACACACGAACGCCATTTATACAACATAGTTCAATTCCTGAAATGCTGGGATGCCAGTTACATGATGATGGATATATTAAGGTTGATCCGGCACAAAAAACAAGTGTACACGGCGTTTTTGCCTGTGGCGACAATACCACACGGATGCGTGCAGTTGCCAACTCAGTTTCAATGGGTACCACAGCAGGCATGATGGTTAATAAGGAACTGATTATAGAGAGTTTTTAGTAAAAATTATAAAAATAATGATCAAAAAATAAAATTGTCTTTAAATCCAGCCGAAATTTCGAGGTAAAGAATGTGATAAATAGTCTTACCAAATAATAAACCTGTTAACTATAAAAATGAAATTATTTCTAAATAGCTCGGAACAACTTCGCAACATTTGGTGGGTAGCTGTTTTTTTTGGAGTATTAGCTTTAATCACAGTACCGTTCATATTCCTGTCTCAGGCGTACAAATGGGAAATCACCATCACCCACCAGGCATTGATTGTGGTAGCTGCATCATGGATTTGTCAGTTATTAAGAAAAAAGCCTTTTAAGGAATTAACTGGTGTTATTAATTACCGTTGGTTTAAACATTTCCTCACAGGTTCAGGCATAGGGACAGCATTAATGTTGTTCCCTGCATTGTTTTTATACCTGGGTGGATGGGTAAGCTGGCAAACTTCATCAGTGGAGATCATGCCGCTTCTGTCTGCAGCAGGTTTATTTATAGCAGTGGCGGTTGCTGAAGAGTTCCTGTTTCGTGGTTTTGTATTTCAGCGGCTGATGGATGGTTTTGGTAAATGGCCAGCACAACTGATAATGGCGGGATACTTCCTGTTGATTCATATGAACAATCCTGGTATGACGGGAAGCATTAAATTATTTGCATCAATCAATATTTTTTTGGCTTCCATTATGTTTGGGTTGGCTTTCATTAAATCCAGGAGTCTGGCCATGCCAATTGGGTTACACTTTATGGCTAACTGGGTGCAGGGTACTTTACTCGGATTTGGTGTAAGCGGTAATGAAGAAACAAGTTTGCTTAAACCGCTTTTTCATAATGCGCCGCAATGGCTGACTGGGGGGAGTTTTGGGCTGGAAGCGAGTGTTCCGGGATTGATTTTTGTGATCATAAGTATTTTATTATTGTATAAATGGAAACCTTAAGATTATAATCAATTATGCGGGGTAAAATTTATAATGATTCCTGCTCAACCTTTTTCAACAGATCACAATTTTTATAATTGCCTTTGCGATATTGCAGAAGTAAAGCAGCCTTTTGCAGACAATATCACCGTTTTGGCAGATTTCTCTTCTGCCAACGCCCAAAGCAAATGATTTTTGCGACTAATAAAACAGTACTTTCAAAGTCATGAAGAAGTCAATTGTAATTTTACTGCATGTAGGTTTTTGGGTATGTTACTTAATATTGATAGCAATCATGTTAGCTGTTTACTCCAGAAGTATTGCGCATGTAGCTAGCCAGGGCTCGCGAATTCTGAATGCTTTTTACAGTATTTTTCTCTTTGCAATGACCCCTTCCTTTATTACATTTTATTTATTTTATTTCCTGCTCTTTCCAAAATACCTGCAGCAAAAAAAGTTTCTGCTTTCAATAATTTATGGTTTGCTGATCGCTATAGGAGCAGCCGTAATTGGTTATGTACTAATTCGAATCTTTATAGAATCAGGTCGTATTAATGATATGGATAATGGAGGAAAAAACGGCAGATCTACTGCTGTAAGAACAATAATCGTTATGACATTTATTGGTTCAATATGCGGCATGATTGCATTGGTTTTAAAAGGATTCATCACTTGGTTTAACGAGATTAAACTGAAAGAGTTATTAAGGGAAAAAAATTATGAAATGGAAATGGCTCTGATAAAATCAAAGCTTGATCCGCACCTGCTGTTTAACACCATCAATAATATCGACGCATTAATTTTAAAAGATGCCTTCGCAGCATCCGACTACCTGAATAAGTTATCGGACATCATGCGGTTTATGTTGTATGAAACAAAGGCTGATACAATTTTGTTGTCCAAAGAAATTGAATACATAGACAAGTATATCGCTTTACAAAAGATAAGAACAGCAAACGAAAATTATGCACACTTTACAGTAACAGGTAGTACCGGCAACAAGTTAATAGCCCCCATGGTTTTTATTCCATTTATTGAAAACGCTTTTAAACACACCAATAATAAGAAACTGGAAAATGCAATTACGATCAATATCTTTATACACGCGGAAACCATCCAACTGGTATGTGAAAATAGGTTTGATGCCAAGCTGACGGTTAAGCAATTTGATAGTGGTTTGGGCAATGAATTGATTCAAAAACGTCTTAACCTTCTTTATCCGGAAAAGCATATTTTACATGTGTATAAAACCAATGACCTCTATAGCGTAAACTTAACAATTCCTAATGGATAAATATACCTGTATCATTATTGAAGACGAGCCCCTTGCGCTGGAAAAAACGAAAGACTTTGTTATCAAAGTTCCGTTTTTGCAGTTAAGCGCTACGTTCGACAATGCACTTACCGGGCTTGCTTATCTAAACAACAACAAAGTAGATATACTTTTTTTGGATATCAATATGGATGAGCTAACAGGTATTGAGTTATTACAAAGCTCTAAAATAACAAGCCAGGTTATCATTACAACTGCTTACCAGGAATATGCATTAAAAGGGTATGAACTGCAGATAACTGACTATCTTCTAAAGCCGTTTGCATTTAATCGTTTTTTGCAGGCAGTAAATAAAGCGCAGGAAAATATAGCCAATCGTAATTCAGACGCTCAACCGGAGTTTATTTTTGTGAAAACGGAAAACCGCTTGGAAAAAATCATGCTCAATGAAATCGTTTACATTGAAGGAATGAGAGATTACCTGAGAATTCATACGGTGAATAAAAAGCTGATGACTTTGCAGAATTTCAGTGAGTTTGAAAAATTAATTCCTTCAAGTTTGGTATGCAGGGTGCACAAGTCGTACATGGTTGCACTAAACAAAATTGAATCCATAGAACGTAGCAGGATAAAAATTGCCGATCAGATGATCCCCATTTCGGAAACCTACAAAGAACTTTTCTTTCAGCTCATCAATGCCAGATCATAATCCCTCAAGTATTTGGCAGTATAAAATCGTTACTACGCAGACATTTTAACCTCCTTTGCATAGCTTAATTGTAAGGCTTTTTCCCTTCATATACTTTTGTCATGAATTAAATAATTAAACAATTAAAATTATAAAATCATGACACAATTATTAGCAACGTGGAAGGTTTCATTGGCAATGGCAGTGATTTTTTCTTTGCAAATCACAAAATCGTTTGCACAGAAAACTTACATGTCACCCCTTATCAACGTAGTGAACAGCAATTTCAATTATGGAGATGCAAATAGTGCAATGAAGTCGTATAAAAAAGATGCAAGGGGAATTATGGCGGGTGCAACCTTCCAGGCTGGCATTACACCGGCATTTTCGGTAGTTGCAGAAACTTATTTTGTAATGAAAGGCGCTACATTAAAAGCCGATAATCCTCTCACAGTTAATAAATCAACATTGCGTTTGTACAATGTTGAAATACCTGTATTGGCACGTGTGCATATTAATCATTTTTACATTAATGCTGGTCCTTATGTTTCATACACAATTGCTGGCAGGATAAAGACAGAAAGCTCAGAATTTATTCCTGAAAAATCAACTGCTATTTCTTTCAGCAATGTACCCGATGGTTTTAAACGTTGGGAATTGGGAGTACAAGCTGGGGCTGGTTACAATTTTCACATTAAAAAAAGAGCGCTGGCACTTGATCTGCGATATGGCTATGGTTTAACAAATGTATCCCAGAATGCCGAAAGATACAATCGCACATTTACCATAAGCATAATTGCTGTTAAACCATGGAAAACAAATCCATTTGGAAAAAAAAGGAGTTCATAAAATAAAATAGATGGTTGCAGCGGCATTCCAGGCGTGCAAAAAGACAGATATGAAACACCAAAAAATAACTTTTTCAATTTAATGTAAATGAAGAAAATAAATTTAAATAGAAATGCCGCAATGATAGCTCCATCATTTAAGGAACAAGCAATGATGAGTTCAGCACGGAAATACTCTCTGGCTGCGGGAGTGCTCTACATACTAACTTTTGTGTCTATTCCAACCCTGGCTCTGTATAGTTCGGTTCATATGCAAAACTATATACTCGGCCCGGGTCCCGATACGTCAGTGATCATTGGAGGCATCCTTGAAATTATAGTGGCCCTTGCCGGTATTGGTACTGCCGTGGCCCTATACCCGGTACTTAAGAAGCAGAACGAAGGGGTAGCGCTGGGGTTGGTTGCCTCCCGAATTTTGGAAGCCGGCACTATCTTCGCCGGCGTTATGTTCCTGCTTACGGTAGTGAGTATGCGCCAGAATTCAGCCGGTGCAGCCGCAGTGGTTACCAGCAGAACATTGGTTACTATGTATGACAGGATGTTCCTTATCGGACAGAGTTTTATGCCGGCAGTGAACGACATCTTGCTGGGTTACCTGCTGTACCAGTCGCGTTTGGTGCCCAAGGGCCTTTCTTTGATTGGGCTGATTGGCGGGCCCGTGCTCATCGTTGGCGACATCTGTGTGTTGTCCGGCCTCATCGGTCAGCATGATGCATCAACCGGTCTGTTCGCAGTTCCTGTTGCATTATTTGAATTTTCGCTGGGTATCTACCTTATCGTCAAAGGCTTTAAATCAAAGCCGGCAGCCGATGATGACTGTGATGAAATCATTCAATTCGGACGGGATTAGGAAAGTGAAATCAGCTTGCTAGTTTTTCAGCCATTAACTATAATATCAATGAAACACAATTACTGTTGCAATAAATATTTCGGAAGAAGAACAGCGAAATATTGCCCTGGACATATCGGGAAAATATACGCAATGTTCAGAGTCATTGTTCAATTAAAAACTAAACTTATTGATCTGCATTTTAATAAAACTAAGCCGGCGATTTTTGACATCCAATTGTCCTTTGCTGCGCTCAAAGTTGGTTTAGTTTTGAATTGCCAAATAGGAAAGAAGTAAAAATATCCTTTCATATTCTTTAAAAAATAAAAATTTTGTCATGAAAATAAAAATTCTTTTATCTGTCATGTTTCTTTTGGCTGTTTGTACAGTTTTCGGACAGAGCAATGGCAAAGCCGGTATTGAGGGCTCATGGATAGGGAAACTAGCTATTCCAAATGGACCAACTGTTTCTTTGTTAATGCATTTTAAGGTTACAAATAGTAAAATAAAGGGTACGTTCGATATTCCGGAACAAACGGTTAAAACATGGTCTATGGATTCTGTTCGAATTATTAAAGACAGTCTATTCGCAGCATTTACAACAAGGTTAGGTGAAGGAACAATTTATAAGGGATTATTTCTTTCAGGTGATTCTGTAATTGATGGGCAATGGATTTTCGGAAATGGAGCGACAAGCCCATTAAAGTTGATTCCAACAACCTACGAATATGTACAAAAGAGTAATTTGAATCCAAAATTTGATGGGTATAAAATAATTAAGCTAATTGAAAGCACAGCAACCAAAGACCAGCAAAACACGGGCACTTGCTGGAGTCATGCAACAACATCTTTCATCGAAACAGAAGCAATAAGACTTGGTAAAAAACCAGTGGTGCTTTCTCCTATGTTTTTTGTTGGACCTGGCTATCTGAAAAAGGCTGAGAGTTATATCAGAAGACAAGGCAATCAGGCTTTTAATGAAGGTGACTTGACATTTAGTGTTTTAAAAGCCTATAAAGAATTTGGTGCAATTCCTGAAGAAGTCTACTCAGGAAAAATTGGCGATGCGTCTATCCATGATCACTTTCTAATGGAGACAAAAGCCACTGAAAAAGTAAAACAGTATGTTGCAACGGGACGTAATACTATGACCAGTGAAGAATATAGAAAGACGCTAGCAGCTATTATTTACCAGACATTACCTAAAGCCCCGGATAGTTTTTACTACCAGGGAAAAAATTATACACCAAAATCATTTGCTGAAGAAAAAATTGGTGTAAATCCTGATGACTATGTTGAAATAACCTCCTACACTCACCATCCTTTTTATTCAAAGTTTGTTTTGGAAATGCCTTCAAACTGGAATAATAATTTATATTTAAATGTTCCGATAGATGACTTTTCTGAAATAGTGGACCATGCATTGCAAAATAATTATTCCGTTTGCTGGGATGGTGATATTCATGAGGGCTATGGTAATGGTTTTTGTAAATTAAATAAAGAGGAGACAATTACGCAGCAGGTAAGGCAAACAGCCTTTGATAATTACACAACACAGGACGATCATAATATGCATATCATTGGTATGGCAGAAGATATGGACGGCAAAAGATTTTACATTATTAAAAATTCTTCAACAGAAAGAGATTGTGGTGGTTACGTGTATATGTCAAATGACTACCTGCTTTTAAAAACAATTTCTGTAATGGTTCATAAAGATGCCGTGCCAAAGGGAATATTGAAGAAGATCGGCTTTGGTCTATAGCTTAAACGCAGGCGATTTTTAAGTAAGACATATAAACCAAATTAACTAAAGATCACAATGAGAAAACTGATTTCACAAAAGCAGGCAATAATCATAATGATCGTTATTCTGTTAGTAGTGCTGTTATTTCATTCACTGATATTAGCAGGATTGATTCCTTACGGCATCGTATGGGCAGGCAAAATCAGCACTGTGGCAGAGATGAGGAAATTAGAAGTGATTTCAATTTTGATAAATGCCTTTGCGATATTGATATTGTTACTCAAAGCTAGCTATATCCGGAACAGAATACCAGCTAAAATACTCAATGCCATCACCTTGCTTTTTGCAGCTCTATTTTGTTTTAATACCCTTGGAAATCTTTTTGCTGAATCCAGGTTTGAATTATATGTTTTTACGCCATTAACATTCATTTTGGCAGTATTGAGTTTTCGAATTATAATTAACAAAAGGCTGAAGTAAGGAACACACATCAATCAAGCTAATTTTATTTTAAACAGAACGGTCATTGCTTTAGATAAGTGCTATTGAACTCCTTTTTTGTGCTACTCAGCAGGCTGCTACCCTGGTATTTTTGTACCAGGTAATATTTTAATATTTAAAAACCCGGATATGGAAAATATAAGTGTAAAACAAAAGCTACTCCGTAAGCCATTTGTAAAAATAGTACTTGGGCTTTTAGTCTGTAAGGCCCTTTAGTAAAAAAGAGCAATCACTAGATTATGTATCAGTAAATAGATAAACCATGAAAAATGAAGCTTTGCTGGGGGAGTTTATACAAAAGGTCTGGAATGAAAAGGACTTTGACCGTATTATAGATTATGTTGCACCCGCTTACACAATTTATAAAGACCCGTCAGATCCATGGGAAGGAAGGACTTTAAATTTTGAAGAGTTTGCTATGCGGTTAGAATATACTTATGATTCTTTCCCGGATATTTATTTTGAAATTAAAACTGCCATTCCTTTTGAGAATGATGTCGCCATTACCTGGATCATGACCGGAACCAATAGCGGTAAGATCGGTTCCTTTCTTCCAACCGGAAAATCAATACAAACAACCGGGAGAACGGTCTATCACTTCAGGAACGGCAAAGTAGCAGGACACTCCCAGGTTTTTGACCGGACAACTGTAATGAAGCAATTGGGATTTACTAAATAAGCACAAAAAACCGCCTGCTTTTATTTCACTAATTTAATAATAGAACAATGGTTGAAAAATATCTGAATCCAACGCAGACAGCAAGCAGAGATTTAATAATGCGTAATATTTCCGGGCCGCTGGTAATGCTCAATTTGCTTCGCTTCCGTGCATTGGGAGATTATGTTGAAACACCTGAACTTGCCCCGATAGCCACAATTAGTGGCAAGGATGCTTACCAGCTTTATATCAAACATACCGTGCCGCATTTGCTGCAATCGGGCGGTGAAATATTATTCTTAGGGAAAGGAGGTGCTTTTTTAGTTGGGCCCGAAAATGAACAATGGGACGAAGTAATGTTGATAAAACAAAATAGTATTGATAACTTCATGGCATTTGCATCAAACCAGGAATATATAAAGGGAATCGGGCACAGAACGGCTGCGTTGGAAGATTCACGCCTGCTTCCTTTAGTTGAGCATTCATACTTAATTCACTTATAAATATTGAACCTCAGCATATCATAATAACCTCAATAAGTCATGATGTCGAAAACTTCTGCTGCTATTAAAATAATGCCTTTTAAAAATAACCAAATGATGAAAAAATATTTTATACCAGCTTTATTGCTTCTTATTTCGTTTACCGCAATTGCTCAGGATAAAAAGGAAATATTAATAGCAGATGTTGTTACCATCAATTCAAAAATATTAAATGAAAGAAGAACTGCCTGGGTTTACAATCCCGGCAATAAAAAAGAAAGCAAGACTTACCCTGTTATTTATGTTTTGGATGGAGAAAGTCATTTTAAGTCTGTTGTGGCAATGGTTGGGTATTTAAGTGGGGCCAATGTTATTCCGCCAATGATTGTTGTAGGGATCCTGCATCCAAAGAGGATGAAGGATTTAACGCCCACTATCGAAGACTCTGTTGCTGACAGCCATGGAGAAAATTCTGGTAGAGGCGAAAACTTTATGTCATTTATTAAAAATGAACTTTTCCCCGAAATTGAATCAAAATATTCAACTGCTCCTTACCGGATACTTATGGGCCATTCTGTGGGTGGACTGACTGTAATAAATACATTAATACATCACAAGGAATTTTTCAATGCATACGTTTCTATTGATGCGAGTTTGTGGTGGGACAAACATAAACTTTTAAAAGAAAGTAAAGCAGTGCTTGCTGCTGATAATTATGCCGGTAAAAAACTGTTTGTAGCAATTGCCAACCGCATGGAAAAAGGCGTTGATACAAGCGCTGTGCAGAAAGACACAACCGAAAGTACTGAATTGATAAGATATAATCTGGAACTGATCAGGAGCATAAAAAATAATCAGCAAAACAAATTAAATTTTGAGCATAAATATTACGCTGATGACAATCACGGCTCAGTTTCTTTTATTGCTGAATATGACGCCATTCGTTTTATTTTTGACTATTACAAATTTGATCTTTATGCCCGTTATTTAGATAATGAAAACATAAGGTTAGATACTTTACTGGATGCTCATTATAAAAATGTATCTAAACAGCTGGGGTATCCTGTTAAGCCGGCAGAAGATCTCGTAAATGGGCTTGCTTACCACTCCTTAAATACGAAACAGTTTACAAAGGCGAAATATTTGTTCCAAATGAATGTTTCAAATTATCCTGGAAGTGCAAATGCATTTGATTCTCTCGGTGACTGTTATATGGAAACGGGTGATAAAGTAAATGCTGTAAAATGTTATAAACAAGCATTAGATATTACAGAAATTCCTGAAACCAGGAAAAAACTAAAAGCGTTGCAAGAGAAAAATTAAGTGAATTGATTATTTAATAATAAACAGGAAGCCAATTAAGAAACATGAAAAAAGCTTTTTCTTTAATTGTTGCCATTATTTGCTCTTGTACAAATGCATTTGCACAGCAGCAATCTGACCAAAAACTGGGATTACTAATTGAAAAAGCAGTTGGGCTTTACCGCTTCAATGGCTCCATATTAGTTTGCAAAAACGGTAAAATATTATTTGAAAAAGGATATGGCTACCAGGACATTCAAAATAGAATAGAAAATACTTCCAATACAATTTTCCAGGTTGGCTCTATGACGAAACAGTTTACAGCTGCAGTAGTGCTAAAATTGGCGGAGCAACAAAAATTATCGCTCGATGACAAGATCAGTAAATATTTCCCCAACCTTAAAAGAGGCAATGAAATAACTGTTAGAAATTTACTAACGCATACATCCGGCCTTTCGGAAATATTCCGGGATCCTTTATTTATGAAAGAAGATAAGCTAATCCCAATCACCAAGGAGAAACTGCTTTCATTTTTTATAAATAAGCCACTTTATTTTGATCCGGGCACTCAATATGCTTATTGCAATTCGGGCTATGTACTCTTAGGCCTCATCATCGAAAAAGTAAGCGGTAAATCTTATGAGCAGATAGTAAGAAACTACATTTTGAAGCCTTTAAAAATGGTACATAGCGGCTTTGATTTCGCCGGGTTAAAAAGCAGGCAAAAAGCCATTGGTTATATAAAGTTTTCCAGATCAGAGAGCCTATCCTCCATGCCCTGGGATTCAACCGCTACTTATTCTGCCGGTTCGTTATACAGTACCGCAAATGATTTGTATTTATGGCATCAGGGTTTGCTGAACAATAAAGTACTTACTAAGGAAAGTTTAGCTGAAGCTTATACTCCATTTTTAGAAGGTTATGGATTGGGCTGTTGGATTGATACAATATACCAAAAAAGGGTGATCTCTCATGGTGGAAATATAGAAGGCTTTACCAGCTATTTTGGGCGGATAACTGAAGATGATGTATGTGTGATATTGCTAAACAATATTTATAACCGAGAGATTGAGTCAATTGGTACTGCTGTCCTGGCAATTCTTTATGATAAGCCTTATCATTTTTTTGAAGAGATAAAGTTAAGTGCTGAAGTATTGGAAAAATATGTTGGAAATTATGAGATCAACGCAAACTACCATATTAGAATAACCAGGGTAGATGACCGGCTATATGCGCAAATTAACTATGAGTCAAAATTTGAAATTGTAGCCGATAAAGAAAATTCCTTTTTTGTGAAAGAAGAAGACATACGAATTAAATTCAGAGCCAATACCGATAATATTTATAGCCTTGTCTTTTACAAAGGGCTGAATTCTAAAATGGGTGACAGGGTCTTACAATTAAAATAAAATTATCGCAAATCGCTTTACTACTTTATCAGAGTTCTTAAAAAGCCAATCACAATTTCAAATAAGTCCTATTTAACTGCATACATATCCTACAAGTGAGGCAGCTATGCAAACTAATTTTGTTGTATTATAATTCACAATTAAATACAACAGAAAATGAAAATTATCATCGTAGGCTCAACAGGCACTATGGGCAAACATCTTACCAGTGCATTTGAAAAAGATCATGAAGTTATAAGAGTGGCTGACAAAGGTGGAAACATCCAGGTAGACATTACATCTACAGAATCAATCGAAGATCTTTTTAAAAAAGTAGGTCCGTTTGATGCATTGATTTCAACGGCAGGACCCACTTATGTAGGCCCTTGGAAAAACCTTAATGACAAGGAATTTAGAAAAGGTGTGGATGGTAAAATGATGGGGCAAATCAATTTAGTACTCATTGGTCAGCACTACATCAATCCAAAAGGTTCGTTTACTTTAATTACCGGAGCTTTAACACATGATCCACAAAGAAACTTCGCCAATGCCTCAGCAGCCAACGGCGCAGTGGAAGGCTTTGTAAGGGCAGCAGCCATTGAACTGGAAAACGGTATCCGCATTAATGCAGTGAGTCCTACAGTTATCGAAAATTCTCCACAGTACTTCCCATACTTCCCCGGCGATATTCCTGTGACTATGCAACAACTTGAATATGGCTTTCGTAAAAGTGTTTTTGGTGCTAATACAGGCCAGGTAATAAAGCCTTACTAAGTACTTTACTGAAAAGCAACTATTGTGATCCGGGTCATTATTCTTTATAGTAATGATCCGGTTACAATCATAAAGTAATCTAACAGCATGAAGCTATTAATCAATAATAAATGAGGAAGTTAATAATTGCAATTACATTGCTACTAAGTACATGTTTTGCTAAAAGCCAGATAAACATGGTCAGGTACAATGATAATTTCAGCAATCTGAATAATGATACACTTCATAAAAAAGGATTTGAAAAAATAAAATACATACCTCTCTCTAATGAAAGCAATATTTCTTTTGGGGGAGAATTAAGAGAACAATTTCAATATTATCATAACCAGAATTTTGGAGATGTGCCTGCCTCTTTTGCTAAAGTAAATGCGGGGCAGCTTTGGCAAAGAGTAATGGTTCATACCAATATTGAACTGGGGAGTAAGTTGCGGCTATTCGCACAATTGGGAAGCACATTTCGTTTTTTTAATCGTAATCCAGCTGTTGCTGAAATTGATAAGTTTTGACTGAAACAATCCTGCAACCTTCATCACTAGAGCAACCAACCGGCAATTCATTTCAAAAAAAAAGTTGTCAGTCAGTGCTATTTGAGCGTTTGCATGTTGGTGGAATTTGAGTTCGAAGCTGGTTTGTCTTGCCTGTTGTTTTTGTTTTCTTATTACAAGTTTATCCATTTTATCATCATGTGAGCTTCCCAGGTAGGGAGCTTTTCCGAAAATTAATTCCGTTTTGAGGCACTTGTCCGTTTTTGACACTTCGTTGTCAAATATCTGGCCTTTAATCATTTGATCTTTGCAAACATGTTAGGTTCCATTTTTTTAAAAATATAAAAACAATAAAATGCTCGGTATAATTTCAGGAGTGTTTGTTGCAGTGATTTTAGTATTCTTAACAGTCATTCTGAATAAGTATGTTACAACGAAGCTTTTTGCGGCCGGAATATTGATAGCAATCGCCTTTATATATGTTGGATTTGCTTTAAAAGACAATCCAATCTCTCTTATAATATTGGAAATTTCCATGGCGATGATGTTTTTCCTTCTGGCTATCATTGGATATACCAAAAGAAGTTCTCTTTTAGGTTATGGCATCATTCTGCATGGAGTTTGGGATATATTACACCATAATGGCTGGTTTGTAAGTACTGATATTCCTGTTTACTGGCCGGTATTTTGTACGATAATCGATTTGATTTACGGAGTGTATCTATTATATATTTTTAAAAAACTACCTGCCTGGATTTAAGTTTAAACAATAATATTGTATCACAAAACTTAATGTTATGCCCGCAAAAGTTTTATTTTTAAAAAATATGGTTTGCCATCGTTGTATTCTGGCGGTGGAAGATTTATTAAAGCATTCCGCTATACCTTTTCAGCAGGTTATTACCGGAGAAATTCACTTGCATGAGAATTTAACAAAGGAGCAGATTGATTTATTAAGTGCAAACCTTACTAAGATAGGGCTGGAGTTGATTGATGACAGGAGGAGCGGTACCATTGAAAAAATAAAACAACTGGTAATAAAGAAAGCAAGAAACGAAGTTGAAGAAAAAGAAACAAAATTAAAACTCTCAGCTTATCTTTCACAACATCTCCATCACGAATACACTTACCTCAGCAGCTTTTTCTCATCTGTAGAAGGGCGTACCATTGAAAACTATTTTATTGAACAGCGCATTGAAAAAGTGAAAGAATTGCTGGTATATAAAGAAATGTCACTGTCTCAAATTGCCTTTGATATGGAGTACAGCAGTACAGCCCATCTATCCAACCAGTTTAAAAAAGTTACGGGCCTTACGCCTTCACATTTCAAACAGGTTGGTTCTAACAAACGTAAATTGCTTGACCAGGTTTAACCTGAATTATTAATAGTATGAAACAGGTAAAATGGTTCGATAGAAAATTCAATTTTCCTAAAGAGCAAAATATATTTCCTGCTATTTTGGAAAGACTTTCCGGCACAGCAATCAGGCTTGAGGAAAAACTAAAATGTATTCCAACTGATCTCTTGGCACTAAAAATAAATAAGACCTGAAGCATTAAGGAAAACATCGGGCATCTGATTGATGCAGAACCACTGTGGCAAGACCGCCTGCTTGATATAATAAACGGAGAACCAGAACTACGGCCTGTTGATTTGCAAAATGCAAAAACAGATTTAGCCAATCACAATGATAAACCCGTTCACCAACTCTTGTTAGAATTTAGAGCGATCAGGAGTGAAACCCTGAAAAAACTTGAAAAAATTGATGAACATTCTGTACTAAAATCTTCAATGCACCCACGCTAAAAAATTCCATTTACAACAACGGACCTGTTTTTATTTGTAGCCGAACATGATGACCACCATCTGGCTGGGATAACCGAAATAATTAAATCCTGAATATACCAGCCTGATAAAACATCTCCCTGTTGTTACTATTTATTCAGTTGAAAATTATTATTTTTTAGTAAAAAAATTGAATAAACAAAAGCTGCTTGTTTAAGTATATTTATTGCATTTTCTACGGACTATATGCATAAATAGTCCAATCAGTTTTCTGTCGGTATAATACCATAGTCAGCCTTTGCATTGATACATCAAATTCATTCCTATAACTAAAACAGCCTTATAGAACTAACCCAAAATTCTGTAATACTTTCCCAAAGTGCTGTAATAACAACCGGCTCTCCCTGTTCTACTTTTGTGTTATCAAATTCTTTTAAACAATTAAAAACAAAAATCATGAAATCAACAATCAACGTGAGTACAGTTACTTCAAAAGACAACCAAAAATGTGATAACCCAAATTGCACTTGCGAAAATTGTAAATGTGGCAGCAATTGCACATGTAAAAATTGCAGGTAATGAAGGGTTTCTCCTATCAAACCTATAAGCCACTCATCCGTGAGTGGCTTATTAAATTCTACTGTCATTTTTAAATAATAGTCATGAAAAAAGTAATGATTCTCATATTTGCACTATCCGTATCTTTTGCCTTATCAGCACAAACAGATACAACAAAGATTGAACAGTATTGCCAGGTAATTGCCACACCAAGGCTAGTGAGTAACAAAGTTACCATCGATATAGATTTTGGAGAACAAAAAAGTTTTTGGAGAGACGAAAGGCTAAAGACTTATGATGGTAAGCTTAAAAAGTTCAACACGATCATAGATGCTCTCAATTTTATGGGCAAAGAAGGTTGGGTTTTTATCAATGCGTATCCGGTAACTATGGGTACCACTTCAATATATCATTTTGCATTTAAAAAGCTCGTTCTCAGGGCAGAAGTACAGGAAAAAGAAGTTGTCCGTTTTTGACGTTTTACTGTCCTGCGAGACGCTAAAAGCGTCTGTAGCTTTGCATTATCAAATAACCAATAAAAAGAAAAAATGAAAAAAATATTATTTGCCATTCAGGTTTTCGTGCTTATTGCCGCATTACCGATATACATTATTGTAGAATTAAACCATGTTTCTACAGCATCGCCTTTATTAAAAAAAGCTTCAGAATTTTCGGAGATACAGGAAAAGCCTGTTATACTGGTGTTAACCAATATTACTGTTGCGTTTGAAAGTCAGTACCTCGCCTTTAAAAAGCATAATGAAGCTACTATTAAAAGCAATTGATTCATATAATAAAATATAAAAAAATGAAAATTATTAAACACCTGTTGTGTGGTCTTGCTTTCCTTTCGTTGGTAAATTATGGATATGCGCAAACAGGATCAGATAAAATATTGGGCTTGTACTGGAGTCCAAAAAAAGATGCCAAAATACAGATCTATAGGAAAGGCGACAAGTATTTCGGCAAATCAGTATGGATAGCAACGCCCAAAAAAGATGTAGAAAACCCTGATAAGCAGCTAAGACAGAGGGATATCCTGGGTGTGAATTTGTTGACTAACTTCTCTTATGATGACGGGGATTATACAGGCGGCGAAATCTACGATCCTGCCAACGGCAAAACTTACAGTTGTAAAATCAGTTTTGCCGGTCAGAATCTTAAAGTACGTGGGTACATAGGTATATCATTATTGGGCAGAACAGAAATATTTGAACGCGTGCGTTAAATACCGGGTGAAACTTAAAAGCAGATTCAGCTTTTTCAACTAAAATAACATTCTTAATTATGAATTTAAAAATTAACAGGTTTCGCCCGACAGTCATCTTATTGACTTTACTATTCGTTTTTTTTAAGATACAGGCACAAACAGCTTCGCTGGAAAATTATATAGCGGAGGGTTTGAAAAGCAATTTGGTATTCCAGCAAAAAAACATCGACGTAAAGAAGGCAATACATCCGCTACAACATGCCGAAAGCCTTTTTCTGCCGACAGTTTCTTTTCAGTGGGGCTATCAAGGCGGAGCAGGTGGCAGGAGTATTTCGTTGCCTGTTGTCGACATGATGAATCCTGTTTACGCTACACTGAATCAGCTTACAGGTACTGAGGAATTTTCATCCATCAGTAATGTAGAAAAGGACTTCCTTGCAAAGAATTTTTATGATGCAAAGATCAGAACAACCATGCCCATTATAAATACAGATCTGAAGTACAACAAGAAGATCGGGGAACAAAAAGTAGCTTTGGAAAAGTAGGATGTAGAAGGGTATAAAGTTGAGTTGATAAGAAATATAAAAGTTGCTTATTATTATTATTTCAGCGCCTTAAAAGTTATTGGTATTTATGAGAGTGTATCAGTGCTTGCCAAAGAAAATTTACGGGTAAATGAGCGGTTGTTACAAAATGGCAAGGGATTACCTTCTTCTACACTGCGCTCTAAAAGTGAACAGGAAATATTAACCTGAAAAGTTGTAGTTATGCCTGAACTAATTTATAAAACAGTTTGTCGATATCCCCTTGTTTTGTATGACTCATTAATGTCGTTTAAGAGCTTAATTTACAAACTATCTTTAGGTTTCTTTATTAATTTTAATAACAATGAAAAAGTTCGCTTTTATTATTCCCCCTACGGTCGAAATGCTGGATCTGGCCGGGCCGCTCCAGGTATTTACAGAAGCAAAATTTAATGGCTATGAGTTGGCTATCGAATTTTATACTTACCAGGATGAAATTATAAGTACATCCGGGCTTCAATTATATAATATTAGAAATTATAAAGAAGCTATGCTTAATGAGGGTGATTATGTTTTTATGCCTGGTATGGATAATAAATATGTAAGCAGCATGGCCTTTAAAGCAGAGCGCCAATTTTTCAATTGGTTAAAAGAATGTGCAGATAAAAAAATTTATGTTTGTTCTATTTGTTCTGGTGCGTTCGCACTTGGCCATGCGGGTTTATTAAGGGATACAGAGTGTACAACACATTGGAGAAGGGTTGAAGAGATGCAGGCGGAGTTTCCTTCGGCTAAAGTACTTTCAGATATTCTCTATAAAAAGAGCAATAATGTATATACAAGTGCTGGCATAAGTGCAGGGATCGACCTTGCCTTAGCGATCCTGGAAGAATTAAAAGGTGCACTTTTCACTCATAAAGTTGCAAGAGGCCTGGTTGTTTATCACAGGCGGAGCCAAAACCATACACAAAACAGTATTTACCTCGACTACCGCAATCACATCAATCCCAGTATTCACATAGTACAGGATCACCTTATTGATCATCTCTCTGATGATAATTCTATAGAAGATCTGGCAGCATTGGTAGCCATGAGCCCAAGGAATTTAAGCCGTGTGTTTAAAGAGAAAACAGGAACTACCATACTTGAATATCTTACCAAATTAAGGTTGGAATTGGCAAAAACGATGTTGAATAACCCGGAATATACCATTGAATATATTGCAACTAAATGCGGATATAAAACTGCCAGGCAGTTGCAAAGAATTTTGAAAGCTAATAAAAACGCAATCAACGATATTTAACTAAAATCAACGAAAATAGAAAATTCAGCATCTGCATTTGACTTTTGAAATTAATAATAAAAATTTAGTATAAATGAAAGCAGCAGTTTACACACAATATGGTCTGCCAGGCGTTCTTCAAATCAAAACGGCAGAAAAACCAATATCGAAAAAAAATGAAGTGTTGGTAAGAATAAAAGCCACAGCAGTCAATTCAGGCGATATCCGGCTAAGAAAGGCTGACCCATTTGCTGTAAGATTTATTTTTGGTCTGGTAAAGCCGAAAATTAATATTCTGGGAAGTGTTTTTTCAGGAGAAGTTGAAAGCGTAGGTGAAGCTGTAAAACATTTCAAAGTTGGTGACGCAGTCTTTGGTCATACAGATATGAAATTTGGTGCTTACGCTGAATATTTATGTGTACCTGAAAATGCGTCAATAGCATTAAAACCTGCTCATATTTCTCACAAGGAAGCAGCAGCCATTCCTTTTGGCGGAGTTACGGCATTACATTTCATTAAAAAAGCGATGATCAAGCCAGGGCAAAAAGTGATTGTGATAGGGGCTTCTGGTGCAGTTGGAAGTGCTGCTGTTCAATTGGCGAAGTCGTTTGGAGCTGACGTTACCGGTGTTTGTAGCACTGCAAATATTGATATGGTAAAATCTATCGGCGCAGATAAAGTAATTGATTATACTAAAGAAGATTTTAATAATAATGGTGAAATGTATGATGTGATTTTTGATGCTGTGAAAGCAATACCGGTTTTCCGAAGTGTAAAGTCATTAAATGAAAATGGAATAATGATTCTAAGTGCCGCAGGAATATCGGAAATGTTCCAGGGTTTATGGATTACTAAGACAAGCAATAAAAAAGTATTTACCGGTTTAATTAATCATAAAGCAGCCGACATTGTTTTTCTGAAAGAACTTATTGAAAAACATAAATTTAAACCTGTGATTGATAGAACATATATGTTGGAGCAAATTGCAGATGCTCATGCTTATGTTGAAAAGGGGCATAAAAAAGGTAATGTAGTAATAACAATAAGTTAAAGAATGACATATTTGTTTAGTGCACTGACAAATTTAAATGGAAGCTTCCGTCATTTTGTAAAGTCACACAATAGAAAACAATACCATGACAGCCAATAATAATTTTGATGTGATAATAGTTGGAGGCAGCTACTCCGGCCTTGCTGCCGGTATGGCGCTGGGCAGGGCTTTGAAAAAAGTACTGATCATTGATGATGGTAAGCCCTGTAACAGGCAAACACCTTATTCACACAATTTTCTTACCAATGATGGTAAAGCTCCGGCTGAAATTGCAGCCTTAGCCAGTCAGCAGGTCAGTAAATACGATACTGTTGAATTCTTTGCCGGTACTGCAACAAATGTTGTTACAATGGCAAAAGGATTTGAAATCTATATAGCAACCGGAGAAACCTTTTCAGCAAAGAAACTGATTTTTGCAACCGGAATAAAAGATATACTTCCTGCTATCGAAGGAATTTCCGAATGCTGGGGAATTTCGGTACTGCACTGTCCATATTGCCACGGTTATGAGATTCGAAATGAAAAAACCGGCATTCTTGTTAATGGAGATACAGCATTCGACTTTATAAGATTAATTTTTAACTGGACAAAAGATTTAACCCTGTTCACTAATGGGATGGCTGTATTTACGGATGAGCAACGGGGGCAAATTCGTCATCACCAGATTGAAATAATTGATAAAGAAATTGAGCGCCTGGAACATGATAACGGGCAAATACGGAAGGTTATTTTTAAAGATGGCTCCGTATCTTCTGTCAAAGCTATTTATGCTCCAGTCCCATTTGAGCAGCATTGTAAAATTCCGGAAATACTGGGATGTGATCTTACAGAAGATGGATACATAAAAATTGACGGCTTTCAGGAAACTACCATTAAAGGCATTTATGCCGTTGGTGATAATGCCGCAAAGTTAAGGACTGTAGCTAATGCGGTTGCAATGGGTACAACTGCAGGAATGACAATCAGCAAGAATATGATTTTGGATGAGTTTTCTGATTATCCATCCAGGTAAAACTGATTGTTTAACATCGTTTCCTCATGTTATATTGTTACAACTACATTCCCTTGTTTGAGTTTTTTTAAACACAACATGCTTCTGCAATTCGTTCGGATGGATAGTTTCTGTGAATCACCAGTTTCATTTGCCCGCTACAAGATGTTTTTTTGATCACTAAATCATGGCAAACATGCTGTTGCCAACACACTCATTACCGGAAGTTGAACAGCAGCAAACATCACTGCGTTTTTTCAGGTACGGACTGCTGCAATTCCAGCAAGAACTGGCAGTTTGTTCAGTCAGGCTGATGTCCATATAATTCAGTTCTTCCCGGAAAGCTAATGCTGCTGCATTGAATTCAATAGCTGCATCGCCGCTATTATTAAGGTAAAGTTTACCAACATATTCAAAACCGGCTTTCTGGATACCTTTTAAAGATGCTTCGTTTTCCGGGGCATGAATAATCCAGAACCTGTTTGCTTCAGTATCTCCATTTTGCAGGATGTACTGCAACAGTGCAGGATAAATTCCCAGGCCCCTGAAAGCTTCCAGTGTTCTAAAATTCCACAGGTACCTGTTGCCTGCCGGTAAAATAAATTCATGGTTTAGTTCACCGATCCTGGCATTATCACTTGCCATCCAGCCAAAGGCGGCGGGCTTATTGTTAATGAAAGCCACGAAAGCCCTGTTATCATTTGCCAGTCGCCTGGTCACATCTTCAATGGTAGTGTTACCCAGTTTTGATAACAGATTAATATCCATGCTTTGTTCGATGCTTAACCCTGCGGGTATTTTAACAGAGGAAAATTTATCTGAATAAGAAAATGTGTACAATGACATAGCGATGTTTTTATTTTTTTTAAATAATTGATTCAGCAAAACTTCCTCCATAAACCTGCCATGCTGTTGCAGTTAGTTTTGTTTAAGTTTATATGTTTATTAATGACAGCCAGGAAACGTTTCGTGTTTTTCCTTTACCGGGTTCAATGGATCTACTACGTCAAAGTTGGCCATCATACCGGCGGCATGATGTTCTATAATATGACAGTGATACATCCATTTGCCGGGGCGGTTATCAGGCATCCAGGCAATTTTTATTTTAGTTCTTGGTTTTAAATTGTAAGTATCTTTCCATGCTTTGTAAGCCGGCGCTTTACCATTTTCTTCCAGCACCTGAAAAAAGAAACCATGCAAATGGAACGGGTGATCCATCAGGCTACTGTTTGATACTTCCCATACCTGCAGTTCTCCCACCATCACCGGTTTGTCCATGCCATGTTTTTCCTTATTTACCCTGAAATCAATTATGTTTTTAAGGCTGAGGTCAACTGATAAATTTACTTTCCGGTTCACTTCGGCATCCTGCGGTGCTAGAGCCTTAATTTCAGATAGTTTTTCGGGAACGGCTGCAATGGATTCCTTCTTTTCCATTACATGTACCGTGGCGTATTTTTGAAATTTGGCTTTAAGCATGGTAACCCTGTTGTAAGGCAATGAGTTTATTGAAAAAGATTCTCCTTCTTCAAAAGGGCCTACTGCAATATCAAAGCGTTCGCCGGGTGTAATTAATAATTCAGTTTCTGTTCTGGCATATTCCAGTAAGCCGCCATCCGTAGCAATTACTTTAAAAGGTTTGCCATCGAGGCTTAATTTAAAATACCGGGCACTTGCGGCATTAATTATTCTCCACCTTTCTGTTTGTCTTGCATACATCTGCAGTGTTATAGCTTCTTTTCCATTAACGAGGTTGGTGCCGCCTTCTCTGCCATCATGCCTTTCAATCCAGCGGCCAACAGGTCCGTGTTGCGTAAATTCATTGTCGGCGTTTAGTTTCATATCATCCAAAACCAGTACCTTTTCATCATCCACCACCGGGTCGGTGTCATCTTCAATTACGATGCCGCCATACATGCCTTTTTCCATTTGCACGGTTTCATTTTGGTGTGAATGATACCAGAATGTTCCGGCATCGGGTACAATAAAACTGTACTCAAAACTTTCACCGGGTAATATGGGTTGCTGCACTTCGCCGGTACCGTCCATAGTGGCCGGAAGCCTGATGCCATGCCAGTGAACCATGGTTGATTCTGGTAAATTGTTTTGAACCCTCACAACCAGTGTGTCTCCCTTTTTTGCCATCAGCACAGGCCCTGGTACCTGGTTGTTAAATCCCCACGCGGTGATGGTTTTACCCGGTTTTATTTCCCAGTTAAACTCACTTGCAGTTAAGTTGTATTCAACAGTTTTGTTTTCCTGTTTCATTATAGTTGGTTTTGATGTGTATTTAAATATTTTTTGTTTCCGGTTTATAATGCAAAGGTATTCTCACTTTGAAGGCCTCCTGGGACAAGCTGATGTCAAAAACGGACAACAAAATAAAAACGGATATCAGCTAATTGAGAAATGAAAGCATCCAAATATGGATATCGATTAATCTGCTGTGAAATTGACACTATCAATGCAGGCAGTAGCAAGATTGAATCTCTTACTTAATACAACTTTCTAAATCTATATTAACAACGTTCCCTTAAACAATCTTTATTATATACTATTTATATGCTGCAATCAATCTATTTTATTCTTGTCCGTTTCTGACACAAGGCTGTCCTTTGAAGCGCTGAAAGCCATAGTAGCTTTGCATTATAAAAAAACAACTAAAATTTAAAGAAAATGAAAAAGTTAGTATTCACCATTCAAATTATTGCCTTGATTGCCTTTTTTCCAGTATACCTGGTGGCAGAGTTAAGTCGTGAAAAAATAGAAGTACATACAATAAAACCGGCTTCAGCAATTGAGGAAACAACTGAAAAAAAACATGCCGCAGTAACACCGGTGGATGCAGATGGACAGAAATTTATTTTAATGATTAAATGATTTCTTTAAAAAAAGGTTAAAGCATTATTGTTTTATCAATTAATTCTTTTTGCTACGAAGTTCAAAAGAAACTAAAAAAAAGATTTTATGAAAAAGATTTTATTATCAATGGCCCTGCTAATTTCTATTATGGCAAAAGGCCAGATTACCAGAGTGACGCTGCAGGCAAGCGGACTAACATGTAGTATGTGCAGCAATGCTATAAACAAAGCTTTAAAGTCACTTGGTTTTGTGTCAGATGTTTACGCAGATATTAAAACGTACAGTTTTGAAATATCATTTAAACCAAACAGCATTGTAGATTTTGACTTGATCAGAAAAAAAGTGGAAGGTGCCGGTTTTGCAGTATCGGCATTTTATGCAAACATAAGATTCAATAATATTCCGGTAAAAACCGGCGAACCGGTTGATTTAGAGGATAAGACTTTTTTATTTGTAGTTACAAAAAACCAGGTTCTTAACGGGGATAAACGGATTAAAATTATGGATAAAGGTTTTGTCTCTGCAAAAGAGTACAAACGAAATAATTATTTGCCACAGTCTCCACAAACGTATCATGTCAGTCTTTAGTAAAGCTGTAAAAATCATTTAAAAACGTCAGTAAGTAATGAAAAAGATCATTTTGCTCGGGTACATATTGTACTCAATGCCCGGTAAGGCACAGGAACTGTTCACAATGACCGATCCGGCAAGCAATATTGCTGCCAGAAGTATTTCTATCAGGGTTGATAATTCTATAATGGATGAAATTAATTCCGCAAAGATTAACTATCATCTTATCCCTGAGGTAGCAGTTGGTGTCTCCAAAAAATTAATGTTCAGAGGCAGTACATTTTTTAGTAACCGTTCGGAACAATTCCGGACGGAAGGGGGCAGTATTTACTTTAAGTATCGCTTTTTAAGCAATGATGATATGCAAAGGCATTTCCGTATGGCGGTTTTTGCAACCTATAGTTATAACAACAGCGATATACACCAGGAAGAAATAAGTATGTACGGGCATAACACTGGATTTGAGGCGGGCATAGTTGCAACAAAGTTATTGAGAAAGATTGCTTTATCGTCATCGGCATCCTATGTGAAAGCATTCGACAATGGCAATAATAATAAATTTATTTTCGGCTTAACCAATGGCAACGCTGTTAATTATAGTCTTTCTTTTGGCAAGCTCATGCTGCCAAAAAAATACAAGAGCTACCGGCAAACTAACCTGAACATGATGGTAGAAACATTGAGCCAGTTCAATACTCATTCAGGTAAATATTATGTTGATATTGCCCCAACAGTGCAATTCATTTTCCTCAGCAAGAGCAGGATTGATGTAAGCTATCGAAAGCAAATCTGCAGCAGTCTTTTAAGAACTGCACCAAATGGTTTTTTTATCAGGGTAGAGTATAATTTATTTAATGTTTTTTAAAACATGTAACGCCAGCTTACATTCCAAACTATTGATTCTGTTGTTCAGTTCAAATTTTAATATCCGGTTAAAGGTTGTCTGTTTTTGTCATGACGATGTCCGGAGCATGGCCGCAGACCGAAATAATTTTACTTAATAAACAAAAAGATTAAAAATGAAAATCAAAAGGATCTATTTTGCTCTTTTAGCAATGTTATTACTGGGCATGATGTGCTTTAATTCCTGCAAACCCATCCGGAGTTTGACAAGCAGGCCCAGCCCATGGACGGGCAACAGTAAAGTCCGGTCCCAAGTACCTGTATTTGATCCGGCAAAGAAAAATGTTTTTATAATTGCCGATCATAAGCTCACTGAGATTTTTGACATGCTTGCTCCTTTTTATTTATTTAATGCTACCGGCAAGGTCAATGTATTTATAGTTGCCAAGGAGAAGACGCCAATACTGATTAAAAAAGACCTTTTTGTATGTCCGCAATTAACCTTTAGTGAGGCTGATTCAATGCACCTAGCTGCAGACGTTATGGTAATTCCTGCCTTATCAATACGGGATGAAAACCAGGATACAATTGTGATTTCATGGATTAAAAGGCACTTTACTGCAAATACAAGATTACTTAGCATTTGCGATGGAGCATCAACCGGAGCCGCTACAGGATTATATGATGGCAAATCAATAACCTGCCATGCTTCTGATATAGACGCCATAAAAGCACATTTTAGTAAACCAATATGGGTGCAGCAGGTAACCGTAACCAAGGCCGGTAATTTATTTAGTACCGCCGGGGTATCAAACGCTGTGGAGGGCAGTCTTGTAGTTATTGATGAAATTTTCGGTGCTGAAACAGCCAATAAAGTTGCTGTAGAAATTAATTACCCTCATGAAGGAATAATGTTAACACATCAGAGTATAGCACTTAATGGAAAAGATAAATTTGCGGTAGCAAAAAAGATTTTTTTTAGAAAGAACCGTGATATTGGATTGCTACTGCAGGAAGGAATAAATGAATTTGCAATGGCCAGCCTGATAGATACCTATGGCCGAACTTTTCCTGCTTCTTTTAAAACCTACATACTGAACGATAGTAGTATTCTTACCAGGTATGGTTTATCGCTGATTTATACCGGTAACAACAGTGTAAAGGGGCTTGATGAATTACATGTGATGATACCGGAGGCATTTTCAGAAGCTGATCAGGCCTTTTTTAAGAAAACAGAAATTATACGTTACAAAAACGGGCAGCGCCAATATTTATTTGATGTTTATTTCAAAAGAATCAAAGATATATACGGGCGTAATTATGAAAAATTCTTAAAAGTATCATTGGATTATAACTAAAATCGTCTAATAGAGATTAGAAAAAAGCAATAACAGCGGCAAGTTCGATTTTAAATTGGATGTTGTAACCTTACCAGTTTACTACAAGGGAATTTTTAGGCGATTAAATAACTATATCTATAATTTAAATAACACAGTTATGACAGCTGCATTAATTGGAATAGGTTCCGGACTGATAATAATATTATTATTCAGTTTTTTAAAAAAGTATGATAAAACAATAATTTATGGATTGATCCTTTGCGCCATTGGTTTTCTGTATGTGGGTTATGTATGGACGGATGTACGGGCCGTTGTGATAAATGCAATTCAGGCAGTGATTTTCCTTTTTATTGCTTATTTCGGTATTAAGAAAAACACAAACATCCTGGGTATAGGCTATTTCCTGCATGGAACCTGGGATATCGTTTACCATTTGTTTCAGGATCCCGGTTTGATACCTCCGCATTACGACATATTTTGTTTGTCTATTGACTTTACCATGGGTGCCTATCTTTTGCTCTTGTCTTCTAAGTATAAGAAGTTGAATGTTTTTCAAAGCAGGTGATTTCAAAAGAATAACCCTTTTATTGTAGGTAAGCATAGGTTTTGTCTGGCAGCTAATGACGTTATGTTGTCCGTCCTTATTATATGCTTCCGTCTAATTTCATGTAAATTTTATAACATTATAATAGTATGAAAAAAATAGTCTTCATCATACCTCCAACAGTTGAACTACTTGACCTTGCGGGCCCCGTGCAGGTGTTTACAGAAGCAAAATTCTATGGTTTTGAGATAGATATGGAATTTTATACCTTCCAGGCAGATCCGGTAAGCACTGCAGGACTTGGATTTGGGAACCTGGATCATTTTAAAAATGCAAAATTGAAAGAGGGAGATTTTGTTTTTGTACCGGGCATGGATTATGAATATGTCAGCAGCATACCATTTAAGGCAGAAAGAGATTTCTTCAACTGGCTAAAAGAATGTTCAGATAATAAAATAACGGTGTGCTCAATTTGTAACGGTGCATTTGCGCTTGGATATGCAGGTTTGCTTAACGATACAGAATGTACAACCCATTGGCGTAGGATAAATGATCTGCAGAGATTGTTTCCACAGGCTAAAGTAGTTGCTGATATTTTATACGTAAAAAGTAACAATCTGTATACCAGTGCGGGAATCAGCGCAGGCATCGATCTTGCTTTGGCAATTCTCGAAGAATTGAAAGGTGCATTGTTTACACATAAAGTGGCAAGGGGGCTGGTTGTATATCACCGCAGAAGCGGAAGGCACAAACAGGAAAGTATTTACCTGGATTATCGAAATCATATTAACCCCCAGGTGCATGAAGTACAGGATTATATGATAGACAACCTTTCCAAAGAAAACAGCATAGAATCTCTTGCAGATATTGTTGGGATGAGCCCGAGAAACTTAAGCCGCGTTTTCAAAGAAAAAACCGGCTCTACGGTGCTGGAATATTTAACGCTTCTTCGTAAAGAGTATGCCCATACCATGCTAAATAATCCGGAATATACAATTGAGTATATAGCTTCTGAATGTGGATTCAAATCAGCCAGGCAACTACAGAGAATTTTGAAAAGCACTTGAACTATGATCCAAAAAGAAATCTTGAATGATAATTTGGAATAGCTAAAGCTGGTTAGGGAAAAAGTTATCGAAGCAACATAAAAGAATATATTTTAACAGCAGCTGCTGTTGTATTAAAATTTTGGCTCAGTGATACATTAATTATATTGGAGATAAATTCCGATAGAATCATTAAAGGAGTTCGTTATTTTGTAATTAGCAAGTAGATGGTAGATGGTAACGTAAAGCCTTTGTAGTATCAATAAAATGCAACTCAGAATTGTCAATTTTTGACTATTTAATCCCAGCTTCAGTTTTTTATAGTATCACTGTTGTGAACTTGTTCTTTTATTATTTTATTTCCAATGGCGATGAAATAATGATCAATCCTTTCATCGTTCTGTAATCTATAGGGCTTACATCTCGTACCTGCTTTCCGGCCACCTTCTTCATTTCTCCGGTTGGAATTTCGGTGACTATACAAATGGGAAAGCCAAATAGCATCGATTCTTATGGCAGAACACTAACCTATGTTTTTCTTGCTGATAGTACCTGCTTAAATGAATTAATTATCAGCAAAGGCTATGCAAAGCTGTTCACTAAATATTATTGTGAAGCATTAGCACAATTTCAACAGCTACACTTTGATGCGAAATCACAGCAGAAAGGGGTATTCTCTCATGTATTTTTATTCTAATTTTCATCAGTAATTTACTTATTTATAGCACCCTTTTTTATGGTCACATTTGTAGTCACATAAAAAAAGCAGTTATGAGGTTATCATAACTGCACGATTATTAAGTGGGAGTTGACGGGGTCGAACCGCCGACCCTCTGCTTGTAAGGCAGATGCTCTAAACCAACTGAGCTAAACTCCCTTGTTTTTCGGACGGCAAAGATAAGGGTAAATTGCTTTCAGCAAAATAATTCTGTAAAAATTTTCTTTTTTTATGCGGCGGTAAAACATGGTCATTTAATTAAGTTCTGATTATAAGAAACAAACGTCCTTAGGATTTATTTTCTTGTAGGTTGGGTTCTAAAAATAATTGTCATCAGTAAACAAGAATATTTGCCTGTAAAATTCTTTTTAGTTCGAATTAAACTACATCATTCATCTCTATTTCTTTCACGTATTTGTGTGTTCATTATTATTTATATGTTCACTGAGTTTTATGTTTGCTGTTGTATCGGATGATCCTAATCCTGCTGTTATAGCATCAAATACTCTTCCGGGGAAACCTATCTTTAGCCTGACAAGGGCTCTTAATAATTCTGCAGAGTATTTTTGTTCTTTAACTTCTAAACCGACTTCGTCCGAAATTATGCGGTAAGTGCCGGGCTTTATTAAACGATATTTTTTACAAATAACACTTCCAACTTCACTCATTTTATAGATTTTCTGTGCTAAATACTCTAAATGTGTGTAATACGCTACCTTTTTCAAATGTGATTATTTAGTTTTCTTGGTAAATCAGCTATAAAAAGGTAGCGTAACTAATATAGGATAGTCAGCTTTTAAAAATATTTTGTTTAAAATGCTAGTATTTCCCGAATAAAAGCTTTTACTTTACCCTGTAGTAGTAATACTACACGCTTACCACCCCCAACCATCTAAAGAAAATCCCACCAACTCCATTTATTCCTGATGAGCCTGCGGCTTACATTCCCTAAACTGTATCTGCAATTTAAAATCCTCTGTTAAGAAATATTGATCTGAACGATCTGATTTTTTACTTATCCTGTTTAATTCCTCTGAACACATTTTATCTTAATTCACATCACAGGAAAATAAAATTTTAGGGTATGAGATCAATTTTACAAAACACAGCTGCAAAAAATATTTTCGCCAGATTGCTAAGTACAATACTTGGGGCTACAATTTTTACTGCAACATACGCCGGTGTAATTATTGGTGTTGCAGGAACTACGGAAGTAATTTCTGCCGACAAAGCTGCCAATGCCAACAATCCTGCTTATTCAGTCTTGCATAAAATGGTAATAGCTGAATGTGAATCCGGTGATTTTTTGAGGAGTAACGGAAAAATGCAATCGCTTGTGCTAACTGTGCCAGAAGGGTGGAGTTTTAAACCAGGTGCTGCACGTATTAATTTAAATAAGAATTCTGATATAAAATCCTTAAGTTTTTCAGTTAACGAAACCACTATAACCATTAGGTTTATGGTTACAGGCAATACGCATAAGGATAATATTACGATATCGGAACTTCAGGTGATTAATAAGGATGGTGCGAGCCTTGGTGCGCCGGCTTTTATTTACAGATCAAAAATAAATGGAGGCACTGCAAAGATTGACGGCATAATTTCTACAGAAAATGCTGACGGCACGGGTGGAACCTCATTTGCATCCCTATTTCAAACCTGTGGCGCAGCTGCAAAACTGGTGTTCACTTCCAAACCTGGCCCTGCCGTGGTGGGAGTTGCCTTTGAGGAACAGCCGGTAATTATAACCCAGGATCAGTTTGGAAATCCAACTTCAGCAGGTTTAGATGAGATACAAATTGTGAAGATCAGGTTAAGCTCCGGCAGCGGTGAATTATCCGGAACAATTCAATTGAATATTGGCACGACGGGAGGAAATGGTATGATTGCCTGCTTAAACCTGTCGATCAATTCTACCGGTACAAAAAAATTAATGGCATCTGCCGCTAATCTATCTTTTGCTGTAACCAATGAGTTTATGGTTGCTGAGCCTGAAAAGGAAACAAGCATATCAGCTGATGACAATCCTGATTGGATATGCTATAACACAAGTTCTATTTTTTATAGTGAAACTTTAAATGTTGTTTGAAAAAAATAATATTATCTGAGCTAAGACTATTGCCGGTTGCATTTTAAATGCAGTATTAACAAGCCCTAATTTCCCTGACGTATACACGAATCAACAACCTAGAGGTGCCAAACGGCATCTCTTTTTTTTAGATGTAAGTGACAGAAAAATACTTATGGCGATTTTTTAAGCTCGATGGTTTTCAAAATGTTGTAGAAAGATTTGGTGAAAATCATCGGGTAAATCTGAGTTGACATCTCCGAAAATCTGAGTTGACATCTCAAAAATCCTGAGTTGACATCTCGGAAAAATACAGTTGACATCTCGCAATTTCTGTCCAACCACCCAAATTCACTTCTTAATTTAATGTTATTTAATCTAAAATCTCATTAAATTACGTTTTACAATAATTTTTTATATTGTATTGATTTTCAATAAATAGTATCCTTTTGTTTTATATTTATTTAATATAAAAGAATTACTTAGATATAATAATTTAATAATCTACCCGTTATTGAATTTGAATTTATCCTTATATCCAAATCCAGGTTATCACTAAAAAGCGATCTATAGGCTTTAAGAGTTAACCAGTCGTTAAATGAAAGATCATGCACAGAAGATTAATCCTCACTAATCTGCTATTGTCTCTTAAAAAAAGAGCTTTCCAATCATTTGTTTTTAAAACACTTTTTGTAATTCTGGCTGGATTGTTTATCAATTCTGGTCAATTAATGGCGCAGATTCAGTTAATCCCGGCTGCCGATGGTGGGTTTGAAAATGCAACCTCGTCTTTTGCAGCTAATGGATGGACGGATGTGCAACCAGGTAATACCAGGCAATGGCAGGTAGGAACAGCTGCGGGATCTAATAGCGGCACAAAAGCAGCTTATGCCGGATCTCCCTCTAATGATAATGGATCTAATAATAACAGTGTTCAGCACTTTTACCGCGATGTAACGATCCCATCGGGTGTTAGCAACGTGCAGTTTAGTTTCTATCTGAAATATCCAAACAGGGATAATGGAAACGATTTCTTATATGTAAACAGAACTACCACCGCTAATACACCTGTTTCGGGCACAGTACCGGGGGCAGGGTACACGCTATTATACTCAAACACCAACACAAGGTATAATTCGTTTACGTTGATCAATGGAATGGATCTTACAGCACTCGCCGGTACTACTGTCAGGCTCGTATTTACTTATAGGTCAAATGGTGGAGGTGCACACGCCAATCCAGCCATCGACGATGTATCGTTAACTTACATGCCGCCTCCGGTGATTAGCAGTTTTAGTCCATACAGTGGTTGTGCCAACACAGGTACCATCACCATCAATGGAACTGATTTGTCTTCAGCAACCGCTGTCACCATTGGAGGAACAGCAGTTGCTTCAATAAGTTCTAATACCGCAACACAAATTGTAGCAGTAATTGGCGCAGGAACAACTGGTACTGTTACGGTTACAACTGCAAGTGGTTCTGGTAATGGCCCCGGTACATTTACAGTAAATACGGCGCCAAACGCCTACAATGTTGGAGGGGGAGGCACTTACTGCAGCACCGGATCAGGTGTTAATGTTACACTAAGTGGTTCACAGTCACTGTATTCCTATCAACTTTATAATGGCGCTTCGCCTGTTGGTTCACCTGTTATCGGAAGCGGCGCCGCCATTAATTTTGGGCTGCAAACGGGAGTGGGAACTTATACTGTTATTGCAACCAATACGGCTACCGGTTGCACTAGGACGCAAAATGGCTCTGCTGTTGTAGCAATAAACACTGCGCCGTCTATTTCTATTTCGCCGGCATCACAAATCAAATGTATATCCCAACCGGTAACTTTTAGTGTAACCGCAACAGGCGCACCGCTAACCTACCAATGGAGAAAAAATGGATCTAATATCGGAGGGGCTACTTTATCAACTTATACAATTCCAGCGATCGTTGCCGGTGATGCCGCCAACTATGATGTTGTGGTATCTGTTGCTACTTGTTCTTCCATAACTTCATCCTCTGCCACATTAACAGTAAATGCTTTACCAAACGTATTTAATGTTACTGGGGGCGGCGCGGGTTGCTCGGTGAATGTTGGTTTAAGTGGATCACAATCAGGTGTAAATTATACTTTATCTCCCAGTGCAACCGTAATTGCTGGAACGGGAGCCGCTATCAGTTTTGGGGGGCAATCTGTTGACGGTACTTATACCGTTGCTGCTTCTAATGCTGTAACTGGTTGTAGCACGGCCATGGCAGGAAATGCTATTGTCGTATCATCAACAGCGCCAGTAATCAGTTTGCAGCCGTCAGACCAATTGGGTTGCGTAGGTAACAGTGTAAGTTTTACTGTTGCAGCAACCGGTACCGGATTAACTTACCAGTGGAAGAGGGGAACCACCAATCTTGTTAATGGTGGATCAATTTCGGGTGCTACAACAGCCACTCTTACTATTAATCCCATATCACTGTCAAATGCCGGATCCGATTATAATTGTGAAATAACTAATGCCTGTGGAAATGATATTTCTGACTATGTTTCCCTAACATTGGGTGCAACAGCAACTGCTCCAGCTTTACAACCAACTTCCTTGTCATTTCCCACCATTGGCGTATCCAGTTTTATTGGCACTTTTAATGCCAGTGCAAGCGCCGAATACTATTTGGTTGTTAGAAGAACTACCAATGTAGCGCCATCAAACCCTGTTAACGGTACCGTGTATCCCATCGGTTCTGCCGCATTAGGTGCAGGTACATATGTGGAGCAATCAGCCAATGACAGCACTTTCAGTTCTAATGGATTAAACCAGGGAACAACCTATTACTATTGGGTTTATGCATATAATATAGGTGTTTGTGGAACAAGTCCCGTTTATCTCACATCCAGCCCTTTAACTGGTTCTGCGACCACATTAAACAATGTTGTATGCGGTTCTAATCCAACTTTATACTGGGCTGGTATCAGTAGTTATTTTACCAATGGCGCTGCTACTAACGATTTTAACCTCGCCAGCAACTGGAGCACCAATGCAGCTGCTTATGTAGCTTCGGCATCCGTTCCCTCTGCGTGTACCAATGTAGATATTCGCACCGGTAACGGAGCTGTATATGTTACTATCAATCTTAATGCGAATTCCTCTGTGTATAATTTGAATTTCACCGCAGAAAATGGTATTGATGGTTTCCTTCATACCAATGGTTTTACTTTAACGGTTAACGGTAACGCAAACATTGATGTGAGAGCCAATAACAACACCTATGTTGGTATTGGCGAGCGTTCTGCCGCGGGTGCAGGTGTAGTAGATTTTAAAGCTAATGTAACCATTGGTACAAACGCCGCAGCATCCGGATCGGGCAAAAGAAGCTATTTCTTTGGCAACCCAAATAGTAAAATTATATTCCGGGGAGATCTGTTATTGGGCCGTACCCATGTAATCACCAACACATTCAGGCCGGGAACTATTGAGTTTGATGGTATCGGTTTGCAGGAAGTTCTTTGGAATAATGATCTGTATTTTGCTAATTTTAATAATGTGGTGGTAGGAAATATCAACAATCCAATATGTCGTCATGTTACCGGAACTTATACTCCAGATAATATCTTGGGGAACCTGACAGTCAACGGTTCATCTACTTTAGATCTTGCAACTAGTCAGTGGATCAGGGACGCGGCAGGTGGCACTTTTAGTCTGAATAATACAGCAAAACTCGTGCTTGGAAACGATAAGTCGATTGTAAGTCCGGCAAGTGGTTTAGGCATTTTGATTCCCGGAAGTAATTTTCCAGGCTTCTCCACTATCAGCCTGGCACCCGGAAGTACGGTAGAATATGACGGCGATAATACTATTACTCAAACAGTGCACAATGGAGCCACATATGGTAATCTTGTACTCACAAATAGTTCCGGAACCGGAACAGCCAACAGGATCAGTACCGGCGTAGTAACTATCTCGGGTTCATCGCAGGTAAAGAGTGGAATCACTTTTACACCCGGTGCCGGTGTTGTTACCAACGGTGCTTTTAATGTAAATAACGCGGCTACACTTGTTTGTGCTACCAATGTTATATCAGGGAGCGGTTCTTTCAATCTTAATTCCGGAGGAACCATCAGTATAGGTTCTAACCAGGGAATTTCAGCTGCCGGAGCCACTGGAAATATTACCAGCACAACTCGGAACTTCAGTACCGGAGCTAATTACATCTACCTTAGTACCGGTGCCACAAACACAGGGAGCGGGTTGCCAACTACTGTGAATAATCTCACCATTTCAAATTCTTCAGGTGTTACGTTGTTTGCAGCTTCTTCCAATTATACGGTTAACGGAACACTACGGTTAACAATAGGTTCTTTTGTAATCAATGGTAATACATTATCTGTTAACAGCCTCGTTAGAACCAGTGGATCATTAAGAGGGTCTGCCACTTCAAGTCTTACAATAAATGGTAGCAGTGCACCCATTTTCTTAACGGCAGGAGGCAGGATCATTAAAAACTTTACGCTAGGTACAGGAGCTTCCGGCACTTTGCTTACAGATATGGAAATTCCTGGTGGCAGCAACGCCGGTGTTGTTACCATCGGCTCGGGCGCAACGCTGGCTACTAATAGCAGGCTCATACTACGTTCAACCGCAACCGGAAGTGCAAGGGTAGCAGAAATACCAGTGGATGGGTCAGGCAATGCCCTGGGTTTTGTAAGTGGCAATGTACAGGTAGAACGTTATATGTCTGCCAGAAAAGCCTGGAGATTGATCTCGGTTACAACTTCCGGATCGCAAACCATTAATGCTGCCTGGCAGGAAGGTCAGGCCGCTAATGTTACTACACCTGCAGGATATGGCATTCATATAACCGGGCCATATTATCCCAATGGGTTTGATCTCTATTCTGCAGCTCCATCGGTTAAAACCTACGATGCCTCAACAGCATCCTGGAATAGCATCAGCGGTACCAATGTTCCTTTTGCTGCCGGAACAGCTTACATGACTTTTGTGAGAGGCGATAGAACAGTGAATGGTTTTGCCCAGTCGCCAACGGCTACAATTTTAAGAACCAGGGGTTCACTGATAACGGGAAACCAGGCTGCGGTAACCGTTAATGCTAATAAATTTGCGGTGATCAGCAATCCTTATGCCTCTTCAATAGATTTTAAAAATATATTAAGATCCGGGGTGGATGATAAATTTTATGTGTGGGATCCTTCCCTGGGAACGCTGGGAGGGTACCAGACTTTCATAAAAAATGGTTCCGGAGATTATGAAGTGGTATTGGGCGGAGGAAGTTATGGAACTGCCGGAGATGTATTTAATGAAATTCAAAATGGTGTGGCATTTATGGTATATGCCACCGGATCTTCGGGTACGCTTACCCTTCAGGAAAATGATAAATCTTCCGGCAACCTTGCTGTTTCCAGGGGAAACCAAGTGAATTCAACCGGCCGGCGTAAGCAGATAAGAACTACATTATACGGCGTAGCTACCAGCGGTTTGGCCACATTGGTAGATGGTGTTTTAAACCAATTTGATGAAACATACAGCAATGTTGTTGATGCCGATGACGCTTTAAAAGGCAATAGTTTCGGTGAAAACTTAAGCATCAATAATTCAGGTAAATTATTAGTGGTAGACAGGAAACATACGATCACAGATACTGATACCATATTTTTAAACCTTGCCGGCACAAGAGCGCAACAATACAGATTTCAGTTCAAACCGGAGGGACTGAATACAGAAGGGTTGACAGCTTATTTTGAAGATAGCTACCTCAATACAAGTTCGCCCATAAGCCTCACAGATACCAGCTCCGTATTATTTTCGATTGCCAATATTCCGGGTTCCTATGCAGTAAACAGGTTTAGGATTGTGTTTAGGCAAGCACCACCGCCTGCCTTTACCATGATTAATGCAACCCGAAACAGTAATAACGGACCGGTGTCAGTAAGCTTTACCGTATCGCACGAATCTGCAATTCAGCATTATGAAATTGAGCGAAGTGACAATGGGGTAGACTTTCAAAATATCCTGATCATTGACCCTATTGGTAATAATTGCGGTACTTACAGTTATACAACGATCGACCAGTTGCCGCTGAGGGGTATTAACTACTACCGCATAAAAGGTTTAAAAAATAACAGCAATATCTTTTATAGTTCCATTGTTAAATTGTCGCCTGGTAAAGATATCCTGGCAGGAAAGCAGGCGCAGGAATTTGTAAACTCAAAAGTAATAGTTAAGAATGAATCAAATATACAGGTATACCCCAATCCTGTGCTGGGAAAATTGATGCAAATCAGTTTTATAAACCAGCCCACAGGAATTTATAAACTACAGCTTGTAAATAGCATCGGCCAAACGGTTTTTAACACAACCACCCAACTAGTATCTAATACTACCGTTAAATCTGTCGTCCTTGGAGATAAACTTATAATGGGAAATTATTATTTGAAAGTAGTCAATGAGGCTGGTGAAGTAATTACAATTAGAGTTTTAATAGAATAAAAATTTACAAATCTTGTTCTAATTAAATAGATAATATATTTATAAACAGCACTATATAGCGTATTATTAAATTAAAAGTTTAGTAAATTTTAAAAGTGGGGTAGTTTATTCACTACAAAAAGTATAATATTTAACTACATTGTTGCGTTAGTTGTTGTAATTCAAACTATTCCAATATCCAACAATTATGAAACCTACTTTACTATTGGGTTCGTTGATCCAGGTCAACAACTCTTTCACCCCTAATGAAAGAACAATATTAAAAGGGAAAGCAAAAAGAAATTCTGCTATTCCCCGATTATCCATTTTTTTACTCATCCTCTTTTCAGTTACATGTATGCGGCAAGGTTTTGCCCAAACAAATACATGGAATGGAGGTGGTGGTAATAACTGGAGTTCTAATTCCAGGTGGTCGCTTGGCCATTTTCCTACAGCTTCTGAAGATGTTGTTGTGCCAAACAACAGGACTTTAAATGTAGATATGGCGGGTGTATGTAAAAGTTTTACTATTAGTACCGGGGGTAACAGTAATAGTGTAACGATTACTGGTACAAACAGCCTTACGGTTACTAATGATGTAACCATTAATGCCCCCACTGTGCTTGGGTTAAAGACCATTAGTGTAGGATCTGGTACATTATCATGTGCCAATATCATTATGGCAAATACGCCATTGCTTACTGCCATTTGTTCTGTAACTGTGTCTACCGGTACAGTAAATGTTTCCGGCAATATTACAATGAACGGAGCCGGGGTTGAAAATGCATTTACATTTAGTGGGGCGGGGGTATTAAATATTGGTGGGGATATAACCGGGGGGACATTTACTTGTTCCACCAGCCGGGTAAACTGTTATACATCCAGTGTGCAAACCATCAGTGCAGGATTAACTTTCTATAACCTTTCTGTAAATAAAGCAGCCGCAGCTAATACAGTGAATTTTAGTGCACCTATAACTGTTGGTAATGATTTTACCATAACTAACGGTATAGCATCACTTACAGGTTCTACCGCAAATTATACTGTAACCAATGATGTGATCATTGCATCTACAGGAACATTGATCAATACGGTGGATTATGGATCAACAGGATTCGTTTTAAACGTAGGAGGCAACTGGACAAATAATGGTGGTACATTCACCGCGGGGCCAGGTGCGATTAATTTCAATACCGCAACAGCCAATGAAAGTATCAACGGAACTTCAGCAACACAAACATTTAATAATGTAATTGTAAATAAATCGGGCAGGCAGCTTAGTGTTGCCGGCTCTACAACTACATTGAATATTTTGGGTTCAACGACGCTTACGGCAGGTACCTTTATCGCAGGAACTGCTGCAAATATTAATATTAGCGGAAACTGGACAAATAATGGCGGAACTTTCACGCCAGGATCCGGAACAGTAACCTTTAACGATGCAACTGCTACACAAAATATTAATGGGTCTGCCGCAACGCAGACCTTTAATAATATAGTTGTAAATAAAGCTGGTCAACAACTTAATGTTGCGGGGTCAACAGCAACATTAACACTTAATGGATCACTCACACTTACTGCAGGAACTTTTGCTGCGGGAACAGCTTCAGCTATAAATATTGCCGGCAACTGGACAAACAATGCAACTTCATTTACTGCCGGATCAGGAACCGTTACATTTAATGGGGGCGCTGTTCAAACCATTTCAGGGTCATCCCTAACTACCTTTAATAATATGGCACTTAATAACAGTAATGGTTTGTTATTGAGCAGTATAGATCTGAATATTTCTGGCGGTTCAGGAGCTTTGACTTTCTCAAATGGTAAAATAACGACCGGGGCAAATAAAGTAATTATGGCTTCTTCGTCAACAATAAGTGGAGCCGGCACAGGAAAATATGTTTATGGAAACCTGCAAATGGGAATCGCTACAGGTTCTCCAACAAGGGTTTTTGAAATAGGGGATGCATCAGTATATGCGCCCATTTCTGTCGTATTTAATAGCGTTACCGTTGCCGGTAACGTAACTGCTTATACAATAGGAACTGAGCATCCGAATATTCTAACTTCAACCATTGATGAATCAAAAAGTGTAAATCGCTACTGGTCGATGGCCAATAGCGGCGTATCAATGACAAGCTTTACCCCTACATTCAATTGGGTTGCGGCCGATGTAGATGCAGGTGCTACCACCGCAAATTTTATCGTTGGCAGAAGAATAGGTTCATGGGCTTATCCTACAATGGGAACAAGAAATCCTACAAACTGTACCACCACTTTGTCGTCATTTGGCTCGTATGCATGTGGAGAAGGTGGAGCAGCAGTTCCGGTAATAACCACTCAACCTGCGGACCAGTCTGCATGTAGCGGTTCAAGCCTTGCTTATACAGTAATTGCAAATGACAAACCTGCATCAACCGTAGTATGGCAGATAAGCACTGATAACGGTGCAACTTTTTCCAATTTGACCATTGCCAGTCCTTATTCCGTAACTACTGCTAATGTTTCGGGCGTAACAACTTCAACACTTACTATTAACCCTGTATCAGCCGGTATAGACGGTTATTCATACAGGGCTATATTAACAAATTCGAGGGGTTCTGCAACATCATTCGACGGGCTTATTACCGTCAATGCGTTAGCAACGGCCAATGCCGGTGCGGCTTTGAGCCCGATTTGCGGAAGTGGATCTTCAGCTCCATTAGGTGGTTCGGTAGGTGGTTCTGCAACTGGTGGTACATGGTCAACCCCATCAGGAGGAACATTTACACCAAATGCAACTACATTAAATGCTACATGGACACCTCCGGGCGGATTTACCGGTACAGCAACTCTTACACTTACAACCAGTGGTGGCTCATGTGGAGCAGTAACAGCATCTAAAACGCAGGTAGTTACAGGAGCAACCGGAGCCATAACCATTACGCCATCAAGCGCAACCATTTGTGTAAATGCGATCCAGTCATTGGTAGCTTCCAATTCAGAAACTTCGACTTACGCTTCAGGAACCGTGAATGTTGCCATTCCTGATAACAGCGCAGCAGGAGCCACAAATACCATTGCCGTTTCGGGAATACCAACAGGTGCAACTGTAACAGGTTTAAGCGTTACTTTGAATATTACACATACAAAAGATCAGGATCTTATCATGAACTTAAGGGCACCCAATGGGAATATCCTTAATCTTGTTAATACAAGGGGAGGTTCGGGTGCTAATTTTACAAACACGGTGATTAACAGTACAAGTTCTACAGCAATAAGCGGCGGAGCTCCATTCACCGGGACTTATAAACCCGATGCGACAAATGCAGTGGGAGCAACCGGGCAGGTATCAAATGTAACAGCATTTTCATCTCTTTATAGTACCGCCAATGGTAACTGGGTATTCAGTGCAAGGGATGTTGCTAATTTAAATACGGGTACAATCAGTTCATGGACCATTGCCATAACCTATGTTGATCCTATTACATGGTCGCCGGTAACTTATTTGTATACAAATGCAGCTGCTACTACTCCATATGTTGCAGGGCAAATATATACAACTGTATATGCAAAGCCAACAGCAGCTGGTACTACAACCTATACTGCAACAGCAACTAACAGTGGCGGATGTACGGCAACACAAACAGTTGCTGTTACGGCTGGTCCAACAGTTACCGTAACCCCAGATTATTGTTATGGAGGCGGATATATTCAGCTTAGCGCAAGTTCCAGTCCTGCTGCAACCAGCTGGCTGTGGAATACAGGTGCAACTACCTCAAGTATTCTTGTAAATCTTGCAGGTAACTATACGGTAACGGCTACAACAGCTGGCGGTTGTGTTTCATCTGTTACTTCCCCAATTG
>JANOCC010000038.1:0-96294 GCA_031411955.1 Ferruginibacter sp.
ATTGGTGATCTCGAATAGTTTTCCTTCTGCTTCATCCAGCATATCAAACACATCAGTACTGTCTTCATAGGCATCGCCGATGATCTCACCACTTATGCGTATCAGTTCCCGCTGAATGAATTTTTGCAGCACGATACGCGAGTGCGCATCAATATTTGCAGAAGACACAACGGCATTGGTAAGTTTAGAAACGTAATATGGGCCTCCGATAAATTCAAGGTCTTCCCTCAGTTTTAATTCTTCTACTACTGTAAGCAGATCTATAGGAAGACTCTTCACTGCCAACGCCTGCATTGCTTTGTAGATACGCTGGTGCGCTTCCACATAAAAACACTCCGGCTTTAAAATTTCAATCACTGTATCAAAAGCACTTTTTTCGAGCATAATTGCACCGAGGATTGCCTCTTCCAGCTCTTTGGCCTGCGGAGGAACTTTTCCAAACACCATATTGCCAAGGTCCACGCCCGGTTTGCGCCTCGCCTTCCTGTCTTTATTTAAATTAGTAAACTCCATTATTATATTTATTGCTTGTTAGGGTTATGCAAATTTTTCTTACTATCCTAACATGAATCCATAGCCGAATTAGTTAGTTGTAGTGTTGGCACCTGCATCAAAAAACAGTTTTGTTATTGCAGGATGGCTAAGGTAAAGTCAATTCGGTAATGTTAAATTAACATATCCCTGTTATTAACTTTCTTTTGCAGATTATCCCCAGCGTGTTAACAGGCAAATTTAGTTTATTCACTGCTTATTAACAGTATTATTAACATAGCAGATAGATACCAGTATTAAAATATTGTATTTTATACACAAATGAAAACGGGCAGGTTTACTTTTTGTACACTTTTGAAGAATATAAATTACTTGCAAATATGTCCCTGAAACTGTAGGATTTATTATATAATCACCGTTTTAATATTGTGAAATTGCAGCAAACATATGCCTGTTCTGGAAGCGGCCTTATTCAACCATAAACTGAATTAAATTTTAAACCCGTAAAAACTATCTTTGCAGCGAAAATTTTTAGATACATGACTATTTCTTATAATTGGTTGAGTGAATACCTGCCCGAAAAAGTAGACCCTGAAAAACTGTCAAAAATTCTCACTTCTATTGGATTGGAAGTGGAGAGCCTGGAAAATTTTGAGGAAATAAAAGGAGGATTGGATGGCTTGCTAACAGGAGAAGTGATGAGCTGCGAAAAACACCCGGATGCCGATAAACTGAAAATTACTACGGTTTCCATTGGGCAGGAAACATTGTTGCAGATCGTTTGTGGTGCATCCAACGTAGCAGCGGGGCAAAAAGTGGTGGTAGCTCCCGTAGGTTGTACTATTTACCCTTTGGGCGGTGAACCAATTAAACTTAAAAAAGCAAAAATACGTGGCGTTGAAAGCGAAGGAATGATTTGTGCAGAAGACGAAATAGGCATGAGCAACAACCATGATGGTATATTGGTACTGCCTGCCGATACTATTTCCGGAAGAAAACTAAGTGAACTCTTTAAACCTTACCGCGATCAAATTTACGAGATCGGCCTTACGCCAAACAGGATGGATGCCATGAGCCACCTGGGTGTAGCGAGGGATGTTTGTGCCTGGTTAAGCTTTCACAATAAGAAAGAAACCAATGTTGTGTTGCCGTATGAGAATAATTTTAAAACGGATACCAGTAACAGGCAGATAGAAGTTGTAATAGAAGCAAAAGAAGCGTGCAGGCGTTACAGTGGTATTAGCATTTCGGGTATAACGGTAACGGATAGCCCTATTTGGCTGCAGCAAAGATTAAAATCGATCGGCCTTAAACCGATCAATAATATTGTAGATATCACAAATTTTATTTTGCATGAAACCGGCCAGCCTTTACATGCATTTGATGCCGGCAAAATAACCGGTAATAAGATAATTGTAAAAAATGCAGCAGAAGGCGAACTGTTTACAACCCTGGATGAGAAAGAACGAAAATTATTTTCCACAGACCTTATGATCTGCAATACTACCGAGGCAATGTGCATCGCCGGAGTGTACGGAGGCAGTAAAAGCGGAGTAACTACTGCAACAACAGATATCTTCCTGGAAAGTGCCTGGTTCAATGCCGGCAGCATCCGCAAAACTTCTTTAAAACATGGGTTAAGAACCGACGCAGCCACCAGGTTTGAAAAAGGAACAGACATTAGCAATACGGTTACTGTGCTGAAACGGGCGGCCCTGCTGATAAAATCGGTTGCCGGTGGAAAAATAGAGGGCGAACTGATCGATAAATACCCGGCACCATTGCATAAAACGACCGTAGGATTAAAGAACCACTACCTCAAAAAAATAAGCGGGAAAAATTACCATGGCGATGATATAAAAAAAATATTGAAGAGCCTTGGTTTCGAAATCGTTAAAGAAGGGCTCGATGAACTTTGGGTAGACGTGCCTTTCAACAAACCCGATATTACCTTGCCGGCAGATATTGTTGAAGAGATCATGCGCATCGACGGGCTGGATAATATTGAAATACCCGGCAGCATCAACCTCACACCTTCGGTGGAAAAAGATATAAAAAAAATGCAGCGCAAGGAAAAACTGGCAGATTACCTTGTTGGCCTGGGGTTCTATGAAATATTCACCAACAGCATCACCAACAGTGCATTTTATAATGATACGCTTTTAAGTAGCGCGGTAAAAATGATCAACAGTTTAAGTGCTGATCTTAACATGCTGCGGCCCGAAATGATCCAGGGAGGCTTACAGGTAATTGCGCATAATATCAACCGAAAAAACACTGACCTTAAATTTTTTGAATTCGGAAAAACATATCGCATTGCTGCAGGAAATAATTACGAAGAAACCAATCACCTTGCGTTGTATATCTCGGGGCTTAGCCATCCACCGCATTGGAGCAGCAAACCCGCAAAAACGGATCTGTTTTATGTAAAAGGCGCTATAGAACAGGCATTGCATCTCTCGGGCATTAAAAACCCGGTGTTTGAAGTTGTTCAAAAAGAGAATTTTAAGCAGGCTGCTGCAGTAAGTTCCGGCAATAGGGTGCTGGGCTTTATAGGAGAAGTGAATGAGGCAACCCTTAAGCAATTTGATATAAAAAATCCGGTTTTTTTCGCAGATCTTAATTGGGATGAACTGCTGGATGTAAAAACAAAGGATTTGGAATACAAAGAAATCTCCAAATTTCCTGCAGTAACAAGAGACCTTGCCCTGGTGGTGGATAAAAATGTTTCCTATAATCAAATTGAGGGAATAGCTTTATCAGGTAAAATCGGGGAACTGAAATCTGTACAATTATTTGATGTGTTTGAAAGTGACAAACTGGGTGCTGGTAAAAAATCAATAGCTGTTAGCTTTCTGTTCCTGGATGAAAACAAAACATTAACAGATAAAGAAGTTGATAGCTTCATGCAAAAATTGATTGCTTCCTACGAAGCATCGCTTGGGGCAGAAATCAGAAAATAACCATACATGCATGCAGTAACGGAAAATATTTCAAGGGTTCAGTCTAAGCTGCAGGAGCTGCTGAAAAAATACCAGGCGGCTATAAAAGAAACGGAAGTTCAGCAAAAACTGATCGTTTCCTTAAAAGAACAGCAGCAGTTAAATGAAAAAAAAATAAGAACCCTGGAAGAACAGCAACATATTCTGAGATTGGCGGCCGTAAGTATGAACGAACCGGATAAAAAAGAATTTGAACTGGTGATTAGCCGGTATATCCGGGAAATTGATAAATGCATAGATCTTTTAAGCGAATAACAAATTGAAGTACCATGGCCAACGAACTTATCCCAATTAATATACTTGTTGCAGACAGAACCTACCGGATTCGTACTGAAGCCAAAGACGAAGAGGTGGTAAGAAAAACTTTAAAAGTGATCAATGACAAGATCATCGAATTCAAAACCCAGTTTTCCGGAAAGGATATGCAGGATTATATCGCTATGGTAGTGATCTGGTATGCTACCCAGGCTGCCGCTGAAGACCATGCGGGTGTATTACCTGAAGCCGTAATTGCCAGCCTTGGCAAAATGGAAGCACAACTGGATAAAGCGCTTTCTACCGACGTTTAACTTTCTGTACTACAAATAGTTATTTACTGTCTAAACTTAACGCAAAATTCATATCTTCGCCTATTACCATCTAACTCAATAAACAGGAGGAAGGTTGAACAATATTGTGAATCAGTTTAAAACCATAACATTTAATGGAACCGAATATACTTTCGATCATCATAGGTGTGGCCGCATTGATTGTAGGCGTTATCCTTGGTAAGATCATTTTTGCAAAAAATACTAAAAAAGAGGTAGAAGACGCACAGATTCAAGCTCAGAAAATCATTGCCGACGGTCAGTTACAGTCTGAAAACCTGAAAAAAGAAAAGTTGCTGGAAGCTAAAGAAAAGTTTGTACAGCTTAAGGCAGACCACGACAAAGATGTTTTACAACGTACCCAAAAGCTTAACGAAAGTGAAAACCGCGTAAAGCAGAAAGAACAAAGCATTAACCAGAAGGAAGTTAACCTGGATAAACAACTGAAAGACAATGATGTGATCAAAGAAAACCTCAATCGCCAGATCGAGGTTGTGAATGTAAAACGTACCGAACTGGAAAAACACCAGGAAGAGCATATCCGCAGGCTTGAAAAAGTGGCAGGCCTTTCGGCTGAAGAAGCGAAATCTCAACTTATTGAAAGCCTGAAACAGGAAGCACACTCAAAAGCCCTGCTAATTCAGCAGGAGATCATTGAAGATGCCAAATTAAAAGCAAATAAAGAGGCACGTAAAATAGTAATTCAAACCATACAGCGTACCGCAGCGGAGCAGGCCATTGAGAATTCCATCACCGTATTTAACCTGGAAAGCGATGAGATCAAAGGTTCCATCATTGGCCGTGAAGGAAGAAATATCCGTGCAATTGAAGCCGCTACAGGGGTTGATCTGATAGTAGATGATACGCCGGAAGCGATCGTTTTGTCTTCTTTTGATCCATTGCGCAGGGAAATTGCCCGCCTTTCATTACAAAGGCTAGTTGCAGATGGCAGGATACACCCGGCCCGTATTGAGGAAGTGGTAGAAAAAACAAAACGCCAGCTAGACGACCAGGTGATGGAGATCGGTGAGCGAACTGCCATGGAGCTCGGTATCCACGGATTACACAAGGAACTGGTAAGAATGGTAGGCAGGATGCGTTTCCGTTCTTCTTATGGGCAAAATCTTTTGATGCATAGCAGGGAAACTGCTAATTTATGCAGCATCATGGCCTCTGAACTGGGTATGAATCCTAAATTGGCAAAACGTGCAGGTCTATTACATGATATCGGCAAGGTTCCTGATGAAGAAACGGAATTGAGCCACGCCTTATTGGGTGCAAAACTGGCTGAGAAATACGGAGAAAATCCGGCTGTTGTAAATGCAATTGGAGCCCACCATGATGAAATGGAAATGCAATACGTGATCTCTCCAATCATACAAGCCTGTGATGCTATCAGTGGTGCGAGGCCGGGAGCAAGAAGAGAGATCATGCAACAATACATTCAACGTATTAAAGACCTGGAAAACCTTGCAATGGCTTACCAGGGTGTAGAGAAAGCCTATGCCATCCAGGCCGGAAGGGAACTCAGGGTTATTGTAGAATCTGATAAAGTATCGGATAGCGACAGCGATAAACTAAGTTTTGAAATAGCACAAAAGATCCAGGAAGAAATGACATTCCCCGGGCAGATTAAGGTTACGGTGATCCGGGAAAAGAGAGCTGTGAACATAGCGAGGTAACAGGTTTAAAAGTTTAAGGGGTTTAAAAGTTTCAAGGTTTGAATTTTATCTGTTCTTTAAAACTTATAAAATTTAAAAACATATAGAACTTTCCCGGCCTCGCTAAAAGTCTTTTAAAACTTTTTACTTTAAACTTTAAATTTTAAACTTTTCTTCTTACCTTCGCCGTCCGTAAAAAAATAACAATATGAACGCAATTAATTTTGTTCATGAGCAGTTGACTAAAGTTCCAACGCTTCCAACATTTAAAGCAGGTGATAACGTAACCGTTAATTATAGGATCGTAGAAGGTTCAAAGGAACGTATCCAGAGTTTCAAAGGCGATGTAATTAAGCGCCAGGGAACAGGTGCTACCGCTACTTTTACTGTACGTAAAATGAGTGATGGCGTTGGTGTTGAACGTTTATTCCCTTCCTTTTCTCCTAATATTGAAAGCATTGTGCTTAATAAGGTGGGTCGTGTAAGGCGTGCGAAACTTTATTTCCTTCGCGAAAGAAGTGGAAAAAGTGCCCGTATCAAAGAAAAAAGAATGGCGGTTGGTACTAAAACCAAAAAAGGTTAATAGTTTCATCATCTATAACATACTGATTTTAAGCGGAAAAAATATTTTTCCGCTTTTTTATTGCTATTCACTTGCATTTGTAAATACTGATTATTAGTTTTGGCTTCTCAATAACAACATCCTTCGGAAGATACATTCTCCTCTTTCCTGCTTACTTACTCTTAACTTATTAAAATTTTACCCATGAGAAAGAATCTTATGTTATTATTGGTTGTATTTGCGGCAATGTGCCTTTATTGTTTATCCTGCGCAAGAGGTATCTCAACCAGTGAAGCTGCCAGTGGCAAACAGCGATGCGGAAAATACATCCGTTAGGCCTAATTTTTTCTGAAAATCATATTTGGTTAAGTCAAGGTTAAAATTGTTGCAACAGATTTTTACACTAAACTGCTGAACAAAAAATGATATCTTTGTTGCTCAAATCAACTATATGTTACCTAACACTATTTTTTTATTATCCATGCCGGGTGGAAGTGAGTGGATTCTCATTGTATTGGTAGTATTATTATTTTTTGGTGGCAAAAAAATTCCCGATCTCATGAGAGGAATTGGCCGTGGCGTTCGTGAATTTAATGATGCTAAAGATAACGTGAAGAATGAAATCGAATCCGGTATGAAAGAAAAAGATAAGGAAAAAGAAAAAGTCGCTTAATAAATAACCGCAACGGTCATTTCAGCCGAAGTGTGCATCATTCCGCCGCAAACGGATTGCTGGCATACTTCGGCTGATTTTATAATAAAACCGCGTAAATACATATGTTCAGTTTCAGTACGATCGGCAATTATCATGAACAACTGGTTAACGGCCAAACAGATTGTGTAACCGCCGTAAAATTTTATCTCGAAAACATACGTACAAAAAAAGAACTGAATGCCTATGTAGAAGTTTTTGAAGAGGGCGCATTAGTGAAGGCTGCTGCCCTGGATGAAAAAAGAAAATCCGGAGAGCCTCTACAAAAATTGCATGGGGTGGTGATTGCCATTAAGGACGTGATCTGTTATAAAGATCATCAAGTTACTGCCAGCTCCCACATCTTAAAAGGATTTGTATCCTTATATACCGCATCAGCATTACAGTACCTGGTAGAAGAAGACGCCATTATTATTGGTAACTGCAATTGTGATGAATTTGCTATGGGTAGTACAAACGAGCACTCTGTTTATGGTAATGTTTTAAATGCGCTGGACCATTCTAAAGTTCCCGGCGGTTCTTCCGGCGGCAGTGCTGTTGCAGTACAGGCAGATCTTTGCATGCTGAGCCTTGGCAGCGATACCGGCGGATCCGTAAGGCAGCCCGCCGATTTTTGCGGTATCATCGGATTAAAACCGGGCTATGGTAGAATCTCACGATATGGCTTAATAGCTTATGCTTCTTCCTTTGACCAAATCGGCATTTTTGGTAAATCAGTGGAAGATATAGCCATACTTCTGGAGATCATGTGCAAACCGGATAATATGGACAGCACTATGGATACAAAGCTTCCTACTCAACCTTTCTCTCCACTCAATCTCAATAGCAGCAAAAAATACAAATTCGCTTATTTAAAGCAGGTAATGGAACATCCGTCTCTTGACCCTGAAATAAGAGTAGCACTATTGTTACAGATAGAAAAATTAAAAGCTGATGGGCATACTGTAGCAGAAGTTGCCTTTAACCTTCTCGACTACATCGTGCCAACCTACTATGTTTTAACAACAGCAGAAGCAAGCAGTAACTTGTCAAGGTACGATGGCGTGCGATATGGGTACCGCTCTCCCAGCCCTGCCAGCAACCTCACTGATTTTTATTTGCACAACCGCAGCGAAGGTTTTGGCTGGGAAGTAAAAAAAAGGATCATGTTGGGCACGTTTGTATTAAGTACTGGTTTTTATGATGCTTATTTTAATAAAGCACAACAGGTGAGGCAGTTACTTGTAAACCAAACCAATACAATCTTTCGTAATTACGATGCAGTTATATTGCCAACAAGCCCTGAAACGGCTTTTAACATTGGCGAAAAAGACAAAGACCCAATTGCTATGTACCTCGCAGATATCTTTACAGTATTTGCTAATTTAACAGGTCTTCCGGCCATTTCTATTCCACTATATCAACACAGCAACGGATTGCCTTTTGGGTTACAGGTAATGGCAAACAAGGAAAATGAACAGGTTTTATTAGAAATTTCTGAAATGCTGATGCAGCAGAAGGAAATGGTAAACAACTCTTAACAGGGAAAGTATCCTACCGGCAAGGTATACGTGATGAAAATATTTTTTTGCATATTAATTAGTTTCCTTTTGTTCAGTTCGCTGAATGCAGGCACGATGTTGCAACAAAATGACGGCAATATTCCCTCCGGAAAAGACACCAGTATAGAAATATCCGTTAAAGAAGAAAAGTTGATTGAAGAGGCCGCAATATCTGCCAAACCACCCGAAAAGGAAAAAGTGCAGTACATCAGCCAGCTTACACGGTATGGATTTAAGAACCTTTTCAACAAGTTCGGTTACAATCCATCATTACCCTATTCTTCGCAGGTTAATCCCCATGCAGAGGGTTATATGCAGGATTATCTGAGAGGACATACCAACAGCTTGTTGAAAATGAAAACCTGGGGCATCCCTTATTTTAACCTGATTGACAATATTTTTTCTCAATACGGCCTACCAAGAGAATTAAAATACCTGGCTGTAATTGAAAGCAATTTGAGTACAGGCGCAACCAGTTGGGTGGGTGCCGGCGGGCCCTGGCAGTTCATGCCTTACACCGCCAGGGAACTTGGTTTGGTTGTGAATAGCAACTTTGATGAACGTAGGGATTATTTTAAAAGCACTCACGCTGCAGCAAGGTATTTACTTCAGCTTTACAAGCAGATGCACGACTGGCTATTGGTGATAGCCGCTTATAACGGCGGGCCGGGCAGGGTTTATGAAGCCATCCGTAAAAGCGGCAGCAAAGATTTTTGGGCATTGCAATATTACCTTCCACAAGAAAGCCGGAATCATGTAAAAAAATTCATTGCAACCCATTATGTGATGGAAACCAATATTGATGGGTCGGGTTTAAACAGCAGTGGATTATTCAGGCCCGGTGGCACTGGCAATCCATACGCTGCCAACACCACCATTTCTGCCGAAGAAAAAGCGCAGGCCGAAACTCAAACCATCTCAGGAAAATACAATGCTGCCGTGATCGCCAAACATCTTTCCATTGATATTACAAATTTCAACAAGTATAATCCTGATTTTGATAACCGACTTTCTGTAAACGGGCAATATGAACTTTCACTGCCAGCTGAAAAAATGCAATTATTTCTTGCAATAAAATATCAGATCCTGAATGAAAGTGTACAGTTATTGTTAGATGATAGTAATATCCCCAATAACAAAACAGTTTATCCGGCGCAAAAAAATCCGGCTTCGCGTAAGAAAAAAATAAAAAATTAATTATACTTCTTTACTGCTGTCCCAAATTTTCCGGATGGCCATTTTAATCTTTTGATACCGGATTTTAATGCAATTATTGCTTTCCCATTATTTTTCTGATAGCGGCTGCTTTCATCATACATTCCTCATATTCTTCCATAGCATTGCTTCGGGAAGTAATACCACTTCCGGCATTAAAAGAAATACCCTTCTTTGTTTCATTGTAAAATAAACTTCTGATCACTACATTAAAATCAAAATCGCCATTGGGTTTTACATAACCAATGGTTCCGGAAAATAATCCTCGTGGTGCAATTTCATATTGGTTAATCAATTCCATCACTTTGTGTTTTGGTGCTCCAGTCATTGATCCCATTGGGAAACAGGCTTCCAGGATATCAACCCAGTGTGTTGTGGGTGAAACCCGTGCTTCTATGGTGCTGATCATTTGGTGCACCTGTGGAAAACTGTAAATACCACACAGTTCTTTTACAACTACTGAGCCTTCCGTACTTATCCTGCTTAAATCGTTCCTCACGAGGTCTACCACCATCACATTCTCACTTTTTTCTTTTACACTGTTTAGCAGGTATTCTTTATTTTCTACATCTGCCAAAGGCTGCTGCAGGTTTCTCTTACTGGTTCCTTTTATGGGTTGTGAAATTATTGTATTACCCGATCTCTGTAAAAATCTTTCGGGGCTTGCGCAAAGACAATATTTTTCGTTTAATTTATAAAATGTTGCAAAGGGATTGGGTGAAACTGCGTTCAGTTCTTTAAAAAGAAAATACGGATCAACACTTGCATTATCAGAAAAAAAATCCTGGCAAAAATTGATCTCGTAACAATCACCCCTTTGGATATGTTGCATGAGTGCTTCTATGATCTGAATGTATTCTTCCTTTGAATAACGGTTTTTAATATCAACATTTGTAATACATGAGCTCACGATAACATCTTCTTCTGCATTGATCTCTTTAAAAATCTGAGCGGGCAATTTTTCACCTGACTCAATGATCAAATGACCATTTTTAATTTGAAGGATAACCTGGGGAATAAAAAAGAATGCCTGTTCAAAACCAATACCTTCAGAAATTTCAATATACCGTTTATGCACAGGTGCAGGATAGCTAAGATGTCCGAATAGCCAACCGGGATTTTTTTTGGAAAACGACTTTAGTGATTCAAAATAGTTTGCCTCATTTAACGCAATAGACTTACTGCAACCAGCTGCCATCAAACATTCGAATGCCGGTGCTTCAAATGCGTAATTGTTATTATCCAGAAAACAAAAAATGTTGAACCGGCGGGACCAGTTCAACATTTTCATTTTAAAAGCTTTACTATCCGTTAAAGCAAAGCTGTCTATTTTATTTTTCACTTATCAATTTAAAAATCATCATCGTCATCAAAACCATCACCGGCATCATCAAACAGACCCAGGTCCTTAAAGTCATCTTCTTCTTTAAACTCTTCTTCTTCCTTTGGAGATTTTTTGGCACCAGGAACTGCTTTTTTTCCTTTTGATTTTGGAACATCAAATTCATCAAAATCAGGATCCCAGTTATCATCTTCTTCCGGTTTTTCCCAATCGTCTTTTACTTCAACCTCGTCGTCCTCATCTTCATCGTCATCAGTTTTCTTTTTAGATGTTGCTTTGCCTTTGGCAGCCGCTTTAGGCTTTACTTCATCAATATCTTCCAGATCTTCATCTTCATCATCATCTGTTTTTTTGGGTGCTGCTTTTTTTGCAGCTGTCTTTTTTGGTGCAGCAAATTTCTGCACTACTACTTTTTCTATTTTCTCTGATTTTGATACCATAACTAAAGAGGGATTAATACTGTAAAATTTCCACGACTTTTTGACTTAGCCAAATATTTTGGCATTTTTTTTATTTTTTATTTTTAAACAGCTACTATTTGCTCTCTGCCTGGCCCGTTGCTTATGTAATTAACGGGTATTTTTAAATGATCATTCATATAATTGATATATGTTTTCATTTTTTCCGGCATATTTTTATAACTGCTTACCTCCGAAATTAGCGTATTCCATCCTTCAAAATTTTTATATACTGGTTTAATATTTAACCTGTTCATTTGAAATGGAACATAATTTTTTTCTTCGCCATTCACTTCATATCCTGTGCAAACTTTCAATTCGCTTAATCCATCCAATATATCTGCTTTCGTCATAACGATTTGGGTAACGCCGTTTATCATACAGGCAAACTGAAGTGCTACCAGGTCTATCCATCCGCAGCGTCTTGGCCGTCCGGTAGTGCTTCCGAATTCGTTGCCGGCATTGCGTAAAAAATCGCCGGTTTCGTCCAGCAATTCAGTGGGGAATGGGCCACTTCCAACTCTTGTACAATAGGCTTTGGTAATGCCGATCACTTCTTTTATTTTTTGCGGTGCAACACCCAGGCCGGAACAAACCCCTGCAGAAATCGTACTGCTGCTGGTAACGTAAGGAAATGTTCCAAAATCTACATCCAACATACTTCCCTGTGCGCCTTCGGCCAGCACTTTTTTACCACTGCTTATTTTTTCATTGATAAAATATTCTCCGTTAACGATCTTAAATTCACGTAAGAATTCTAGCGCTTCAAAAAATTCTTCTTCCCAATTACTGATATCTTCCTGGAAATTAAAATTATCCAACAGGCGCTGGTGCTTCATTCTAAGCTTGATGTACTGGGTTGTAAAATTTTTGTCCAGCAGGTCGCCCACACGTAGTCCATTACGTCCGGTTTTATCCATGTAGGCCGGGCCGATGCCTTTTAAAGTACTACCTATCTTCTCTACGCCTTTAGAAAGTTCACTTGCTTTATCCAACGCACGGTGCGTTGGCAAAATAATATGAGCTCTTTCGCTTATGAAAAGATTCTTTTTATAATCTACTCCAAAAGAGGCTACAGCATCACATTCTTTTCTTAGTATCACAGGATCCAACACTACTCCGTTACCGATCAGGTTGGTTTTTTCTTCATGAAATATTCCACTTGGTATCTGGTGCAATACTATCTTCTTGTCGTTTACATAAAGCGTATGGCCTGCATTGGGGCCGCCCTGGAAACGTGCGATCACATCATAGTTTTTCGCAAAAAAATCAACAATTTTTCCTTTTCCCTCATCTCCCCATTGCAATCCGAGAATTACGTCAACCATTTTTTATAAGTTTATTATGATGCAGAATTCAGCCTTAATAATTAAGCATTAAGCAGGATGCTCAAAGCGCATTGCGAAAATATATTGAAATAATCCAACCACCTAAAATGAAAGGTAAAAGATTTAGGCTTTGTTTAAAGAGAAGAATGTATACACATAAAAAAACTACCGCTGTATGGCGGTAGTTATAGTAAGTTCATTGATTTGATCAGGCAACTTTCAACATGCTCAGTTTGGTAGTATTAAACTTACGCTGTGCATATTCCAGGGTAACATCAAAGCTTTTTACCTTTTGAGATGGCAGTTCATACATAGCATCTGTGAGGATTCCTTCGCAGATACTACGTAAGCCTCGGGCACCAAGCTTATATTCAAGGGCTTTTTCTACCATGAAATCATATACGGCTGGTTCAAATTTTAAAACTATCCCTTCTATTTCAAAAAGACGCGTAAACTGCTTGATGAGAGAGTTCTTAGGCTCAGTAAGGATATTGCGCAAAGTTTCTGCATCAAGTGGATTTAGGTAGGTAACAACAGGTAACCTTCCCAATAATTCCGGGATGAGGCCGAAATGCTTAAGGTCTACCGAATTAATAAACTGTAGTAAATTTTTATGCTGGTAATCCTGCAGTTCCTTGTTTACATTAAACCCGATCGCATTGGTGTTTACTCTCCTGGCTATTATTCTGTCTATGCCATCAAAAGCACCACCACAAATGAATAGTATATTCTGGGTATTTACTTTTATTAACTTTTGTTCGGGATGCTTACGGCCACCCTGGGGCGGAACCAATACTTCACTTCCTTCAAGTAGTTTTAATAAACCCTGCTGAACACCTTCTCCACTAACATCCCTTGTGATAGAAGGGTTATCGCTTTTGCGGGCAATTTTATCGATCTCATCAATATAAACGATGCCTTTTTCTGCTGCTGCCACATCATAATTACATGATTGTAATAAACGGGTTAGCATACTTTCTACATCTTCACCTACATAACCTGCTTCTGTAAACACGGTAGCATCCACTATAGCGAACGGAACATTTAGCATTCGCGCTATTGATTTAGCCAGCAAAGTTTTGCCGGTTCCTGTTTCCCCCACCATGATGATATTGCTCTTTTCAATCTCTACATCATTTTCAATCTTCTGGTTAAGCCTTTTGTAATGATTGTAAACTGCCACTGCCAGTATTTTTTTGGCATCGTCCTGCCCTATAACATATTCGTCGAGGAATTTTTTTATTTCGATTGGCTTCTTAACAGTAAGTTTATGTGCGGTAGTGGCAGCCTGCTTTACATCGGTACTGTTGGCAAGTTCCTGTACAATTATTTCCTGTGCATGTTCTACACAGTTTTCGCAAATATGGCCATCTTGCCCCGCGATCAGTATTTTCACCTCATCACGGCTTCTTCCGCAAAATGAACAATGTAATATTTGTTGTTTAGCCATAAAAGCAAGCTTGTTTTTTAATCTTCCTGTGCCTCCAAAGGTACGAAAAGCACAGCAGTATACATAGCCATAAACAGAAAAAGCACCAAATTGGCTGCTTTTTCTGTTTGTTTCAAGGAATTTTAGGTTGAAAAACCATTAAATTTTTTCAAAAACTGCATCTACGATACCATAAGCGATGGATTCTTTTGCGTCCATCCAATGATCCCTGTCAAAATCTTTAAGTATCTTTTCAATTGTCTGTCCGCAATTATCAGCTAATATCTGTGCTCCCAGTATCTTGGCTTTTTGTATCTGGATGGCCATGATCTCCAGATCTGCACTGGTTCCTCTTCCTCCGCCACTTGGCTGATGGATCATCACTTCACCGTGTGGGAAAATAAAACGGCGACCTTTTTTACCACCGCTAAGCAGGATGCTGCCCATACTGGCGGCCATACCCATACAAACAGTGCTAACAGGTGAAGAGATCATTTGCATTGTATCGTAAATAACCATACCGCTGGTAACGCCACCACCTGGGCTGTTGATAAAGAAAGTTATTTCTTTGCCCGGATCCAGGGCTTCCAGGTACAATAACCTATCAGTTATATCTTTGGCGCTTTTATCATCTACTGCTCCCCATAAAAACACTTTACGTTGTTCAATGAATTTTTTATCAAACATCCACCCACTCATCATTTTTTCCATTGGATTATCGGGCATCTGTGCCGGGCTGTCGTCTTCTTCATCCTGGCGAATATTTCTGCTATAAAGATTCATATTTTAAATTTGAATTTTTAAATTTTTAAAATTTATCGTTTGAGTTAATCCTTCTTCTTTGATTTCTTCGGATTCATCAGCAATACTTCATCTACCAAACCATACTCCTTGGCTTCAGAAGCTGTTAACCATTTGTCTCTATCGCAATCAATGCCCACTCTTTCTTCAGATTGGCCGGTATGATGTGCTATGATAGCATAAAGTTCATGCTTCAGTTTTCTTATTTCATTAACGGTGATCTCAATGTCGGAGGCTTGTCCACCCGCTCCTGCACTCGGCTGGTGCATCATAATACGGCTATGTTTAAGTGCAGTACGTTTTCCATGAGCACCGGCACACATCAACACCGCACCCATACTGGCAGCCATTCCGGTACAAATTGTAGCTATATCTGGCGTAATGAACTGCATGGTATCATACATTCCCAGGCCAGCATGAACACTTCCTCCCGGGCTGTTGATGTACATTTGAATATCACGGGTGCGATCAGTACTTTCCAGGAAAAGTAACTGTGCAGTAACAATGTTGGCAACTTCGTCGCTGATCGGATAACCCAGAAAAATAATACGGTCCATCATCAAACGGCTGTATACATCCATTACAGCAACATTCATTGGGCGTTCCTCAATAATATTGGGTGTTAAATTGGTTACATTGTGATTGATATAACCGTGTAGGGTATTGCTGCTGATACCTTTATGTTTTACAGCGTATTTTTCAAACTCTTTACCAAAATTCATATTGAGGGGTTTAATTAGTTTTACAAATATAGTTGAAGTACTGAATTGTTATTGGCCATTTGCGTTTTTCGTCAATAGCGGGTGATAATTAGTCTCTGCTGCGGCTCTGATAAATCATTATGTATTGCACCAGCATAGCAATGGATGCAAGTGCTGCCACTACATAAGTGAGTGCTGCCCATTTTAGGGCATCTTTTGCTTTTACTCTCTCTGGCTCGGTGGTTATTTTGGCAGTATTTAACCAGGTTAATGCCCTTGCAGACGCATCAAATTCTACCGGTAAGGTAATCAGTGTAAACAGAGTTGTTACAGCAAACAGTACAATTCCAATCAATAATATGGTTGGACTCCCCCCGCCAAAACCCATGAAGCCAAGTCCGGCAATGATAACCCATTGAGACAACGTGCTGCTGATCTGAACAGCAGGAACAAGTTTGCTACGCAACATCAACATATTATAGGCCGTTGCATGTTGTACGGCATGGCCACACTCATGTGCTGCAACGGCAGCGGCTGCAACAGACCTGCCCTCATACACCTCGGTGCTAAGGTTAACGGTTTTATTTACGGGATTATAGTGATCGGTTAAACTACCCTGCACGGCGGTAACCTGAACATCGTAAATGCCATTATCCTTCAGCATTTTTTTAGCAACTTCTGCTCCGCTGAACCCGCTACTGGTTCCAATTTTACCGTATTCGGTGAATTTACTTTTCAACCTGTACTGAACAGCCATCCCTATTAACATGAAGATGACCGAAACAGCGATGATTCCTATTGTCATTTTATTTTAGATTTCTTACTGGATTGCAAATACTATTCCTATGCTAAAGGCATGACAAAATAGCAAGAAGCACATGTAAGTTAAATATGATGACAGAAAGATATCATTCAGTAAATAAAAAAGGAGCAATCGCTTGCTCCTTTAATGTATTCCTTAATTTATTACTTATTTATATTGTGCTGTTAATGCTGCAGCCAGGTCAGTCATTTTTTTGATGCCATCTTCCGGCAAGTTTCCTTTTTTAAATTCCGCCAGTACTTCAGGGTACTTGTTTTCCATTTCAATAAGGAATTGCTCTTCAAATGCTTTTACATTTTTTACCGCAACACCCCTCAATAATCCCTGTGTACCCAGGTAGATCATGGCAACTTGCTTTTCTACTGTAAACGGTGAATATTGAGCCTGCTTAAGGATCTCCACGTTACGGGCGCCTTTATCAATTACGTTTTTAGTAGCAGCATCAAGATCTCCACCAAATTTAGAGAACGCTTCCAGCTCGCGGTAAAGTGCCTGATCCAATTTCAAAGTACCGGCTACTTTCTTCATAGATTTAATCTGGGCGTTACCACCAACACGGCTTACCGAGATACCCACGTTAATTGCGGGACGGATACCTGCGTTAAAGAGGTTACCTTCCAGGAATATCTGTCCGTCGGTAATAGAGATCACGTTGGTAGGGATATACGCTGATACGTCTCCAGCCTGTGTTTCAATAATAGGCAAAGCAGTTAATGAACCTCCGCCTTTTACAAGGTGCCTGATAGATTCCGGTAAGTCGTTCATTTGCTGAGCGATCTCATCTTTAGCAACCACTTTCGCAGATCTTTCCAGTAAACGGCTATGCAGATAGAATACATCACCTGGATAAGCTTCACGTCCTGGCGGACGGCGTAACAGCAAAGATACTTCCCTGTAAGCCACGGCTTGTTTAGACAGATCATCATAAATGATGAGTGCCGGCCTTCCCGTGTCGCGGAAGAATTCTCCGATAGCAGCACCGGCAAACGGAGCGTAGAATTGCAATGGAGCTGGATCTGATGCCGAGGCAGCAACGATTGTGGTATAACTCATGGCGCCGTATTCTTCCAACGTTTTCATGATACCGGCAATAGTAGATGCTTTTTGACCAATGGCTACATATATGCAATAAACAGGTTTGCCTGCCGCAGCAAATTCTTTTTGGTTGATGATGGTATCAACAGCGATTGCTGTTTTACCCGTTTGGCGATCTCCAATGATCAGTTCACGCTGTCCACGTCCGATAGGGATCATCGCATCTATTGCTTTGATACCGGTTTGCAAAGGTTCCTTTACCGGTTCCCTGAAGATTACCCCAGGAGCCTTGCGCTCCAGTGGCATTTCATACAGCTCACCTTTTATAGGGCCTTTACCATCAATTGGTTCTCCTAATGTATTAATAACACGCCCGCTCATTCCTTCTCCTACTTTAATAGAAGCGATCTGACCGGTACGTTTTACTTTGTCTCCTTCTTTGATCTCACTGCTGTCTCCCATCAAAACCACACCCACATTATCTTCTTCCAGGTTTAAAGCGATCGCCCTTACACCATTTTCAAACTCAACTAGCTCGCCTGAGCGAACATTATTGAGCCCATAAACACGTGCAATACCATCTCCTACCTGTAATACAGTGCCCACTTCTTCCAGGCTGGCACCTGCGTTGAAGTTGCTCAACTGTTGGCGAAGTATCGCCGAAATTTCATCTGGTTTGATCTCTACCATAAAAATTAGAATTTATATATTTAATCTGGCTGAAAGCCTTTGTAGCTATGTATTTGGTTGCATCAAAACAGCTACCAGATACATTTTCAGCAAGGAGCATTATTTTTCAGGCTGCAAAGGTAGGGGTTGACCATCGGAATGGCAAAAAAAATGGATAAATAAATGAAACCTACCGGGATATTTATTTTTGTTGGATACAATTAAACAGGCTGATTGATTTTAAGAAAAAAGATGTAATTTTCATGCTCCCTTTTTTTCAACAGCAAAATATTTCAAAACCAGTAAAATAAAAGACCTGAATTACGCAGGCAAACTTTTTCAACTAATCTCGCAGGTCAACTATCCTGCCTTTTTAAATCTATCAGCAATTATGAAAAAAAATTTACTTCTCTTTACCTTCTTGGTACTCGGGTTTATTGTTAAATCGCAGGATATTGACAAGGCTGTTGCCCTCAATATGGTTGCTAAAAATGCTACATTAGCCGGCCTTACTTCAGATGACTTAAACAATGTGATCGTATCCAACTCGTATACGGACCGTTCTGCCGGCCTGGACATGATCTATCTTCAACAAAGCTACAAGGGGCTGCCTGTTTTTAATGAACTGCAGGTACTGGCGTTTAGAAACGGATCACTGGTTTCAAATTCTGGCGGAAGAATTCATGATATTGCTGCTGTTATCAAAGACCTTGTTCCAACTGTTTCTGCTGAGAGTGCTGTAAGAACGGCGCTTACAGAGAAAAAACTTTCGGTTCAGGGTGGCCTGAATGCGTCTACACTTATCCCGGGAAAGAAATTTGATTTCGGAAAATTAGGCATTGCCCATGTGAATGTTACAGCCGAATTAATGTGGGTTCCCCTAAATGATGCTAAAGAAGTAAGATTATCATGGCAGGTTTATTTGGTTCCTGTTAAAACATCTGATTATTGGATGATAAGGGTTGATGCCGTTAAGAATAGAGTGATCGCCGAAAACAACCTAACTGTTTATTGTGATTGGAAAGATCCTGCTAAAGCAGGAATGCCTTTAGATCATTTTAATCACGATCATGCGGATAAATCAAATACAAGTGAGTTAAAACTGACTAATTTTTTAGATTTCAGTAATATAAAGGATGCCCAACAAGCGGCTGCAAGCCCATCAATAGTGAATAGTGCTAATTACAGGGTAATTAAATTCCCTGCAGAAAGCCCTAAACATGTTGGAGGCAATCCGGTGTTGGTAACAGACCCCTGGAATGCTGCTCCGGGCAATGCCACATCATTAAAATGGCACAGCAATGGTACTACTGATTATGCAATTACCCGTGGAAACAATGTATGGGCAAAAGAAGACCATGCGGCCAATAACGGTAATGGTGGACAGCCGGCTACTTCAACAACTTCACCCGATCCGCTGAACTTTAATTTTATTCCTGATTTTAGCAAACAACCAAACCAAACGGCTCCGGTTCCAAACCAGCAATTCAATATTACCAATTTATTCTACTGGATAAATACCTTCCATGATATTATGTACCAGTATGGTTTTGATGAGCCGGGAGGCAACTTCCAGGCTAACAACCAGGGACGAGGTGGTGTTGCAAATGATTTTGTTTTTGGTGATGCACAGGATGGAAATTATATAGCCCCAAACCAGGACAATGCCAATTTTTCAACGCCGGCAGATGGGGGCAACGGTCGTATGCAAATGTACCTTTGGGATACAGCAGCAACCCTGAAAGTGAATACGCCAGCCAGTATTGCTTTTTATTATTCAGCCCGCGAATCGGGCTTTAGCACCAGTAATAAGCTTATTAATATAGGGCCGGTAACGGGCCAGGTAATATATTATAACGACGATGCGGCTGGTACTGCACATGATGCCTGTACAGCTGCGGCAAATTCCTTAACCGGCAAGATTGCCCTTATAAACAGGGGAAACTGCAATTTTACTATAAAGGTAAAAAATGCACAGAATGCAGGTGCTATTGGCGTGATCATGGTGAACAATGTTCCCGGTGCATTGGTAACGATGGCAGGAGATGATAACACGATTACCATTCCGGCTGTATTTGTGAGCCAGGGTGATGGATTATTATTTTCAGGCCAGCTTGGCAATAATTTAAATGTTACGCTTTCTGCGGCTAACATTGATGGAGATGTAGACAATGGTGTAATAGTACATGAGCATGGGCATGGTTTGAGCAATCGCCTTACTGGTGGACCTTCGCAGGCTTCGTGCCTTGCCAATGCAGAACAAATGGGCGAAGGATGGAGCGATTATTATTGCCTAATGCTTACACAGGATTGGGCTACATCAAATTTGCAAACGGGGTTGGAAGTGCCACGTACTATCGGTACGTATGCCATAGGACAAAGCCCTGGAGGCGCAGGTATACGTACCCAACCTTACTGTACAGATTTTGGAATTAACAACCTTGTATTTTCGGCAGCTCTTCCGGGTACTGGATTGCAACATAGCCGTGGAGAAATCTGGTGTGCAACTTTGTGGGATATGACATGGGATATCATCAACCAAACAGGAACCATCAATAATAATATTTACGACGCTACTTCCAATGCCGGTAATATTATCGCTTTAAAACTGGTAACGGAAGGAATGAAACTGCAGCCATGCAGCCCAGGATTCATCACTGCCAGGGATGCTATTTTAAAAGCAGATACTCTTTTATATGGAGCTGCTTATAGCTGTACCATTAAGGAAGCATTCAGAAGAAGAGGAATGGGGCCAAATGCTTCGCAGGGATCTTCAAATAGTGTAACCGATCAGGTGGCTGATTTTCAACCATTCAATTGTGCAAACTGTAGTGCTGTAACCACTGTTACCCAGCCGGCCAATACGGTGGCGTGTACAGGAACGGATGCCACTTTTAGTGTAACCGTAACCGGTACTACACCTGCTTATCAATGGCAGGTAAGTACCAATGGCGGAACCAGCTTTACAAATATTGCCGGTGCAACTAATGCCACGCTTACGGTTACTGCCGTAACTGCAGCACTTAACAATAACCAGTACCAGGTGGTAATCAGTAATACCTGTCCATCAACAGTAACTACCACGCCAGCAATTTTAACTGTAAATAATCCTGCAAGTATATCTGCACAGCCTGCAGGTGTTACTGCGTGTTCCGGTTCCAATGCAAACTTCAGTGTAACTGCAGCCGGTACTAATTTAACTTATCAATGGCAGGTGAGTACAAATGGCGGATCAACTTTTACAAATATTGCAGGAGCTACAGCTTCTACCCTGGCGTTGACCGGTGTTACAGGAAGTATGAATGGTAATCAATACCAGGTTGTGATTGCGAGTTGCGGACCAACAGGCCTTGTTTCTTCAGCCGTTACCCTAACAGTTAACAGTGCTGCAACCATTGCAACTCAGCCAGCCAATACGAGTGCGTGCACAGGCGGTGGCGATGCAACATTTACAGTTACAGCAACAGGTGATAACCTAGGCTATCAATGGCAGGTAAGTACCAATGGCGGATCAACTTTTACAAATATAACCGGCGCTACTGCTGCTACTTTAACCATAACCGGCGTTACGTCGGCTTTAAACAATAATGTGTACCAGGCTATCATCAGCAATCCTTGTACAGTTTCTTTAGCAACATCACAGGCAACCCTTACCGTTAGTGATCCTGCAAGCATTACTACCCAGCCTGCTGCAGCTACTATTTGTGCCGGAAACAATACCAGTTTTACGGTAGCAACTGCGGGTTCTTCTGTAACCTATCAATGGCAGGTAAGTACCGATGGCGGTACAACGTTTACTGATATTGCCGGAGCAACAGCAGCCACACTCACTTTAAATAATGTAACCGGTTCTATGAATAACAATCAATACCATGTGTTGGTATTCAGTTGCAGCCCTACAGGCCTTAGCTCCGCCAATGTAACGCTAACGGTTAACAGCCCGGTTGCCGTTACTACTGCTCCGGTTAATACCAGCGCATGTGTAGGCAGCAATGCCAGCTTTAGTGTGAGTGCAAACGGCACCGGCAATACATACCAGTGGCAGGTTAGTACAAACGGTGGTACCAGCTTTGTTGATATTAATGGAGAAACAGCCGCTACATTAAACCTTCCGGCTGTAACAACAGGGATGAATAATAATGTTTACCAGGTTGTGATCGGTAATAGCTGTACTGCTGCGCCTGTAAGTGCCAATGCAATTTTAACAGTAAGTAACACTGCTTCCATAACTGCACAACCGGCAAATGCTGTTGCCTGTGCAGGAACTAATAGTTCGTTTACTGCTTCTGCCAGCGGATCATCCTACCAATGGCAGGTGAGCAGCAATGGAGGAACCAGTTTTACAGACATTACTGGCCAAACCAGTACCACACTTAATTTGAGTAATGTTACAGCTTCTATGAACAATAATGTTTACCAATTGGTAATTGGAAGTTGCGGCTCATCTAACCTTACCAGTAACCAGGTAACGCTTACAGTAAATGATCCTGCAACTATATCTTTGCAACCAACAAACACAGCGGTATGCGATGGAGCCAATGCAAGTTTCAGCGTTACAGCAGCGGGCACAGCCAATGCCTATCAATGGAGTGTAAGCACAGATGGCGGAACCACATTTACTGATATAACCGGAGCAACAAATGCTTCTTTAAATGTACCGGCGGTTACTGCTGCGTTGAATAACAATTTATACCAGGTAATTATCAGTAATAGCTGTACAGCATCACTTAACTCCTCATCTGCTTTGTTAACGGTAAATCCGGCCAGTACGATTACATCACAACCAGCTGATGTTTCAGTTTGTGAAGGTTCTACAGCAACCTTCACTGTTGCCGCTACCAATGTTTCCGGAACCGGATATCAATGGCAGGTAAGTATAAACGGAGGAACCAGTTTTACCGATATCAATGGCGCAACGGCTGCAACGCTTACTGTTAGCGGCATCACTGCTTCCATGAATAACAATGTGTATCATGCTGTGATCAATGGTTGTGGTAATATCAGTTCTGCCAATGCTGTATTAACAGTTAATGCTTCACCGGTAGTGGTAATTACGGCAGCGCCTTATGTTAATCTTACCACCGGATTAAGTACTACACTTACTGCCAGTTCTACGCCAGCGGCAGCTACCTATAGCTGGTTTAAGAATAATGTTGCCATTGCTTCTGCTACTTCAAATACCATCACCGTAAATTACAGTGAACTTGGAGCTTATAGCGCATCCGTTACAGATGCAAATGGTTGCAGCAATACTTCCAACACTATTACCATAGCAGATTCTGTTGTAAATATTGCTTTCATTTATCCTAATCCAAATAACGGTTTCTTCCAGGTAAGATTCCAGGGAGTAGAACTAAACAACAAAGCAAGAATGATTACTATGTTTGATGCTAAAGGCGCCAGGGTTCTGTCGCAATCTTATGTGGTATTTACTTCCTACGAAGTGATGGATGTTCATGCTGAAAAACTGAGTAAAGGTGTTTATGCCCTTGTACTTACGGATGCAGCAGGAAACACATTGGGCACAGGTAAAGTATTGATTCAATAACAGATAGTTTTATTTAATTAATATAAAAGGCTGTCCTGTTTATGGACAGCCTTTTTTTTATATTCAATTTCTGATCCGCCTTAACAATTTTGGAAAAAAAACCGTAATTTCCTGCTTTGTATATTTTACCAGGTTTTTCACTTTATTTCTTCCAAAAATCTGTAGGATTTTACGAATAAATTAAACAGAAAGCTTTTTTATTTGTATATGATGTTAACTTGTTTAACATGTCAATTTGATCTAATTACTAAATAATATTATGAAAAAAAATCTACTACTATTTGTAGCATTGCTGGGTTCATTGTTACTAAAGGCACAATCTGATGAAAAGCAGCAGGCTCTTGCACTTGTAACTAGAAATGCTGTTGAAATCGGTTTAACAAAAAGTGAGTTGGCAAACCTGTTGGTAAGTGACACCTACCTTGATAATGCCGGAGGTATGAGGATGGTTTACCTTCAACAATCTTATAAAAACATTGCAGTTTACAACCAGCTCATCGTACTGGCATTTAAAAATGATAAGCTGGTTTCAAGATCGGGTAATTTTATCAGTAGTCTTGATAAAAAAGTAAATGGAAGTAACGCAATTCCAGCTGTAACTGCAGCGATGGCTGTACAATCCGCCTTATCTGACAGGAAATTACTGGCAGCGCAATTTCCGGTTCCACTTAATCAAACCGGCAATAAAGTTGAGTTTGGCACCTTGGGAATTTCGGAACAAAATATTACGGCCCAATTAACCTGGGTTCCTATCCTGGAAACTAATAAAGTGCGTCTTGCCTGGCAGGTTTATATAATTCCAGTATCAACTCCGGATTACTGGATGATAAGGGTTGATGCCTCTGACAGCCGCGTATTGGGCATGGATAATTATACTGTGTATTGTAATTGGGATAAGCCCTCTGGTCCGATGAATTTCAATCAACCATGCGAAAAAGATCATGAACATAATTATAATTTCGATTTCACCAGGAGTAAGAGTACTGTTGCAGAAACTGCACTCAGCAATAGCCCGACGATCGTTGGTTCTGCCAGTTACAGGGTAATTCCTTTTCCGGCTGAAAGCCCGATTCATCCAGGTGGTGCTCATGCACTTGTAAATAATCCATGGCTTGCCGCAACCGGAAATGCCACAACCATACGCTGGCACAATGATGGTGTAACCGATTATACTACCACCAGGGGAAATAATGTTTGGGCTCAGGAAGACAGGAACAATAATAATGGAACAGGTACTCCGGCAACATCTACTACTTCGCCGGATCCATTAACTTTTAATTTTACACCAAATTATACAGTTGTACCTACTCAAACCACGCCGGTTCAAAATCAGCAGTTTAATACTACAAATTTATTCTACTGGAATAATATCATACATGATATTACTTATCAGTATGGGTTTGATGAAGTTTCCGGAAATTTTCAGGAAACAAACCTGGGAAGAGGTGGCCTGGGCAGTGATGCTGTATTGGCTGATGCACAGGATGGCGGTGGCACTAACAATGCTAATTTTTCTACTCCAGGTGATGGTGGTAACCCAAGGATGCAGATGTATCTCTGGAATGGTTCGCCACAAAAAGACGGCGATGTAGATAATGGAATTATTGTTCATGAATATGCCCATGGCATCAGCAATCGTTTAACAGGTGGGCCTTCACAAGCAGGCTGCCTTAGCAATGCAGAACAAATGGGAGAAGGATGGAGTGATTATTACGGTATCATGTATACGCAGGATTGGGCTAACTCTACTCTTACTTCAGGATTTGATTCTCCCCGTGGTGTAGGTACATACGCAGTTGGGCAGTCGGCAAACGGCACAGGTATCAGAAGCCAGAAGTATTGTACTAATTTTGCAGTAAATAATAAAGTATATAATACTACCATCTCCGGAGAATCTCATAACCGTGGCGAAATATGGTGTGCAACGCTTTGGGATATGACCTGGAATATCATTAACCAGGTTGGTACTATCAATCCAAATATTTACAATGCAACAGGAACGGGGGGTAACAGTATTGCTCTTAAACTAGTTACCGAAGGTATGAAGCTTCAACCCTGCAGCCCTGGTTTTATAGATGGAAGGGATGCAATCATACGGGCAGATCAGTTATTATATGGTGGTGTACATGAGTGTGCCATCCGTGAAGCTTTCCGGAGAAGAGGTATGGGTGCATTCGCATCGCAGGGTTCTTCTTCCAGTGTTTCAGACCAGGTTTCGGATTACAGTTTAGGCGGGGCAAGCTTTGTGCTTACTCAGAATGGAACAACACAGGTACCTGAAGGCGGTTTGATCACCTATACCAACAGGGTTTCTACCAATGCATGTGGCTCGATTTCAAATTTCACATTAACTGATACACTACCCGCTAACGTTAGTTGGGTATCGGGAGGAAATTACAATGCCACCACAAGGGTTGTAAGCTTTCCGGTAAACATGACCGCTGCTCAAACGCAGGATTACTCTTTTACGGTACAGGTGAATGCAGGAGCTTATTTTCCCACTGTAACTTTGTTTGAAGATAATGTTTCGGGAGCAACCATACCTGCTGCTACCTGGACAACCAATTCAACTACTTCGGTAAACTGGGTAGTTTCCAACGACAGAAGCCATAGTTCGCCATCATCTTATTATTCTTTTAACCAGGATGTGCAATCTGACCAGAAATTATTTTCCACTAACAATATAACATTAACAGCAACCCCACCACCTTTATCCTTCTGGCATTGGTATAGTGCCGAAAGTACTTATGATGGCGGTGTACTGGAGATCAGCACCAATGGTGGTACAACCTGGACCGACCTGGAGCCAAATTTCATTTCCGGAGGATATACAGGATCTATGGATGGAACAACATTATTAGCTGGCCGAAGAGCCTGGACCGGCAGTTCAAACAATAATTTTATTAAAACAAAAGTAAACCTTACGCCATTTGCTAATCAAAATATCAAGCTACGTTTCCGGTTTACAACGGATGTAGGAACCAACCTTGAAGGATGGTATGTAGATGATATTGCCATTAAAGACCAGGCTGTGGTGGAAATCCGATCAAACTTATTTACCCAGAATGGAATTAAGGTAGGCGTAAGTGATAGTATAGCAATCATCCTGCCGCCAAATTCCTGCACAAATGTTGCAGCCACCATACCACCTGCAAACACAATTGCATGTACCGGAAGCAGTGCCAGTTTTAGTGTAATTGTAGCTGGTACAAACCCAACGTATCAGTGGCAGGTAAGTACAAATGGCGGCACTTCTTTTACAGATATTGCCGGAGCCAACACTGCATCGCTTGATCTTACAGCGGTTACAGCCGGGATGAATAATAACCAATACCAGGTGGTGGTTAGCAATGCTTGTCCTTCAACTATAACTACTGCCGCTGCCGTATTAACTGTAAATGAACCTGCAAGCATAACTTCCCAGCCTGCAAGCTTTACGGCTTGCTCGGGAGTAGCGGCCAGTTTTAGTGTAACCGCTACCGGTACGTCAAATAGTTATCAGTGGCAGGTAAGCACTGACGGTGGCAATACCTTCACAGATATTTCAGGCGCAGTAAATGAAACGCTTAGCCTGGCAGCAATTACTGCGGCAATGAACAATAATCAATACCATGTGGTTGTTTCAAGCTGCAGCAGCACTGGCTTAATCTCAGCAAACGTAACTTTAACGGTTAACAGTCCTGCAGCCTTTGTTTCGCAACCTGATAATATTACTGCCTGCGTATCTACCAATACTAGTTTTACCGTGCAATCTTCGGGTAGCAATGTTAGTTACCAGTGGCAGGTGAGCAATGATGGCGGAAATACATTTACGGATATTGCCGGTGCCAATGCAGCCACGCTTAATTTAACAGCTGTTACATCATCCCAGAACAACTATCAGTATCATGTTATCATCAGCAACGGATGTACAGCGGGCGTAACTTCTGCCAATGCAATACTAACGGTAAGCAATACTGCTTCTATTACCGCGCAACCGGTAAATATAACTGCCTGCGTAGGAAGTGCTGCCAGCTTTAGTGTTGGAGCCTCCGGAACCGGATACCAATGGCAGGTTAGTACAAATGCAGGTTCCAGCTTTACAGATATACCGGGAGCCACAAACCAGGTATATGATTTAAGTGCTGTTACAGCTGCCATGAATGCTTCTCAATATCAATTGGTAGTTAGTACTTGCGGCGCATCGCCACTCATATCAACACCTGCGGTATTAACAGTTGTAAGCCCGGCATCTATCACTTCGCAACCGGCTAATACCACGGTGTGTGAAGGGGGAAGTGCTTCTTTTAGCGCTGCTGCTACCGGAACTGCTGTGTTGTATCAATGGGAAGAAAGCGTAGACGGCGGAATTTCATTCTCTCCCATTTCGGGTGCTACCGGTACAACGTTAATCTTACCCGGAGTAACTGCTTCCATGAATAATAATGTTTACCGGCTGGTAGTAAGAAACGATTGCACTGTGAATTTTACTTCTAACAACGCTGTTTTGAGTGTAAATGCAGCCACCGCAATTGTTAATCAACCAGCAGATGCCACTGAATGTGCTGGCAGCAATGTTACTTTTACTGCCAGTGCAACAGGCTCTGGCTTAAACTATCAATGGCAGATCAGTACAGATGCTGGTGGATCTTATAGTGATCTTGCCGGTGCAATAAGTGCGTCGCTAACGGTAAATGCTATTACTTCATCCATGAATAATAACAGATACAGGCTGCAGGTTTCTGGTTGCAACAGCGTTAATACAAATGAGGCATTGTTAACAGTTAACCCTTTACCAACTGTTGTTATAACGGCTTCTCCATATTTAAACCTTGCGGCAGGGCAAAGTACCACGCTTACTGCGGCAGCAACACCCCTATCCAGTTCTATTAACTGGTATGTAGGTGGTGCCTTAAACCCATCGCTTACAGGCAGCACTATTACTATAAACTTTAGTGAACTGGGTATTTATTATGCCACTGCTACGGATGCAAATGGTTGTGTAAATTCTTCCAATAGTATTACGATCGCAGATTCCCTCATCAGCACGGCTTTTATATATCCTAACCCAAATAATGGTTACTTCCAGGTGCGGTACCAGGGTACTGACCTAAGCAGTAACGGAAGGATCATCACCATGTATGATTCCAAAGGAGCAAGAGTTTTATCCAGGAATTACATTGTGCAAACTGCTAATGAAGTAATGGATGTGCAAGCAAAAAAATTAAGCAAAGGAGTTTATGTGCTTGTGCTTTCAGACAAGAGTGGCAAGAAATTAGGAAGTGGAAAAGTATTGATTCAATAGGAATCGTTCAAACAATCATATTTATTTATTTAAAGAGGCTGTATCGCACTTATGATACAGCCTCTTTTTATTAGCATTCCTTAAAGAGAACCTACTCTGTTTAAGAAAATCTCAGAACTATTTTTAACAATGGAATAATCTCTTTTTATTGCGGGTTGAATATATTTTTTGACAACCTGCATTCCCTTTTAAAATTGTACGAAGCTTTTAAGGAAGAAACAAAATCAGAATTTAGTTTGGACATAAAAAAAGCCCTGCATTTCTGTAAGGCTTAAACGCAATAATTTTATGAGATTACCTGAGTCTTTGAATGTACTCGTTACTTTTAAATTGCTTTTTAACATCGTTAAGGTCTCTTAAAACCGTAGCATCAATCAACACATCGCCCAATTCCAGTTTAAAGCCTCCGATAAGCTCATTTTCTACTGCTGTTTCCAGTTCAATATTCTGAACGGGTGTATTAGCGCGAATCTTGCTGATGATCACTTCCTGCAGTTCATTGCTCATTGGAACAGCTGTAGTAAGTTTTATTTGATGAATATCTTTCAGTTTGTTGTACTGGTCTATAAAAGCAATGGCGATCTGAGGGAGGTTACTTTCCCTGGCCTTGCGTACAAGTAATTTAATAAAAGAACTAGTGAGGGCATTTACTCTTCCATTGGTAATTGATTCAATTATCTTCTCCTTTTTGTCGGGATTGATAACCGGGCTGGTAAGCACTGCTGTAAAATCGGGATTTGATTTGCAAATGGAGTGGATAAATTTCATATCAGCACAAACAGCATCCAGTACATTCTGCTCAATTGCGAGATCCAATAAACTTTTTGCATACCTGCCTGCTAACCTTGGATTATTCATTTTAGTAGCTATTAGCTGTTAGCTATTAGTTGATGGCAAAGTAATTTACCTGGGCACCCAACTAATAACCTGTTTTGTTAATTTAATTTAATTTCTTCAGCAAGTTGTTTGATATAATTTTCCTGCTCGCCTTTATTTGCCAATTCTCTCCTTAACACTTTTTCACTCACTTCAATAACCATTTTACCTACCTGATTTTTAATGTCGGTGAGTGCAGCCATTTTCTGGTTGTTAATAGAAGCATTAGCATCAGTAATGATCTTTGCCGCCTGAACTTTTGCTTCTTCCTTGGCATCATTGATCATTTTATCCTTTATCTCTTTTGCTTCTCTCAACATAATAGCTCTTTCTTCCCTGGCTGCTACAAGCAAAGCTTCATTCTCACTTTTCAGCTGCGACATTTCGAGTTTTACCTTTTCGGCAGTAGCTATTGAGTTGGCGATATTTTCTTCTCTGTCATTTAAGCCTTTTAAGATAGGTTTCCAGGCAAATTTCTTAAGTATGAACAGAACAACTAAAAATGCCAGAACCGTCCAGACGATCAAACCTAAATGCGGTAATAAAAGATCCATACTATTAATATATTATTTGTTATTAGTTAGGAGCAACGTTTTCACGTTTCCATTATTATAAGTTAAAATATTACTGCATCCTCCGTCCTGTACTTTGGATGCAGTAATGAGTTTGTGCGATTAGCCTTTTAGAACGGCCAATAAACCTGCGATAACTGCGAAAAGGGCAACACCCTCTACGAATGCAGCAGTCAGGATCATGTTTGCACGAATGTCATTGGATGCTTCCGGTTGACGGGCAATTGCTTCAACAGCGCCTTTACCGATCTGACCGATACCAATACCGGCACCGATTGCAGCAAGACCTGCACCAATTGCACCACCCATGTGGGAAAAACCAAACTGTGTTTCAACTAACAAAGTCATCAAAGTCATGATACTTGTTTTTTATTGTGAGAAAAAAAATACTTATTTAAATGGTAGGGATCACTTCATTCTTGTGGCCATCCACATCATCGTGCCCACCTTCAAATGATTGCCCGATAAAAACCGCTGTTAAATTGGTAAAAATAAAGGCCTGTATGAATGCTACTAATATTTCAATAAAGTAGATGAATACAGTAAACAATATGGAAATCGGCGAAAATCCCCAACCTGCCCCTTTGTTCATTTCGCCAAAAATAAAGATCAGGGAAATGAAACTAAGGATAATAATATGACCTGCCACCATATTGGCAAAGAGACGAATAATAAGTGCTGCTGGTTTAATGATCAAAACGCCCGCAACTTCCACGGGTATTAAGATAATTTTTACGCCTAACGGAACACCCGGAGGCCAGAATATATGGCCCCAGAAATGGGAATTGGTACTAAAAAGTATCACTACCAGTGAAATAATACCTAACACCGCTGTAAAAGCGGTATTTCCTGTTACGTTTGCGGACCCTGGGATCAATCCAAAGATATTGTTGATTAGTATAAAAAAGAAAACAGTTAAAAGGTAAGGCAGGTATTTATTCCATTTTTTGCCGAGGTTGGGTTTAGCCACATCGTCTCTCACAAAAGTAATCACTGGTTCCATTACATTTTGCCAGCCTTTCGGAGCTGTTGTTACTCCCTGTCCGCTCCTGTATTTTTTCGCAATTCCTGTCATCAATAAAACTAATACCGCCAACGCAATGAACATCTGCACTACATTCTTGGTAAGAGAAAAGTCATAAACGGCAGAGCCGTCGGTTGCAATAATGTTTCCTTCCTGAAGTTTATAACCATTGTATTCTACTTCGCCTTCATGACCAAAGCGGGATGATGAAAAGGTACTCAGACCTTTAGATGGCGAGTACAAAATTACAGGTAAAGGTATGGTTGCATGAAAATGGCCAACAGTAAAAAAATGGAACTCATGGGCATCTTTGATGTGGTCCATGATGATCTTGGCTGGATCTAACTTTCCCTCGGCCTTTTCAATGTGTTCTCCGGCGGCTTCTACAGGATGATCCTGTGCGAAAGCATTCCCGGAAAACACAACTAAAGTTAGGCTGAAAACCGCTACCAGTAATGATTTGATGCTCTTTGCTGCCATATCTGTCCTCAATTTTGGCGCAAAGATAAGGCTGCAGGAGGGAAATTAAAAATTAGATAGGAAGAATTTAAAAATTGGGGTATAATTCCGCTGAATTTTGAAGGAATTGGTTTTAATTGATATAAGATTTCGGAATTTTAGCTGATTTCGTTGGAAGACTAAGTTCTATTATTGGCTGCGACTTTTTAAGATCAGGTAAATAAAGATCGTATTTTGTAAGGATTTCCTATGACTTTTTCCCTCAGATTTAAGGAGATGTTTCCCGCAGATGTTAAGGAGATGTATCCCGCAGATTTTAAGGAGATGTTTCCCGCAGATTTTAAGGAGATGTTTTCGCAGATTTTAAGGGGATGTCTTCGCAGATTTAAGGAGATATTTCACGCAGATTTTAAGGGGATACTTACATCAGGCATAAAAAAAAGTAACATGTATAACAATTGCCGGGTTTAGGATGCAATTTGAGATGATGCCTGGTTCTGAAATTGCATTCTATGAAGTTCATAATAAAATCCCTGCTTCTGAATAAGTTCGTCGTGAGAACCGATCTCTTTGATCTCTCCTTTATCCAAAACTAATATTTTATCTGCTTTGCGTATGGTGCTGAGACGATGTGCAATTACTATCGAGGTGCGGCCATAGATCAGTTTATCTATTGCCTGTTGAAGCAACGATTCACTTTCTGAATCTATCGAAGACGTTGCTTCATCGAGTATCAATATAGCAGGGTCATATAAAAGCGCTCTCACAAAAGATAATAACTGCCGCTGCCCCATCGACAGCGTGGCACCTCTTTCCATCACATTGTAATCATACCCTCCCGGTAACCGCATTATAAAATCATGCAACCCGATCAACTTCGCAGCCCTTACAACTTCTTCTTTACTAATTTCTGTATTCCTTAATGTAACATTATCCATTACCGAACCGCTGAATAAAAAAACATCCTGTAACACGACGCCAATCTTTGCTCTTAAAAAATCGAGTTCGTAGTTGTCAATATTTTTACCATCAATTTCAATACTGCCTTTTTGGATTTTATACAACCTGTTAATTAGGCTGATGATAGACGTTTTTCCACTTCCGGTATGCCCAACTATTGCAATTGTTTTTCCTGCCGCGATATCAAATGAAATGTTTTTAAGAACGTATTGTTCGTCGATATAAGCAAATGAAACATTCTTAAATGCAATATGACCTTCAATTTTTTCAGGCATCAGTTGTCCTTTGTCTGCCATCACGTCATCATTATCTAACACCTTAAAAACCCTTTCACTGGCAATCATCCCCATCTGCAGTACATTAAATTTATCTGCAATCACCCTCAATGGCCTGAACAATAAATTAAGGCATAAGATAAAAGCAGTAATAATGCCCGCAACATTCTTTGCTTCTGCCGGTGAAACCAGCAGCGATTCTTTTGCAGCCCACCAAACCAACAATCCAATCGATAGCGCAGAAACAAGTTCTACCACAGGAAAGAAAATTGAATAGGCGAAAATGGCTTTTATATTGGCATTTCGATGTTGCTTATTTATCTTTTTAAACTTTTCCTGTTCCCGGTCTTCCGCTGCAAAAGCCTGTACCAGAGACATGCCGGTTATATGCTCCTGCACAAATGCATTGAGGCTGGCCACAGCATTGCGAACATTAATAAATGATCTATTTACACTCTCTTTAAAAAAATAAGTGGCTACAATTAAAAATGGAAATGGCACAAGGCAAACCAGCGTTAACCGCCAGTCGGCCCAAAACATATAAGTTAGTACAGAAATAATTGATAGCAAATCTGCTATGATAGGTATCAACCCTTCGCTGAAAATATCATTCACCGATTCAATATCATTGATGGTACGAGTTGTTAAAGTACCGATAGGAGTTTTATCAAACTGGGACAAATTGAGTCGTAAAATTTTCTGATAAGTAGATGTCCGAAGGTCTTTTACAACACTCTGGCCTAACGAAGCTGTAGTAAAAGTAAAATAAAACCTCGTGGCCGTTTCTATCAGAAGCAACAGTATTTGTATAATGGTAATCTCAATAATAAAACCACCCGCACCTTTTAAAAAATAAGCGGCAGCGTTTTCCTTTATTCCAACGTTAATTGTGAGCTGAATTAACAACGGCCGTAACGGAGCCATCAGAGCGAGTACCAACGAAAGAAATAATGAAATGTAAAATTTATTTTTATAAGGAGCTGCAAATTTAAAAACCCTTGTTAGTAGCGAGATATTAAATACTTTTTTTGCCGGAGAACCATTGCTCATAAAACAAAGTTAGGTAGAATGGGTGATGTTGAACAGATGATATTGTTTGTGATAGATCTTGATTCCGATAATTATAATGTTGCTACAATGATTCTAGCTTCTTATTATAAGCCTTAATGAATATTGCAGCCAGATTTTTATAAGGTGGAATATAATCATCCCAACTGTCGCGTTTTTCCCTGCTTGGATCTTTAGAAAACGTTTTTGATAATGTAAACCACATATCTTTCCAAACTACCTTGTTTCCGGTAAGCATCGATTGGCTTAAATAATTCTGAATAGGTTGGGTAATTTGACCGGTGCCTATTTCCTTGGTAGAAATAATATGTGCATCAGGGCAAATTTCTAATATCTGGTTTAAATTTTTGTATCCTCCGCAAGAACCCAGCACAACAATTCTGGCATCACCCGGCATCCGGTCAATCGTTCCCGGCAGCCAGTAACTATGGCCCCTGTGAACCACAACAGAAGGTTGAAGCCCATTTGCTTCCAGGTAACGGTTAAGGTGAACCTGGGCGCTGTCATCCAGGTTGGCATCATTGTCCAGTGGCCTGTTTGCAAATATCCACACATTTCCTTTTAAAGATTTGATCTCATACCATTCTTTCTTTTGAGTTACTTTCCATTCCCTGGAAGAGAAAGAATTTATAAACCCGGGGAAATGTAATTTTCCATCTTCATCCCCGTAGAAAAAAACCTGTTGTACTATCCTACCACTATCATCCTGCAGGTTCTTATTTTGTATCTCATAGATAGAGGGAATGCCCAACGCCGCAGTTAGATCTATACCATTGGTACTGTCGGCAGACAAGAAAATATCTTTTAGCAATCCATAGATCACTGTTCCCTTAACATTGTTTGCTGCAATACTTTGCTGCTCGTTCTGTATAACGTTTTTCAGGATGGTTTCCTGTAATTTTTTATCATTGATGCTACTGTAAGAATCAGCTACATCCGTTGCGTCTTCCAGGTTATTGCCTTTATCAAGGTTTGCCACAAAAGCCTTCATCAATAATTCAGAATTTTCGGCAGGCATGGTTCTTAAAAATGTATCAAGTTTATTATAATTAGCTGCCATTTTAATGAACTTCTTAAAATAATCAAACTGCACATTCATCAACAATGAATCCCCCCGCTGGCCTGTGCCCATTTTTTGCAACATCCTGTTGAAGCTATGTTTATAACTGGATGTGTAAATATCATTCTCGCCCATCACCATCATATAGTACAATTCCTCGGCAGACAAAGGATCTATTGCCTTCATACGTACTGCCAGATTACTCTGGTCGTGCAATGAATTGATAGGTGTAATAAAATGTTCAAGTGCTTTCTTTCCTAAAACTTCCCTCAATCCATTGGCGCCAAACATAGCAATGGCAGTATCGCGTGCGGGTGATGTCATCCTGCTGTAATAACTGATCTCTGTTTTTACGAGTAATTTAAAGTAACCAACACTATCGTAACCTTTTTCTCCACTAACATATTTTTTTATGCTATCCACTGTTTTTTTACCAGACAAAAGGTCATCTAAAAACGGAAAATACCAAAGTGCATTGGGAGTTTCACTCAGCTTTGCCACCGCCATCACCATCCTGTTGTTGTTACGATGAATCAGTTTCCCTTCCGGGGAATTTCCGGATTGTGCGTAAGAATATAGTTGCACCGGGTTTGCAATGCAGGCCAATACAACCAGGCTATCTGCGAATGGTTCGTTGATATACGGCCTTATAGATTGCAAAATTTTATCGGGGTTGGCTGCACAAAATTTTTGGTAAACTATGTTTTTCGCTTCCTGATAACCCGGATTATCGAAAAATATTTCCGTATTGATCTTAGCTATCGGGTACGAAACAACCTGTATGTGAGAAACCATGCTATATCCCTGTACCTGTGCTTTCATGATCTGCTCAAAATTCTCAAGCAGTGCTATAAAGTCTATTGGATTTATGTCTTTCTTTTTCCAGTCAATCCTGAAATCCTTTAAAACATTTTCAATGTAACTGAGATAGCGGATCTTCTCATTGTTGTTTATGATCTGGTCATTGGCTTCAACCCACAATTGCAATTCATCTACTTTTCTAAAAAGCGCATCGGTGAGGCGAAGGTTTACCTCGTCATTATTATTAACGTGCAGGATACTATCGTATTTACCATCTGCCTTATCGCAAAGTTTTTGCTGGGCATCTATCTTATCATGAAAATATCTTCGTTGCAATGGTATCATCACCGTATCTGCAGCGGCATAGGTATCCACCGCAGCAGTAAACAATAAAATAAACAGGTAAATAATTTTCATATGCGGTTCCTGATGCAAATATGGTGCAATTTTGCCGTATTGAGCATGGCTTACATGCCAAATTATTGCGTTCCCGTTAACAATTTAATAATACTATAACTTTCAATTAACCTTTACTTGCTAGCCCTGATATGCTAATTTTGTGCCATGAACAATGGTAAAAAAATCTTAATTGCTGATGACGAGCCGGATATCCTTGAAATCATTCAGTTTAACCTGCAGACGGAAGGGTACGAGGTAGTAACTGCCAGGAACGGAGATGAAGCCATTGAAAAAGCAAAGAAATTTTTGCCAGATCTCATCATTCTTGACATTATGATGCCTGGTAAAAACGGTATAGAAGTTTGTAACCTTTTGCGTAAACAGCCGGCTTTTAAAGATACGCTCATCATTTTCCTTACTGCCATGAGTGATGAGAATACAGAGATTCGCGGGCTGGAATCGGGGGCAGATGATTACCTTACAAAACCCATCAGCCCTAAAGTTTTGATTAGCAAAGTGAATGCGCTTTTCCGCAGGATAAACGTGGTAAAACAGGATACAGGCGTAGTTACCATTGGCGATCTTACCATCGACAGGGAGAAATACAATATAAGATTTCGTGGAGAAGATATTATATTGGCCAGAAAAGAGTTTGAACTACTTTCCTTGCTGGCTTCTAAACCCGGAAAAGTGTTTTTGCGCAATGAGATACTTAACCAGATCTGGGGAACAGAAGTTATCGTTGGAGACCGTACTATTGATGTACATATCCGAAAGATCAGGCAAAAACTTGACCTTGATTGCATCACTACAGTTAAGGGTGTAGGGTATAAATTTGAAATGTAATGAGCAGCTGTAAGTAATTTTTACCGCCTCGTTTATATTAGATCGTAATGAAAATGTGAAATGCCCGTTTCGTCATTATCCACAAACACTTGAGATAACTTTTTTAAAAGAAACTTTAAACCAGGCATTTTTATAAAAATTCTTCTCTACTTAGAATTAAACTTATAGCTTGCAGTTAACAGCTATTATTCATGCTTTCACAAAAAAACTTAAGTCCACAACAACTGGCTGCGCTGGCCGGCCTGTCGTTAGCATTTCCTGTTAGCTTTGCAATTCTATATTTGAAGCCGGTATGGTGGGTAGCACTCATTGCTTTTGTGATTGTTTTTGCCGGCAGTTACGGTCTGATATTATTTACCCTGCAAACATTCATCTACAGGAAAATAAAACTCATTTACAAACTTATCTATCAAACGAAAGCCAGTAAAAGAGAAGAATTTTATTACAAGAATATCTTACCGCAAAAAACCATTGATGAAGTAAGGGAAGATGTGGAAGCATGGGCACGGCAGCGAAAAGTAGAAATTGAAATTCTGCAGAAAAATGAGATCTTCCGGAAAGAATTTCTTCAGAATCTGAGTCACGAATTGAAGACACCAATTTTTTCTATACAGGGTTATGTTGATACTTTACTAAACGGTGCTTTGTTTAATAATGAAGTGAATACGAAGTTTTTAAAAAGTACTGCCCGTAATGTAGAAAGACTTGTAAACCTGGTAGACGATCTTGATGAGATCTCGAAACTGGAAAGCGGCGAACAGGAGTTATACCTTCAGAATTTTATTATTCAGGATCTATTAAAAGATGTGTATGACTCGCTGGAGATCAAAACGAAGGAAAAAGACATCCGTTGTATAATAAAAAAAGGATGCGAATTGCCATTGAATGTATATGCAGATAAGGAAAAGATAAGGCAGGTGCTGATAAACCTGGTAGACAATGCTATAAAATATGGTAAAAATAATGGCATTGTGGAAGCAAGTTTTTACAATGTAGATGGAAAAAATGTTTTGATAGAGATTAGTGACGACGGAGCAGGAATTGCTGAGGAGCACCTGCCCAGGATATTTGAACGGTTTTACAGAACAGATCTTGCGAGGAGTCGCAAGGTAGGTGGCAGCGGTTTAGGATTGTCTATTTGCAAACATATTATTGAAGCCCATCACCAGGCTATTCATGTACGCAGTAAGATTGATGTAGGTACAACTTTCGGTTTTTCGTTAAAAGCCAAATAGAAGTAATAAAGCAAATCAATCTGTAACGGCTGTATCTTAAACTCCCCCTCACTTATACCCATAAAAAAATCCGCTAACAACAAAGTATTAGCGGATCATTATATTTTAAAAGCCTCCCTTACTTTCTAATTATCTTAAATTCAACCCTACGGTTTTGCTGACGGCCGGCTTCTGTATTATTATTTGCAACTGGCTTGGTTTCTCCATAACCTCTTGAAACGATCCTTCCTGCAGCGATACCTTTTGAAAGCAGGTATTCCCTAACAGATTTTGCACGATCATCAGAGAGAATAATATTTTTGCTGTAACCTCCGATCTTATCTGTGTGTGCCGATAATTCAATCTCCATTGAAGGGTTTGATTTAAGAACATTCACCACTTTATTTAACTCAGTGTAAGATTCTGCACGGATAATGGTTTTAGCAAAATCAAAGAGGATCTTAATACCTACGATCTGTCCTGGTTCAATTGGATTTTCATCAAGCCCTATACCCTGCTCAAGGCTATCCAGGTCTCTGCGTATTTCATTGCCATCTTTATCTCTTCCCATTTTAGCCAGCAAACCAGTATCAACCGGTGTTAGGTAAAGATCTCTGTGCATTTCTTTATAAGAACCCATCTTCACCAAATCTAGTGTATCTAACACAGAAAAGAAATTATCTGCAGATGCTCTCAGGCTATATTTTTTACCGTAAGGAAGCGTTACTTTAAAACTACCATCAGGGCTGGAAATTGAATTTCCTTCGCTTGTTTCGCCTGGTATTAAATCATAAAATAGTTTCGCACTCATTTTTTCTTTGGTAATGGCATTGAAAACCTGTCCGTAAACCAATACAACTGTTTTAGGCCTCTGCAGTTCGCTCAGTTTAATTTTTGCAATATCGTTACCACCCAATGAACCCTGTGTTGTAGCCAGGTAAGCGTACTCGCCATTGGCATCAAGTGCAAAGTATGCATCCCATTTTGCTGTATTAATGGTATCTCCCATATTTATCGGCTGGCTCCATTTTTTCCATGAATCGTCCAGGCGCTTAGCCATCCAGATGTCGTGTTCTCCTAATCCACCGGGGCGGTCGCTGGAGAAATACAAGGTAGTTCCATCAGCAGCTAGTGTAGGTGATAATTCATCGTAATTTTCTGTATTAATCGTTTCGCCCAGGCTTTCAGGCCTTGTCCATTCGTCATTATCAGTAAGCCTGCTTACATAGATATCATTGAGGTAGCTATTCTTCTCTTCAGAAAAATAAAGCAGCAGGGTTTTGCCATCATTACCAAGGAAAGCGCCTGAGTAAATATCCTGCGACATCCTGTCGTAATCTTTAATTTTCAGCATTTGGGGCTGCGACCATCCTGTTTCAGTTTTTGTTACCATAGAAACACCACGGCCAACAAATTTTCCATTTTGATATGCACCGCGAATGAGCAACCTGTTTCCATCTGGCGACACCCAGAATACAGCGTTTTCACGCAGGTCGTTTAGCGGGGCAGGCGCATGAATAGCGGCGCCCCATTTTCCGGTTGTTGTATCCAGTACTGAGTACCAGATATCCTGTGCTTTCTTATCCTCTTTAAATTTTGAATTGGCCGGATTTCCTTCCACAACAAAATAAAGCAGTCTGCCATCTGCAGATATGGTTGGCCTCACCTCATGGTAAATTGAATTTACCTGGTTACCTAAATTCTCTACAGATGTTTGCGCATATGCGTTGCAGGAAGCAATCAATATGAGAGCATTTAAAAATATATTTTTCCTCATGTTATTTTTGGATGGTTTTATTTTGGAAGTTTTATTTTATCAGCTTGATTCTACCAGAAGTTCGTTTTCTTATAAAACCTTACACCAGGTGCAGTATTACGTTGATAATACAATATCAGAGCAGCTTCATGACGCTTGGCTGTATAAGCTCCAAATTTTGCGGAATTGAAAGGGAATTCATACGAATACCTGATATTAGCAACCCTTCCGAGGTTGATATTGAGGTAAGGCATTGCAGTTCTGAATGAACGCGTAAATAAGCCAAAATTAACGTTGAAATTAGAGGTAGGGTTTGTGCGGATAAATTCTACTCCCGACCAGAAAGCGACAATATTTAAACTATCGTTGAAAGTTTTGCTTCTGTAGTAAAGCCCTTCCTGCCAATAAGTATTTTTTTGGATAAGGCCCCATTTATTGTTTAATCTAACTCGTAATACAGAGTAAGCAGTTACCCTATGGCGTAATTTCGTTTCATCGTCTTTATCCAAGATATCACTTTTAGGATAGAACAGATGATACATAGCACCACCTAATTCAAAGCCAACCGCTTCTGTTACCATACCATAATAGGCGCCGAAATTATAATCAACATAATTCTTTTTTGATACCAGTGTACCGTTGGAAGTTTTTTGCGGATACCTGAAGCTTCCTGTAGAAATTTCTTTATCATATTTCATTCCCCTGCGTTCATCAAGGTCTCCTTCAGCGTAAGTAACCTGGGCACCAACACCAAAATACTTATTACGTTGAGAATAAAAATGACGAGCAAGGCTTAGTGAATAAAAACTTGTTTTAAGTGGAGCATCTTTGGCACCGCTGTGGTTATAATTTAAGCCAAGGCCCCAATAACCAGTAAGTTTTCTTTTGTTTCCTACTTCGTCTTTGGCTTCTTTAGTTACTTTATTTGGAGAGGCTGGCACTGCGGTGGTTTGTTCATCTCCAAAGCTGCGGAATTTTCCCAATTTAAAATCCAGGCCAATATTCTGGTGGTTAAGTTCGGCAAACCTTGTTGTTTGAGCGCTGTACAATCCACTGAGCCTTATTTTGCCATCAAACCTTCCTGTAAGAGCAGGGTTCAATAACATGGGCGCACTGCCAATCTGGGAAAAACGTGAATTCTGAGCAATAACAAGTTCTGTACTCAATAAAAAAATTACAACCAGTAATTTCTGAATTTTCATAAATATTAGTTTAGGCGAAGTATTAATTTTGGTAATTGTATTGGTTGATCCTGTTTCCAGACCTGAAATTTACTACTTTTCCATCGGCCATCACAGATTGATATTCCGGAAGTAATTCTTTTATTACCACCCTGAATAGTTCGGGATCATAGTAATTTTCCAGCGTGGTTAATTTATTAATAATATTTTCAGCTTCCGCAATATCGTGAATTGTTTCTTTACTGATCATTATCTTTTCATGATGTGTTTCCTTCATCTCTTCTGATTCAGAGAAAAGGTCCTCATACAATTTTTCCCCGGGCCTTTCTCCGATGAACTGTATCTGCATATCCACATCTGGTGTGTAGCCAGCGAGTCGAATCATATTCCTTGCAAGATCTACAATTTTAACCGGTTCACCCATATCAAAAACAAATACTTCGCCTCCTTCCGCCATTACCGAAGCTTCAAGCACCAGTTGGCAGGCTTCAGCAATCGTCATAAAATAGCGTGTCATATCCGGATGGGTAACGGTAACGGGCCCTCCATTTTGAATTTGTTTTTTAAACAGTGGCACTACCGAACCATTAGAGCCTAAAACATTGCCAAATCTTGTTACCACAAAACTGGTACTGTTAAGCGTAGAAGAGAAAGATTGCACAATGATTTCTGCCAGCCTTTTGGTAGCACCCATTACACTTGTTGGATTTACTGCCTTGTCTGAAGAAATAAACACAAACTTTTCTGCCTTGAATTTAACTGCCAGTTTTACGAGTTGGAAAGTTCCAAATACATTCGTTTGTACAGCCTGCCATGGAAATTGCTCCATTAATGGAACATGCTTATAGGCAGCAGCATGGTAAATTATATGAGGCTTATATCCTTTAAATAAATCTTCCATCATCTCTTCATTCCTGATATCTGCCAGGATGAATTTGTAATCCACTGCAGGATGTTTCCTTTTCAATTCCTGTTGAAGGTCGTATAAAGCGCTTTCAGAAAAGTCGACACATATGATCAGGGAAGCATCATGTTCAGACAATTTGCGTACGATTTCACTTCCGATTGATCCTGCAGCACCGGTAACCAGCAAGGTTTTTCCCACTAAACTTTCTGCCACGTGTTCATCATATAAATGTATGGCTTCACGGTTCATCAGATCATTAATATCTATAGAAGCAAGTTTCTCCAGGTTGAAATTGGCATTGAATAAAGATTGGATAGATGATATCTCCCTTATCCTAACATTAAATGGAAGGGTGTCTTCCAGGAATTTTGCTTTACGTGCAGGCGTAAGCATTTTATTGGCAATGATAATATCGGTGATGCCATGGCGTATTATGCTTGATTTCATCTCCTTATCTGCATCTATCACCTTTACACCGCCAATGTAACGGCCTATCTTATTTTTATCATCGTCTAAAAATTCAATTAATTTAAAGTTGTTCTCGTAATGAGTGCTAAGAGATTTTTTAAGAAAAACGCCCAATTCGCCGGCCCCATAAATAAGCAAACGTCGTTGTTCTCCTACTTTTTTAGAACGGTCGTAATAAAAATAAAGGTAACTGATGATTAGCCTGCTTCCGATGATATAGATAGAAGTAATGAAGAAACTGATCAGGAAAATTTCCGGTTTCAACTGCCATTTTACCGGCAATACAAATCTTGCGCAGGCACTCACCAAATGAATTAAAAAAATGATACCTATTAGATTCAGGTAGTCTTTGCTACTAAAAAAACGGATCACTTTTTTATAGATCTTAAACACCGACCAGGCTATTACGCCCAGCGCTACGTGCAATAATACCCTGTAAAATATGGTTTGCAGGGGAAATTCCCTTACTGACAATAGCCTGTAGTTTACTAACAGGGCAGATAGCAACCCAAAGGTGATCAACAACTGATCACCCACTAAAACAAATTGAGAAGGCCGTAAAGAATTCCTTTTAAAAAATTTCATGATAAAAATTTTTTTATTTCTAATACTACTTTTTTAAGGTTAACATCAGAAGTATTTGATCCGCTTGGCAAACAAAGTCCTCTGGAAAAAAGATCATCACTTACCCCGTTATTATAAACTTTACAGCTTTCAAAAACAGGTTGCTGGTGAAGCGGTTTCCACAATGCCCTTGTTTCAATATTCAACTTTTCCAGTTCCACCCTCACTTTTTCATTTATTCCTTCACCCAGTTCTTTATCAAATAAAATGGTGGTTAGCCACCGGTTTGAAAAATATCCTGCCGGTTCTTCCAGAAAACTGATGCCATCTATATGACCAAGCTCCTCTTTATAAAAATTAAATATTTCTCTTCGCCTTTTAATTCTTTCCGGCAACACTTCCATCTGCCCTCTTCCTATACCGGCTAAAACGTTACTCAACCTGTAGTTAAACCCAATTTCTTTGTGTAAGTAGTAGGGCGCTGGTTCTTTGGCCTGTGCAGACAAATGCCGTGCCTTACTTACAATTATTTCATCATTACTGGTTAAAGCCCCGCCACCACTGGTGGTTATTATCTTGTTGCCGTTGAAACTTAAAATACCAACAGACCCTAAACTACCGCAGCTTTTCCCATTATAGGTACTACCCAACGCTTCGGCTGCATCTTCAATTAAAGGTATATTATATCTTTTTGCAATTTCCGTTATCACATCCATCTTTGCGGGCATTCCGTATAAATGAACTACCATGATAGCTGCGGGCTTTTTACCTTTTGCAGACTGGTCTTTAATTGCCTCTTCCAGTAAAACCGGGTCCATGTTCCAGGTATCCGCTTCGCTATCAACAAATACCGGTTCCGCATCGCAATAGGTAATTGGAAATGCCGATGCTGCAAAAGTAAAACTCTGACACAGTACAACATCTCCGCTTTTAATACCCAGTATCTTCAAAGCAAGGTGCAAAGCCCCGGTACCTGAACTCAAAGAAACTGCTCCATTTACACCAACAAAATTTGCTAATTGCTTTTCAAAAGCATCCACGTTAGGGCCCAATGGCGCTATCCAATTTGTTGTAAAAGCTTCTGCCACATATACTTTTTCCATTTCGCCCATATGCGGCGAAGAAAGCCAAACTCTTTCCACTAGAGAATATTAAGTTTTTTTTGAGGATTATTTTTCAGAGAAGTAATAGATTAGAATTAATATGTTAAAGGTAATACAAAATACCCATTTTTAGGGAGATTTTTTAAACATGATGTGCAAAATATAAATTTTTTTAATGTGTATGGAATTTTACAGGTTTTGCAGGAATTCCAACAGCAGTGCATTTGGCCGGAAGCGATTTAGCCACTACGGCTCCGGCACCCACAATGGTTTCCTCTCCTATTTCCAGCTGGTTGATAATTTTTGCACCGGTTCCTACATACACTGCTTCGGCAATATTAACTTCCCCGGAAATATTAACGGCTGGCATAAAGGAGGCATAATCGCCAATGATGCTGTCATGCCCAACTGTGCAGGCAAGATTTAGTATCACATGTTTGCCAATGTTAATATCCACCGTTAAGATATTGCCTGCGCAAATAATACAGCCTTCTCCTATGTGAACATTGCTTTTCCCCATGCATACATTTGGATGTATGAGTGTAGGATAAGAGATAGCAGGGTTTGTAATTTTTTGGGCGATTTTTCTTTTAACAAGCGGATTTCCAATGGCGAATACAAGCGCAATAGGATCTGTAAGCCGGTTTAATTCGGTGGTTCCTCCTAAAAAAAGTGATGGGTCAATATTTTTAACATGAGAAAAGTCATCGTCGTAGTAGCCCAAAAATTGAAACAGGGGACTTTTTTCGTTGATTTCGTCTATAAGCCATTTAACTTCACGTCCAAAGCCACCCGCACCAAAAATTGCAATCTTAACCATAGATATCTTTTTTGAAAGTATGTTAGTTCAAAAATAAAATTATTGCTCCAACTAATTAGTACAACTTCTGGTATAATTCTAAAAAAGAACAGCCCGATTTCGTCAATTCATTACAATTACCAAACAGTATCAATCTTATTTTTTTGTTCCTGTAAATGCTTCCATAGTTGCCTCACCTTCCTGGGATACGCCAGATGCTTTTACAACATTTCGAATGGTTAGGAAAAATATTCTAAGGTCCAGCGCAAATGACTGGTTTGCCACGTACCAAACATCCAGGTTAAACTTTTGTTCCCAGGAGATGGCATTTCTTCCGTTTACCTGTGCCCAACCAGTTATGCCGGGCCTTACCAGGTGGCGCCTTTGCTGGGTTTCATTATATAATGGCAAATAACTAACAAGTAAAGGGCGTGGGCCAATAATACTCATATCTCCCAAAATAACATTAAATAGTTGCGGCAATTCATCTAATGATGTTTTTCTTAAGCCAGCACCAAACCTGGTGAGGCGTTTATTATCAGGCAAGAGATTTCCTGCTGCGTCTTTAGCTTCCGTCATACTGCGGAATTTGATGAGATGGAATATCCTGTTGTTGAGGCCTACTCTTTTTTGAACAAAGAAAAAACGCTTATGGCCTGTAAGCAATAGTAATATGATGAGGATGGCCATCACCGGCAAAAAAATAATCAATGCAATCAAAGCAACCAACAGGTCGAGCGGCCTTTTTATAAAATGATTGTAAAAAAAATTCATGCGTATCAAAATATTAAATGTGCTTTACAGTGATTGCCCAGAAGGATGGAATAAATAAACGAAACCCAAAGTAAAATTATATTCGCGTTTTGTACTTACGGTGTGCAGCATAAATTAAATTACATTTTTTGGGTTAACCAAAACCGGTATTCCTGTAATATCAGTTCCCAAAGGCCGCGTTGGTCGTAAACGTTTTTAATCTTTTGACGGATAGCCGCTGCGTATTGTTCTGTTGCCGTTATATTCAGCCTGGATGATATCATAGCCTGTTGCAATTCTTTTGTACTTTTTGCCGTTACCAACAAGCCATTTTCATTGTGTTGTACTATTTCATTGCAACCGTTTATGTTAGATAATATGAGCATGCAACCCATTGATCCGGCCTGCATGGGCACGTTGGGAAAGCCTTCGCGATAGCTGGGAAACACAAGTACTTTTGCTGCAGCAAGGTAGGGCCTTATATCCTGCTGAAATCCCCAACAATTAATTGCAGGATGCTCATGCAGCATTTTTACATGTTGTTCATCTAACGGATCCAGCTCAGGTTCTTCAGCGCCCACCAACCATAAACGGTCGTTCGGATATTGCTGATGCAGCTGCTGAAAAGCATCCAGCAATTCTGCGATACCTTTGTCTTTTACCAAACGGCCAACAAAAATCCACACCCAGGCATTGCTGTCAATATTTTTTAATTCCCTTAGCTTTCGTGCTTCATTGGCAATTTCGTTTGTAACTGAAAAGAAATTGCTGTTGATGCCATTGCTAGACCCTTGACCTAACACCTTCATTTTACCGGTGGCAATATGCTGACCCTGTAAAAAATCTTTTAATACAGTTGAATTGGGATAAATGCGGCTGGCAGGCATAGCCGTTAGTTTCTCCATCAACTTTAGCAGCTGCCTCATGGCGCCGGTTGTTTCCATCCACGGTATTCCTGCAATGGTATGCAAACGAACGGGCACGCCGGCTAATTTAGCTGCCCACATTCCAATTAAACCTGCCTTGGGCGTATGTGTATGAACTATATCGGGTTTAATTTTGCGGAACAGCCTGGTCATTTTTATAAGGCACAGCAGGTCTTTCAACGGTGTTATCTTTCGGGTTAACGGTACTACAACATGAGGGCATTGCTCCTGGGCAACCAACGCAGCTACTTCAATGCCATCGCTGCTCATCATAGTAACATCGAAACCTTGCTCCTGCATGTATTTCATCTGCCCTTTTAATAATACCTGCATGGAAACAGGTATGGTAGTTACCCTTATCAGTTTTGGCATCTATAATTTTATCTGAATAAAATAAATTCTTTTACACATTTCCTTTCACTAATGTGGTGATCTCTTCCATTGTTAAACTTTGAAATCCATACTTTTTATTGAGTGTATGAAAATGCTGTACGATCTGTGAAAGTTCGTTTAGGCATTCCTGTGGGTTATTTCCAAAATTATGCGGATGCCACCAAAGATGGTAATAAGCATTCTTTTTTGCCGCCGTTGTCATCTCATTCAATATACGCCTCATTTTTAATTTATTCTGCACCGGCTGACCTGGTTTCCAGGGGCGATAGAGCCTGGTAGCTGGTAAACTAATAGGTAAGCCTTCTTCTACTTTGATATCTTTCAGGTAAACCATTTTTATCGGCTGAAACTTCAGGTACGCATCACCGGCACGAAAGAATTTTTTCATAAAAGTGGAACCGGTGGCGGGAGCCCAATACCATATATCCGGACTGGACCGTATTGACGTGATACCTGCGTTATAGCAAACAGAAAGATATTCCCGGTTAAACTGGTTTCGCGGAAACACCAGTGACCGGATGCCTGACCCATGTTCTTTTGCCACCGCACAAGCCATCTCAATATCAGCTTTAAATTGTGCTTGTGTTTGTCCTTTTTCCAAACAAAAATAGTGAGCATAGGTATGTGTAGCTATTTCCTGGTGAGGAGTACTTTCAATTAATTTTATCAGGCCTGGTGCAAAATGAAATGGATCTTCTTCACTAAAAAAACCATGTTTTTTGATCCATTCATAAGCCGATACTTCGGGGTTATCGAAAGTAGGCAATACAGCAGGTTGTTTATTATACCACTCGGTTTTATTATTTCTGTATAACATGCCCACTATAGCCCAGGTTACGTGAATATCCGCCCGGGAAAATATATTGAGCATTTTAGGGATAGCATCAATGGTATTTTTAAAATACGTTTGCTGCGCTTCGCCAATAAGCATATGCTCAAAACATCCCCAGTGCAATTCAAAATCGAGTGAAATGGTGAAGATTCCTTTCTTGTTGGATGCTGATGCCAAGTTGATTTTTTTGTTAGATGTGCGTTGTCTGCTACCGGATGTTTTTAAGCTTTTACAAAACGTTTGGTTACATAATACTTGTAAGAACTCGCTTTACAAAAGATGATAAAGAAGAAGGGCATTAGCTGTGCTTTTTGTCTCATAGCTATCCCCAGGTTACCGGTAACCTGTGCCAGTGCAAATGAAGCAAACAGGAAAAAGAAAAGGCAGATACGAAACCAGCCGTTCCAATCGCCCCAGGTGCTGATCCCTTTTTTTACTACAACGTAAAACATGTACAGGTATATCATGTTTTCAAAAGACACAAAAATACCAAGCGCTCCCTGCCCGTCGAAAAATAGCGGGCGAAACCAGAACGTGAACATCTTCATGAACAATCCATAATTCTGTATATCTACTCCTGTGGTTGACTTACTTAGTTCTGCAGCTCGATGATTGAGTGAAGACGATGCGGTAAAATCCAGCGTTTCTGTGTCAGCAAATTTTAATACATCATCACTGATATATAGAAATATAATGCCTGCTGCCAGAAAGATGATCCATCGCAGGTAAGTTTTAATGCCTGAAGAAGTTAAAATAACGCCCAGCATTATACTTACAATTACCGTAAAAAGAATGTGAGGCCTTATCATGAAGGTGAGTAAGCCGCCAAAAATCATTGGAATAAATCTTCTATTGAATCGGCTTAGCCCATAAGTAAACAATCCGAGCCCCAATAATATAACGGCACCTTTTCCTAATGATGCCGACCAAAAATGCAGATTGGGCAATAAAAAAACAAGTTCAATTGCTGTAAAACTCAACCATGAGGGTTCCAGCTTAATATTTTCCCTTGCCGTTATATAAAAAAGCAGGATCGCTATATAACCAAAAAAGGCAAATATGATCATGCAGGAATAATAGGATAAACTAAGTACATTGGCAAATGGCCAGGCAAGAAACTGGATAAACGGGGTACCAATACCCCAAACATCAAACCAGTGTACGGCTGCCCTTGATTTTGCGAAATAGGCAATAGAATCACTGGTTGTTTGAGCTGCGTAAACCGCATACCCAACGGTAAGCAATACATGCATACCAAACAACAGCCATAGATAGCTTTCGGAATGTACGTTGAATTTATTACTGATACCTTTTATTATGTAGGCAGTAATCAATAAAACGAGCAGTATGATGATAAAAATATCCATGTGCTAAAATAACTCCATTGAACCCAATGAAGGTTGCCAGTTGTTAAACTGCTCAAAGTTATTAAGATTCTCCATAGCCAGCGGTCTTATTGTAATTACCGGGCCTTTTTTTAACGGACCAAAAAAAGTTCCTATTTTCTTATTACCTGATAAAAACAAGGGAGTATCTGCCGAAGAGATCATTAACGGCCTCAGCTTTGCCAATAGTTTTTTAAAGGCAGTTTTAGCAAGTTTTTCCGCGTCTGGGCTTCCTTCCGTCCAGGCTTCACATATCCGAAGCTCCATGAACCGCTTCATTTTTTTAATCCTGAAAATAAATCCAAATTTTCCCGGAACTGCTGCGGCGCCATACCTTGCAACAGGGCAATCGCAATACCTCCATTTTAAAAATTGTGTAGTTAAAGGTGTATATAAAACCGCAGCCGTATTTTCTATTGACCAATCTGGCGGAAAGGTTTCTAAAATACGTGTAACCGCGTATTCATCGTATATACTGTTTACAATTGAATCTGAATAAAACACGGGCAATAAACTCCCTACTCCAAGGTATAATGGCAACCTGCCTGCAACAGACCAGCCCATTTTTAAATATCCCTGCATACTAATAGGATTAGGCGAATTGAAGACTAGTTGTATACCATCCGTTTTGCACTCTTCTACTGCCTGCAGGGTAAGTTTTTTAAATATACCTTTTCCCTGGAAAGCTGGGTCGGTAGCAGTATCTACGGCCCTAACAGCAAGAATTTGCTGAGAGGATGATACCCAACGCCAATGCATAAACGCTCTAAGACCAACAATCTTTCCATTTTCTATCCAAAGCAACACCTTTGATCTTCCGAAAGGATTTTGTTCGTGTTTCCAGGAAAAATAAGCTTCTGTTTTAGGAGTAAGCGTTTCCCCGATGCTAAGTTTCAATAATGCAACTATCTCCGGTAGATCTTGTATGGTGGATTGCCTGATGATCATATTAATTGAAAGTTGACAGGTATTATTTTTTTCGCCAAACGTTTTATCTTTTTGTCTTTCTACTGCCTGGCTGTTTCTCTGTAGAGTGTTTCCAGTTGCGACACCATTACGGTAAGGCTAAAAGATTCTTCTACGCGGCGCCTTGCTCTTTTTCCAAAAACTTTTATCTCTTCAGGATTTGATAACAAATAAGACAATGGCTTTTCCAGAGATCTCCATTCATTTACCGGCACCATAAAACCATCTACTTCATTGCGGATCACTTCTTTTATTCCGCCGGCGTTAGTGCAAACAACGGCGCATTCCATACTCATAGCTTCCAGCAGGGCAACCGGCAGGCCTTCAAACTCTGATGTCATCATAAAAATATCCATAGCCGATAACCAGGGAAGCACATCGGTTTTTAGACCCGGCATCAGGATAATATCTTCCATTTCCTGTTCCTTGAGGTAAGCCCTCACTTCATCATTTAAAATGCCTGCACCTACAACGCATCCTCTGATGGAAGGGAATTGCTGTTGCATGATCTTTATCATATCTATCCACTCTTTCAAACGCTTTTGAAAACGAAAAACAGCGATATTGCCCAGCACGATACAATCCGGGCTTAACCCATATTCTTTCCTGATGGCTGCACCGGCTGCCGGGTTCCTTACAAAGTGCTCCATGTTAACCCCATTGAGTATGGTTTGAACAGGTATTTTTGGGTGTATAAATTTTTCAATTGACTCAGCCACGTCGTTGGAAACAGCAATCACTTTAGTTTGTTTGTTAAACGTAATCCTGTTAATTGTTTTGGTGATCCAGTGATATCGTTCCTGTTTATTGTGTTCCGAATAAATAACGGGAATGCCTGTACGCATATGTATGAACCTTCCTACAAAACCTGCCCATGGCAAATGGCAGTGTAATAATTGTATCTTGTGTTTACGGATATAGTCTATGATCTTTCCAGTTTGCATGGCAATCTTTACATTATTGGCCGCTGATAAATTTAACACAGTTCCACCGGCATCCTGCAGGCCTTGTACCATCTGGTCTTTCCAGGGAAGAAAATATATGAAGTGAAATTCAAACTGGTCTTTATCATGCAACTTGAGGGTTTCCTGCAAAAGCATTTCTGCACCGCCCCGGCCCAATGATTTTATGAGGTGTAATATTTTTATTTTATCGGCCACTTTGTTGCTTTTCTTTTAATATATCTGCGTATAATATTTCAAACTGTTTAAGGCATTGCTGAAGGCTGTAACGGTCTTCAACAAACTTTCTGGCATTTTCGCCCAATGTTTTTCTAAGGGCATTATTTTCCATCAGTGAAATTACCGCCTTGCTAAAGGCAATAGCATCATGTTGCGGCAAAAGTATGCCTGTTTCATTATTCACCACTACTTCTCCAACCCCGCCTGCAATTACTGCCACTGCTGGAAGTGATTGCATACCTGCTTCTAATACAACACCGGGAACACCTTCGATGGTGCTTCCCAGAATAAAAAGGTCGCTTCCGGCTAAAAGTTCCTGTACATTTTCACGGTAACCGGCAAAGAATATATTACCGGTTAAATTTCTATTTGCCACCAACTTCCTGATCTCATTGAATTTTTTGCCTTCTCCAACAAACAATAACCTGGTATTATTATTATGTGCAAGTATTTTCTCAAAACTATCAACCAGGAAAGCATGATTTTTTTCCGGAGAAAACTGCCCAATGTGGATCAGTATAAAATCAGTTGAAGGGAAACCGAATTCATCTGTTATCTTTTTTCGTGCATCTTCTGCATTAAAACGATACTGCGGAATACCGCGGCGGATAAGTTTTGTGTTTACTAACGGAAACCCATAGGTTTTCACCAGGTCTTCCATGGATTGCTGACCCACGGATGTAACCCTGTCTACTCTTTTAAACAACCATGCATTCAGCTTTCTTTTAATGGAGGCCTGCTTTGTCCAGGCGCTTACCATACTAATATTCCTGTAAACAATATTTAACCTGGGAAAAAATACTTTTGCAAATACGGCATACTTAAGTGTATCAGAGCCGTTGGCCTGTATAATATCCGGCTTTGAAGTTTTAATAAGCTTTATCAGCCGTTGCAGCAGGCCAAGGTCGAAAGCCGTTTTTTTTCCGGCGAGGTCTATATTTTCCGCTCCCCGGGCAGAAATAATATTTTCTTTGGTTGCGTATAATCCTGCAAAGATCACTTCATGCCCATTTTCTGCGAGCATTGTACTTAGCTCTGCGGCAAAAACCTGTGCACCTCTAAACTGGCGCTCTGTTACTAACTGAAGTATCCTGATAATGTTTGTTTTAAATTATTATGAATTTTGCCTCACCCCCAGTACTCTCTCAAAAGGAAAGGTGGTTTAGAAACTTAGAATATAATCGATCCATATTTTGCGTATATTTTTTAGGCTGAGAATATTTTTTTAACCACAGCGGTAAGAAAGAGTTGAGGATAAAGTTTCACAGAGTTTATAATAAGATCTGAACACTCTGTGAAACTCAATAAACTCCTTTAACTCTCTGTGGTTAATTTAATATCAAAAATCCTTTACTGTTTAATCAGCCATTCCCTGAATTTGATCACACCTGTTTTGAAATCAGTTTTGGGCATGTATCCAAGTAACTGTTGTGCTTTGGATATATCGGCATAGGTTATGGGTACATCACCCATTTGTTCGGGAAGTTTATTTATGACTGCTTTCTTTTGAAATACATCTTCCAGCGTTGCTATCATTTCACTTAGCGAGACAGTTTGGTGGTTACCGAGGTTGAAAATTTCGTAAGCACTGCGGGTATAATTGATCGCACTATAAATACCTTCTACGGTATCTGCAACAAATGTATAGTCTCTCCGGGTAGTGCCATCACCAAAAAAATTGATCGGTTCACCGCTCATTATTTTTTTACTAAAAAGATGAATGGCAAGATCGGGCCGTTGGCGTGGTCCGAAAACGGTAAAAAACCTCAGCCCAACAAACCGGATGCCGTACAGGTGGCTGTACACATGGCCAAGCAATTCTCCGGATATTTTTGTACTCGCGTATGGGCTGATCGGGTTGAGATTGGTATCTGTTTCCTTCCAGGGGAAATTCTTATTGATACCATACACGCTGCTGGACGAAGCAAATACAAACTGCTTTATATTTTTATTGCGTGCAAACTCCAGCAGGTTCTGAGTACCCCTCACGTTCACTTCCTGGTAGGCGATCGGATTTTCAATTGATGGCCTTACACCTGCTTTCGCCGCCAGGTGTACGATGGCTTCATAATTACCGGTAAGGTTACTATTAAGCGAAACATCATCCAGGATATCCATTTCAATAAACGTAAAATAAGGATTGTCTTTAAAAGAACTAAGGTTACTAATTTTTACCTGTTTATCGTAAAAAGGATCAAAGTTATCAATGACGGTAACAGCATAATTATTGTCCAGTAATTTTTCAACAAGCGAGCTACCGATAAATCCTGCTCCGCCGGTTACAATGATTTGTTTTTTTTCCATATCCAGGTTCATGCCAGGCCAGGCCTGTTTATTTTTTAATCATCTGTTTGTACAGATCACATTTCTTGCCTTTAATAAAAAAGTCTCTATATCAATGTTGATTTTTCAACTTTCCCGTTTGCAACTTCTTTTAAAAATGATTCATATTGAGCAGCGATCTGCCTTATATCAAATCTTGCAGCAGCCTCTTGCCGTGCTCGTTTTCCCATTTCTATCATCTGCTGATACTGTTCAATTACCTGCACCATGTTAGCTGCCAACTGCCTGATATCCTTTACAGGGTATATAAGAGCAGTTTTGTTATTTACAGCTTCCATATTCATAGGTATATCCGAAGCAATAATTGGTATTCCTACCGCCATCGCCTCTACCAGTGAACCGCTAAAGCCTTCGTACCAGGATGGAAAAACAAAACAATCTGCTTCATATAAACGCTTCCAGCCGTTGGGTACTTTTCCCCCTAAGCTAACGGTATCCTGTAGTTGCAACTGAGTGATGATGGATTCAATCCTCTTTCTAAACAATCCTTCTCCAAAAATATCCAGCCTTATATGGGGATACTTTTCCTTTACTATCTTAACTGCTTCCAGTAATTCTGCCAATCCTTTTCGCTCCAGAAGGCGGCCTACAAAAATAAATTTGAAAACGGATCTATCAACAGAAGGCTGGAATGGAGGAAATACAGCTGTTTCTCTGCCACGATAAATTACTTTTGTTTTTCCTTTGCTTATACCAAGTGCTTTAATATTGCTTTGGGCAATGGAGATGGCATTGGATATCCAGTATTTTGGTATCCATGATGTGTACTTGTCCAGCAACCAGAAAATCCGAAACCCTGCATATTGCTTCTTCCTTTTCATTTCCTGGATGCGAAGGGCTCCATAACTATCGTTAACGAATGTTCCGATTATGGGAGTGCCGGTAATGATACCGGCAAATCTGGAATAGAAGTTTGCCCGCATGATGGAAGAAACCACCAGATCAGGCTTTTCAGCTTTAATTAACCGGATCAAACTGCGTGTACCTTTTATAAATTCCCTTTTTCCACTAAGCCCTACATAATGCAAGGGAATACCTGCTTTTTCATAATCGGCTTTCAGATCAAACCCGGGGAAAAAGTGTATCACTTTTACTTCGATATCTTTTGAAAAATGGCACAAGATATCCAAGGTGCTTTTTTCAGTGCCGGCATTTGCTAAACTATCCAGTGTAAAAAAGACCTTCATGTATGTTGTTTTTGCTGCCGGATTTTTTTTAGAAAAATGCTTCGGACATTATTTGCCGTTATAACAATTAGTGATATACCCTTCTGTGGCATCGTGCCTGGAAATTATTTTTGCCGGATTGCCTATAACCACAGAATCTGATGGTACGTCTGTATTAACGTAAGTATTGGGCGCAATAAGCACATTGTTACCAATGGTAATTTTTCCAACTATCACCACCCCCGGGCCCAGCCACACACTGTCGCCAATAGTTGGTGATCCCTGCATCTTACCTCTTTTTGTTTCCCCGATAGTAATATTGTGAGAAAAATAGCTGTTAGCCCCAATCCTGGTTTTACTGTTGATGAGTAGCGGGCCAAAATGACTGATCCTCATACCCCCTGCAATATTAGTAATCCTTGGTATCTGGTAACCATATTTGAAAGTGAGCTTTTTATACATCATCCGCGAATACATTCCCAGCGGCGAGTACTTACTGAGAAGCCAGCTTAATCGGAAAAAAAGCGTGAAATGGAAACCGGTATTCCTGAATGATTTCACAAATGCTTTATAACTAAGGTCGCCTTCGTACCTGTAAAAATCTGCTTTAAGCAGTTCATTGGAAAGTACCTTGTTGTATAAAATTCTCTTTATCATTAGTTATTATTGATCCAGGCAACATTGTTCTTTACATCCGCCTTGTGTTTAACAAGTACGTTATTAAAATAATGCCGGAAGTCAATTTTCTTTTCTTCTATCTTTTCAATTGAATCCAGCACAGAATTAACCCAACCGGCTTCATTTACATTAACGGATGGCAACGGATACTCAAATTGATCAAACAACTCTTTAGTTTTCCATACAAGGCCTTCGATGGCAATAACCGGTACATTTACGGCAAGCGCCATTACATTAGCGTGCAGCCTTGCGCCAATAACATAATCAAAAGCGGCAATTTTTTCTGCAAACTCAACGTAACCAGTAGATTCTTCGAGTACATTAATATTATAATCTGATTTAAATTTTTCAATTATCGGAATATCTCCCACCGGCTCGTTGGTAACAAATACCAAATCCTTATTATAACTTCTCACTTTATTGATGATGGTTTCTACGTCTTTCCATTCAAATTTAATAAAAGGTGTAAAGTTGATGGCAACCATTCCGTTCTTTTTTACATCGCTCAGGTCGCCAGTAGTTTTAATGGCTGTATCTGGCGCAATAAACACCTTGCGTTCATCCACTCCGAATGAAACAATTGTTGCTTTTGAAATAGCGCCACGTACTACAATATGATTCATATTGCCATACACCAGGTTTACGATCTTCTTAAACGCTTCGTTCTTTACCACCACCGACTGGTTTACAGCACCGGTTTTTTTACCCAGCTTTTGTGCAATGCGTAACTCCAGCATTTGACGAAGGAAAACGTGGTTATCACTTGCTTCGCCTGCACCGCTGTAAATAAAATAATCTGATGCGTTAATTGCATTCAGTCTTTTTACATATTGCTTATTGAACAGAAAAAATTTATTAAGCATCCGCTTAAAGGGGCGAAGGAAAATCTTCACATTTTCAAACTTCAGGGAATTAACTTCAGTGAGCTTAAAATTATTCACTTTTGGAGAAAAAGCGTTGCTTGCGGAAGCCATTGGTTTATACTTCTTAACTACGGCATCTGCCCAGGATTCAAATAGTTTTACCGGATCGGGGCTGGTTTTTAAAGCATCTATACTATACCCGAATAATCCAAGTGGCCGACCTCCAACATATAGATTTTCTTTGCCAATATTTTCTTCAAAAAGTTTTATCAGTTCCATCGACAATGCCTGATTCCCCAGATTTGTTGTTTTCAACTTAGTAACCAAAAAAACCTTCTTCATAAATAATTTTTGCAAAGATAATCTTTAAAATAATTTCAGATTATCGTAGTGAACAATTTGAAAAAACAGGTGATCGATGAAACTCTAATTAACCAGCTTCAACTATCAAAATCCCTGCAATTCCACCATTTTTTTAAAGGAAGCAGAGTGCCTGATCAATTCATCAAAAGTGCCTGCTATTTCTATTTCCCCTTTATTTAGTAATACGATGCGGTCTACATTTTTTATAGTACTCAACCGGTGTGCAATAATAAGAATGGTATATTTTCCTCTTAACCTTTCAATATGATCCTGGATCGCTCTCTCTGTTTCAGAATCCAATGCAGAGGTTGCTTCATCCATAAAAAGGAAATCTACTTCCTTGTATAATTCACGCGCTATAGAGAGGCGTTGTTTTTGGCCGCCGCTGATATTGATGCCGTTGCTGCCCAGTAAAGCTTCTTCCTGCAAGGGCTGTTCCATTACAAAATCATAGATAGATGCTTTTTTTAAAGCCTCTGTTAGCCTCTCTTTATTTTGCGCAGTTGGTTCATCCCAAAAGGTTACATTATTAAAGATAGTATCATTAAAAATTACGGGTTCCTGTGTAATATAGCCAATGCGTTTCTGAAAAGTTTCCCTTTTCATTTCTGCCAGGTTCACATCGTCTATCAGCACTGTACCCTTCCCTGGTTTTATCAACCCGGATATAACATTTATCAAAGTTGTTTTACCCGATCCGCTTTCTCCAACGATAGCGATGGTTTCATTACGCGAAATTTTCAGGTTGATGTTCTTCAGTATCTTTACATCCTCGTAAAAGAAGGAAAGATCTTTCATAACAATGTCATTTTTAAACTCACCAAAAACAAGTTTGCCATTTTTTTCCCTACCGGCCTTCAACTCTTTATTGAATGCGGTCATATTATTAAGGGAACCAGACATGGTTAAAAACAGGTTCCAGTAATTTTGCATGCTCATCAATGAAACCAGGCCACGATAAAACAACAGTAGGCTTAATACGATCATCCCTACACTTTCAGAAAAATAATTCACCTGGATAACAATTACCAGCACTACTACCAGGATGATCAAAGGTTCTCTCACAGAGGCAAGTGCTGCGCTAATCACACCGGTTTTGCGTTGAGATTCCAGGATCCTGTTATTTGTGCCTATCAGTTTATCGGCATAACGATAAATTAACCCCGTAGCTTTAAGGTATTTAAAAAAAGTAACTTTTTGTATTAGCAACCCCTGGAAAGAATGGCCTTCTGTAGTTATTTTTTTTGAAAGGGTTTTGGTTGTTTTCTGAAGCTTCCTGAAAATGATATTGGTAAGTGCACCACCTATAACAACAAGCACCGCAAATTTTGGATTGGCAAAGAATGCCATAAAAATATAGACTGCCACAAACACTCCATATTGTATGGAAATAAAATAATACCGGTTGGCCTGCTTAACTTTTTCTACTTCGCCGCTAAATGTATTTTGAATACGGCCGGTATCAGCATTTACAAATGCATGGTAGCCAAAATCCGATAAGCCTTTTATATTACCTTCCCTTATTGCCCTGATGAACTTTTGTTCAAACACCACCCTGCAATAACCCTCGATGAATTTCAACAACCCTTTTAAGCTAAAGAAAACAACAATCACCGTGAGCACAACGCCGAGGGTGAGTGAAATGCCAAAATGGTTGAAAGCTTTTACGAGGAAAGACATGTTTCCCATACTTTCTGCATTGGTGGTTGCATTCTTTCCATCTACCATTTGCAGCAAGGGAATAAACATCGCCAAGCCCAGGCCATCCATTAACCCAACAAAAAAACTAAGGGTTAAACTGATGAATATCCTGTACCCCAGGTGGGAATAGAAGTAATAAAAGTATTGGAAATACTTTTTAAGTAGGTCTTTTAGTGTTTTCAATTTTTTGTGTATCTGCCTGGAGCTTCCGTATTTATAAAAAAACGGGCACCAGTAATTTTATCTTGTGCTTATCCTTTTCTTTTGTCTTCGCCAGAGTAATAAGAATAACCATATTTACTCTTGTAATAGTAATAGCCATATTTATTTCCGAAGTAGCCTTTGTTCCTTACACCATTAAACACGAGTGCAATGCTTTTAAATATCTTCCTGTCGTTCCATTCATTTATCTCCTGCACCTGTTCTTTTACAGTTTGCTGAAAGCGAGTAACGATCAGCGTTACATCTGCCCATTGTCCTAATATCTGGGCATCTGCCACAATTCCAAATGGCGGTGTATCAATGATCACTACTTCGTAATTGTTATCCAGGTGAGTTTTAATTTTCTCTACAAATTCGCCGGAAATAAGTTCCTGCGGGTTTGGCGGGATGGCACCTGCCGGAAAGAAATCAAACGCCTCTGTGTCATCTTTTCCTATATGTGTAACAATATCTTTTATACCTGTTTTACCAATCAGTACACTGGTTAAGCCTGGCTTTTCTGCGCTCAGTCCCAATGCCTTTGTGATCTTCGGGCGGCGAAGATCAAACTCAAGTAAAGCTACTTTTTTACCCTGCATGGCATAACTCTTTGCAAGATTCATACTAAGGAAAGACTTTCCTTCACCACTTACGCTGGATGTGATCAGTATAAAGTTGGTTTGCTTACCGGCGTTGGTGTAAAAATTAATATTAGTTCTTAAGGCCCTTATCTGTTCTCCAAACATACTACGTTGCGTACCATCCAGCACGAAGGGTAATTTTTCAATATTGTCGGCCTGGGCAAGTTCTGCTATCACTGGAATGTTGGTCATAGACTGCAATTGCCGTTTTGAAATGATCTTACGGTTCATCACTTCTTTAATAATGGCATAGATGAGCGGCAGTAAAAATCCTATCAGTACTGCTGCTGCCAATACTTTGCTTCTGGAAGGCTGAAGAGTTGCGTTGAGCTTCACAGGCGGATAAAGCACTTTTGTATTAACCGTAACAGAAGCTTTTGCGATAGATGCTTCCTCTCTTTTTTGCAATAACGTTAAATAAAGTGATTCCTTAATATTTTGTAAACGGGTTTTATCGATAAGTTCCTTTTCCTGTCCGGGAGTACTTCTTAAGTATCCACTTGCTTCTGCCGAATTGGCTCTGTAGGTTGCTTCCGCGATGGCGAGATTGCTTTTGTAGTTGGCTACCTGCTTGTCCATGTTGCTCCTCATATCTGCCAGGTTCTGGTCTATCAGTTTTACGGCAGGATTATTATCGGTAGCCGTTAGCGCCAGTTTTTCGCGCTGCTGCATCATTAAAATATATTGCTGTAAGGTTCCCTGCAAACCGGGGTTACTGATACCAACAAATGAAAGGTCTGTTTCTTTTAGGTTAGGATTCTTTATAAAAGCTTCCAGTTGATTAATGGTAGAACGCTGGATAGTGATATCTACTAACTGCTTATCGTAATCCTGCATTTTTTGCAGGTACATTTCACCGTTAGCCGACATACCAACGATGCCCCTGGATGATTTAAAATTAGCAAGTGCATTTTCAATTGAATCCAGTTCTCTTCCTAAAGGCGCCATTCTTTGTTCAATAAATTTGATCGCCTGGGAAAATGTCAGCGATTTGTCGCGTTCCATTATATCGATGTTCAGTTTTATCAAACCATTTAAGATGTCGATGGCTCTTTCACTTGATACATCCGAATAACTGATGGTGATAATATTGCTTTCTTTGCTGGTAGTGATACCAATGCCCTTACTCATGGAGAATGCTGCTGCCAGTATATTGCGGCTAAAACAATAGACTGGTGTTTGGCTGGTAAATTCTTCCAGTTTCATCACCACTACACTACGGCCTTTCAGGTTAAACGGCACAGCCCATTGTGCCTTTCCTTCAATAGAATCTGCTTTAAATCGAAAACCATCTTTCTCGGGCATGATGGAAAAATTCATTTCAGGAATATCTTCACCGGGATATTTTTTTATGATATACCATTTAATTATTCCGTAAAAATCTTTGTTCTTAAATCTTCCCTGTGCCTGTGCATTATATTGTAAACCGAGGCTATCAACCAATAACGAAGTAAGCGTTGGCGACTTAAAGAATGCTATTTTATCATTAAAAGGATCACGTGTTGTACCAAAAAGTGCCTGGCCAATAGATACTTCTTTTGTTTCTTCAATACTAATACTGGTTGTTACAGAATAAACAGTATTGGCATACCTCAAATAAAGCATTCCGGCAATATAACCAAGCACCGCAAATAAAACAATGAAAGGCCATACTGATATCACCCTGCGGAAATCGATATCTATTGAGTTAGTGCTCAATTTTACCGGCGGGGCAACTTCTTTATCAGTTGCATTCATATTCTTATTTTCCCAAACATTAAAATCTTCTTTGCTCATTCTCTATAGATTTCTTAAAGCGATAAAAAGTGTAAGTACCGCAGCTGAGATAGTTAAGATATTTCTGCCGGGGCTATTTGCACTTAGGAACGAACTGAATTTTCCTGGCTGCAAATAAATAAGATCGTTGTTCTGAAGGTAAAAGTAGGGCGATTGAAAAATACTCTTGCTGTTGAGGTTCAGTTTGGTGTAAATGCGTTCTCCATTTTTTTCTCTTACCAGCCATACATCATTCTTCTTATCATAGGGATCTTGTAAACCAGACTGGGTGATGGCTTCAAAAATTGTTAGTCGTTCGTTTACCATTGGTATCGGCGTACCGGTACGGCCATTCATAAAATAAACCTGCCCGCGCAGGTTCACATTTACAAATAAGTCCTTATAATAAAACGAAAGCTTTTCTTTTATAACAGCGGCGGCTTCAACAGTAGAAAGGCCGCCTACCTCTACCTGTCCTAATAAAGGAAATTCGATTTTACCCGTATTGTTTACCAGATAACCGGTGTTGGTTTGCTGGCTGGAAGTTCCCGAACTCTGAACATTAAACGGATTAAGGTAAGCCGTAAGGGCCGGATCGGTAGAACTTACAGTAATGGCAAGCCTGTCATTCTTCTGGATCTTTTGCGCCGAAACCTGGCTAACAGTATCCAGCGTATCCTTACCAGGAACCTTATCATTAAAGTAATATAACCGGTTGGAAGAAACACATGCATTAAGAGATACCAGGAATACCAGTACAACTAATGGAGTAAATATTTTTGACATATTTTAAGAAAGTTGCAAAGAAAATAAATTAATACTGTTTATTTATAAAGAAAAAGCCTGTTAAAGTAAAAAGGCTCGTATTCCTAAGCAGTTAATTTATATAATGCTGGTTAAAATTTATTTTTTTTAATAAAGAGCCTGCAATATAGGCATAAAAGCGCTCACTGCAGGCAGTTTTTGGCATTAAAAAGGGGACTTTATACAGATAAGTTATTATATAAGTCAAAATGGCTTCGCCGCCCTCACTCACAGGTGTGGTTCTGCTATCAAATTCCTGGTTAAGGTAATATGTCCAGTAATCATATAGGTAGGTTAGCAAAGTGCGAATATAGATTTTTACTGTTAAGTCATCAGTTTGTTTCGGCAAAAATCTACATAATCATTTTAAATTATTGCAGAACATATATAAGCGGAGTTAATTTCAACTGCCAGGAATTGAAATGTTTGATGATAAGTTGGCATTTTTCGCCTCACGTAAATGTCTCGCTTGTAATAAAGGGAGGCAATTAACCTTCCATGCCCTATTCAGACTTGCCATGCTGGTGCAATTTACCTGCTGTTATCAGCACAACTATTCGATAGAATTTCAAAAACCGCCTTCGACATATTGCGATTGACGCATCATTTGCCAGTATGATCTTCAAATCATGGATAGTGAGCCTGACAGTCTTTGGCATCATCGTTAAAGAACTTAAATTCCGTTTAACTGTGCCTGGTCTCATCAGGAAAGACAGATATTCTATTAATACAGGTTTACGCCGGCGTAAACCTCTCTTTTGAATTACTTTTTTATTGCAGCAATGCCCGGCAATTCCTTTCCTTCAAAATATTCCAATAAAGCACCTCCACCAGTAGATACATAGCTAACTTTATCAGCAAGATCGAATTTGTTAACGGCCGCTACACTATCGCCACCGCCTACCAGCGAAAACGCACCTTTTGAAGTAGCTTCAGCCACTGCCAGGGCAATTGATTTTGTACCGTTCTGAAATTTTTCCATTTCAAAAACTCCCATGGGGCCATTCCATAAGATGGTTCGTGATTTATTGATGATCTCGCTGAAAATACCAATGGCTTTTCCTCCGATATCCAGACCCATCCAACCGGCCGGTATCTGGTCGCTCGGACAATTTTTTGTTGATGCATCTGCAGCAAACTTATCTGCAATAACAGAATCTTCGGGCAGGTGAATGCTTACGCCTTTTTCTGTTGCTTTTTTTAATATTTCCAGGGCTGTATCCAGGCGATCATCTTCACAAAGAGAATTACCAATATTGCCACCTCTGGCTTTTAAAAAAGTATAGGCCATTCCACCTCCGATGATGATATCAGTGGCCCGTTGGAGTAAATTCTCTATGATGAGGATCTTATCAGACACTTTGGCCCCACCAATGATGGCGGTGAAAGGCTTTTCTGCTGCATGTAAAACTTTTTCTGCGCTAATAACTTCTGCCTCCATCAACAACCCGAACATTTTTTTATTGGCATCAAAGAAATCAGCAATTACGGCTGTAGAGGCATGAGCACGGTGCGCCGTTCCAAATGCATCGTTTACATACACATCTGCCAGTTTACTTAATTTTTCTGCAAATGCCTTGTCGCCTTTTTCTTCTTCTTTATAAAAACGAAGATTTTCCAGTAATAACACTTCGCCTGCCTGCAATTTGGCAGCAGCCTCATTTGCCGCCTGGCCAATGCAATCATTTACAAAATATACCTTGTTGCCGCCCAACAGTTCCTGCAAGTGTTTTACCAGGTGCTTTAGTGAATACTTATCTGTAGCACCGTCTTTTGGGCGGCCGAGATGGCTCATTAAAACAGCGCTGCCGCCATCATTCAGTATTTTTTTTATTGTTGGAATAGTGGCAGTCATTCTTGTATCATCGGTTATGTTGAACTGATCATCCAAAGGCACATTAAAATCTACACGAACGAGGGCTTTTACTCCATTGAAATTAAAAGAGGCAAAATTTGACATAAAAAATTTTTAAATAAACCGCGATTATGCGGAATCAAAGATATTTATATTATAACAAAAAAACCGCAAAGACGCTACACTGTATTTGTTGCGCCCTTGCGGTTAAAATTTAAAATATGGTATGCGGTACAAGTGAGTGACACAACGATGTTGCCATGAAAACCCACTGCTGGTGCAATTGAATTATTTAATCAAACCTGCAAAGAAATGAACGGTACGCACCAGTTGGGAGGTGTAGCTCATTTCGTTGTCGTACCAACTAACAGTTTTCACCATTTGTTTATCGCCCATGGTCATTACTTTGGTTTGGGTAGCATCGAATAATGAACCGAATCGGATACCGATGACATCACTGCTTACAATTTCATCTTCGTTGTAACCAAAACTTTCGTTGCTGGCTGCTTTCATAGCTGCGTTAATAGCTTCAACAGTAGCAGGCTTTTCCAGGATGCTGTATAGTTCTGTAACAGAACCTGTAATAACCGGAACGCGTTGAGCGCCGCCATCCAGTTTGCCTTTCAGTTCGGGTAAAACCAATCCGATCGCTTTTGCAGCACCAGTGCTGTTAGGAACAATATTGGCTGCTGCAGCCCTTGCACGGCGAAGGTCGCCCTTTGGATGCGGTGCATCAAGAGTATTCTGATCATTTGTGTAAGCGTGAATGGTACTCATGATACCGGTTACGATGCCGAAAGTATCATTTAGTGTTTTAGCCATAGGTGCCAGGCAATTGGTGGTACAACTAGCGCAACTGATGATGGTTTCAGAGCCATCTAAGATGGAATGATTTACATTAAAAACTACTGTTTTCATATCGCCGGTACCTGGTGCAGATATAACAACTCTTTTTGCACCTGCTGTTAAATGCGCCTCTGCTTTAGCTTTATCGGTAAAGAAACCTGTACTTTCAATCACCACGTCTACATCGTGCTGTGCCCATGGAATTTGTGCAGGGTCTTTTTGTGCATATATTTTCACTTCGTGCCCATTAACGATAATGGCATTTTCGGTGGAAGTAACTTCCTGTCCGAAACGCCCCTGGGCACTATCATACTTTAATAAATGAGCCAATACTGCTGGGCTTGTAAGGTCATTGATAGCCACTACATCGATACCTTTCATATCGTAGATCTGGCGAAAAACAAGGCGGCCTATGCGACCAAATCCGTTAATGGCAACTTTTACTGTACTCATAATTAAAATTTGAACGTGTTTATTAATTTTTTTGCGTGGGCAAAATTACTGAATATGTATGATGTATGATGTATGATTTAGAATTTGCTTTCATATTTTAGGTTTTAGTATCATATATTAACCGGCTGCAAAGATTTTTTAATTTACCCGGGGAATCTTCTTTAAAAAATTTGGATACAAAAGTTCCTCTTGTTATCTTTGCCGTCCTTTAAAAGAGATGCCGTGTTGGTCAACCGGTTAAGACGCCTCCCTTTCACGGAGGAATAACGGGTTCGATTCCCGTACATGGTACAAAAAAAGCCTTTTCAGCAATGAAGAGGCTTTTTTATTTGGCGTTGGTTTTGTGTATTTTCCTGTTTAATTTAGGCAATATGTCAGGCAATTCACAATCCCATTAGCTTTTCATATTCAGATATTATTTTCTATGCAAAAAGATTTTACAGAAGCGGAGTTAAATAAGGTGATGGAACAAGCATGGCAGGCATTCGCCGTTTACAGCAAATTTAGTTTGAAACTGCGGGCTAATTTTATGCGGGAAATTGCTGTTGCAATTGCAGAATGCGGTAATGATTTAATTGAAACCGCCATGCGGGAAAGCCATTTAACCAGGGAGCGGCTGGAAACTGAAAGATCAAGAACGATCTTCCAGTTGAATAGCTATGCAGATTATTGTGAAAGTGGCCAATGGATGGATATTAGAATTGATAAGGCCGATCATGAAAAAACTCCTCCAAAACCAGACATAAGGAAAATGATGGTAGCCTTAGGTCCGGTAGTTGTATTTGGAGCGGCTAATTTCCCCTTTGCCTACTCAACCGCCGGAGGTGATACGGCCTGTGCGCTGGCAGCAGGATGCCCGGTAATTGTTAAAGCACATCCGGGCCATGCTGAAACAAGTACCATGGTAGCAGCAGCAATACTGAAAGCGGCAGAAAAATGCCAGGTACCGGCTGGTACTTTTTCCCATGTTTTTGGTGCCTCCAGTGAAGTTGGCGAAACCCTGGTAAAGCATCCATTCACAAAAGCGGTAGGTTTTACGGGGTCGTATGCAGGAGGCAAACAATTATTTGATTGGGGCAATCAACGCAAAGTGCCTATTCCCGTGTTTGCTGAAATGAGCAGTGTGAACCCTGTGTTTCTGTTACCGGAAAAAATGACAGAAGCTGCTGCTGATATTGCAAAAATGTATGCTGCATCTATCACTTTAAGTGTAGGACAATTTTGTACTAACCCCGGGGTTATTATTGGCCTGGATGGAGACGATCTGAATTTATTTATACGTAACCTGCAGGATGAAATTAAAAAAACCTCCCCTGCGGCTATGCTTAACAGTGGTATTTATAAAAATTATCTTGAGCAAAAGGCAAAAGCGCTGTCGGTGAAAGAGGTTGCTGTAGTTTATGAAAACGACAGTGAGCAGAAAGATGTATCTGAGAGCGGGGAGACAGGCCTCGTAAGCCCGACCATTACAAGCACCCGTGCCCGCACATTTATAGACAACCCACTACTGCAGCGGGAAGTTTTTGGCCCTTACTCAATTATAGTAAGTTGTGTTGACATACAAGAAATGGAATTGGTTGCCCAACAACTTGAAGGCCAATTAACCTGCACATTAATGGCTACGAATAGCGATATAAAAAATAATGAAGCACTGGTAAATTTAGTACAGAATATTTGCGGTAGGTTTATTCTTAATGCTGTTCCTACAGGAGTAGAGGTTTGTTTAAGCATGCAACATGGCGGACCGTTTCCGGCTACAACAGACAGCAGGTTTACGGCGGTTGGTGCAGATGGGATCAGGCGATTTGCCAGGCCACTTGCTTTTCAAAACTGGCCGGAAGAATTGTTGCCGGAACCGTTGCAAAAAATATTATTTACAAAGTAAACCTCATTCCATATTTTTCTGTTGCTGTTGCATACATTGTTAGCTTTTCCTGAGACGGGGGAATTTCAAGAGCAGGCATGAAATCATGATTAAATGGAATAGCTATTTCATTAAAGAAATTCTCTAAACCGCCAGGCGTTACAATCAAAGTACAATGCATAATGGCAGAGCTAACTACAAAATGATGTGGCGTATTTCTACAAATAAAAACCGCATCGCCTTTATTTGCCTGAATAATTTCATTGCCGATAAAAAAGCAGGCTGTGCCATCATGAATAAGAAATGTTTTATCTTCTGCTTTGTTGCTATGCCGCGGTGCTTCTCCACCTGCGGACACACGTATATCGATCACAGATAATAATCCATTTGTTTCCTTAGAAGTTAATCTAAATGACATCCAGCAGTTAGCAAATGCCCTGGTTCTATTTTTTATTGATGGCATAGTTAATGTTGTTAACATAAATCTTAATGTTTAAATGAATTCAATTTTGTGATAAAGCCTGGTAACCGGCTAAATCATTTGAGTTTTTTAAATTTTAACTTGTTGAAAGGAAAAACACCTGGCGGTAGCTAATGGTTATTTTAAGATACAACACGCTAATATTCTTATGTGATGCAAAATAAACTCACGCAAATTTTATGGCAACAACAGGAAGTACGAATTGAGCAATTCGTTTCATGAGATGGGTTAAATAATTGATCAGTGTTGTAAATTATAAGTCAGGCCAATTTCATTTTACTCATTACCTGTTCTGATAAACTGAAGCGAAGCGTGATCAAAAAGGAAATTATGAAATAGGCAGCTAAATAATATTGTATAAATGGAATGAACGTTGATGCTTTAAACCAATCGTTAAAGTAAAACAAGATGCCAATTCCACCCGTACATTTAAGTAATTCCCATAGATAGGCATACCTGTTTTTGTCCATCATTTCGGTAAATGCATACACAAATACAAATATAAATGCCCCATAAATAAATATTGCCGGCTTGCCTATGAATGCAATATTGCTAAACAGGTAACTTACAAACAACAAGAGCAGTAGCACTTGTACCCACGTGAATACAAGGAAGGGTTTAGAAAACGGGGTATCAAATTTTTCGAATGCGTACACATCATCTATTTTGTAAACAGGAAATTTTTGAGCAACATCATTCGGACGCCATCCGGTAGGTTTATACCACAACTTTACTTTGTCTTTCCAGCTTTTTGTGTACCAGGCATCTTTTAAAAGTAAAAAAAGATGTTGAAAATTGATCCTGATAGGATTCCATGTTCTTACAGGACGGGTAATACCGTAAACAGCAGGCACATCTTTTAATTCTTCCTGGAATGTACCAAAAATTTTATCCCAAAAAATAAAGATCTGACCATAATTTTTATCAATGTATTCCTTATTAATTGCATGATGAACACGGTGATGTGATGGCGTTACAATGATCTTTTCAAGAAATCCCATTTTACCAATATGTTGTGTATGGTACCAGAACTGGGCAAACAAATGCAATGGTGCCACAACAGCAATTACCTGGGAAGGCACACCCAGCAATGCTGCCGGTATAAGTAAAATTACAAACAGGCGAACAAATACAGAAACGCTTTGGCGTAGCGCACAGGCTAAATTAAATTCTTCGCTGCTGTGATGAATGATATGGCTGTTCCAGAAAAAATTAACTCTATGGTCAAGTGCATGAACCAGGTAACCAGCCAGATCCAACACTACAAATGCCACTACATAAGTGATCCAACTTTCACTAATATGCGTGATTGCGATCCTGTTTACAAGCCAATCGTAGGTGATCAATGCAATACTTAACCCTAACACATCTTTGGTAACATTGGTAACACCACTGCTAAGGCTACTGATCATATCCATACTCCTGACGGTATCCTTACCCTTTCGCCAGCCGTACCATTTTTCGAACAGTACCAGCAGCAAAAAAACAGGCATAGCGATCAATAATATTTTGCCGTAGGCTTCCATGGTATAAAGTTGAAATAAGTTTGGGAAACTAACAAACAATTAGTTGTTTAATAAGCCTAAGGTTTTGATGATAAGCAAAAAAATCGTTTCTTTAGTTGCAATTGACAAAGGGGCAACTTTAAATAGAATTCGAAGTGCCGCTCGTTTTAATACGATACAAACCAGTGATCACAGTTATCAACCAAAACAACTCTACCCGTGCAGTCACTTACCCATCATAAACGCATCGATTCAATTGACATTGTAAGAGGCATGGCCATGGTAATCATGGCGCTGGATCATGTAAGAGACTACGTGCATATCAGTGCCAATATAGACGACCCGCTAAACCTTGCCAGTACCACGCCACTATTGTTTTTAACGAGATGGATCACTCATTTTTGCGCACCCGTATTTGTATTTCTCTCCGGTACGTCTATCTATCTCCAAAGTTTACGAAAATCAAAAAAAGACCTTTCTTCTTTTTTAATTAAAAGGGGGCTCTGGCTGATTTTTGCAGAATTCTTTATTATTTCACTGGCATGGACCTTCAACCCTTTTTATAACGTTATTCCCATGCAGGTTATCTGGGCCATTGGCATCAGTATGGTTATATTAGGGCTGGTAATACATTTACCTTATAAGATCATTTTAATACTGGGTTTGCTTATCGTTGGCCTCCATAACCTGTTAGATATACCCGAAGCTGCGCCAGGCTTTAAAGCAGGATTTATCTGGAATCTATTACATCATGGCTTCTTTGTACCCTACGAATTTGCAAAAGGGCATTTTGCTTTAATTGTTTATCCATTTTTACCCTGGACGGGATTGATGATGCTGGGATATTGTTTTGGCATTTTTTTTACACCGGCTTATTCTGCATTGCAGAGAAGTATCATCATCGCGAAAACCGGGCTCGTGTTGATCCTCCTATTCATTCTACTGCGTTTTATAAATATTTATGGCGACCCGCTTACGTGGAGTAAGGAAAAAAATATGCTGCTAAGTTTCTTCTCCTTTATAAAAACAACTAAATATCCGCCTTCCTTACTTTACCTTTTAATGACCATTGGGCCGGCATTGATCATCTTATCGTTGATGGAGCACATTAAAAATAAGTTTACAAATATGATGCTTGTGTTTGGCAGAACAGCTTTCTTTTACTACATACTGCATATTTACCTGATACACCTTATAGCAACGATCTTCTTTTTTGCAAGAGGTAACCATACTGTAAACGAAGCAGTAAAGTCTATGCAAAAATTACCTTTCCTGTTTGTTATACCTGGTGAAGGTTTTGGTTTAATGATCGTTTATCTTGTTTGGATGGCAGTAGTTATTATACTTTACCCGGTTTGTAAAAGCTACGACAGGTATAAAATAAATCATAAAGAAAAATGGTGGCTTAGCTATTTGTAATAATGATGAAGAAGAAATTTCTATGTGTGCTTAAAATTTACAAAGCCCGGCTACCGTATTATATTATCTACGATATTAAAGCCGGCAAATATGCCAGCACTTTTTCAATTTAAAAGAATGAGCGTTTGCAGAGTTTATAATAACCTTGTAGATTTAGGTATTATTAATTAATTTGTGTTAATGAGCCTGTCTCTCACCTCTTTTATCGTAAGCTTAGTATTATTTAAAAGGCTAGGCAAACTTGCCCGGTTAAACAAAGCCACACAACTGGAAAATATTTTCAGGATTGCTTTTTTTGCGTCTATCCTGCTGTTAGTGCTGGAGTCTACTTTTAAAATAGATTTTATAACAAAATGGATCTGGCACGCTGTATTGGTTGCTTCCATCCTGTTTTCAATAAAACAAGATAAAAGCTTTATTCCACGGATGCTCATCTGGGCATTTGTTCCAGCTATAGTTATCAATTTGATATTCGATTTAACAGAAGTTATAAACCAAGAATTTTTTAATAAATGGGATCTCTATTTTAACAATGCTGTTGGTCTTTCATTAATATGGCTGGCTGCCATTATTTTTAGCCAGAACCGGCAGGCAAAGCAAATGGAAAAAGAACGCGTTAAAAAAATGCAGGAAGATGAACTTAACCGTGCAATTGCCATCAGAAAAGTGGAACTGGAAGGATTGGTAGTTGAACGAACATCAGAACTTACCCGCCAAAAAGAAGAATTACAGCATGCCCTTACTGATCTTCGTACTACTCAAAGCCAACTCATACAATCAGAAAAAATGGCCTCACTGGGTGAATTAACGGCAGGGATCGCCCATGAAATTCAAAATCCGTTAAATTTCGTCAATAACTTTTCAGAACTTAATGGAGAACTTATAGAAGAACTAAAACTTGAAAAACAAAAACCGGTAAATGAAAGGGATGATGAACTGGAAAAACAACTGCTGCAGGATATTTCACAAAATCTTGAAAAAATAAATCATCATGGCAGAAGGGCAGATGCAATCGTTAAGGGAATGCTCCAACATAGCCGAAGCAGCACTTCAGTAAAAGAACCAACAGATATAAATGCACTGGCAGATGAATACCTTAGGCTAAGTTACCATGGATTAAGGTCAAAAGACAAATCATTCAATGCAACATTAAAAACTGATTTTGATGAAAGTATTGGAAAGATCAGCATCATTGCCCAGGATGTTGGAAGGGTTATCCTTAATCTTTTAACCAATGCATTTTATGCAGTTGCAGAAAAGAAAAAACAACAGGGTACTTTAATTGATATTAATAGCGGCACAGCAGATAAAACGTACGAGCCTACCGTTACGGTAGGTACAAAAAAATCAGGTAATTTTATTGAGATCAGCGTGCAGGATAATGGCTCGGGCATTCCGCAAAAAGCACTGGAAAAGATCTTTCAACCGTTCTTCACTACCAAACCTACTGGTAAGGGAACAGGGCTGGGATTGAGTTTAAGTTATGATATTGTTACCAAAGGGCATAATGGCCAATTGTTGGTAAATACAACAGAAGGTGTAGGCACCACATTCACTATTAAATTACCTTGGTGAGGCAGAGAAAAAAGGCTTGCCGGAAAACTGGATAACTATTAATATATCTTTGACTATATTACTTCTTAAGCAAAAAAATTAAACCGTGAAAATATTAGTTGTAGACGACGAAAAAGATGTTCAGGTACTTTTTGAACAGCGTTTCAGAAAAGAGATAAGGAGTGGCGAAATTGAATTAGCGTTTGCATTTTCCGGTGAAGAGGCATTGCTGTTTTTGAATGATCACGAACATGAAGCGGTGCTCATCCTTTCGGATATTAATATGCCGGGAATGAGTGGGTTAGATCTATTACAGCATATCAAAGAAAAATATGAAAAACCTCCTCCTGTTGTAATGATGATTACCGCATACGGAGATGATGAAAATTATAACCATGCCATGAAACTGGGGGCAGACGATTTTTTAACCAAACCGGTTGACTTTAACTCTTTGAAAGAAAAATTAAAAACACGCCTTGGATGACAAAGATATTAGTAGCAGATGACGAAGCCGACCTGGAAGTGCTGATCAGGCAAAAATTCCGGCAAAAAATACGGGAACAGAAATATGAATTCATATTTGCAATAAATGGCAATGATGCTTTGGAAAAAATTCTGTTACACCCGGACGTGGATATTGTGTTAAGCGATATTAATATGCCGGAAATGGATGGACTTACCTTATTGAGCCGGCTAGCCGAAGCAAGCCCTTTAATTAAAGCTGTGATGGTATCGGCTTACGGCGATATGGACAATATAAGAACTGCAATGAACCGCGGTGCTTTCGATTTTGTAACAAAGCCTGTAAATTTTGAAGACCTGGAACTTACGATGGAAAAAACCATCACACATGTAAAGCAACTGAGGGAAACATTAAAAGCTATCAAGGAAAATAATATCCTTAAAATGTACGTGGATGAAAATGTGCTCAACTTCATGGGAGGAAGAGAATACGAATCTTCCCTAATGGCAAATGAAACCATTGAAGCTTCTGTAGCTTTTATTGATATCTGCAGTTTTACTTCTATCAGTGAAACTGAAACACCTGATAAAGTTGTGAATCTGCTGAACCAGTATTTTGATATTATGGTAAAAGAGATCATCGCACAAAATGGCATCATTGATAAATTCATCGGCGATTGTGTGATGGCTGTTTTTAAAGGGCCTTATCATTTAGACAAGGCGATAGATGCCTGTATCGCCATCAGAAACAAAATTGAGTCGTTGCCTGTTACTGATGGATTTTTACCCAAGGTTTCCATTGGCATAAACAGTGGAGAAATGATCTCGGGTAATATTGGGTCTGCTACCCTTCGCAGGTTGGATTATACGGTAATTGGAGACACAGTAAATATTGCTCAACGGCTGCAAAGTACCGCAGGCATCAGCCAGATTGTAATTTCAGAAAAGAGCTATGAAAAAGTAAAGCTTTCGTTTAATTGCAAAAAAATTGGAAGTGTTAAGCTGAAAAACAAATCAGATGAAGTAATGATATACGAGGTACTGAATTGAGCTTTCATTTATGTCAATTACATTCATAATCCAATACTTCCAGTACTTTATCATAAAATGCTTTTGCCCGCTGCGGGCTGCTGCCTACGCAAACAAGCCCAAGTTTACCAAATTCCGACAATGCGCCCACAAGGTGAAACATCACTCCTTCCTGGGCAGCGCCATCATACATAAGTGAATTAAATGTGGCAATATCTATAAGATCGTGGGGCGTTAAGCCAATATACTTTTCGTTAAATACATTATCGGAAGCAAAATAAAATCTTTGATTGCCACTTGCCGTGAAAAATGTTCCTGATTCAGCATTATAATTCCCATCTGTAAGAAACTGTAACATCAGGTACGGGTGTGTGGTTCCTCCTTTTCTTAAATTTATCTCTATCGCAAAATGTTTCCAGGTTCCGTCTTGCTGTTTTACAGAAATAAAATCAATCGCAAATCTTCCCATCACCCCTTTTTCGAGTAAATGTTGTGAAATTTTTTTTCCTGCATTGGCAATATCAATGCTATAATCCGGATGGGCAGGAAAAACAGCTCCAATAAATATCTGACCTTCATCTCCGCCCAGCAACTGGTCGTGTGTACTGGCAATATCTATCCGGCCATTTGGGTTGATAACACATTGAACAGAAGGAGACATTTTTATTTCCCCTTCCAGGAAAACTTCAACGATACCACCCATCTCTTTAAATTTTTCAAAAAACAATTGCTCCGTTACCTCGTGGGAAACAGGCTTTAGTTGTTCCTTTAATGAACCGGCTATATTTTGTTGAAGCTGCTCATCTATTTCCAATACGGGATAATGGTAAATAGCATTTCCGTCTCCGCTAAAACCATCGTTCATTTTTACAACTGCTTTACGCATCGCAGGATACTTCCGCTTCAGATCTGCCAGTGCTTTCGAAATATCTGCTGTTGTATGAAGGTCTTCAACACCATCGGGAAGATCTACACCGCTGGCCCTGAAAGTTTTCCTGCTGCCGGATTTGGAACCTTCATAAAATTTATCGGGATCTGTGCCAAATAATGGTATACCCAATTGAACAGCCAGGGTTTTCTCGAGGCCGGTGATATTATAACAGGTTAAATGAGCAGAAGCGGCATCTGGTATATGCTTCCGTAATTGTTCTATCAATCTCGGCCTGTCTAATATTTTTTGTGTGAGTGGTTTACTTGAAGAATCAAAGCAGCTTACCTGAACAAGTCTTTTGCGGGCATGGTATCCCGTTATGCCCGGCAACAAGTGGAGGTAATAATCTATTATCACATCGGCAATGGGTACACTGGATATATATATGATCTTTGTAAGCGGCATCCGCAATAGCATCAGCAGGCAAAGCATTCGCTCTTCGTAATGAACCGATCCTTTTATCTTGGAGAGAATTTCCTGGTCGAGTGTTAAAGATGGCAATATTACAACTGTACGGGCAGCCAGCTTATCAGGAAAGATAGTTTCAAACTGGTTATAAAGTGTTACTTGTAGTTCCTTAAAAGCAGCTTTCTCTTCCGCTGAACCTGGCTTCGGAAATTCGGCATTTTTAATAAATGATTTTCTTCCATTAACTGATGGCACATCCATAAAAGCAGTTCTTTTTTACAGAAAGTTAAGAAATAAAATGATTGCTTAAAAAAGGCTTATGATCGTTGTGATATACATCTTCATTCAGCAATCATGTTTCTTCAGATAATTCCTGAACTGGCAGCAATGAAGAGGCTCTTACTATTAACCCAACCCTATTTCGCTGTGCCTTTCTGGTATTTCAACATCCAGGTAGCCTTTCCTTATCAGCCTATTCCTGAAATCCTGCTGCACCGGGAATTCGCCGTGAACAAGAAATAATTTTTTAACCTGTGCAGGATCCTGGCAACCTAAAAATTGCATTAAATCATCATAATCACCATGGGCACTCATACTGCGCATCTCCCCTATTGCTGCATTCACTTCATGCATTTGACCAAAGATGCCCACTTCCTGTGGGTGGCGCATTAACCTACCGCCTAAGGAATTGGGTTCACAATAACCTGTTAACACAATAGCGTTTCTGCTATTTTCTATATTGTTACTTATATGATGCTTTACCCTTCCTGCGTCTGCCATACCACTTGCAGAAATAATTACACAAGGTTCTTTATAATAATTAAGCATCTTGGATTCATCAACAGATGTTATCAATTTTAAACCTCTGAACGAAAACGGATCATCATCGCGAAGCAATACCTGTTGTATCCTTTTATTAAAATACTGAGGATATCTTTTTACTAATTCTGTTGCTTTGATACTTAACGGACTATCCAGGAAAACCGGAACATCAGGCAATCGGTTTTCAAGTTCCAACTGGTTAAGTGTATATAATAATTCCTGGGTACGGCCAACGCTGAATGCAGGTAAAATGAGTTTCCCTTTTTTCTTAATACATGTTTTTTCGATCCATTCCAGTAATACATCAGCAGTTGGATGATGTTCATCATGCAGGCTGTTTCCATAAGTTGATTCCAGCAAAATATAATTTGCCTGTGGAAAAACAGCTGGAGATTTAAGTATAAGATCACGGTACCTGCCTACATCACCACTAAAAGTGATGGTAGATTTTTTATTATTAATATTTATTCGCAAATTAACAACAGCACTGCCAATAATATGCCCTGCATCTGTATAATAAAGTTCGAAGCCTTCTTCAATCTGGAACCAAGAGGCATACTCCACAACAATAAACCTATTGGCGGCTATCATGGCATCTTCAGTTGTATAAAGCGGTTTCAAATAAGACAGCCCCTGCAAGGCTCTTTTTTTATTTGCGTACTTAATATCACTTTCCTGGATGCCTGCAGAATCTTCCATTAAAATTGAGGCAAGATCTTTTGTAGCTGGAGTAGCATAGATGTAACCTTTGTAACCGTCCTTTATCAGTTTCGGTATCAACCCGCAATGATCTATATGCGCATGTGATAAAATAAGGTAGTCTATCTCTGATGGTTCAAAGCCCCAATCCCGGTTTAATTCATCTGTTTCATCTCCCATCCCCTGAAACAAGCCGCAATCAAGCAATACTTTTTTACCATTATCGAGTGTGAGCAAATGTTTGGAACCCGTTACAGTTCTTGCTGCCCCATGGAATGCAATCTTCATGATTTGTAATTTTTAGTAAGTTAATCAATTTACAGCAAGCCATAATCCTGTACAGCCAACCAGGCCATCATTCCAATACCGTGTTCGATAGCCTGTTCATCTATATCAAACGTTGGAGTATGAACGCCACTGCTGATATTCTTCGCTTTGTTACCAACACCGAGCCTGAAAAAACAACCGGGTATCAGGTGAGAGTAATATCCAAAATCTTCTGCGCCCATCCTCAATTCCGTTTCCGAAACATTTTCTGCACCCGCATAGCTGGCAGCAGCAATTGCGGCGGTTTTACTTAATGCCACATCATTTAACACAAATGGATATCCAACATCAATGCGTATATCTATTTCTGCTCCCATCGCCTGTACCAGTTCTTTGGATTGCTTAATGATAAGATCATGTGCTATAAAACGCCACGCTTCATTCATTGCCCTGAATGTTCCCATTAGTTTTACTTCGGAGGGAATTACATTGGTACTATTACCACCCTGGAAAGAACATATTGAAAGTACAGAAGGATTAAACGGATCATTGTTGCGGCTGATTATCTGCTGCAGGCTTACGATAAGTTGCGAAGCTATTAAAATGGTATCGGCAGTAAATTGCGGCGCTGCTGCATGCCCTCCTTTACTTTTAATGCTGATATAGATCTCATCTGCACTGGCCATTACCATACCGCCCCGAAAACTAAAAGTGCCCACTTCCATACCAGGATGTACATGCAAAGCGAATATTTTTTGTGGGGCAGGATTTTGTAATACGCCTTCCTTTATCAGCAGACTGGCACCACCCGGATTTTTTTCTTCGCCAGGCTGAAAGATCAGCTTAACTGTTCCCTTCCACTCCGATTTTAACTCTTTTAAAATTTTTGCCGCACCCAATAAACAGGTGGTATGCACATCATGCCCACAGGCATGCATGATCCCTTCATTAAGTGATTTATAAGCAACATTATTTTGTTCAGTAATTGGCAAGGCATCCATATCAGCTCTTAAGGCAATTATGCGTGACGCCGGCTCTTTTGCCTCGATCAATCCAATTACACCGGTAGTTGCTTTAACTTCAAAGGGAATACCAAGGCCTGTTAACTGTTGTTGAATGTAGCGGGAAGTTTCAAACTCTTCGTAACTTAATTCGGGATGCGCATGAAGATGATGGCGAACGTTAATAAATTCAGGAGCAAATTTTGCAGCAAGCACTTTTATCTTTTCCAGCATGGTTTAAGTTAACATATTTTTGGAAGATATGAATGATAATAAATATAACAGAATGAGGAAAACAAGCCAACATTCACAAACTGCCTCTTAATACAAATTTTCATTTTGGTTTTACTTCCTGATATTCATCCTGAACTATTGCAGCAATCTACGCAAGCAACTAATAATTTATAAAACAGATCGTTTGAATAATCAAATTAATCATTTTATAAACCAATTATCATTCTTCTATTGAAGGAACTTTTGTTTTATCAGGTTTCGTTTCCACCATCTCGGGCACAATGTAAATATTTCCATTAATCACTTTTGCCTGGGCCAGCGTTTTTCTCATTTTTTCTGCATCTTCCTTCTCAATGAAATTTCCAAATTTAAGCCTTATGTAAGGCGACTGGAAAGTCATGTACACATTATGTTCGGGATACTGTTGCATCAATTGCGAACGAAGTTGCATTGCCTGCGTCCTGTCTGTGGTGCTTAACAACATTAATCGATAACCTTTTACCAGGTGTATCTTATTAGCAAGGCTTTCATTATATTCTGCCATTTTTTTCCCCAGCAGGTCAATTCGTTCATCTTTTACAATTGTTACGGTTCCACGAATAACGGAATCAATATTATTGGATTGGGAAAAAACTGTTATTGTAAAAATATTGATCAATAATACCAGGAAATATTTCTTCATTACTATAATTTATTTTATAAATCTATTTTCAAAAATCATTCCGCCTTAAGCATTTTGTATTTCTTTAACAGAATTCACTTTATTAAGATACGCAATCCTGTCCGCTCCCGCCTGCTTCAGATTCATGACCTTATATTTATGGATCTCTTCGTATACATAAATTATTTCAACAGCATTAGCCAGGTGTTTGCGGATCAATGCCAGCTTTTCAATTGTAACTGCATCATTTGAAAATCCTGTTGCTGTTTTTATAAAATTAATTCCTGCAGCTCCATAAATATCGCAGCAGGCAATAATTTCTTCGTCATTTAAAGAGCCTGCCTCTATGATAACTACAAGAGATCTTTCACTTTTTCTAACTACGGCGAGCAGCGTATTTAATTCTCTTGCAAGATATTGCCAATCTTTATTTTTAACTGCAATAAGGTTAATCATCATATGGATCTCGTCGGCACCATCTACAATGGCCAATACTGCTTCAGCCAGTTTTGATTCTATGGCATTGTACCCCAAGGGGAAACCTACAACCGCAGCGGTTTTTACCCCGGTTAATGAGATAAGGGATTTGGCCAGCTTTACATACATCGGCGGCAAACAAATTACCGCGGCATTGGTATCCACAGCATTGTTACAAAATTCTTTTATCTCTGCTATGCTGGTTACAGACGCTAACAAGCCCAGTTCGGTGTAAGGCATACTATCCATGCCGCAAAAATACCTACAAATACATGCATCTGGTACATTATTGACGCTAAAAATAGCAACTTTTTACATATACATTTGTTTATTTAAACTACTTAAGCCATTGCGGATGTAAACGAGGCAGCGTGAAGCGACGATTAAAAAAAGATTTTATTACATTTACCAAAACTGTCCGGTATGACCCGAATATTTGTTATCAGCCTTTTGTTTGTTTCTTTCACCAATTTATTAAATGCTCAAAAACTGCAGCCTGGCTTTCAAAAAGAAGAATTTATAGAGTTGCTGAAAATAGGCGCCAGAACATCCAAAGACAGTAGCTACTATAATAAATTACCGGCTCCGCAACATGCTACCCTTGTTTATCAATCTCCACTGGTGGGATTTGATAATTTCTGGGAACTCTGGATGAGAAACGATTCCGTGGGTATTATCAGTGTACGTGGCACCACCAAAACGATGGTAAGTTTTCTTGCTAATATGTATGCGGCGATGGTTCCTGCTAGTGGTAGTATTGAACTGGAAAAAGATTTTACATTCAATTATAATCTATCAGCCAATCCAAAAGCGGCGGTGCATGTAGGTTTCCTGATATCTGCAGCCTATTTATCAAGAAATATTTTACCTCAAATTGATTCCTGTTATAAAACAGGTAAACGTGAGTTTATTATTACCGGTCATAGCCAGGGAGGTGCTATTACTTACACGCTCACATCCTACCTGGAACAACTGAAAAGAGAAGGTAGGTTACCAATGGATATCAGGTTTAAAACCTGTGCTGCTGCTGCGCCAAAACCAGGCAACTTATTTTATGCTTACGAATTTGAAGCACTTACAAAAAATGGCTGGTCGTATAATGTTGTTAATACAATAGATTGGGTTCCTGAAGTACCCTTCTCTATCCAAACCCTTGATGATCTTAATAAAATAAACCCTTTCGCAAATGCAAGATCGATGATAAAGAAATTAAAATTTCCTCTTAACATCGTATTGGGCCATGCTTATAACAAATTAAGCAAACCTGCAAAAAAAGCACAACGGAACCATGAAAAATGGCTGGGTAAAAGAGTGGAAAAACTGGTTGTTAAAAATCTGAAATCATTTACTCCCCCTGCATATTACAGCAGCAATAACTATGTTAGAACCGGCATAACAATTTTACTGGAGCCTGATTCGGGCTACTATATTAAATTTCCTGAAAATAAAGATAGTATCTGGCGCAATCATACACAGGTGCCTTACCTTTTTTTGACTGATAAATTGCCAGCTAACAATAACGAACAAACGCAAATGGAATTAACTCCTTTATTAGAGGGGAACTGGCAATTAGATTATATTGCAGGTCTGCCTCTTTCGGTAGACAGCCTCTTTTTAAATAATAAACCTCAATTAAATATAAATACAGCTACTAAACAACTTAGTGGGAATACCGGCTGCAATCGATTTAGCGGTGCATTGGAGGTTATTGGCAGCAAGATCAACTTTAATAATCCGCTCGCAATTACAAGGATGGCTTGCCCCGGGAATGGAGAATCCATTTTTTTAGAAACACTGAAAACCATAACATCATTTTCAGCGAGTTACGGTAGCCTTACTCTAATAGCCGATGATATCGCGGTAATGCACTTTAAAAGGATGTAGTATTCCTTATAACGAAAAAAAAGCATCCAAAAAATGAATGCTTTCTTTTATTCGTTGTAACGATCTTATGAATCTTTGCCGTGGCATTGCTTAAATTTCTTCCCGCTTCCGCAAGGGCAGGGGTCGTTTCTTCCGATCTTTGGCTCTACCCTAACCGGTGCTTGTTTTACTGGTGCTGAAGGATCAAAATAGTCATTTTCATTGGCTGCATAATCAGATCCGGCTGCATCAATTTCAGTCTTGTTTACGTTCATCTTGCTCATGTCGGTCTTTTGTTCCCTTCCTTCCTTTATCTGTCCGGCATTTGTTTGCTCCATTGGAATACCGGCATGGCTCAAAAAGCTAACGATATCTTTATTTACCTGGTCGTTCATTTGTTTGAATGCATTGTATGCTTCAATTTTATAGATAACCAGGGGATCTTTTTGTTCGTAACCTGCAGTTTGAACGCTATGGCGCAAGTCATCCATCGAACGAAGGTGTTCTTTCCACGCATCATCTATCAGTGCCAGTGTAATACTACGCTCCAGGGAATTGCCCAGTTCTTTTCCACCGGTTTCAAAATACTTATCAAGATTGGCTAATGCCTGGATAGCTTTTTTCCCATCTGTAAATGGAACAGCTACATTTTCAATATGATTACCCTGTTCTTTACGGATATTAGTTATGATGGGCATGGTTTGTTCAACCAATGCTTTCTTTTTATTATTGAAGTGAATAATAGCTTCTGTATATAAGCGTTCAGATAATGTTTGATGAGCTGCTTTATCAAGTTCTTCCTGGCTGATGGTAGTATCGATACCAAAATTGAGAATAGCAGCCAGTTTAAATCCTTCGTAATCGCCGGCTTCTTTAAACGAAGCAATCAAACCTTCTGAAACAGAATAAAAAGCATTATCGAGATCCAGTGCAAGCCTTTCTCCAAACAAAGCATGGTTACGTTTGCCGTAAACAACATTCCTTTGTTTATTCATAACATCATCATATTCCAGCAGGCGTTTGCGTATGCCGAAGTTATTTTCTTCTACTTTTTTCTGGGCTCTTTCAATACTTTTTGTGATCATGCTATGCTGTATCACTTCTCCTTCCTTGTATCCCATTCTATCCATCAGGCTGGCAATACGTTCGCTACCAAACATGCGCATCAGGTCATCTTCCAAAGACACAAAGAAATTAGAAGTTCCCGGATCACCTTGCCTGCCGGCACGTCCACGAAGCTGCCTGTCTACACGACGGCTTTCATGCCGCTCTGTACCAAGTATAGCCAAACCACCCGCTTCTTTTACACCAGCACCTAGTTTAATATCGGTACCACGGCCCGCCATATTGGTAGCAATGGTTACGGCACCGGCAAAACCAGCTTCCGCAACAACCTGTGCTTCCCGGGAATGCTGTTTTGCATTCAATACATTGTGTGGAATATTTTTCTGCTTCAACATTCTGCTTAGCAATTCACTCACTTCTACAGAAGTTGTACCAACCAGGCAAGGCCTTCCGGCAGCACGCAACTTTTCAATTTCATCTATTACCGCCTTGTATTTTTCTCTTTTGGTTTTATAAACCATATCCTGATCATCTTTTCGGATAGCCGGCACGTTAGTAGGAATGGTAACCACATCTAATTTATAAATACTCCAAAGTTCTGCTGCTTCTGTTTCGGCGGTACCCGTCATACCTGCGAGCTTGTGATACATCCTGAAATAATTCTGTAATGTAACGGTGGCGTAGGTTTGGGTAGAAGCTTCAATTTTTACATTCTCCTTTGCTTCCAATGCCTGGTGCAATCCATCAGAATACCTTCGTCCATCCAGGATACGGCCTGTTTGTTCATCTACAATTTTAACTGCTTCATCCATTACAACATATTCTATATCCTTATCAAATAAGGTATATGCCTTCAATAATTGTTGAACAGTATGTATGCGCTCTGCTTTTAAAGAATATTCATTTAACAGGTTTTCCTTCCGTTGTAATTTCTCTTCCGGCAATAGGTCTGTCTTTTCTATATCGGCCAGTTTAGTTGCAATATCCGGCAGTATAAAAAATTCCTGATCTTCACCACTGCGTGTGATAAGAGTAATACCATTATCAGTAAGCTCTACCTGGTTGTTTTTTTCATCAATGGCAAAATAAAGCTCCTTATCCACTTCAGGCATTTGCTTCTGCTGATCGGCGAGGTAATAGTTTTCGCTCTTTTGCAATTTAACCCTCATGCCGGGTTCACTTAAAAATTTAATAAGGGCACTGCTTTTGGGTAAGCCACGATGCGCCCGCATCAATGCCAATCCGCCATCCTTAGGATCATCATTACCTTCGGCAATCTTCTTTTTCGCCTCAATTAAGTATTGGTTGGTTGCTTTTTTTTGCGCTTCTACCAACTTTTCAATCCTTGGCTTAAGGTCGAAAAACTGTTGCGTGTTATCACTATGGCCAATTGGACCGCTAATGATGAGAGGCGTACGGGCATCATCGATCAACACACTATCCACCTCATCCACCATGGCAAAATGATGCTTGCGCTGTACCATTTCGTCTGGTGTATGTACCATGTTATCCCTCAGGTAATCAAAACCGAATTCATTATTGGTACCATAAGTAATGTCGGCATTATAAGCCTTACGCCTTGCATCACTGTTTGGCTCATGTTTATCAATACAATCCACTCTTAAACCGAGCCATTCAAAAATCGGCCCGTTCCATTCACTATCCCTGCGTGCCAGGTAATCGTTCACTGTTACTATATGAACACCTTCCCCTGCCAGTGCATTCAAATAAGCCGGCAATGTACTAACCAGCGTTTTACCTTCACCGGTAGCCATTTCGGAAATACGTCCTGAGTGTAACACGGCACCACCAATTAACTGTACATCATAATGTACCATATTCCATTTAACCACAGTTCCGCCTGCCAGCCAGGAATTTTTATAGATCGCCTTATCCCCTTCAATGGTAATATGATCTTTCTTTATGGCAAGCTCCCTGTCCAGCTCTGTGGCCATCGTTTCGATAGTCTCATTTTCTTTAAAACGACGGCTGGTTTCTTTTACAACTGCAAAAGCATCCGGCTGTATCTCCAACAATATCTCTTCAATTTTTTTGTCCCGGTCTTTTTTCAACTCATCTACCTGCTTATATATATCATCACGACCGTTGATATCTTCAACCGGCAAAATCTCAGCTTCTTTATTCTTAGTTGCGATCTGCACATCAATATCTGCCAGGTGTGCTTTAATACGGGCACGAAACTCATGCGTTTTGTTACGCAACTGGTCGTTTGACAAAGATTGATGGGCAGCAAAAAACTCTTTGGTCTTTTCTACCTGGGGCATGATCTTCTTTACATCCTTCTCACTTTTGTTACCCCCGAATATTTTTGATAAGATTCCTAACATAAAATTCCTGTTGTGGATAGCTATTATTAATTAAAAATGGAATTACTGTATTGTCAAATACAATGCTACATGCACGTATTAGCCAAATTGACAGGGCAGCAAAGGTAGCCAATTGTCAATTATCAATTATCATTTATGAATTAAACTCCCACTTGAATTTTAACTCATTTGCCCTACCTTTGCGGCTCTAAAATTTTGAGTTCGTAATAAAATCATATATAATATGAGTGGGGCATTAAAAGAAGTAAGAAACAGGATAAAAAGCGTACAAAGTACTCAACAGATCACCAAAGCGATGAAAATGGTAAGTGCAGCTAAACTGCGCCGTGCCCAGGATGCCATTACCCAAATGCGACCTTACGCTCAAAAATTACAGGAAATGCTGAGCAATATTGTAAGCAGCAGTGAAGGCGATGTTGCCATGGATCTTGCTGTTGAAAGGCCAATTGAAAAAGTGCTGGTGATGGTTGTAACCAGCGACAGGGGCTTGTGTGGTGGCTATAATAGTAACCTTATAAAATTAACCAAACAGATCATCCAAGACAAATACCCAACCCAATTCAGTAAGGGAAATGTACAGGTATTACCCATCGGCAAAAAAGGGTATGAGCATTTTACCAAGAACGGATTTAAAGTAGTAGATGCTTACTGGGATATTTTCACCGGATTGAGTTTTGATAAAGTGCAAACGGCTGCCAAATATGCTATGAGTGCTTTTGCATCCAGGGAAGTAGATGCTGTTGAACTTGTTTACAGCGAATTTAAAAATGCAGCTACCCAACAATACATAGCCGAACATTTTTTGCCTGTTCCTAAGGTGGCAGACACTGGAAACAAAAAGAAAGCTGATTTCATATTTGAGCCAGACCAGGCTGTGCTGATCGCTGAATTGATGCCAAAAATCCTTAATACACAGCTGTATAAGGCTGTATTGGATGCAAATGCCAGTGAGCATGGCGCCCGTATGACGGCCATGGACAAGGCAAGCGACAATGCCAACGAATTATTAAAATCATTGAAAATCAGTTATAACCGTGCAAGGCAGGCTGCCATTACAACCGAATTATCGGAAATTGTGAGTGGCGCTGCAGCTTTAAAAGGATAAACAAATTGATATTTAGCTTTATTGACAATTTGATGATGGAAACACTCCAAATTATTTGAAGCGCTAATTATCAACTTAATAAATCTTCAAATTAACCATGGAACTTTCCCAGATTATTCCTCATATTGAAGCACTGATCTTTGCCAGTGACAAGCCATTAACTCCCGTTGAAATTACGGAGCTGGTGAATACTGCCCTGGGATTTATTGAAGACCGTGCCAGTATGGATCAGGTAGATACTGCCATTGAAGGGATAAAGGAGAAATATGATTCAGAATTCTATGCGTTTGAACTAAAACAGATCGGTGGTGGATGGCAATTCCTAACAAAACCGGAATTCCATAAAACGGTTGCCCTGATAAACGGAGATAAATTTATTAAACGTCTCTCTGCTGCTGCCATGGAAACATTGGCCATCATCGCTTATAAACAACCGATTACCAAGAGTGAAATTGAATCGATCAGGGGCGTAAACTGTGATTATGCAGTTCAGAAATTGCTTGAAAAAGACCTCGTGATCATCTCAGGCAGAAATGAAGACTCAGTAGGCAAACCACTAATTTATTCCACATCAAAATCATTCATGGATTATTTTGGCATCAACAGTGCAGATGAACTGCCAAAGATCAGCGAAGTGCTGATGGAAGAACTGGTGAAAGCTACTAACGTAAGTGAATCAGCGATCGCAGAAGCAGAACAAGACCAGGAAATCCCAACCGGAGTGTCAGTTATCGTTGAGGAAATAGAAATAACGGAAGAGTTAAATTCAGTATCTGCGATAGAGGACGAAGAGATAAGCCATCTTCTTCCGGATGATAAAACAAACCCCGAAACGACGGAGGATAAAGAAGAATAAGCCCAATATTTTGCTTATTTTACATACTGCTTTTGCCCGCCATATCAATTAGATTTTTTACAACCGTGCATTGCTTTTCTTTTTGAAAAAAAGGCAGGCAGGTGAAGATCATTATTTAACTTTAAACCTTTTTGTATGTCGGGCGAATTAACTTCCTCTCAACTCATTAACATCGCCAACAACTACGGTACACCGGTATATATTTACCATGCCGAAAAAATAGAAACACAATATAAAAAATTAAAGGAAGCCTTTCAAAACTGCAATGCCAGGATATTTTATGCCTGCAAATCACTAACCAACATCAATATTTTGCGTTACCTGCATTCGTTGGGAGCTTCACTTGATTGTGTAAGTATCAATGAAGTTAAACTCGGTTTAATGGCAGGCTTCACAACGGAAAATATTTTATATACCCCAAACTGTGTAGATTTTAGTGAGATACTGGAAGCAAAAGAACTTGGTGTAAATATTAATATTGATAACATTTCTATTTTAGAACAATTTGGAAATAAATTTGGAGGAAGTTACCCGGTTTGTATCCGGTTGAATCCACATATCATGGCCGGCGGAAATTTTAAGATCTCTACCGGGCATGTTGACAGTAAATTTGGAATTTCCATTCACCAAATGCGCCATATAGAAAGGATCGTTAAAACTACAAAATTACATGTAAGCGGAATTCATATGCATACCGGCAGTGAGATCAAAGATATTAATGTGTTTTTGATGGGCCTGGAGGTGATGTTTAGCATGGCCGAACATTTTCCCGAATTAAGATACATAGATCTTGGGAGTGGATTTAAAGTGCCTTATCAACCAGGCGATGCCGAAACAGATGTAAAACTATTAGGCGAAAAAGTTGAAGAGGCTTTTGCAAAATATGAATCTGAAACGGGTAAAAAATTGCAGGTATGGTTTGAACCTGGCAAATACCTTGTTAGCCAGGCTGGATATTTTGTAGTAAAAGCTAACGTTATAAAACAAACGCCAGCAACTGTTTTTGTTGGGGTAAACAGTGGTTTCAACCACTTGATAAGACCCATGATGTACGATGCTTACCATCACATTGAAAACATTTCCAACCAACAGGGTACAGAAAGGATCTACACCGTTGTAGGTAATATTTGTGAAACGGATACATTCGCCTGGGATAGAACACTGCCTGAAGTAAGGGAAGGCGACTTTCTCGTTTTTTATAATGCAGGCGCTTATGGCTTTGAAATGTCATCCAACTTTAACTCCCGGTTGAAGCCGGCAGAAGTGCTGGTTAAAGACGGTAACGTAACGCTGATACGCAAACGTGATGATTTTGATGACTTGCTGAGAAACCAGGTTTTCTAGATCTCTTTGGCTATATAAAATATTTCATCCCAACTAAAAACTGAGAGCCGCACCACTTCCACGCTTTAGCCAATTATTAACAACCGTTAGAAAACTAATGTTTGTTGATGTGGAAATTTCTTACAACATTTATGAAGCGAATATAACCGCTATTAAAACTTACTATTATGGACTCCGCTTATGCGACCCGCCCAAACAGAACAAACGTTCTTTACTTTTCCATTTTTATCATTTTTTTTACCAGCACTCTTTCCTCTTGTAATAAAGATACAAAGTGGCTGGATGTGGATCCTGCTTATGCGAAATACATCGAGGCATATAGCACAGGAATTATGTCGAAAACCAGCAGCGTAAGAATCCAGCTGGCTACCGATGCATCAACTACTCATACCGTCGGCCAGCCGGTAAAAGAAACATTATTTGAATTTACTCCTTCAGTAAAAGGGAAAGCTGTTTGGCTGGATGCAAGAACCATTGAATTTAAACCCGAAAAGAATTTGTTGCCCGATCAATTGTATGATGTGAATTTCAAACTGGGCGATGTAACCAAAGTGCCCGAAAAATACAGCAGGTTCAAATTTAGTATCCAAACAACCAAACCTGCATTTAAAGTAAAGCAGCATGGCTTGCGAAGCACTGGTGAAAAAAATACCATGTTTCTTAATGGGGATCTTACTACTGCCGATGCAGAAGATGCAGCACTTGTGGAAAAAATACTATCGGCTCAGCAATACAACAATTCCTATAAAATTGTATGGCAACATACTGATGCCGGCAGAACACACAGCTTTACCATCAATAATATTAACAGGGCAGAAAATGAATCTGCTCTAATTATAAAATGGGACGGCAATCCGCTGAATATAAAAAATAACGGTAGCGAAAGCATAGCAGTACCGGCAATCGGCGACTTCAAAGTTTTAAATGTAGCCGCAATAAATGATGCACAACAATATGCTTCGGTACAATTTAGTGATCCAATTGCTGTAGGGCAGGATCTTACCGGGCTAATAACTGTAAGTAATCAGTCGGATATTTCTTATACGATCAACGGCAGCGAAGTAAAAATATTTGTAACCGGAAACCTTGATGGTAACTATACCGTAAACGTAAATACCGGCATAAAAAATAATTGGGGAGCTAGCCTGTTAAATTCCTTTACGTCCAACGTTGTTTTTGAAAACCGTTTACCATCAGTAAAAATTTATGGCAAAGGAAATATTTTACCAACTTCGGGCAAGCTGATACTACCATTTGAAGCTATCAACCTGAATGCTGTTGATATCAGTATCATAAAAATATTTGAAAATAATGTGCCCCAATTTTTACAGGAAAATGACCTGGGGGGAAATAACGAGTTGAGGCGGGTTGGAAAACCCGTTGTTCAAAAAACACTGAGGCTGGATGATGATAAAACCCTCGACCTGCACAAGCGGCAGAGATTCTCCCTGGATATTGACAAATTTTTAAAAACCGAACCTGGTGCCATCTATCGGGTAACCATTGGGTTTAGGCCACAGTATTCATTGTACAGCAAAACAGCTATTGATACTACTGCCAGTTCTGAAGATGAGGCAGGTGAAGGATACGATGATGAATATAGTTCCTACTCATCCTATTCCAAAGACGACGACGATGAATTCTGGAGCCGTTACGATAACTATTATCCCTATGGTTATAACTGGGAAAGAAGAGATGATCCTACCAGCAAGTCGTACTATAATAAAGATAAGTGGGCAACGAGAAACATCCTTGCCAGCAATATTGGTATAACAGCAAAACGTGGCAGTAACAACAACCTGCTTGTCGCAATTAGTAGCATACTTAGCACGCAGCCAATAGATGGGGTTGAATTGATTGTGATGGATTACCAGCACCAGATTATCAGTAAGGCTACCAGCGGAAGCGATGGTTTTGCCACGATCGATCTTAAACAAAAGCCCTATTTACTCATCGCAAAAAAAGGAAATGAACGTGGCTATTTAAAACTCGATGATGGCAGTTCTCTTCCATTAAGCCGGTTTGATGTTAGCGGTGAAGAAGTGAAAAATGGCATCAAAGGTTTCATTTTTGGTGAAAGGGGCGTTTGGCGGCCGGGCGATAGCATGTACATCAATTGTATCATAGAAGACAAAACCGGAAAATTACCTGCAGACCATCCCGTTGAATTCAATCTATTTACACCGCAGGGACAGTTATACCGGCATGCAGTACAAGCCAACGCCAATGATGGATTTTATGTATTTAAAACCGCCACCGATGCATCTGCACCAACGGGTAACTGGCTGGCCAAAGTAAAGGTTGGCGGTGCAATATTCGAGAAAAAAATAAAGGTAGAAACGGTAATGCCTAACCGCTTAAAGATTGGCCTTGATTTCGGACAAGATGCCATCCTCGGCGCCAACAGTTCTAATACCGGTAATTTAAAAGCCATGTGGCTATTCGGCAGCCCCGGTAAAAATTTAAAAGCGAAAATAGACGCATCGCTGAGTGCAAGAAAAACAGTTTTCAAAAAACTGGAAGGATACGATTTTGATAACCCCACGGCCGGTTATAGCACACAGCTTAAAACTATTTTTGATGGCACCCTGGACGAAGAAGGAAATGCGTCAGTTAACCCTGATTTTGCAATCAACGAAAATGCACCGGGTATGCTGAGTGCCAATCTGCTCGTAAAGGTTTTTGAGCCTGGCGGAAGTTTTAGTATAGATAACATGACGGTTCCCTACAGCCCGTTCAGTAGTTATGCCGGTATTAAAATGCCCGAAGGTGAAAAACCATTTGATTTTTTACTTGCAGGAAAATCTCATAAAGTTCAGATCGTTGATGTGGACAACAAAGGGAGTTTAGTAGCTGGTTCAAAAGAAATGGAAGTTCAGTTTTACCGTATTCAATGGCGTTGGTGGTGGGATGAAGGAAGCGATAACCTGAGCAATTTTACCCAAAATGAGTACAACAAATTAATTAAAAAAGAAACCGTTACGGTTACAAACGGACGGGGGGAATGGATATTTAAAACAGGATCTTCGGAATGGGGACGCTATCTCATACTCGTAAAAGACCTTGCCAGCGGGCACAGCACAGGAAGCATATTCTATATTGATGAGCCAGGATGGCAAAGTCGCTCCGGAAATGAAGACCAGTCGGCGGCTTCCATGCTTTCTTTTACAAGCAACAAAGAAAAGTACCAGGTTGGAGAAGAGATCAGTCTTTCTATCCCCAGCGCCAAAGGTGGACGCATGCTGGTAAGCCTGGAGAGTGGCAGTAAGGTAATTAAATCTTTCTGGCAGGAAACAACCCAGGGACAAACAACCGTAAAATTCAAAGCAGAAGAAGGCATGGCTCCCAATATATATGCCACTGTAAGCTTACTGCAACCGCATGCGCAAACAATTAACGACCTTCCGATACGCATGTATGGTTCTGTCCCTTTATTTATAGAGGATAAGAATACGATCCTTAAACCAGTTCTTACTATCCCATCTACCATCAGGCCCGAACAGCAGGTTTCCCTAACCGTTAGTGAAGAGTCCGGGAAAGAGATGACTTATTGTATTGCCGTGGTAGACGAAGGGCTATTAGACCTTACGAGGTTTAAAACTCCCGATCCTCATGCCGCGTTTTATGCAAGAGAAGCTTTGGGTGTAAAAAGTTTTGATCTTTTTGATTATGTGATTGGCGCCTGGGGTGGAGATTTGGAAAGAATTCTCACAATCGGAGGAGATGCAGATGCAGGCCCTTCAAAGCAAAAAACAGCCAATCGCTTTAAACCGGTTGTAAAATACCTGGGGCCATTTCATTTAAATAAAGGGCAAAAGCAAACACAGCAATTTACGCTACCCAGCTATATTGGTTCAGTAAAAGCAATGGTAGTTGCCGCACATAAAGGAAGTTATGGCTTTACGGATAAAGTTGTAGCAGTAAAAAAACCATTGATGGTATTAACTACTTTGCCAAGAGTATTGTCTCCGGGAGAAACTATAAAACTTCCTGTTACAGTATTTGCCATGGAAAATAATATAAGATCGGTTAATGTTACGGTGCAACCAAACAGTTACCTGGAGGTGATCGGAAGCAATTCTCAAACCATAAACTTTTCGCAAATTGGTGAACAGATGGCTTATTATGATGTGAAAATAAAAAATGCAATTGGCATCGGAAAAGTAAAAGTGGCTGTATCATCTGGAAATGAAAAAGCAAGTGATGAAACGGAGATCGATGTAAGAAATCCTAATCCGGTGATCACAAACATACAGCAAACTACGCTTGCTCCGGGGCAGCAATGGAATACCAACGCCTCACCAATAGGCATACCTGCTTTAAGTAACGCCGTAATTGAAATATCGTCTATTCCTTCTATGGACCTGCAAAAAAGGCTTAGTTACCTGATTGAATATCCATACGGATGCGTAGAACAAACTACTTCTGCAGCATTTCCGCAACTGGTGTTGAATCAACTTACAGAATTAAGTGATTATCAAAAAGCGCAGGTTGATAAAAACTGTAAAGCTGCCATAAGCAGGCTTACGAATTTCCAACGTTCAGACGGCGGGTTTAGTTATTGGCCGGGAACTGGAGAAAGCGATGATTGGGGATCAAGTTATGCCGGTCACTTCTTAATGGAAGCAGTAAACAATGGCTATTTTGTTAGCGATAACATGATACAGCAATGGAAGAATTATCAAAAAGGGAAAGCCAATAACTGGATACCATCCACTACCAACTTTTATGGTGGTGATCTTGCGCAGGCATACAGGCTATATACGCTTGCGTTAGCAAAATCGGCTGAATTAGGCGCTATGAACAGATTAAAAGAGTTCAGGTATTTATCTGCCGAAGCAAAATGGAGACTGGCAGCTGCTTACAAGCTTGCAGGCCAGGACAATACCGCATTAGACCTTATTAGCGGGTTATCCTTAGATTTTCCCCAACGGTATATGCCTGGCTTTACTTTTGGATCCCAACTTCGCGACCAGGCCATGGTATTGGAAACACTAACGTTGCTGAATAAACGTGATAAAGCCAGCCAATTACTGGTAACAGTTGCCGCTAGACTATCTGAAGATAGCTGGTACAGCACTCAAACAACAGCTTATTCGCTTATTGCCATTGCAAAGTATTGCGGAAAAAACAGTTCCGGCGCAAAAATCATTGTGGGTGCCAGCATTGCCGGTAAAAAATCTGACATTAGCAGTAAAGCATACCTGCAACAAATGCCCGTACCTGTTGCCAATGGCAACGTTCCGGTTGTTATCAGCAACAAAGGAAACAATACCCTATATCTAAAACTGATCAGCCGGGGACAGCCCCTGACGGGAGATAGTACAAAACCTGTTAACAATACATCAGTATTGCTGATGAACGTAGAATACCTGTCGCAGAATAAGCAACCGATCAACATTTCAAAATTATCACAGGGTACAGACTTTATAGCCAAAGTAACAATAAAAAATACGGGTAAACGTGGCGCCTATACGCAAATGGCATTAACGCAGGTATTTGCTTCGGGCTGGGAAATATTGAACCCGAGAATGTCGGATGCCGATGCCGCATTCAAATCTTCCTGGATGACTTACCAGGACAGCAGGGATGACCGTGTGAATACTTATTTTAATATAAATGAAAATGAGGTACTCACTTATTATGTACAATTAAATGCAACATATCCCGGAAGGTATTTTTTACCACCCACTATCAGCCAGGCTATGTATGACAATACCATAACAGCGTCTACCGCAGGCCGTTGGGTAGAAGTGATAAATAATTAAGAAACGAGGAACTGGTTTGAAGATTCACAGAACTGATCCCGAAATGAATTTTCCCGCATCTTCAAACCAGTATTTCCTCTCCCAAAAAATTGAAATTTAATTTTAAGTACATAAAGATAAAATTCTACCAAAGTTCCTGGCAATTCAAATCCGGGCTGATACTGGTATCAATCTGTATCAGCTTTTTTTGGTTTAGCTTACCCGCGAAACTATTTAAAGCACCAACCAGTTATGTAATTGAAGATGCAGAAGGGAACCTCTTAAATGCTTCCATCGCTTCCGACGGACAATGGCGTTTTCCTTACAATAATAATGTACCTCAAAAATTCGCCGATTGCATTACAACATTTGAGGATAAACGCTTTTATGATCATCCGGGCATTGATATGATTGCTATTGCAAGATCTACACTTGCCAACCTGCAACACCTACAGATTAAACAGGGAGGAAGTACTATTACCATGCAGGTTGCAAGGCTCTCGGGTAAAAACACAAACCGCAGCATTTGGAACAAATTAAGGGAAACTATAACGGCTGTAAGAATTGAATTAAGCTATTCTAAAAAAGAGATCCTAGCATTGTACGCTGCCAATGCACCTTTTGGCAGTAATGTAGTGGGCCTGGATGCTGCATCGTGGCGTTACTATGGCCGTAGTGCAGATAAACTAAGCTGGGGTGAAATGGCTTCATTGGCGGTATTGCCCAACGCTCCATCCCTGGTACATCCAGGAAGAAACAGGGAGATATTACTTGCAAAAAGAAATCTGTTGCTGCGGCAACTGGTAAATGCCGGAAAAATTACAAACGAAAACTGTTCGCTGGCAATGTTAGAACCATTACCGTTAAAACCTTTTCCATTACCACAGTATGCACCACATTTGTTACAGCGTTTTAAAAAAGAAGCGGCCTTGCCTGCTTCAACCAGGATTAAAACAACGGTAAACGGAACATTACAGAAAGCCGTTTCCAATTTGCTATTACAGCAACATCAGTTTTTGAAAGGAAATGGCATCAATAATATCTGTGCCCTGGTTCTTGATGTAGAAACCGGAAAAACACTGGCGTACGTTGGTAATATTTACGAGCCATCCAATAAGGAAATTGAAAGCGATGTGGATGTAATATCTGCACCAAGAAGCCCTGGCAGTACATTAAAGCCCGTTCTATATGCTGCCATGCTGAGCGATGGAATGATCTTACCCAATGCGCTGGTGCCAGACATACCTACTGAAATAGCTGGTTATACACCACAAAATTTTGACCTTGGTTATGATGGTGCAGTGCCCGCAAACAAAGCGTTGTCAAGGAGCTTAAATATTCCGGCAGTTAAATTATTGCAACAATATAAATACCAGCGCTTTTATGAATTGTTACAACAATGCGGTATCAATACATTAAGAAATCCTGCTGATTTTTATGGCTTAAGCCTCATACTGGGTGGATGTGAAGTTAGCATGTGGGAATTAGCAGGTTTATATGCTTCGCTTGCCAGAACATTAAATCACCAGGTTGCAAACAATGGGAAAATTAACCCTGCAGACTTCCACTCGGCAAAATATTTTGATTCGCAAACTACAACCGGAAATAATAAAAATATTCCGTTGGATGCGACGTCCATCTATTTCACTTTGCAGGCGATGCAGGAAGTGATGCGACCAGGTGAAGAAGGGCTTTGGCAACAATTTATCTCTTCCCAAAAAATTGCCTGGAAAACAGGAACCAGTTTCGGATTCAGAGATGGCTGGGCCATTGGCGTTACACCTGCAAATGTAGTGGCTGTTTGGGTTGGTAATACAGATGGCGAAGGCCGGCCCGGATTGATCGGAATAAATACAGCAGCACCGGTAATGTTTGATATTTTTCGGCTACTCCCAAACGTTAAATGGTTTTCCCGGCCAGTTTATAACTTCAGTTATATTCCGGTTTGCAGACAGAGCGGTTACAGGGCAAATATCGATTGCAGGGACATAGATACATTATTTATGCCACCGGAAGCGGCCCGATCGCCACTTTGCCCTTATCATAAAATCATTCACCTGGAGCCAACGGGCAGGCTACAGGTAAATGAGCAATGTGAATTGCCGTCGAACATGATACATGAGAGCTGGTTCATTCTTCCTGCAACGATGGAATATTATTACAGGCAAAAGAATCATGATTACAAGATAATGCCACCCTTTAAGGAAGGCTGCGTAACGGCAGAAAACTCCCGGCAACTGGAGATCATCTACCCACAACCTGCTGCAAGAATATATGTACCGCTGGAAATAAATGGTGAAAAAGGAAAAACTATCTTTTCAGCCACTCACCGTAACCGTAATGCAAAGATCTTTTGGTCGCTGGACGATAATTTTATCACAACTACCGAAACTACACACCAGGTTGCATTAAGTCCGGCTGCCGGAAAACATGTTATCACTTTAACCGACGACCAGGGCAACAGCATTTCCCGCGATTTTGAAATTATTGAGAAAGAAAATAAATAAGTTTTTTAGTGGCCTGCA
>JANOCC010000039.1:0-33008 GCA_031411955.1 Ferruginibacter sp.
AATGACGATGTACAGCGGATGGTTTACCGAACGGCATTACAGTAGTCCTGCAGCCTGGGCTTATGCAGGAAAAATAGCGGAGTTGCTGGCTGGTATTGGTTTTATTCTTGGTTTTTTTACAAGGGTTTCTTCCCTGATTTCAATTGCAGCCTTTACCGGGATAATTTTTATTCTGGGCGAAAGAGGGAAAATATTTGAGGGAGATCAACATCCCTTTTTATTCGTTTTATTATCCCTTGTTTTCTTTTTTACCGGGCCCGGTGCCTGGAGTATCGACAGTATTTTTTTTAAAAAAAACCATGAGCAGTAAAATCGGTAACCTGTTAGGTGATGCAATAACGTCTCCTGCTAAAAGCGACGTTCCTGGTTTTTATAAAGTTGCTAATTTAAAGGTTATGTCACCGGTGCTTATATCCTGCCAATGTTGGAATTAGATACATGGGTTCCATCCATTTTGAAAATAGATCTAAAACAGAAAAAAATGAACTTGTAACGATTAATTTGAGAATATTAAAACCATACAAATTCCTACCAATTATTTCTTCTGTATCACTAAGGAAGCAGTTTAAATATTGTGTCTGGTTAAATGTATTGCTTGTTGCAGTATTCTCGGCAGTAAGTATGCAATCATATTGCCAACCGGTTTTATGGGCTGATTCCTGCGGTAATGTATCGTTCTATGGAAAAATAGTGAGCCCCGGTTATTCCGACTTTTCCCAGGTACATGAATACCCCGGAGGAGATTTGATAGCAGTAGGAACTTTTAAGGATAATTTTGCCCAGCTCCAGATTGCGAGAAACTATGGGAATATTATGCGTATTTCCAGGGAAGGGAATTTAGTATGGTCAAAATTTATTGGAATTGTTAATCCTTCCTTGCAGGTTGATCTGAGAACATACGCTTCTATCGTTACTCAAAATGGCGATATAGTTATTCTCATTAGCATCAACGCCGTATCAAACAGTGGTAATTATTTAGTTCGATTTAGTAACACTGGTGCAGTTCTTTGGCAAAAAAAAATTCCTTATTATAATAGCTCCTCGCCTTCAGATCAATACATAGACCTTATTGAAACAATTGATGGCGGATTTTTGATATCAGGTTCTACCGTTACAGAAGGTTTATATATGAAGCTTAATGTAAATGGTGAATCTGAATGGAGTAATAAACTGAGCAGTGGAGATATCAATATCTCCATTACCGGTATAACAGAAAGCCCCGCGGCTTTTTACATAACAGGAATCGGCACTTCTGTTTTAAATAGTAATACCGGAAATTATGTACTTAAAGCTGATAAACTCTTAGGAGATGTAGTTTGGGGAAAATGGATGACATTAAATTCTGTAGGAGCTTTAAGTAGTAATGTTGAATATGAATTTAATAAAATGTATTTTAAAAACGGTGTGGTAAATATGTCGGGAAGCAGCCGTGTTGGATACAATGGTTCAAATAACAATGCACAGGTTAGTGTTAGATTTTTTGAGGCAGATCTTAACCTGGCAGTAACCAGAATAGAAAACCTGGAAACAGAAATTGATTTCGTAAACACATTCCAGGGATCCTTGTATGATCCATTTAACAAAACCGGTGTACAATTTAATAATCTTTCGAACAGTGACTATTACGTGTACATGCTTGATAATAACAATCTTTCTTACTGGGACTGGAAGATAGCCTTGCCTGATATACAGGTAGCGCTGGATTCAAAGCTTTTATCCGACTCCAGCTTTGTAGTTGCAGGCCTAACGAGAAATAGTAGCAGCGATATTGCGGCAAACATTCTTAAAACATCAAAGTCAGGTAAATTAGAGAGTTGTAGCAATCAGCCGTTCCCCTTTATTGTAAGTACTTCTACTGCCAATATGCAGGATATTCCAAATTTAACTGAATCGCACAATTCCAGCAGCCAAACAATAATTTCAACATTAGATGTTTTTACCGGTACAGGATTTTCCTGGCAGCTTGACTGCAACAATGCAACTAATTGCAAATTAAGTAAGATTACAGGCAGTAACATTGTTTGTAAAGATAGTGCCAGCTTTTATATAAACAGCCGGGACGGCAATTGTAATAATGCAGTTATATACAGCTGTAATGCGCCTTGCAGTATCTCTTATAACTCCGATAGTTCAGCTAATATCCGGTTTTCTGTAGCCGGACCATGCACATTGTATGCATCAATGCAGGCAGATTGTGGTATTTTAAAAGATTCAATGATCATCCAGGTAAGGCAACCCGCTCAGTCTTTATGGTTAGGAATCGATACAAGTATCTGTATCAACAACAACATAACCATCAAAGCACCAGCAGGATTTTTATCTTATTTGTGGCAAAACAATTCTACTGATAGTTTCCTGATTGTTTCAAACCCCGGAGTGTATTACCTAACGGTTACCGATGCCTGTGGAAATATATTCAGCGATACAATAGAAGTAAACCCTGCACCTTTTTTTGAATTCAGCATAGGCGCAGACAGAATTAAATGCAATAACGACAGTATTATGCTCCAGGCCCCGACTGGATTTTACAATTATCATTGGTTTCCAAACTATAATTTAAGTAATACATCTTTACCTGCAGTTGTGGCCAATCCCCTCATAGATACTTTTTATACAATCATTGCAGAGCGCTATCCAGGCTGCCTGGCTTTTGATACAGTTGAAGTAAAAGTTATTTCTTCACCAGAAATTTACCTGGGAGTTGAAAAGTTACTTTGTGATGGCAATACCTTACAACTGGATGCTGGTGTAGGGTTTTCTCAATATTTGTGGAATACGGGTGAAACCAATCCAATAATAACAGTTAACCAAATTGGCACTTACTCAGTAACCGGCATATTTAGTAATGGGTGCGTCACAAAAGATACTATCATTGTAAATGACAGGTTATGCATAGATGATATTTATTTTCCTGCAGCTTTTACGCCCAATAATGATGGATTGAATGACCTTTTTCAACCGATAGTTTATAAGAGGCTGTTACAATTTCATTTTGAAATTTATGATCGCTTGGGTAATAGAATATTTGAAACATCTGATGTAAATAAAGGTTGGAATGGAAAAGTAAATGGACAGGAAACTAATGCGACAACCTTTACCTGGGTTTGCAGTTATCGTTTTGATGACAACAAAGCGGGATTAAAAAAAGGAACGATAATTTTAATCAGATAAAAAGCCGTGACTATTCAGGTGTTTAAAAAATTTAGTTAATGCGTGGATGTTATCGAGGAAATTATTATACACAATGAATCTAAAATAAATAAATGATCATGAGGAAATTCATTCTTATTGTTGGATTATATCTGTTGGCAAATAGTGTTTTTGCTCAGCAAAAAACCTTTTGTAATCCTATTAATATTGATTACGGTTATACGCCTATACCAAATTTTAGTGAATGGGGAAGGCATCGTGCTACTGCCGATCCCGTTATAGTGAATTATAAGAATACTTATTATATGTTTTCAACCAACCAGTGGGGATATTGGTGGAGCGATGATATGATAAAATGGAATTTTATTTCAAAGAAATTCCTAAGGCCATGGAATGCAGGATACGACGAACTGTGTGCACCAGCCGTAGGGATTATTGGTGATACGATGCTGGTATTTGGCTCTACATATACCAGTAAGTTTACGATCTGGATGAGCACCAACCCTAAAGCAAATGAGTGGAAGCCATTGGTGGATTCTTTTGATATTGGTGGCTGGGACCCTGCTTTTTTTACCGATGAAGATGGAAGATTTTACATGTATAACGGAAGCAGTAATCGCTTTCCCTTATACGGCGTAGAGCTAAATAGAAAAACAATGCAGCCAATTGGTACGAGGAAAGAATTGTATTTGCTGGAGCAGGAAAGGTATGGCTGGCAACGCTTCGGCGAAAATATGGACAATACTTTTTTGGATCCGTTCATAGAAGGAGCCTGGATGACAAAACATAAGGGAAAATATTATTTACAATATGGTGCTCCCGGTACTGAGTTTAGCGGGTATGCAGACGGTGTGGTTGTATCCGACAAACCGTTGGACGGCTTCAATGCTCAATCAGATCCGTTAAGCTTTAAACCGGGAGGATTCTCCCGAGGTGCAGGGCATGGAGCAACTTTCATGGATAAATACAGTAATTACTGGCATGTTTCTACCAGTATCGTTTGCGTAAAAAATACTTTTGAAAGAAGGATCGGAATCTGGCCTGCCGGATTTGATAAAGATGACGTAATGTATTGTAACACCGCTTTCGGTGATTATCCTCAAACGCTTCCAACCGGTGCAATTAATACGGCAGGCATGCGGCCATCTTTTACAGGATGGATGTTGCTTAATTATAAGAAGCCCGTTACCGTTTCATCTACGCTTGGTAGTTATACCGCAAATAACATCGTGGATGAAAACATTAAAACCTACTGGAGTGCTTCTTCAGCCGGTAAAGGAGAATGGATACAGAGTGATCTGGGAAGTATCTCCACTGTAAATGCCGTGCAGATAAATTATGCCGACCAGGACGTAGACAGTAACCGCCTGGGTAAATGGAACGGGCAATTTCATCAATATATAATTTACTATTCAACAGATGGAAAAAAATGGACTGTATTGCTTGATAAAAGCAAGAACCAGACAGATGTTCCGCATGATTATATAGAATTGCAAAAGCCGGTACAGGCCAGGTTTATTAAACTTGAAAATATTCACATGCCAACCGGTAAATTTGCAATTAGCGGATTAAGGGTTTTCGGAAATGGAAATGGAATGAAACCTGGTAAAGTAGAAAATTTTATTGTATTGCGAACGCAAAAGGATAAACGAAGTGCTTACATTAAGTGGAAGCCTGTGGACAACGCGTTTGCTTATAATATTTATTACGGTACAGCCCCGGATAAACTATATAGTTGTGTTATGGTACATGATCTCAATGAATACTGGTTTAAAGCAATGGATTCAGAAAAAGCGTACTACTTTTCAATTGAAGCTGTAAATGAAAATGGATTATCTGAGAAGACAACTACAAATAAAGTTGAATAGAATGCGTCAGTAATAATGATAAAAAGAATTACAATAGGCAGATTTCCAAAAGCTTTGACAATTTTGTATTAAATGAGACATTATGAAGAGATATTTTAAGATTATTATTGTCCCGTTTTTTCTTTTTTTCACTACCAGCATAGTTGCACAACCTTTTGCTCAGGAGATAGCTCAGTTCAAAAGCGAGGATTCTATTTCATATCCTTTTAGAGGCCAACGCCCGATCGTATTTACCGGAAGTTCATCTTTTACAATTTGGAAGAACATGCAGATAGATTTTTCCGGTTATCCTATATTAAACCGTGGTTTTGGAGGTTCTACACTATTGGATGTAATCAGGTATGCTGATAACGTTATCATCAAATATAATCCCAGGCAGGTAGTGATATACTGCGGCGAGAATGATCTTGCATCTTCCGATACAGTTACTGCTATGGAGGTATTTAAAAGGTTTAAAATTTTGCACGGAATTATAAAAAGCAAAATTCCCGCCACACCGGTATTATTTGTATCGATTAAACCAAGTCCATCCAGGGCACAACTATTGCAGAAAGTAAAAGATGCCAATAAACTGATCAGCAATTTTTTAAATGGCGATGATAGATATATAGATGTATTCAATTCCATGATCAATAAAGATGGCAGCATCAGGAAAGAATTGTTTACTGAAGATGATCTGCACATGAATGCACAGGGATATGTTATCTGGCATAAATTAATTAAACCATTCCTTATCAAATAGCTTTAAATTTTTTAAAACCTGATAAAATTTCAAACATGAAAATTATGCAAAGAGCGATGACGATGATGCTTTTTTTATTTGTTTTTGTAGCAGCACAAGCGCAAACAACGGATGCTAAGATGAAAGTATTTGTTGACGGGCTTATGAAAAAGATGACACTTGAAGAAAAGATCGGGCAACTTAATCTCCCGGGTTCCGGAGATATCGTTACCGGACAGGCAGGCAATTCGGATATTGCGGTGAAGATCCAGCAAGGAAAAGTGGGAGGGCTTTTCAATATTAAATCCGTAGCCAAGATTAGAGATGTGCAAAAACAGGCAATGGAAAAGAGCCGGTTAAAAATCCCCTTGATCTTTGGTATGGACGTGATCCACGGGTATGAAACGGTATTTCCAATACCTCTTGGGTTAAGTTGTACCTGGGATATGAGTCTGATTGAACGCAGTGCAAGGATAGCTGCTATAGAAGCCAGTGCTGATGGTATTAACTGGACTTTTTCGCCGATGGTAGATATTGCCCGAGACCCACGCTGGGGAAGGATTGCAGAAGGAAGCGGTGAAGATCCATACCTTGGCTCTCAAATAGCAAAAGCGATGGTAAAAGGTTACCAGGGTAGCGATCTAGCAAAGAACAATACGATACTTTCCTGCGTAAAACATTATGCCATGTATGGAGCTGCAGAAGCAGGCCGCGATTATAATACAACCGACATGAGCCACCAGCGGATGTACAATGAATACCTTCCTCCTTACAAAGCTGCTGTTGATGCCGGCGTTGGATCGGTAATGGCCTCTTTCAATGATGTAGATGGCGTACCTGCAACCGGCAACAAATGGTTGTTAACAGATGTTCTTCGTAAGCAATGGGGTTTTAAAGGATTTGTTGTAACAGATTACACCGGTATCAACGAAATGATTGAGCATGGTATCGGAGATCTGCCTACAGTTTCTGCCCGGGCACTGGCAGCCGGTGTGGATATGGATATGGTTGGGGAAGGATTATTAACTACCACCCAGCAATCTCTTAAAACAGGAAAGGTAACGCTGGCAAATGTTGATGCAGCTTGCCGCAGAATACTGGAGGCTAAATATAAACTCGGTTTATTTGATGATCCTTACAGATACTGCGATGCAAACCGTGCAAAAGCAGAAGTGTTTACGGCAGCTAATCGTAAGGAAGCAAGGGCTATTGCTACACAAAGTTTCGTGTTATTGAAAAATCAGAATAATATTTTACCTATAAAAAAAGCCGGAACAATTGCGTTAATTGGGCCATTGGCAGATAGTAAAGAGAATATGCCGGGAACGTGGAGTGTGGCTGCAGACTTTTCGAAAGCAACTTCCGTGCTAACCGGTTTGAAAGAAGTGGCAGGTTCAAATGCAAAAATATTATACGCTAAAGGTTCCAACCTTGATGCTGATTCAATATTTGAAGAAAGAGCCGGTATGTTTGGTAAAGACCTGAAGAGGGACAGCCGCCCGGCAGCAGAAATTTTACAGGAAGCGTTAACTATCGCAGGCCAGGCAGATGTGATCGTTGCAGCATTGGGAGAATCAGCAGAAATGTCCGGTGAATCGAGTAGTCGCAGCAGTATTGAAATTCCGGCAATTCAACAGGAGTTATTGAAGGCATTGCTAAAAACAGGTAAGCCCGTAGTGCTGGTACTCTTTACCGGTAGACCACTTGCTTTGAAATGGGAAAATGATAATGTACCCGCTATCCTTAATGTTTGGTTTGGCGGAAGTGAAGCAGGTTATGCAGTTGCTGATGTATTGTTTGGTGATGTTAATCCTTCGGGAAAGCTAAGTACCACATTTCCTCAGAATATAGGCCAGGTACCAATATATTATGCACACAAAAACACTGGTCGCCCTTTGGCGGAAGGAAAGTGGTTTGAGAAATTCCGTTCCAATTATTTAGATGTATCTAATGATCCGGTATACCCCTTCGGTTACGGGCTTAGCTACAGCTCTTTTAAATACGGTGAAGTAACATTAAGCAATACTTCATTAAAAGGAAATCAAATACTTACGGCTTCAATAACGGTTACCAATACAAGTAGTGTAGATGGGCAGGAAGTTGTACAGTTATACATCCGGGACGTGATTGGTAGCGTAACAAGGCCAGTGAAGGAATTAAAAGGATTTCAAAAAATAGCTTTGAAGGCCGGTGAAACTAAAACGGTTACATTCAACATCAATACCAGTGATCTTAAATTTTATAATTACGACCTTAAATACGATTGGGAAGCAGGCGATTTCCAGATCATGATCGGTGGAAATTCAAGAGATGTGAAAATGAATAAAGTAACCTGGAGTAAATAGTTAATGGAGTAGATACGCTGTTATTATGTATTGAATGATAACGGTTGTAAGAAGATTACCTGGATTAGTTTTAGCATATAGACACTAAGCTTCCAATGTAGTAGTTGCCCGGTTATTTTTACAGGGGTACTTAAAATAAATTTAATGAAATACCTTGCTACAATAATTTTGATGGTTGGTTTTTTACATTCATCTGCCCAGCAACGCTATATCCTTTTTTCGCCAGACTCGTTGCTAAGAATAGAGATTGAAGCATCAGAAGAACTATCTTATGTATTGTATGCAGGTAATACCAGGCTGGCCTCTTCTTCTTCATTAGACCTGCAACTGGCAGATGGGCAAAGGATGTCGGGTGGCATTAAAGTTGTGAAGAAAAAATACAGCGTAGTTAATGATAGTATCATTGTTCCTGTTCCTTATCGCCGCAGGCAGCTTTACAGTTGGTATAATGAGATCAGCTTGAGGTTTGGCAAGCCTTTTTCTGTAGAATTCAGGATGTATAATAACGGTATGGCATACAGGATAGGAACCGTTTTTAAAGATTCTATAACTATTACTAACGAAACAGCTCTTTTTGATATTGACAAAACAGCCGCCGTATGGTTTGCACACATTGATAAAAGAAGCGGTATGGATCGATTCCACACCAGTTTTGAAGGAGTTTATAAGAAAGAAATCTTATCTGCGATTCCTGATACAATGATAACATACGCACCGGTAACCGTATCATTAAGTAACGGTTACCATCTTGCCTTTACAGATGCTAACCTGTTTGATTATCCGGGAATGTTTATGCAGCGGTCTGCAACAGGCCTGCAGGGTGTGTTTGCACCCTACCCTGGTAAAGAGACAATGACCGATGGAGAATTTCCCCAATTAATTGTATCGGACCGAAAGGAATTTATAGCCAGAGTTTCCGGAAAAAGAATGCTGCCCTGGCGGGCTGTTATGGTAGCAAAAAATGATATTGAACTTCCTGCTAACGATCTTGTATACCTGCTGGGAGATGCTTCAAAAATAAAAGATCCATCCTGGATAAAAACCGGGAAGGGTACAGATGAATGGATCACTGGTATTAATTTATTTAATGTTCCCTTTAAAGCCGGTGTTAATACTGCTTCTTATAAATATTACATAGATTTTGCGAAACGTTTCGGCTTCAACCAGGTAATGCTGGATGCCGGTTGGAGTGATTATAAAGATCTTTTTAAGATCAATCCGGATGTTGATATGGAAGCGCTTGTAGCCTACGCAGCAAGCAAGGGCATTCGGCTCATGCTTTGGACACTTTGCTCTACATTAGACAAACAATTGGATAGTGCATTAACCCAGTTTAATAAATGGGGCGTTCAGTCTATCATGACAGACTTTATGGACCGCGACGATCAGAAGATGGTGAATTTTTATCATCGTATTGCAAAAGCATGTGCTGATCATAAGATTGGCGTAATGTTTCATGGGGCTTTTCCTCCAAAAGGGTTCAACCGAACCTGGCCCAATGCCATTACGCAGGAAGGAGCGCTGGGAGCGGAATGGAATATATGGAGTGACCTGGCAACACCAGAGCACAATGTAACGTTGGCATATACACGAATGCTGGCCGGTCCCTTAGATTATGAACCAGGCTTATTGCTAAATGCTCAAAAAGATCAGTTTCGGGCTATTGGAAAAAATCCTATGAGCCAGGGAACACGTTGTCATCAGCTAGCCATGTTTGTTACTTATGACAGCCCGTTACAGATCTTTAGCGGAAATATTAGTCAGGGTTTACTGGAGCCCGAATTCATGAAGTTATTGGGAAGCATTCCTACCACCTGGGATGATACAAAGATCCTGCAAGGAAAAATAGGAGAATATATTATTACGGCTAGAAAAAGGGGAAATGATTGGTTTGTTTCAGGATTAAACGGTACCAATGCACGTACAATAGAATTGTCGTCAGATTTTTTAGATTCCGATTCATATAAACTTGTACTTTGCAGGGATGGCGAAAATGCCCACAACTACGGCGCGGACTATACTATTTCTGAACCAATGTTTGAAAAGGCAATTAAAATAAGTATGGCTGCTGGGGGTGGATTTTTGCTGAAGTTTTCAAAAAATTAAAATTAAACAGGATGAAATACACACTGCTTGGAACCGGGTTATTGTTTGCTCAATTATTATTTACTCAGCCGCAGGCATTTGGGCAGCGTAATAAAACAAATGATCAAAAAGCAGATTCAGTACTAAAGTTGATGACATTGGAAGAAAAGGCAGGCCAGATGAATCAGTACAATGGAGATTGGGAAGCTACCGGACCGGTAACGAAGGATGGAGATAAACAGAACCAGATCCGCAATGGATTAGTAGGTTCTATGTTAAATGTAACCGGAGTGGATAAAACCAGGAGCCTGCAGCAGATAGCCATGCAATCCAGGATGAAGATCCCTTTGCTTTTTGGTCAGGATGTAATTCATGGGTATCGTACAATATTTCCCATACCATTGGGCGAAGCTGCCAGTTGGAACCTTGAAGCAATGCAACAATCTGCCAGGATAGCCGCTACCGAAGCCGCAGCGGTAGGTGTACACTGGACATTTGCTCCCATGGTAGATATTTCTCGCGACCCAAGATGGGGAAGAGTAATGGAAGGGGCAGGTGAGGACCCATACCTGGGTTCATTGATTGCAGCAGCCAGAGTTAAGGGTTTCCAGGGAAAAGGGTTGGGAAATGCCGATGCAGTAATGGCATGTGTAAAACATTTTGCCGCTTATGGAGCTGCCATTGGCGGAAGAGATTATAACAGCGTTGATATGAGCCTTCGCCAGTTGTATGAAGTTTATCTTCCTCCTTTTAAGGCCGCTGCGGATGCAGGCGCAGCAACTTTCATGAATTCTTTCAACGATATAAATGGTATCCCCGCTACCGGGAATAAATTAATTCAAAGAGATATTTTAAAAGGGAAGTGGAATTTTAAAGGCTTTGTGGTAAGCGACTGGGGAAGCGTAGGAGAAATGATAAACCATGGTTTTGTAAAAGACAGTTACGAAGCAGCGATGGCTGCAGCCAATGCAGGGAGTGATATGGACATGGAAAGCCGAAGCTATATTCAAAACCTGCCAAAGCTGGTTAAAGATGGGAAAGTTACATTGGCTGTGATAGATGACGCAGTAAAAAGGATTTTAGTGAAAAAGTTTGAAATGGGCCTTTTCGATGATCCATATAAATTTTGTAACATTGAAAGGGAAAAACAGCAATGGAATAATACTTCTCATCATATTGCTGCAAGGGATATTGCTAAGAAAAGTATTGTGTTGCTTAAGAATGACAAACAATTGTTACCCTTGAGCAAACAGGTAAAATCGATAGCGCTGATCGGGCCATTTGTAAAAAATAAAGCAGCTAATCTCGGTTTTTGGAGTTACGATTGGCCGGATGACTCTACCAGGATCACTTCATTATGGGAAGGAGTTAAAAAGAAACTTAACAGTGATGCAAACATGACCTATGCAATGGGTTGTGAAATTTCAGATACCAGCAGAAGTGGTTTTGCAGCAGCCATTGAAGCCGCCAACCAGGCAGAAGTTGTGATCATGAGTGTTGGCGAAGCAAGAGATATGAGTGGCGAAGCAAAAAGCCGCAGCAATATACATCTGCCCGGCGTACAGGAAGAATTGATAAAAGCTATACAGGCTACAGGAAAACCATTGGTAGTATTGTTTAATGCAGGAAGGCCCCTGGTATTTAACTGGACTGCCGATCATGTTCCATCAATATTATATACCTGGTGGTTGGGCACAACTGCCGGCGATGCGATGGCAGATGTATTATTCGGAGACTATAATCCATCCGGAAAATTACCCATGAGTTTTCCTGTTACCGAAGGTCAAATACCCATATACTATAATTATTACAGCACCGGACGGCCGGCAACCAGCGACAGCGACAGGAATTACCGTGCTGCTTACACCGATCTTTCCATCTATCCAAAATTCGCTTTCGGATACGGATTAAGCTATACCAGTTTTTCTTACAGTGATATAAAATTAAGTAAGAATATTATGAAGAAAACAGACCAGATCTCTGCGTCAGTAACGGTTACTAACAGTGGCAGTTTTGAAGGAACAGAAACAGTACAATTATATATTCAGGATCTTTTTGGTTCTGTGGTGAGGCCTGTAAAAGAGTTGAAAGGATTTCGGCAGATAACGCTTAAACCAGGAGAGTTTAAACTCATCACTTTCATAATTGGTGACTCTGACCTGAAATTCTTTCATGATAACCTGGATTATACGTCAGAAGCTGGCGACTTTAAAATTTACATAGGAACCAATAGCAGGGAAGTAAAGGAAGCAAGATTTACATTGTTGTAATAAAATTTTTAGTATCGGCATCACGATCTATTAAAAGAACTTTGCATCCGGATATATTTTAATATGTTGTTTATACTTTAAAATAGCGGGGAAAATAACCAGTTGATTGCTTTTCGTTTTAATGCTATTGATTTAATTTTGATATCGTAGCCGTAAGTATCTGTGTAGGTGAATCGTTTAAGAATAGCAAAGCATGCTTTACTTTTACCACAAACTTTCCCGCTCTTCAGTTTTATTATACGGCATGCTTATTTATCAGAAGAAATAAATGCACCATGAAAAATTTATATATCGTGCGCCATGCTAAGAGCAGTTGGGTAGATTTTACTAAATCAGATTTTGAAAGAACGTTGAATGAACGCGGCAACCGGGATGCCCCTGAAATGGCAGGAAGAATTTTAAAAAGACGGGTTTATATTGAGGCTTTTGTAAGCAGTCCGGCAGTAAGGGCAAAAGAGACCTGTAATATTTTTTGCAGGGCATTTGGCAATGATCCCAACAATATTATTTTCATTGACAAGCTTTACCAGGCTTCTTTAAATACTTTTTACGAGGTAGTGAGATCATTAGATGACAAGTACAGCAATGTGGCTATATTTTCGCACAATCCCGGCATAACCGACTTTGTAAATACGCTTTGCGAGAATGTAAGGGTTGGCAATATGCCCACGTCCGGTGTATTTGGTATTGAATCGCCGGTGAAAGAATGGAAGAAATTTAAAGAAATGGAAAACCAGTACCTTTTCTTCGATTATCCTAAATCGTGAGTTATTATTTTTTCAAAATATACAGCTGTTTTTTCCGGGTTATGATAGTACGCAGGAATTTCGTAAAAGCCATTACTTGTATACAAATTAATGGCTGCTTTCATATTACTTAATGTATCTAATCTTATTTTTTTATATTCATAATTGATTGCCAGATCAATGGCAGCCTGCAGCAGTTTATTTCCAATTCCCTGTTGTTGAAATGAAGGCTTTACATAGGTACGTTTAAGCTCTGCAGTTTCAGTATCTATTTTTCTGATTGCAATACAGCCTGCATATGCTGCATTTTTGCGGCAAAGTATAATTCCTCCATGTGGGAATGCATACATGCCCCTTAAATTTTTCAGTTCTTCTTCAAATTGCTGAAAGCCAAGATCAATATTCAGCCAATCGGCATATTCCCTAAATAGCGATTGCGCAAGGAGATATTCTTCATTTGACGTAACTAAAATTATTTCATGCATTTGCTGTAGATTTCGTAGCAAGATAAACGCCTGTAAAAATAAAGGCCGCAGCTAAAAGTTTATACATGGAAAGAGGTTCATTCAGGAATATCATAGCAATGGCCGCAGCAAAAAACGGTTGAGAATAGATATACGCACCTGCTATTGAAGCACCGAGTTTTTTTATACCATAAAGGTTAAAGAGGTAAGCGCAAAAAGTACCACCTAGTACAATTGTTGCCAATATTATGTACTCCTGCAGGGTGTATGTTTTCCAGGGTATTTCTGTAAATTCCTTCCAGCAAAATGGAAGAATAAAGAATAGGCCGATAGTAAATATCATCCTGATCACCGTTACCGGATTATAGTTTTTCATTAAGGGTTTAACCAGTATGAAATAAAAAGTATATGAAACTGCATTTATTATAATTAAGATATCTCCCCAAACTACATCAGAAGGATTGGCGGAGTTATCTCTTGCTGTAATTAAAATGGTTGCTCCTGCTATACCCATCAATAATCCGGTTATTTTATAAATGTTTAGCCGTTCCCTTAGCACCCAGGCTGCTATAAATGTTATCAATATAGGTGTGGTAAGCATCAGCAAGGAAGCATGTATAGAATATGTAAGAGACAAGCCTTTAATAAATAGTAACTGGTTGATTGCAATTCCTGTTAACGCACAAAGTAATAGGCGAAATATATCAGCTTTATAAATTATTGTTTTCTGTTTTTTAAAAAGAAAGATCATCCAGAGTAATATGGTAGTAACGCCAACTCTTATGAGGTTTAATCCGAATGGTTTTATATACCCGGCATGAATGAGGTACTTTACCGCTGTAAAATTAATAGCGAAGAAAATATTGGTTCCCAGTAAGGCGAGATGTGCTTTAGTATTGGTTTGCAATAAAAATGATTTGTGTTTCTATAATCAATCTGTAGATTCAGTTATCAACTGTAGTAATAAAGGTATAACCTAATAAAACATTTTGAAAATTAAAATAATACCATTCTGCTACGATAATGAAAGTTGCAGTTTCGTTTACCGGTATTTACTTTTAACCAGCCGCCCTTGCATATTCAACCAGCAGTTTTTAAACCTGTGAAATTTTGTAAACAAATATTTTTGAAAACGGTGGTATAAAAATAAAAAAACCGTCTTTAGAAAAAGACGGTCTTATACTTACTAACCCCAGTATGTATAAAAAATGGAAAAACTACTATTTGTCCTGTAACATCGTACTCCATTTGCCTGTACAATTTATTTGTACATTTTTGCACTTACTAAATTGCTGTATTACTTTATTATTATTTTATTAAACAGGCTGTAAATTTATCAGCGGTGTTTTAAATTAAAAAACAGTAACAGCTGTTGTAAGCCATCTTAAGCAGATTGCATTTCTTTTATTTTTTCGCGGATCTTACCTTCTATTTCAGCTGCCATTTCCGGATTGTCAATCATTAATTGCTTAACAGCTTCTCTGCCCTGGCCAAGCTTATCTCCGTTATAGCTAAACCAGCTGCCACTTTTTTGTACAATGCCAAGCTCTACCCCCATATCAATGATCTCACCTGCTTTAGAAATACCTTCGCCATAAATAATATCAAACTCAGCCTGGCGGAAAGGCGGTGCCACTTTATTTTTTACCACTTTCACTTTAATGTGGTTACCAATCACTTCGTCTCCGTCTTTTATTTGTGCCTGGCGACGAATATCCAATCTTACCGAGGCATAGAATTTCAACGCATTACCACCGGTAGTTGTTTCGGGATTACCAAACATAACACCAATCTTTTCGCGAAGCTGGTTGATAAAAATACAGCAGCTGTTTGTTTTGGAAATGGTTGCAGTTAATTTTCTTAAAGCCTGGCTCATCAATCTCGCATGAAGGCCCATTTTACTATCACCCATTTCTCCTTCCAATTCGCTTTTGGGAACCAATGCAGCTACAGAATCAATAACTACTACATCCAGCGCACCTGAAAGTATTAACCGGTCGGCAATTTCCAGTGCCTGTTCGCCGTAATCGGGTTGGGAGATCAATAAATTATCAATATCAACGCCTAATTTTTGTGCATAGCCGCTATCAAAAGCATGCTCAGCATCAATAAAGGCACACATGCCGCCTTTTTTCTGTGCTTCCGCAATTACATGAATTGCCAGTGTTGTTTTTCCGGAACTTTCCGGGCCATATATTTCGATTACCCTTCCTTTAGGTAAACCTCCAATTCCCAATGCAACATCTAAACCAATTGATCCGGTAGAGATCACTTCCTGCTCAATAATACCTTTGTCGCTCATCATCATTACCGATCCTTTGCCATAGTCTTTATCGATCTTATCCATCGTTAACTTAAGCGCCTTGAATTTTTCTGCCTTTTCTGATTTCTCCAGTTTTTCTACGTTACTCATTGTTTTTGTTTTAAAGTGATGTATCTGATTTTTCGATGTAAATGTATATCGTGCATCAAATGTAGTATGTTTTTTCTAATATCCTAATAAATTTAGCATTTATTTGATAATAAATTTAGTTTATTCATTATTGCCTTCCTGAAACCATCGGTTGGTGCATGTTTAGCTTTGTTTTACAAATTGTCATATTCATAGATCGGATCCTGTGTTGATCCTGCATCCATTTCGCAAACTGGTTTAATAATGCCGTCATGTAAGCCGTACACCCAGCCGTGCAAATGCGGCCGTTGCTCATTTTTCCAGGCAGTTTGAATGATGGATGTTTTGGCAAGATTGAATATTTGTTCCTGTACATTGAGTTCTGTTAAGCGGTCCACCCTTTCATCTTCAGTGGGAAGTTCGTCTATTTCATCCCGGTGAAACCGGTAAATATCCTTGATGTTCTTTAACCAGTGATTGATGATGCCAAAATGATGTTGCGTCATGGCAGCTTTTATGCCACCACAACCATAGTGACCACATACAATTACATGGTTAACTTTTAATACTTCTACAGCATATTGTAACACACTTAACAGGTTGATATCAGTATTTACAACAAGGTTGGCAATGTTGCGGTGCACAAAGATCTCTCCCGGATCGGTACCGGTGATTTTATCAGCCGGCACGCGGCTGTCGCTGCAGCCGATCCATAAAAATTGCGGTTCCTGTTGCCCTGCCAGCCTTTTAAAAAACCCGGGATCAATTTCATTTTGCTGCTTTGCCCAGGCTTTATTATCCTGTAGTAATTTCTCGTATGGCGACATAAGTCATATTTTAATGATTAAAATACCTACTGTATCTGGCTGCCAATTTACGCTTTAAATATTTATCCCGGCGGGGGTAATGTACAGGAAAAGGAAGTTTTAAAAACAAACCATGCTGGTGAAAAAGCGGGGAAATAAGAAGGAACCTGGTGCTGTTGTTCTCAAACAAAAGCACCAGGTAATAAAACTTCATTCAATTCTGTAGAATACCTTTTATAGAAATGATCTGGCGCCGGCCTGCATAATTATCAGCGATGAGCTGCCGTTTTTAGCCGGCAACTCTTACACTATAATATAATTACAGCAGCACTTTAAAAAATCGGGTGATCTTTTAAAGTTATCCGGTAGCTAATTAAGTATTGCCCCTTTAAAAATAGGCTGAAAAATAGCGGTTCATTATTCTTCGGATATCCTTAACTGGTATACTTAAAAATTTTGTGTATGTCTTCTGTTCCGGTATAGGTAACTTCAAGGTCTTTAATGATCCCGTCATGAATATCATACACCCAGCCATGCACATGCAATGGCTGTCCATTACTCCAGGCATTTTGTATGATGGATGTATTGGTAAGGTCAAAAACCTGTTCTACTACATTCAATTCCACGAATCTTCTTCCTCTCTGAGTTTCATCATTGATGGCATCCAGTTCTTGCTGGTGCAGCCTGTACACATCTTTGATATCGCGTAGCCAGTTATCAATCAACCCATATTGCTTATTACTCATAGCTGCGAGCACCCCGCCACAACCATAATGGCCGCAAACGATCACATGTTTTACTTTTAATACTTCTACGCCGTAGGATAAAACGCTTAATAAGTTCATGTCGCTGTGCACCACCATGTTGGCAATATTGCGGTGTACAAATATGTCTCCGGGTTTTGTGCCGGTAATTTCATTTGCCGGTACGCGGCTGTCGCTACAGCCTATCCACAGGTATTCCGGGCTTTGCCCTTTTGCGAGGTCTTCAAAATAATCGGGATTGGCTTGTAGTTGTTTAGCCACCCATTTCTTATTATTGTCTAATAATTGATTGTACGATTTCTCCATTGTTATGTTTTCTATTTTTATTTTTTTAATTAATGAGCTGATTTTACACTAAAGTCATTCTCTATTTTATAAATATCTTTAAAGCCTCTAAGTGTAAGGCTGATGTTTTTAAGTGGTGCCTTAATATCCCGGAATTCTTTTATTATTTCCAGTACGTCAAAGTCGATATAATTTGTTGTGGAAGCGTCTATATTTAGAAATGAATTTTCCGGGATATGATCCAGGGTTTCCCTGATACTGGCTTTGTTTAAAAAAGAAACTTCTTCGGAAAGATTGATCGATATAACGTTGCCCTCTTTGTGTTTTTCCTTATGAAAATAATAAGAGTTCTTCAGGTTACCATGAAGAATGGCCCCAATGGCTGCTATCAAACCTGCAATCACGCCAATCAGTAATCCTTCTCCCTTTAAGGGTGCATAAATACCAAAAAGATCAATTGCAAGTATAACCGTTACCGTTACAAAGAATGGAATATACTGGTATTTGCCATTGCCGATCATTTTTTTAAACACTGAAATCTTGCATAATTTATAGCCCGTAAGAAATAAGATAGCCGCCAGTGATGATAGCGGTATCATGTTTAATAATGTAGGTATCGCAATTATGCAAACCAACAGCAACACGCCATGCAGTATGGAAGAAAGTTTTGTTTTAGCACCAGCATTTACATTGGCACTGCTTCTTACGATCACGCTTGTAATGGGAAGGCCACCGATTAAACCAGAGATGCCATTTCCAATGCCCTGGGCAAAAAGCTCGCGGTTGGTATTGGTTACATTTCTTGCCGGATCAATATTATCCACCGCTTCAATACTCAATAATGTTTCCAATGAAGCAATGATGGCTATCATCACGCCCGTCACGATCACTTTACTGTTTACAAATCCATTAAAATCCGGGAAGGTGAAAAATCCAAGAAATTCTGAGGGGCTGCCCGCAACTTTTATAGTAACCAGATGCTCAGGTTCTACTAAAAGCTCGCTATTTGTTGCTTTAAAAAGTTCATTTAGCATTATGGAAATAATTACTGCTACCAATGCCCCGGGAATAAATTTCACCCTGTTTTTGATGAAAGGTTTATCCCATATCACCATAATAATGATTGAAATGATGCAAACCAGGAATACACCCACATTTACATGATTCAAAGGTTGAAGCAGTTCGTGCATATCTTCATTTCCAAAAGGAAAAAGTTCTGTGAGATTACCTTTTTCATCCCTGTCGTAACCAAATGCATGAGGTATTTGCTTGGCAATGATCAGTATACCAATACTGGTTAGCATACCCTTAATAACACTTGATGGGAAATAGTTTGCAATTCCGCCAAGTTTTGCTAACCCCATCAAAATCTGGATGATTCCGGCAATTACTACCGCACAAAGGAATAACCTGAAATCACCAATATTGGTAATAGCTGCCAAAACAAGGGCTGCCAAGCCTGCTGCCGGTCCACTCACACTTAATTTTGATCCACTCACCGCACCAATAACTACACCGCCAATAATACCTGAAATAATACCACTGAAAAAGGGTGCACCCGATGCCAGGGCAATTCCCAGGCAAAGCGGAAGTGCCACCAGGAATACCACAATACTCGCGGGCAGGTCATTTTTTAAATTCTTAAAGTTCATAATTACTTAATTATTGATATTGCTTACCATCTACGGATGGAGCTTTAAATTTCACTGCTGTTCCTGATTTCTGCAGAAAAAAGGTAAATAGTTAAAATGGCGTACTACCGAAAGTTGTGTTGGAAGTAATGAGGTAAGTAGGGATGTTATGCCTAAGCACGTTAATTAGCGTTAAGTCTGTTACGTGGTAACATAACAAGCTTGGTTAAACATGTAAACTTTAAAACCCCGATCACTTACCAATTGTAGGTATCAGCATTTGGGAGGAGGGGAAACCAGTTCGAAATGAACGACCTGTAATTTTTCAACAGCAGGGATGCTGTGTTTTGATAAGATAACAAATGCAGACAGATCTTTAATACTGTGGTGTTCGTGTATATATTCTTCCTGTACTGTTAAACCTGTTTTAGAGGAAGATTTTTCTTCTACCGGCGTAGGAGACTCTTCATCAGTGTTGTCGTTGCTGTGTTGAACCAAGTTGTTGCAGTAGTTATCAGATGGTGGGTAAATGAAAAAATTAGCGCCTGTTAAAAAAAGCAGACAAAAGCACATGACTACAATAGAAATTAAATTCCTCGGGTGCGGTTTTGCTGGTATTTTAGGTATTTTTTTCACTAATGACTACAAATATAAAAAAACCCGTCGGAGAATCAATGTTTAGATAGCTTTTTTACAAAAATGTAGCAATTCTTAACATTTAGGCGGTTAATAATGGCAATTCATAATTACACTTTCAGAACATTTGCCAAATCTGCAAAAAGCAAAACTGAATGATGCCGGTGTTTTTATACAATCGTTGTAAAAGTTTGGTTTATCAAAAGGATAATTATCAAAATGATTGATAAGGCAGGTATATATCTGGAACAATTCCGGATGCAACATTTTATTACATGATAGAGGTAAGTAAAATAAATGGGGTTGTGCAACTATTTAAAGGAAATGTAATAATAGGGAGATAAGCGATTCTCCTGATGAGGTACAAACAGGAACTTAAAACCCTTAACAGTTCCTGTTTTTTTTGAAAAATGGGATAATATAGTATGTCCCGGAAAAACTTTTATTATATATTCAAGCCACCGCAAACGCTTAAAGTTTGCCCGGTGATGTAGCTACTCATATCACTTGCCAGGAATAGAGCTGCATTGGCAATATCATCCGTGCTGGCGAATTTGCCCAACGGGATGTCGGCCTTGTACTTTTCGGCGCCTTCGCCATCTTTTAGGTAACTGGTCATATCAGTTTCTACAAAACCGGGAGCTATCGCATTGCTCCTGATATTACGGCTTCCCAGTTCTTTGGCGATGCTTTTTGTAAAACCAATGATACCTGCTTTACTGGCTGCATAACTACTTTGACCCGCATTGCCCATTTCACCAATAACACTGCTCATATTAATGATACTGCCGCATTTTGCTTTCATCATCGGGCGTATCACCTGCTTTGTCATATTAAAAACACTTTTTAAGTTAACCTGCATTACATCGTCCCATTGTTCCGGCGTCATGCGCAGCAGCAGGTTATCTTTTGATATTCCGGCGTTGTTTACACAGATATCTACTTTTCCAAATTGGCCAATCACCTCGTTAACGAGTTTTTCACAGGCAGCAAAATCACCGGCATTGCTTTGATAGGCCTTTGCTTGTACGCCAAGGGAAAGCAGCTTTTGTTCCAAAACCGCTGCTTTTTCAGCACTGCTGTCGCTGATATAAGTAAAGGCCACGTGAGCGCCTTGTTCTGCAAATTTTAATGCAATAGCCTCCCCAATACCTCTGGCTGCTCCTGTTACAATGGCTACTTTGCCTTCCAATAGTTTCATGTTAAAGCTTGTTTTTTACATTACCTTTTATACCATCCTGATGGCGATAGCAAACAGAATGGGTTTATAAAAAAATTCAATGAATAAGATTAAAGATATAGAAAATAGAACCGCGTACAATATACTATACCAGCTCTTAAATTTAAAAAATCTTTTTGCTGCCAGCGCTGCATAAACAATGAATGGGATGAAAATGATTACAGCCGTAACATTTTCCGTAATATAAATACCGGGAATAATCCACATTAAAAATATTAGTAAAAAAGGGAAGATCAAAAAGCCCCACAGTAAAAACAGTGAACTCATTTCGGTACAAAAAATAAAATGATCGAAATAATACTTTCTCTCGTTAAAGCCGGTTATCCAGGAGGTTAATGCCACTGTTGGTATGATAATAAACAAAAGAAATTTGGAGGCTTTTTCTCCGGCATGATGAAAAAGGTCTTCCAGTTGTTGTTCGGAAAGATGCCTGTCCAATAAGATACGGTCTACCATCGCTTTAGCGTATTTACCATATATACCGTGTGCCTGGTGGTATTTCAATTTCATATTAAGCCCTTCAAAAACCGGGAATAGCAGGTATAGTATCACCAGCAACAGGAAAAACGAAATTGGCTTAAAATATTTTTTACGAACCCCATTGCAGTAGTCTTCAGAGAGTTTTCCTGGCTTTGTAAATATTACCCTGATGGTATTAAAAAGCGTGCCCTCCAGGTGAGTGATAAAATGCATGCCTTCAGATAGAATATGTATTACAGACCTGTCTTTTTGTGAGTACACCTTTTCGCCGCAGTTATTGCAATATTTTCCCTGGAAATTATTGCCACAGTTTTTACAGGTAGTTGCTGTCATAGTTTATACTGACTTTGTTACTTTCATGAAAAATTCAGACAGTAATGCTTCTGTTTTTTGTTTCAGGAAATGGCTGTTTGTAATAATATTTCTTCCAGTATCACACGGTCGTTACTGAGGCGGGGCACTTTATGCTGCCCACCCATTTTATTTTTAGAACGAAGCCATCTGGTGAAAGAGCCTTTTGGTAAAGCATGTACCTTGGGAAGGCCTAATGCAATATTCTTGTATCGCTTGGCTTCATAGTCGCTGTTAACTGATTTTAATGCGCTATCCAGTTCTATTATAAATGTATCAAGGTTTGCGGGAGCCTTTTCAAATTCTATTAACCATTCATGCGCCCCGTTGCTATTTTCAGTAAAATAAACCGGTGCTGCTGTATAGTCGGTAACAATTGAATTTGTTTTTTGTGCTGCTACTGTAATAGCTTTATCTGTATTGTCTACAATCACTTCTTCGCCAAAAGCATTCATGTAATGCTTTAGCCTTCCGGTAATAACTATTTTATAAGGATTAATAGAGGTGAATTTAACGGTATCACCTATCAGGTAGCGCCACAAACCACCGGTAGTGCTGATTACAAGAGCATAATTTTTGTTAAGCACAACTTTATCGAGCCCCACAGTTTTAGGGTGTTGTTTGCCATATTCATCCACAGGTAAAAATTCGTAGAAGATGCCATGTTCTGTAAACAATGTCATTCCTTCATCATCCGGATTTTCCTGGGCGGCAATAAATCCTTCGCTGGCATTGTAGATCTCCAGGTAATTTATAGGTGCGCCAATCAGCAATTCAAACTGCTTACGGTAAGGAACAAACGAAACACCGCCGTTGATATATAGTTCCAGGTTTGGCCACACTTCTTTGATTGTTTTCTTTTGCTTGATATCTAAAATTCTCTTAAGTAACAGTAACGTCCAGGTAGGTACACCTGCCAAGGAAGTCACATTTTCTTCTGCAGTAACCTGTGCAAGTTTTTCTATTTTTTCTTCCCATTCATCCAGTAAGGCAATACTCAACTCGGGAGTACGGATCCATTGCCCCCAAAAAGGAGAATTTTGCATCAATACAGCACTCAGATCACCACATTGAATATCATCATTTATCCTGCTTACCTGGTGCGATCCTCCAACTACCAGGCCCTTACCGGTAAGTAGGTCACTGGCAGGGAAGTTCTTATAATAATTGGTAAGCACATCCTTACTTGCCTGGTAATGATTTTCCTGCAGGCTTTCGTCGCTTACCGGTATAAATTTGCTTTTGTCGTTGGTGGTGCCGCTGCTTTTTGCAAACCAGGTAACCGGAGAATTCCACAATACATTCTCTTCGCCTTCCATCATACGGTTTATGTAAGGGCTAATATCTTCATATTCATGTATTGGAACATGCTTTTTAAATTCCTTTATCGTAAATAGCTTTGAAAAATGATGCTTCTTGCCAAAATCGGTGTATTGCGCTGCAGTTACTAACCCTTGCAACACTTCCCGCTGGGCTGCAACCGGATGATTGATCCAGTTTTCAATACGCCACAGCCTTAAGCGGGCCAATTTCGATATTGCAGGTGACAACAACTTCATTAATGGAAAGATAGAAAATCCTGGATATATTTTTATTTAAAATATATTCCTGTTGAAGCTAAACGATTTAAAGGAGTTAACCATAAAGGCTTTACAAAACTCATGAGCAAACTACTTGCTGGCTATCTCGCAGCCTGTTCGTGCAAATAATCTTTTCGTTTTAATTCAAAATTTTTGCCCAGGTAAAGCCTTCTTACATGTTCATCTCCGGCAAGTTCTTCTGCTGTACCATGTTTAAAAATACTTCCGTCAATCAACAAGTAAGCCCTGTCGCAAATAGATAGCGTTTCATTTACATTGTGATCGGTAATAAGGATACCGATATTCTTATATTTTAATTTTGCAATGATCTCCTGGATATCTTCCACTGCAATAGGATCCACGCCGGCAAATGGTTCGTCTAGTAATATAAATTTGGGGTCTACAGCCAGTGCCCTTGCAATCTCTGTTCTTCTTCTTTCACCACCACTTAAAGTATCACCGTTGTTTTTTCTTACATGTTGCAGCCTGAATTCATTTAGCAAAGACTCCAGCTTTTCTTTTTGATCGGCTTTTTTTAGTTTGGTCATTTCCAATACGGCAATGATATTATCTTCCACACTTAGCTTTCTGAAAACACTGGCTTCCTGGGGCAAATAACCGATACCCATTTTCGCCCTTTTGTACATTGGTAGTTTCGTAATGTTAATATCGTTCAGGTAAACCTCGCCGCTGTCTGATTTTACGAGGCCTACCACCTGGTAAAAGGACGTTGTTTTACCGGCACCGTTAGGTCCCAGCAAGCCAACAATTTCACCCTGCTTTACTTCAAAGGAAACATCGTTTACCACAATACGGCTACCATAAGCCTTTACAAGATTTTTTGAGTAGATAGTAAGGTTCAAGAATTTTTTTTTATAAACAAAAATAAGTGAATTGAAGTTATCGGGATTTGAAGTTCCCGTTAAACTGCCGGTAAAACCCGGTTTAGCTGCTTTCCGGGTAATTTATGCTCCCGTAGTAATTTGATTTGATCAACAATAACGGTTTTTATATTTGAAAACACAGTGCTGCAAACGCCGTTTTTTTTCATTTAGCTTTATCTTTGCAGCCATTTTAAAACTTTTATGAAAGTAATAGACCATATTAATCATTCGGATAAAACACTTATTTCATTTGAAATACTTCCTCCATTAAAAGGAAAAGGTATTCAGTCTCTATACCAGCACCTGGACCCGTTGATGGAGTTTAAACCAGCTTTTATCAATGTAACCTATCATCGTAGCGAACATGTTTTTAAGAAGAAAACTGATGGCACTTTTGAAAAAGTAGTGGTTAGGAAGCGTCCGGGAACAGAATCTATCTGCGCAGCCATTATGAATAAATACAATGTAGATACTGTGCCTCATCTTATTTGCGGTGGATTCAACATAAATGAAACTGAAGATGCGTTGATCAATTTAAATTATCTGGGTATAGACAATGTGCTCGTTTTACGCGGAGATGCTGCCAAAAACGAATCTGGTTTTGAAGCAGAGCCGGAAGGACACCAATATGCTATCGACCTGTTAAACCAGGTTAAAAATTTAAATTCCGGTGTATACCTGGAAGGCGACCTTAAGAATAGTATCCAAACAAAATTCTGCATTGGCGTAGCAGGCTATCCGGAAAAACATTTTGAAGCACCAAATATGGACAGCGACCTTAAGTACCTGAAAGCGAAAGTGGATGCAGGGGCTGATTATATTGTTACACAGATGTTTTTTGACAACGCTAAATATTTCGCTTTTGTAAATGCCTGCAGGGAGATAGGTATCACGGTGCCCATTATTCCTGGTCTAAAACCAGTATATACCAGGAAGCAGCTCACCATTTTGCCTAAAACTTTTCACATTGATCTTCCTTCAGAGCTATCAAATGAAATGGCCAATTGTAAAACAGACCTGGATGTTGAAAGGGTAGGAACAGAATGGTTGTTGCATCAATCTAAAGACCTAAAAAAAGCCGGTGTGCCGGTGCTTCATTATTATACATTAGGAAGGCCACAGATTGTGGCGGATGTAGTAAAAGAATTGTAAGAAAGATGTTATAAAAAAACGGGGTTCATTTTAAAAATGAACCCCGTTTTTTTAGCCAATGATTTTATTTTACAAGTGTTTTCACTACTGCCTCATTTACCTTTACAGGATATTTTTTGCGAAGGTCTTCCAGCCATTTTTCTTCCAGCACTGTTTGGTAATCATTGATCACTAATCCACGGGCATCTTCAAAGTTGCGGGATAAATTAGCTTCGTAAAATTTAAAGTACTTTATAAAAGTTGTACTGCCATCTGCGTTTTTTACGATACTGGAATAATTATCTTTTCCCGGTGCAAAAGAATTAGATGTGCCGTTTAATTGAGATAGCTCGTAACGGGCACTGTCTATTTGCAGGTCTGTATTATTTTCGTCTGCCAATTGCCTGAATGGCTTGCCAGACTTTAATGCAGCCATGGCTTCTGTTGCTGCTTTTTCCGAAACACTATTCACAACAAGTACGTCGGCGCTTTCAGCCCATTTATATTTGTCTTTGTGCGCATTAAAATATTTTAGCAATCCAACGCTATCGCTACCAGCTTTGTTCCAAACATTCTTTTCCATTACTTCAAACAGCATATTTCCTTCTTTAAATTCCTGCATCTGGAATTTAAAATCTTCATTGTATTCCTCCAGGTGTTTTTTATAATATTCCAAAGAAGCGATGGTGATGTATTTATTCCATAATTCTTTGTTTGATTCTCCTTTATACTGCTCAAAATTGCCTTTATATTCTTTAACAAAATTTAACCAGTCGAACACTTTTACAGATCCTTTGCTGAAATTAATAACAGGTTTTTTTACATTGGCGAGTTCTTCAATATATTCCGCCTCAGGATGTATCATTACAGAATCGGCCAGCCGTAAAAGTTCGTCGTCTTTAACCGCTACATTTCTTTTATACCCGATCCTTGTCATAATCTCCTTTGCAAACTTTTCTTTTGCTTCGCTGTTGCGGGCATCCTGCTGCACTTTTTGTTTTAGTTCAAATTGTAAGGAGATATCCGATTTGTCTGTTATGGTTGGTGTAAAGCCTAATCTTTTTACGATATGAATACCAAAAGATGTGTTGAAAGGCTTTGTAATGTCGCCATCTTTTTGCAGATTAAAAACTTCATTTTCAAACGACTGGTCAAATTTTCCGGAGCCAAATTCAGGTAACTCACCGCCATTCAGGTAAGTAAGTTTATCGTTGCTGAATGTTTGTGCTATATCGGCAAAATTGGCCCCGGCCAGTAATAGGTTGTAGGCAGAATCTGCCATTCTTTTGGTTGACAACTTTGTTACTTCGTCGGCACCCGGAGGATAGGTGAACAGCACCTGCGCTACTTTCCACTTGCCGGCATCTTTTCGCTGATCGAGTAATTTAAATAAATGCCAGGCTTTTTTATTTCGGTACGGGGCACTTGTTTCACCGGGTTTTAAGGAATATACCAGGTTCTCTAACGTGTAAGGCAAACCGAAAACCGTAAGATATCCCAGGTCGCCATATTTTGCTCCTGCACTTTCTGCCAGGCCGGTATAATTAGTTTTACCCGACGATAATTCTTTTTGTAAAGACTTTATCGACAGGTAATATTTTAAACTGTCTTCCGGCGAAGCTCCTTCCGGAACTGCAATGGAAAAATGAATAATATGCAGGTTTTGCTGGCTTCTTTCAAATGCCTGGTCTATAAGCGCATTTAACGCTTTCTCATCATTCATATAATTCTCGTCAACCTGCCTGCGAAAATTATCAACATCCGCCTGTATTTGCGGCAAAGTATCAATGTGCAAATCCCTGGCAGCTTTTACTTTCAGCTTAAAATTGCTGTATAGTTCAATATAATCTCTCAGCGATTTTTCCTTATCTGCTACCGGCGTTTTGTTTTTATTATAAGCTCTCAGGAACTCTTCTTTACTGATTGTATTATTGCCGTAAGAAATGATGGTTTGGGCGGGCACTGCGGCTGTATTAAACAGGATTGCCAGCAACAGGATATTTTTTTTCATCGGAACGATATGGGTTATTAGTTAGTTATTGGGGCTTTTAAAACGCTTTTTTTGTAGCCAACATATTTTCTTGATCTATTTTTCCTTGTTCATTTTTACCAGCAAGAGATCATTCAACTGTTCAAAGTTTAATTTTTTACCGATGATCCTTTTTTCCTTATCCAGCAGGAATAGCGTTGGTGTCATAATTACATCGTACAGCTGGCGGTAACTGGGGCGTTGAGCATCGGTATCTGCCTGGGCCATCTCTTTTGTTTGGTATACATTCACCCAATCTGTGAGTTTATGTTCGTTGATATATTTCGTCCAGGCCGGTTTTTGATCCTCCGTTAGCACCGCATAAATTTTTACATTTTTTTCTTTCCAGGAAGCCCTGTAAATTGAATCGATCCTGGGAATTTCCTGTTTACAATGCCCGCAGGTGGGGTCCCAAAAAACTACCACTGTATAATCTGCGTTTACATTATACAACGGTGCTGGTTTTCCGGCTGTATCTACCAGTTCAAGATTAGCTGCTTTTTCACCTAACAGGTTGGCCATTTGCATATAGGCTCTACGGGTGATGGTTTCCATCTGTTTTTCATTTAGCCACGGACTAAGGCCTTTGCTATGATATTTTTCAAACAGGTGCACAAATACTTTATCCTGCCCCATATATTTGGGATTCAGGTATTCATCTGTTAACCAGTTGAGCAGGAACTTATACATCTCTGGCGAAGTGCGTGCCAGCAGCATTTTGTAATCAAGGTCTTTAATGATACTGTCGGGCTCCTGTGGTATTACTTCGCGGTAGTATCTTTCTATTTTTGGTAAGAAGAAAGGTGTACGTATAATGCGGTCATCCATAAACGTTATCCCATCCCAGTAATGCGCTTTATAAAAATTATAATTTTCCAGCGAATCCTGGCGGGTTACAGGTTTTTTTGTGGGATAAGGAGGTTCTTTCATGGCATTTAGTAAGGCTGCCATCATCGATTTTGGCTGGTTGGTTACCACACCGCTGCGATAGTCGTTTAATTCTTTGTTGTATTTATTATAGTTATTTTCATGCAGCAACGAATCTTCTTTTGTTTTAGCATTATTATAGGCTGTTCGCTCCTTTTGCATTTCAGTTCCTTTAACCGAAATAAACTGTTGGTATTGTTTAAAAAGCAGGTTTTCTTTAGAGCCGGTAACCTGCATATTTGCAAGGTCTGTAGTATCTGCTTTAATACTGATCACCTGTTCTTTGTCTACAAAAAAATCTGCTGTAGTGTTTTTGCCGGGAAACACGATGGAATAAATGCCTGGTGGCAATGTTTTTGTTCCTTTAAATACGGCCACGCCCAGATTATTAACTGCGGCAGAATCTTCAACGTTAAGATTCTTACCCCAATGGTAGGTAAGGAAAGCGATGCCTGATTTAAAACTGGGTGTTTGAAGGGTAACTTTAAATCCCTGGGCGCTGGTTACAGAAATTGCGCAGACACTAATAAAAAAAGCGAGTAAGGTTTTCATCATAACTAATATAATAAATGAGGACAAATGTATTTAAAATAGAGCGTTCAACAGCATATCATTGCTAAATGCAGGTGTAAAGATTTACATATCGTTAACAAATTTATTTTTCAAGGTAAGAAACAGGGTTGCGTTAAATTTCCAGAGCCTTATATTCCCATCACACGTAATTTAAATCTTCCTGGTACAAATAACCTTTTAAGGGTTAATTTTGCGGCGTGAAGAAAAGAAAAGAACGTATACAATTAGAAAACATTGTGGTAACGGATTACGCAGCGGAGGGTAAAGCCATTGCCCGGCATGAGGGTAAAGTGATTTTTATTTCAGGCGCTGTGCCCGGCGATACGGTAGATATCATGCTTACCAAAAATAAGAAAGATTGGGCAGAAGCAAGAACACTTCGTATAGTAAAACCGGCTGCCGACAGGCTCGATCCTTTTTGTAAACACTTCGGGATCTGTGGTGGTTGTAAATGGCAGATGCTGCCTTATGAAAAGCAATTGCTGTTTAAACAACAGGAAACAGAACAGAATCTTAAACGTATTGGTAAAGTTCCCTTGCCGGATATCATGCCTATCATCGGTTCTGCCAATACTATTCATTACAGGAACAAGCTTGAATTTACTTTTAGTAACAAACGCTACCTTACAAACGAAGAGATTAATGATGATGGCGTTGTTCCCCAGCAGGATGCTCTCGGCTATCATGTTCCGCGTATTTTTGATAAGGTGATCGATATTTTTGAATGTTACCTGCTGGATGATGTAAATAATAAGATCAGGAATACAATTCGTGATTTTGCAAAAGCAAAACAGTTTGCTTTTTATGATATAAAAGAGCATACAGGTTGGTTACGCAATATCATTATCCGCTATTGTACCACCGGGGAGCTTATGGTAAACATCTGCCTCAACCACGAAGATGAAGCTGATCGTAAACTACTACTGGATCATTTACTAAAGGAAGTGCCGAGCATCACTACATTATTATATACCATAAATCCAAAATGGAACGACAGCATCTACGACCTTACTCCACAGGTATACTCCGGAAAAGGATATGTAACTGAAAAGCTTTCTTCGGGAGCAGACGGAACTGTTTTCTCATTTATCATCAGCCCTAAGTCTTTCTTTCAAACAAATACACGCCAGGCAGAACAATTATATGCGGTTGCCCGCGATTTTGCTGCTTTAACCGGTAATGAAATTGTGTACGACCTTTACTGTGGTACCGGAAGTATTGGCATATTTGTAAGCCCTAAAGCAAAAAAAGTTATCGGGGTAGAAGTGATAGAGGATGCTATTGAGGATGCTAAAAAGAATGCGGCAAATAACCAGATAGAGCATGCGCATTTTTTTGCGGGAGACACTATAAAGATTTGTAATGACGAGTTTTTTGCTACTCATGGAAAGCCCGATGTAATTATCACCGACCCGCCAAGGGTAGGTATGCATGAAAAGCTGGTGATGAAGTTGCTGGAGATAGCAGCACCCCGAATAGTATATGTAAGTTGCAACACAGCAACGCTTGCCCGCGATATTAACCTGCTTAGCGAAAGATATACCGTGGAAAAAATACAACCGGTGGATATGTTTCCTCATACACATCATATTGAATGTGTTGTGTTACTTACAATTAAATAAACGTTTACTCCTAACTTTGATAAATGGCATACGGAAATAGTTTTCAACGCACTTCGCCGGTTGTATTAAACCTGATTATTTTAAATGCGCTGGCATATTTTGCGCAGGTAGCTTTTGGAGGAAGCGCTCCGCTTAATTCGGTTAACGACCTTTTTGCTCTCCATCATTATAAGTCGGATGTATTTCGGCCATACCAGCTGGTTACTCATATGTTCATGCATGGAGGTATCTTTCACCTGCTTTTTAACATGCTGGCTTTATGGATGTTTGGAAGCATTATTGAAAGATTGTGGGGGCCGAAAAAATTTTTTATTTTCTATATGGTCTGTGGACTGGCCGCGGGCCTGGCACAAATGGGCAACTATGCGTATGATTTCTGGCAGATTGATCATGCTACTATAAGTTCGGAGCTGAACGCACAATACCAGGAGGGTATGCGCATAGGTTGTACGGTAGGAGCGTCCGGAGCAATTATGGGGATACTTGCAGCTTATGGCTATCTTTTTCCAAATACCCAGATGTTTATTATGCCCATTCCCTTTCCGGTAAAGGCAAAATGGGCTATCATTGGCATCATTGCGCTGGATGTTTTTGGGGGTGTATCAAAGGCAGCTAACGATAATGTTGCTCATTTTGCCCATCTTGGCGGAGCTCTTGTGGGTTTTTTGATAGTACTTTACTGGAATAAGACAAATAAACAAACTTTCTATTAAGCAGGCTGTTAACATCTTTTTGTTTTTTTGTATAGTAACTTTATAGCATCAAGTTTACATTATGGGAGAATCGGACAGACACCAGGATTATCGGAAGTTAAAACGAAACCGTTTTACATTAGGCCAGGATAATAATGCCCTGATGAACCTTTTCATATTAAATGTTATTTTCTTTTTAGTATTGCTCACCTTACAGGTAGCCTATTTTTTTTACCAGCAAACACCTGATATCTATAATACACAGGTGGTGCAATGGTTTGAACTTCCTGCCAGCCTTACAAGGTTTAGTGAGCGACCCTGGACGATCCTGACTTACATGTTTAGCGATACTGGCAATAACCTGATGCGGATTCTCAGCAATATGCTATGGCTGTGGGCATTTGGATATGTATTGCAGGAACTAACAGGAAATGATAAACTTATTCCCATTTACATTTATGGAGGTGTTGCCGGTGGGCTGGTATTTATCGCCTCCAATTATATGATACCTCCTTTACAAAACCAGGTTAACAGTGCAGCCTTACTGGGCGCTAATGCCGGCACCATTGCCGTTGCCATGGCCACTACTACCTTATCTCCCAATCATAAATTTTTTACTATGATCAGGGGAGGTATTTCCATTTGGGTATTGATGGCAGTATACCTCATTATCGATTTTGCCGGTGTTGCTTCTATCAGTGCAGCCTACAGCTTATCTCATCTTGGTGGTGCCCTGGCCGGTTTTCTGTTTGTGGTATTGCTTCGCCGCGGTAAAGATGGAAGCGTATGGATGAATAAATTTTATCATTGGTTCACCAATCTTTTTACTCCCGCAAAAAACAGTAACAAAGACCAATCACTAAAAAAGAAAGTGTTTTATAATACCGGTAACCGCAATCCTTACAGCCGCACCTCTATTGTAACACAGCAACGGGTAGACGAAATACTTGATAAGATCAACCAAAAAGGATATCGTTTCCTTACCGAAGAAGAAAAAGAGATACTTAAAAAAGCTGCTGAAGAAGATCTGTAGAGGATCAAGAATTTGTCGACTGTTGTCCAGGATAACAATTCATGCCAATTATGCATGCCAATGCGTACAATCTTCACCGTAATGCACTAAACCTGCATTAATGCGTAGCAGATCATTACTGGAAATGTTTTCAGCTAATGCACTATTCACCAATCCATTATAAATCATGTAGTAAAACGACTACTTTCCAGGCATTGAAAATCAGCTGAAACCTTTACCCAGTGAGAATCTATATGTCTTGTTAAATGGAATTTCTTAACAATAACACGCAGGGAATTTGCAATTAAAAAGCAAATCTAAACA
>JANOCC010000040.1:0-5067 GCA_031411955.1 Ferruginibacter sp.
AGTTCCCCATAAACTGTTGGTTGCACCGTTGTAATTTGCCACAGCAGCACTACTTGGCCAGTTGGTACTGGTAGCACCGTCATTATCCCCTGTCGGAATTCCTGCTTTAAGAAGCCTAACGGAGTTATCCTGTATCTCACCGGTAAAATTGCCACTTCTGTTGCGTTCAATGGCGACTTCTATTGCCGTGATGGTCGCATTCGCTGGTATTGAGAAGCCAAATCCTGAAGCATTTAAGGCCTGCGATGTACCATTATTCGTTATTGAAACAGTTGCATTTACCCCGTTATTGGAATTGATATTTCCCGGGTTGGTCCAGGCTGTTCCGCTACCACTGCTGGTTCCGGTTCCGGCAAAGGCAGGTCCTGATACGATTGGTGCAGTTGAAGCGCAGGCATAAGAAGACGTTAGTGGCGCACTTGCTGTTCCCTGGCAAATAGTTACACCTGTTGTTACTGGAACAGGGTTGATCGTAAAAGTTTTACTGGAAGTTGCATTACCACAAGGTAAATTACCGGTAGCCGTAAGCGTTAGGGTAACACTTCCTGCCAGTATATCTGTTCCACTCGGGGCATAGGTAGCCAGTGTTAGAGAATTCGCATTGGCAAAGGTTCCTGTGCCACTGGAAGTCCAGGCTACGCCCGCATTGTTAACGGATGTAGCTCCTGCCGTTATGCTTACAGCACCTGAATTGGCACAGGTAACGATCGCTGTCCCTGCGGCCACTATTGGTGCAGTGGTTATATTAATTAGTTTTGAATTTGTAGCATTGGCGCAACCCGGGAAGCCTACGGCTGTTAATAACAACGTACGGTTGCCGGCTGCATTATCACCCGCACTCGGGTTATATGTGGCAGTGGTTAAAGAAGTTGCATTGGCAAAAGTTCCTGTGCCATTTGTGGTTGTCCAGGCTATACTTGCCTGGTTGGTTGCACTGGCACCTGCTGTTATATTTACCGCCCCGGAATTAGAGCAGGTTAGAATATCTGAACCCGCAATTGCCGTTGGAGGATTATTTATTGTAAGGGTTTTACTGGAAGTGGCATTTGCAGCACATGGACTATTAGGAGCAGCCGTTAATGTTATTGTAACGCTACCGGCGATAATATCCGCCGGGCTGGGTTCATAGGTAGCCAGCGTTAATGAAGTTTCATTGCTAAATACACCTGTACCATTCGGTGTACTCCAGGTAATGCCCGCATTGTTGGTAGAACTGGCACCGGCTGTAATATTTATTGGGCCGGAAATATTCGAACAACTGTTTACCGGAGTACCTGCAATTGCAGTTGGTGCTCCGGTGATATTGATCGTTTTAGTAGAAACCGCATTTGCGCAACCTGCATTGCCCACAGCCGTTAACGTGAGTATCCTGCTACCTGCTGCGATATCTGCTGCACTAGGATTAAATGTTGCTAATGTTAATGAATTAGCATTGGTGAAAGTTCCTGTTCCATTTGAAGTCCAGGCGATACTTGCCTGGTTTGTAGCAGTAGAACCTGCGGTTATATTCACGGCACCAGCAGTGGAACAAGTAGAGATAACGGTTCCCGCAACTGATGTAGGAGCAGTATTGATAGTTAGAACTTTGGTTGATGTAGCATTGGCAGCACATGGCGAATTCGGTAAAGCTGTTAATGTTAATATTACGCTTCCTGCCGCTATATCTGCTACACTGGGTGTATAAGTGGCGGTACTTAACGAGGTCGCATTACTAAAAGTTCCCGACCCGTTAGAAGACCATAGCACACTCGCCTGGTTTGTTGCGCCGGAACCCGCGGTTATATTAATGGGCGACGAATTGGAACAGGTAGTAAGCGATGTTCCGGCCACTGAAGTTGGCGCAGGCACCATGGTTAAATTACTGCCGTTATTCGATCCCGTTACTGAAGGGCCACTACTGATAACACGAATTCTAAAACCAGATCCCGAAATGGTGTTACCGGGTATCGTAGCGGAAATGTTACCAGAATTAGCATCGCTTACCAATGTGCCAATATTAACCGGTGAAGAAAATGAACCAGCACTATTTGAAAGTTGTGCTGTATAAGTATTTGAAGTAAATGTACCTACACTTGTAAACGGAACTGAAACTGCTGTTCCTGCCCCGGTTACACAAAATGGCGATCCGGCAACAGCACTTGTTGAAATACTATTGGTAATTCCTGAAATAACAAATGTCTTATTTCTGAAAGTCCTGGTTGAACTGGACGCCCCGAAACCGTATACCCTGATCCTAAGGGTTTGTCCTGAAGAAACCGTGATCACCGTACTATTAGTAAATTGAACCGTACTGGAAGTATTGGTGAAATTATTTATGGTTGATCCCAGTTGGGTGGATGATGAAAAATTATCCAGTGAATAATAAACAGATAGATCCATACTACTTCCGGAAACACTATAAAAAAAACTAACCGAATTTACCGTAAAAGTATTGGAGCCTATTGGCGTTACCGCATACTGGTAATAGTCGTTAGCATTTAAATTACTACTATTCCAGTCGTCGGAACTACATCCGTTGGTATTTCCAAAACTCACGGGTGTTCCAACATCATTTCCGATTGCCTGGGCCGTACCGGAAATATTTCCTGTTACTGCAACTGATGAATTGCTGGTTAATGACCAGGTAGCAGTGGCAGTTTGACTTATCGTCCATTGGCTGATCCCCAGGAATGAAAACATCATAAAAATTGGCAGTAATAATCTGCTGCGCAAATCCGGTAGTTTAAACAAGCATAAAAAAGCCTGTTTTCTTTTTCTGATAGTTAAGATAGGTTGCATAAATACAAGTTTTAATTAAATAAACATTTGCCATGTCCTTATTACTCAACAGTAATAAATTATATAAGACACTATCCTGAAGAGATAGATACTTTTTTTAATAATGATGATATTTATAGATCGTTATTTAAAACCACAAAAATTTCAAATACTCAGGGTTATACATAACTTATAGGAGAGATCTTAAAGAGGGCTTATGATAGGTATCAGCAAAATTTAGTTTGAAAAAATACACTCTTAAGAAGCAGTCCTTCGCATACTGTTAGCTTATGAATAATCTTTAAGGAGAGATTTTAAAGAGAGGGCTTGTGATAGGTATCAGCAAAAAATTATCTGTATAATGAATGTCAATTTAAAAAGGACATTTTCTAGCATAAATCACAGAATAACATTGAATAACGGCAATTAGATTTTGCGTGTGGAATACACATAGAATAAGGTTAGACGAATTACAACAAATGTAATGTGAGAATTTTTAAATTGCAAACTTTTCGCGTACTATTTTATTTAAAAAAGAAAAATATACATCAAAAAAAAAGAACCCATCCATGTAGGGATGAGTTCTTCCTTCAAATTAAAATTTAAAATTTAAAATTTCAATAATTTCTGTGTTAGCTTATTCTTACCCTGAGTAACTTCCACCAGGTAAGAACCTGCTTTCAGATCTGCACCAACGCTTACTGTTTGGAATGGCATCACAGTGATTGTTTTAAATACTCTTCCCTGCAAATCAAGGATCTTTACATTAATTTTTTCCTTACCGGCAGTAATCACCTGCAATTTAAAATCAGCTACTGTTGGATTAGGTGATACAGATACTGACATTTTTTCTGTTGTATTAACAATAGAATTTATTTCTGTATTCAGTTTTCCTGCAAATCCCGGAGGGCATGCAGCAAGGTTAATGTTGATAGACCTTGTAGATCCATTAGAACAATTGTTGTAACCCGTTGCTTTAACTGTTCCTACTATTGCTGCCGAAGTATACGATACCGTTATACTGGTTGTACCCTGGCCGGAAATGATTGTTCCCAGTGCAGGAACTGTCCATAAAACAGAAGTAGCGTTAGAAGGTATTGCCGGGATTGTATAAGTGTATACCCTGTTTGGACAAGTGGCAGTATTTACAACTGTAATTGCTCCTGGCGCTCCCGGTGTTAACCTGGTAATAGATAACGACCTTATAGAACCTGCACCGCAATCATTTACTGCGGCCACAGTTACAGCACCGCTAACGAAACCTGCACTGTAAGTGATCTCTATTGTAGTATCATTTACGCCAACTCCGTCCGGATGTGCTGTAATGGTTGATCCTGATGGTGCCGTCCAGTTATAAGAAGTAGCATTGGCAATCTTACGTATCATATATAATACCGGCGTTCCTGAAGGATTTGAAGCTGAAACCATAGCAGGACATGCATTGGTTGCGCCGGTAATAAGCCCTGGTGTGGTTGGTAGTACACGCGTTACCGATAGTGACCGTGTTGCGCTTGGAATACATGCCACAGCCTGAACAGTAATGCTGGTTCCCGAAACAAAAGCATTGTTGAACGTTACATTGACAATAGTATCATTCACACCCAAACCACCCGGGTGAGTTGTAATGGTTGCACCTGCCGGCACCTGCCAGTTATAAGAGGTTGCATTGGCGATCTGCCTGATCGTATAAACGGCTTCTGTACCAGAACCTATAAATGCGCAGGCATTGGTTGGGCCGCTGATTGAACCTGGTGTACTTGCGGTAGCAGCAACGGCTGTAATACTTCTGTCGCCACTGGTAGCACAATTTGAAACTGATTTCACTTTAATAGGGGCGGTTACAAATCCATTGTCAAAAGTAACAGAAATAGATGTTGTTCCCTGGCCACTGATCAAGGTTACATTCGCAGGCAATGTCCATGTGTAAGAATCTGCATTCACTACTGGGTCTATCGAATAGTTTACCGGCGTTAAAGTTCCTATTAATGCGCAAACATCTGTAGGGCCAGCGATACTTGCTGGTGCAAGCGGGGCTATTTTGGTAATGCTTAGTGATCTTGGAGCCCTGTTTCCACAATTTGAGTTGGCGGTTACCCTCACATTTCCGGTAGTAAAGCCAGATAGGAAATTAACTTCAATACTGGTACTTCCCTGTCCGCTTGCAATTGTAGCTGCTCCTGCAACCGTCCATGTATAAGAGGTGGCATTTGCAACGGGATCAATAGAGTAAACAGCTGTTGCAGGCAACCCAATGAATGGGCAAGCATCAGTAGGGCCATTGATCACTGTTGGAATTCCCGGAACTATTTT